>JADKIZ010000041.1 GCA_016722445.1 Flavobacteriales bacterium | reverse complement strand
TACCCGTTCAATTCGTTTGTGATTCCATTTAATGCCTGATTACGGATGCGGTGAAAGAACTTATCCTGACCTTCCATTGGTTTCTTTCTGCCAGTTCCCGCAGTTTTTCAATCACCTCCAGTATCGTCCCTGGTGGAAACATAATAGTACGTCGACCGAGACAGGTTGGTTAATTTACAAGCCCGTGCAGACTATAACCGTGTTCAATGCGGACATAGTCAACTCTGTCTTTGCGCTCGCAGAGGCTTTAGAACTTTTTTTGTAAGCAAATCTTTGAGAACCTTGTTGTCCATGGCAAGATCCGCATACATCTTCTGAAGTTGTGCATGCTTCTGTTCCAGTTCACGGCTAGCCGCTGCAGGTCACCGTCTCCATGCCACTGTACTTCTTATTCAATTATAAAAGGTTTGCTTGTTCACTCCAAGCTCTCGACAGATGTCTGCACTGACTTGCGGACTCATACTCTTTCAACGCAGCAACAATCTGCGTCTCGGTAAACTTTGATTTCTTCATTTTTTTGGTGTTTAAAGGTAAAAAAATCTACTTTTAAACTGTCCAAATTTTGGGGGAGGTTACACTTCGAATAATTCAATGAAGCCCTCAAGAAATTCATTAAATCAGGAGTTTGACGGAGAAGATCTATCTTTCTTATGAAGATGTTTTGAGCTGCCTCTATATCTTTGCATTCCTGTAATAAAAGCAGTATTGATTCAAAAATCAAAATACTTCGATTCGGAAAGGATTCCAACAAATCATAAATTTGAGTCTTTAATTTTTCATTATCATATTCCTCAAAATTTTTTATTAAGATCAGATTAAGAATAGGGCGGTAGTTCACCTTTAAGCTATCATTTGCTATGCTTTTCAAATAATATTCTGAAGCACGTGAATCATCATTTAATTGAAGAATTTCACCTATTGCGTTCAATGCAAAAGTGCCCAAATTGGAATGCTCATATTCCAAATAATCTATTTTTTGTTCTTTAATATCGTGTCCCAATTGAAAATCAACATACCATTCATTTTGTAACATTTTGTTTTCACTCCCGAATATTTGGAAGAATTGTAGAATTTCGACCTCATTCAATTGTGATATCCAGTTCTGACCCATAAAACTAAAATTAATGAATTGAAATACCAGTAGGAGCAATATTCGACCCATTTTACAAATCTACAAACCTTTTGTGATAGTGGAACTTTCAAGTTGATCAGAAACTTGCTTCAATGGTGAAGGTCCAATTTCTGATTGCACTTCGTCAACCATTCTGTCAATAATGAATGCAGGCAAATGAGTAAACTCATTTTGCTTATCTTGAGTTGAAACTTTAAGATCAACAATTTCACCCTTTTCAATGGATTGAATTTTGGTATTGGTTGCTCGCTCAAACAATTCAGCATCTAATTTTTTTGCGTATAGTTCAGTGAATTTAGATTCCCATATTTCCTGAAGACGATAGAATTCATCAACGTCAACTCCATACACGTCAAAGTCGCGAAGCTCACTATACATAACTGCATAACCCATGAATGATCCGCCGGAACTATATGAAGCTGCCATCTCTTGATAGTATGTGCGAACAGCACTAAGTTTTAAGTTATATTCACTGATATCACCCATTACCTCCATGATTACTCTTACCGAAGTGATTTCGGAACTAGTTGATGTATTGATTTTTGTGGTTCCTTCATCTGGCCTACCTTGTTCGAATTTTAAAGGTTGTTCAAAAAACCTTACATGATGCGCATCGGGATAGTGCGCATCAGGTGGAACTGCTAACATTTTCTCATAATCGTTATTAGGTTGCATCCCATTATAACCCCTAGGAGGTTTCAGACTTCCATCTTTAAGTCTATTCCTCGACGACATAAAGCCACGCCTACCTGTCATGTAGTGAACTGGTAATCGTGGTCCGTTAGCTGGTTTTCCAAAATTACCTTCTCTGTCTTCGCAAAGAATTGGATTATTGTTGTGCGAACAATATGGGCTTAAATGACCAAAATTCTTAGCCAATGGGTCACAGCTCCACCAGCGACCAATCCGCACATCTAATTCGCGATACTCACTGCTATAAGATTTCACCTCTATTGTTTCTTCTATCCCATTAAATCCAAACCTGTAGGCCGTTTGCGAGGAATATGACCGGCCCGGCATCACCATCCCGAACGGATAGTTGAACAATATTTGAAATCATCAAAGGTTGAAACCAATTGTTTGGTCGATTAAAAATATCAAGATTTCAAGATTGAAGACAGGTTCAAATAGCGACTGAAAGTCGTTGTGCCATTCTTCAATGAACTTGTGCGATAGAATGGATTGGAACTCCGGAAAAGAAATATTATATTACAATTTTGCATTACAGCAACGGATGGCAACCCGGTAGAGCGAAGCATTCGTTTGATGGTTATCGTTCGTAAAAACTATCTCTTTGCAGGATCAGATGAAAGTGCAGAACGCTCAGCATGTTTTTATTCATTCTTCATCACCTGTCGACTTCATGGCGTAAATCCAAAGGCCTGGATTGAAGACGTGTTTGAAAAAGTCGAACACATGAAGCCGTCACAATACTATACACTTTTCCCGCAGAACTGGGAGAAATAATCCTATAAGAATTTTCTATCTTTGAATCAAGATGTAGTTGGCTGTGGGGTTACATTGTAACGTATTAACAATCATGTGCGATTTAGCATGTTAATCCGATAAAAATTTAGTCGACGAAATGACCACAATCAGTGACAGTATAACCACAATAAATATCATTTTTCAAGCTCAAAAGTGTCTTCTTGTATACATAAAAAACCAGTCCCAAAATCCGAATATTTCTTAACGTATAAAGTAGAACCTACTACATTAAACAACACATAACTATTATCGTCCGAATTGCCAACATGAAAGCGATAAGTAGATGAATCCGTTACATAATATTTTTCACAACTACCACCATAAACGCCGAAACTCTTATAAAACCTTTCAATATAAACTCCATTTGCTGGACTTAAGGTTTTCAGCTGCTCCCAATCTTCGCGGTCGTCACAACCAACAGTCAATATCGATATAAATAAACAATAAATTTCGATTCCTCTCGTGCTCATTTTATTTCACTTTAACGACGTCGATTTGACTTCCCGGACCCAAATTTAACTCTTTTTTCATAAAAATGCCATCAGCCATGCCTTTAGTATTGTACCAATAATCTCTGGGATTGTCGAATAATGACGACCTTTCCCAAAACCATAAATTTTCTGTATACTGTCGCCAAGCGTCCTCAAAGTCACCATTCGTGATGTCTTTTAATTCTTCTACCAAACCCGCACCAATTTTTTGGAAAACAACGGGAACACCAAACATAGATCCGGTAAAGCCTGCATGATAATTACCAAAGTCAGCAGCATTGAAAAAGCTGATATTTTGAGAAATAAAACGAGTGAAAATCGGATTACCATTATCGTCCTTTCGTTCCTTATCATATGACCAAGCAACACCCCAAATCGTCTCGGTATTATCTTTCAAATCCCAATCTCCCCCCTTTTTGACATTTTCATACCAATCTCCAAATGTGAAATCTTTACTTAGAGTTTGATTGGTGCTGTTTGCTAATTTATTAGAATACATGCCCACCCAATCCATGTGGATATCTCCACCCAATTTGCCAATATATGTCCCTCCGCCATCTGTATTAGGATTGGAACACATTTCATCACAACCTTCCCTTCGTTGGTCAATCATTTCTCTAGTGGTACCATCTTTATGTACGTATACACCATCATCACCATCATCGTATTTTGCTATTACATTTCCTTCATCATCAACATGAGTAGAAGGATCGGTTGCGTTATCACCACTAGGATCATTTAGCTTAATTGGATTACCTGAAAAAGTAGCGAATGGTGATTCATAGAATTTTACAACTGGATCTAAATTCCACCTCCTTCCAATTCTCGTATCATACATCCAAAACTCAGCGCAGTTGTGGGAAGCAGATCCGGTGATTTCGGTTTCTATTTCTTGACTATTAAACCCATACCTGTAGCCACTTTCGGCGCTGCAAGAGCGTCCAGGCATTCCCATCCCGAACGGATGGTAGTCAGGAAGTTGAATTACAACATTTTCATCTGCTACAAAATCTTCTGTCGATTCGTCCGAAATCAAAATGGCCTTCCAAAACGCGACTAAAAAATGCAATGTGTAAATTTTGAATGTGTAAACTTTCAAAATTTTTACACATTCAAAATTTACACATTCATCAAAATGATAGCCAATATCAAATCAATATTGAAGCACAACTCATCACTCCAAAGTGAACTTTCACTCCAGATCATACAATAAACCAACAGTCCGACCTCTCCCCTATGATTTGATGAAAAGACGATCTGTCCATTCTCTTCCAGCGGAATTTCTCAGACGCAAATAATACAAACCAGTTGGAATTCCGGTGATTTCGAGACATTCTTGTTGAAGACCCGTCAATACATCCTCACGTATGGTCTGACCAGTTGAGGAAATGATGGACAATTGATAAGGTCCGGAGTTTTCAGGCAAGGAAATCTGCACACTTTCATGAGCCGGATTTGGATAACCATAAAATGCATTCTCGTCAGCATTCATGTTGCTCACAGAATTCGGATCCTGTAATGTGATCGAAACATCATCTATGGAATAAGTACACCATGCTGCGCCAACGGTTTTATACCTGAACGCTAAATAACAATTGGCACCAGTGATCTCAGAATAAAACGTCGTATCAATCCAGGTGAATTGAGGGGAAATAAAAGATAGATTGCCAACGAGCACATATGTGCCCGATTCCGGATTCTGGCTTCCTGTGCCGATATACACCTCGCAATTGTCTGTCGTTGGTGTGCTGAAACCAGATTCACTTGCCATCAACGAAATCGCTACAGGTCCCGTAAAATTGAGTGGCGGAGAAACCATCCAGTCGATCACGATATCGTCCTGCGCTCCTCCAACATTGTAGTCATGATGTAGCGCATTTGGAGCGGAAAAACCACCACCAGTCATGCCCCATTCTGATGAACCTGCATCACCTACTTGATAGTATGTCCATCCGGATTGCTCGGTGGCATTGTCGAAACCTGTTGTGTAAGGAAGATTTTGTGAAATCACGGAATGAGCAATGACGATTGATAAAAAAGAGAGTAGTATTGTTTTCATGGGGTAAGATTTCTTGTGAGACAACGAACCATAGACAAACGCAGCCCGGCTAAATTCATATGGAAGAAAAATGTGATGAACGGTTCATCCAATTCTTTTTTTGTGGAATGACAGAATTTGTTAAATTCGTCGAGGCAATTTGCCAACTAATTTACCTGCAATACTTTAAACATAGGCCTTTCGGAGGTTTTAACCTCAGAAACCAATTAACCTTGATGTCGCTCTCTTGGAAAATTACAAGATTTCCTTTGTCCCCAAGACATTCCAACGTCCTGGGTTTACAAATCGCGTGGCGAACATTTTTTCAAACCGCAATAAATGATCAAACAGATAACCCAATCAAACCAAATGAAGTCATTCAACTTTAACCGTCTCATGATGGCCATGATTTTTGTAATCATGGCGCTTTTTGGTCCGGCACAACAAGGCTTTGGCCAATCCCAAAAGTACTATTCGAATACACCTCAGGGCAAAGCCTATTATGAGTTGTCGAAACAAAAAATTCTGGTGGCATTCAGAACCGATGTGCCTGTTTCTGAACAGAACAGGATACTGGGAAAGATGAAAGAAATTAAGCCAGTAACCAAAGAGATGATTTTGCCTTCACCTAAAGTGACCATGGCAGAATTACAACCTGGACTGACCGAATCAGAAATTCTCGAGGTTTTGTCAAATCTTCAATCCATGGATGAAGTGGTGTATGCCAATCCGTTTTTGGTTTATCAGGATGGTACACTTCAAGGGATCCAGGATCGTTTTGCGGTAAAATTGAAGTCACCTTCAGGCTTGTCGAAACTTCAAGCCATGGTGCAATCCAATCAGTGTGACATCGAATCTAAGTACGAATATGATCCACTGGTTTATTTCATTAAAGTCAACAAAAATTCAAATGGCAATGCATTGGACATGGCGAATCTTTTCGCTGCTTCACAAAGTTTTGAATATGCGGAGCCAGACTTTTTATTGTTACTTAAAAAATTCAACACCAATGATCCATTGTTGGGTTATCAGTGGGCATTGAACAATACTGGTACATCGATCCAATACAACGGAACTGTTGGAGCGGATATGAAAATATTCAGCGCATGGGGAATGACGACAGGCAATGCCGCAACCAAAGTTGCGATCATCGACGAAGGTGTCGATCTTGTGCATCCAGATTTGGCTGCGAATATTCTCGCTGGTTATGATGGCACATTACAAGGTAGCGGTGGTGCTCCTCAAGGCGACGACGCTCATGGAACAGCCTGCGCTGGTATCGTTGCGGCAGTAGGTAACAACAACCTTGGTGTTGCAGGTATTGCTTACAACAGCAAAATTGTTCCAGTCAGAATTGCATATGGTTCAGGTACATCATGGGTTACCTCGAATGCATGGATCGGCACTTCGATAGATTGGGCATGGAATCAGGGTGATGCGGATGTATTGAGTAATTCATGGGGTGGCGGAAGTTCATCTTCATTGATCAATGATCCAATTACGAGAGCTGTAACACAAGGTCGTGGAGGTTTAGGAGCGGTGGTCATTTTCGCCGCTGGTAATGACAATGGTGCTGTTTCTTATCCTGGAACATTGACCAATGTAATTTCTGTTGCTGCGATGAGCATGTGCAATCAACGTAAAAGCACAACTTCATGTGATGGTGAAACATGGTGGGGTTCCAACTACGGCACCAATGTGGATGTCGCTGCTCCAGGTGTAAAAATTCACACTACAGATATTTCCGGAAGTGCTGGTTATTCAACTGGCGATTATGCACCAACATTTAATGGTACTTCATCTGCATGTCCGAATACCGCTGGTGTGATGGCTTTGATACTCGCATTGAACCCTTCTCTCACACAAACACAAGCGCGACAAATTCTTGAATCCACTTGTGATAAAGTGGGAGGATATACCTACAATGCATCAGTTACCGGTCAACCAAATGGAACATGGAGCACCGAATTGGGATATGGTCGTGTGAATGCATTTTCAGCTTTGCAATTGGCCAATCCGGTTCCTTGTACTGAGCCGCCAGCAGTTGCTACGATTGTTGCATCTCCTTCTTCATTCTGCACAGCGCCAACAACAATTTCTCTAAGTTTGAGTGGTATCACTTTCGGTTCTGGTCAGGCCTATCAATGGCAAAGTTCAGCAGACAATGACCTATGGATAAATATTACAGGTGCAAATAGTCAGGTTTACAATCCATCGGTAACACAATCTACCTATTTCCGGTGTTTGGTTTATTGTGAAAGTATGACACCTTCAAATTCGGTTTATATCGGATACACTGACCCCACAGTGACCACCTATCCACACACCGAAAATTTTGATGGTTCAGTAGGAATGCCTTGTGGCTGGTCGGTTCAAAACGTGAATGGCGATGCCAATACCTGGAACAATTCCACCTCAAGTCCAAGGTCAGCGCCTAACGCGATGTTCTATGGATACAACGTCACCAACGCCGCTGATGATTGGTTCTTCTCAGCACCATTGGAAATGCAGGCTGGAACATCTTATCGGGTGAATTTCTGGTATAGAGCGCAGTCGGCCACGTATCCAGAGCGTTTGGAAGTGAAATGGGGAACATCCCCGAGTGCTGCAGGCATGAATGCAAGTAACATTTTTGCCAATACAAACATTATCAATACCACTTATGCATCAGGTGTTTCTTCTGTATTCTCACCAAGCACAAGTGGCATTTATTATATTGGATTCCACATCAACAGTTTGGCGGATATGTACAATTTAATGGTCGATGATGTAGTCATTGAAATCGCACCAGATTGTACTGTTCCCAATGTCGGAGGAACCATCACTGGTCCTTTGACACAAGACGTTGGCTTCCCTGAAGTGTATTCTTTGAGTGGACACACCGGTACGAATATCCAGTGGCAAAGTGCAGTGAGTCCGGCAGGCGCATATGCAGATGTTTCAGGTCAGACAACCGCATCTGGAATTGTTGGCTTTACAGCTGCCGGTGATTATCTCGTTCGTGCGAAAATTTCATCCGACAACTGTATAGACGCCTATTCCAATGTTCTCACAGTGACAGCAACTTGTTTAACCGCTTACGCGGGTGTTGCTTCAGGTCCGACAACCATGGTCGGTGGCCAGGCGGGAACGTTTACATCCACCGGATTGAGTGGTGATATTTTCAATTGGCAGATGAGCACGGATGGAGGTGTGACGTACACTGATATCGCAGGAGCAACTCAGTTATCCTCTTCATTTACCCTACCGGCGGGAACGGTATTGGTTAGATACATGAGCAGATACAGCACATGTACACCAGCTTATTCCAATGTTCTTACTGTAGTTGTTACTGGTCCGGCAGGAAACACTTTTATCGATCCGATCAATATCACATTGCCTTATACCACAACACTTTCTACGGCTGCAGGCAGTGGTTATACCAGCAACTATACCGGAGCCAATGCACAAGCTTCGCCTGATGTCTTTTTCAGATTTACAACCGGACCATGTGCCGATAGTTTAAAAATTTCCACTTGTACTGGAAGTACATTCGATACTTATCTGCACTTACTTGATGCTACTGGAACACAAATCGCTGTCAATGACGACAATGGTCCATACTGCGCAACTACACGCGCATCGCTGAAGGTTGCGATTCTACCTAATACCGTTTACTACTTGGTAGTAGAAGGTTATAGCACCACCACCGGAACTTTTGGATTAGAAATCACTCCGATCGACAACCCATTATTTACAGCTACCATCACTCCGGGTAATGGAGAAACCATTGCTTGTGAAGGTGAAGCCATTATGCTTACTGCCTCTGCAGGAACACAATACCTGTGGTCTACAGGTGAAACAACTTCCTTCATCTATGCGCTTGAAACAGGCAGTTATTCCGTTATTGTCGATGATGCCAATGGATGCCAGGCCCTTGCCAGCATCTATGTAGAATTTATGCCTGTGTTGCTTTGGTTATACGATTTGGATGGTGATGGCTTTGGTGATGATCTGAATGGTTATCTCAGTTGTTATGGCGGTTCACCAGGAATGATTACCACAGGAGGTGACTGCGACGATTCAAACCCAAATGTGTATCCAGAGGCAACAGAAATTTGCAATGCGATAGACGACAACTGTGATCAAACTACGGATGAAGGTTTTGACAATGATGGAGATGGTTTCACCACATGTAACGGAGATTGCAACGATAGTTATCCATGGGTAAATCCGAGTGCGCAGGAAGTTTGCAACGGATATGATGACAATTGCAATGCACAAATTGATGAAGGCTTTGATGTGGACAACGACGGATATACCATATGCAATGGCGATTGCAATGACAACAACAATGCGATTCATCCTGGAGTAACTGAATTGTGCGACAATGTTGACAATGACTGCGATTCGTCGATCGACGAAGGTTTTGACACCGACGGAGATGGTTATACCACTTGTGAAGGCGATTGCAATGACTCGAATCCAAATGTTCATCCTGGAGCTACAGAAATTTGCAACAACATCAATGATGACTGCGACCTATCCATAGACGAAGGATTCGACACAGATGGTGATGGTTATACCACATGTAATGGAGATTGTGATGATCAAGATCCGAACATTCATCCGGGAGCAACTGATGTTTGTGGTAATGGTGTGAATGAAGATTGTGTCGGAAACGGTTTAGGAGATGATGCAGCATTTGACAATACTTTCCCTGACGAAATATCTGTGGCTTGTACGGCGGATTTGTTTTTGTTGGAAAATCCAATTCTTCTCAACGCATGCGGTGATGAAGAAATTTCTGTAGAGCATATGGTATTGAGTGGTGGATGCGCAGGTCGCGTACTTCGCACCATCATTGCATACAGAGGTGCTGCAGTTGTTTCTTTCTTCCAACAAATTGTCAATCTCATGGATGACACCGCACCGACCATCACATGTCCTGCGAATATCACAGTAACAGCGAATTTGTTGTCGAATACTGCAACAGTGAATTATACACCTACAGCAATAGATGACTGTACCGATGTTACTGTTACATCTACTCATCCTTCTGGTTCTGAGTTCCTGTTGGAGTTACAACAGTTACACTCCTGCCACAGACAATTGTGGCAATGCTTCGACGTGCACATTCACCGTAACAGTGAATTCAATACTACCTACCTGGTATTATGAAGATGCAGATAACGACGGATTCGGTAATCCGGCAGTATCTACACTCACCAACAATCCTCCATCAGGATATGTCACCAACAACGATGATTGTGATGATAACAACATCAATGTAAATCCAACAGCATTGGAAGTTTGCAATGGTTATGACGACAATTGCGATGCTGTGATAGACGAAGGATGTTGCTTCATATCAGCATCTGCTGTTGCAACGGATGCACCTTGTGCAGGTATCAACAATGGCTCTATTAACCTCACTGTTTCCAATGCCACCAATCCGGTGACATACAACTGGAGCAATGGTGCGACTACAGAAGATATTTCAGCATTGGCAGCGGGTGCATATTCAGTAATCGTGACCGATGGCAATGGCTGCGTAGCCAATGCAAGTGCGAGTGTAGCGAATTTGGGAGGTATGCCTCCAGCAGCGCCAACCGCAATTGCCGGTCCTAATGGCGTATGTCGCAATAGCACAGGCAATGTATTCAGTGTTACACCGATTGCCGGAGCAACATCCTACATCTGGACATTGCCGAATGGCGCCACTGGAAGCTCTACTACCAACTCTATCACCTTGAGTTTTTCTGCTTCCTATGTTACAGGTAATCTCTGTGTGAAAGCGGTGAATTCATGCGGTATGAGTGCGAACTTCTGCCGCTCAGTGCTTGCATTCACATCGAATCCATCCATACCAGGTATGATCAGTGGTCCTGCAGCGAGTGTTTGCGGAGGTACTACACAGACTTACAGCATCAGTGCGGTAACAAATGCTTCATCTTATACATGGGCAGTTCCAGCAACGGCTACGATTGTAAGCGGACAAGGCACTACATCGATTACAGTTTCTTTCAGTGCATCATTTACAAGTTCAGGAACAATCTCCGTTCGTTCGGTGAATTGTTTTGGACAAAGCTCACTCAGATCTATGTCTGTGTTTGCTATTCCTGGCACACCTGCAGCTATTGTTGGTGAAACATATGGTGTCTGCGCAGGTACAACTCAAACTTACAGTATACCTGTACTCGCAGGTGCTGCAAGTTATTTGTGGACTGTGCCAGCTGGTGCAGTGATCAATTCAGGTCAAGGCACAACGGCGATCAGTGTAACATTACCAGCGAACTTCACCAGTGGAGTAATATCAGTGAAAGGACAAAGCAATTGTGGATCTGGGGCTACAAGGACAAAGAACATCTATTCTGTTCCAAGTATTTCCGGTGTCATTACAGGTCAGGCAGCAGGAGTATGTGCAGGAAATTATACGTATAGCATTACTGCACCCGTAGGAGCTACTTCCTACAATTGGACTCTCCCTGCAGGATGCACGATAGTGACCAACAATGGCAATTCTGTTGTGGTGAACATTCCAAACAACTTCGTTTCGGGAAGTATATGTGTTACAGCAACGAATGGTTGTGGTACAAGCGCATCAAAATGTCTTGCCCTTACGGGAAAACCAGGAACACCTGCAGCGATTACAGGTAGTGCTTCCGTTTGTGCAGGTCAGACAGGCATTGTATTCAGCACCACACAAGTGGGTACCAATACATACACTTGGGCTGTTCCCGCAGGCTGCACGATCGTATCTGGACAGGGAACCAATTCCGTTACTGTCAATTGGGGAAGTGCCACAGGTAGCATTACCGTGAAGGCTAACACGCCTTGTGGATCTTCTGCAAACAGATCAAAATCAGTGGCCGTTGTAGCATGTATGATGGAACCAGAAAATGACAGTGATCCGACAGTGAAGTTTGATACAAACGAATCTTTCCTTCGCATTTATCCGAATCCAAACGATGGTCAGTTCATGATCCAATCGGACATGGAAGGATCATTTGTGATCTACAATGAATTGGGACAAGTGGTGAAGTCATTCTCGTTGAACAATGACAACATGTATTCTCAGGAAATTGAAGGCTTAAGTACTGGTTTCTACTTCATCAAAGGATTGAATGATCAGGATGGTATCGTTCAGAAAATTGTGGTGACCAATAAATAATCGGTGAATGAATTTGTCCATGAGCATGGCCATTCAGTAACCAAATCATAAGTTTAAAAACGGCGATAGAGATATCGCCGTTTTTTTTTTGAAACAGATCGTTCGTTGTTCCGGTTGGATGCAAATGGAGGAGTCTTTCATCCCAACACACGATCATCGAACTGTCCTAAATTGCGCAACGAATGAGCAGGACAAAAATCATCGGACTTACTGGAGGGATAGGCAGCGGAAAAACCACTGTGGCGCGGGTGTTTGAATCACTTGGTGTCCCCGTGTTTGATGCAGATTCCGTAGCGAAATCGATTTATGATGAAGATCCTGAGCTGATTCAACAAATGCAAACCATTTGGGGCGAAGCTATTTTTTCCAATCATTCTTTGGACAAAACGAAATTGGCTCAATTGGTATTTTCAGATGAAAATGAACTCGCGAGATTAAATGCATTGGTGCATCCACGCGTAAAACAAAAATTTCATCTTTGGTTACAACAACAGGACACACGTTATGTGATTCGCGAGGCGGCCATCCTTATTGAAAGTGGATCGCATGAGGATTGCGACGAAATAATTCTTGTTTCCGCACCTGAGGAACTACGCACGCTTCGGGTGATCAAACGAAGTGGTTTATCAGAACCTGAAGTAAAGTCGCGCATAAAAAAGACAATGGACCGATGAACAACGCAGACCTTATTGTCAGCACGAAATCGTGAATAATGAGACGGAATTGATCTCGCCAAAAATTGTTGCCTTACACGAACATTTTATGGCCTGAAGGTAGCCACGGTTTTGGCCAATTCTGTTGCGAAATATTCATTCATCTCAGCGAACATTTCTGTTTTGGTGAGGAGAAAATCCACTTCTGGTTCCACCTTATTGGAAAGATTTACATCATGATCTTTGGTGAGCGTAGGTGAAGTCAAGCTGATCTTCTTGAGAATCTCATAAACTATAATGCTTACCCACATCATTGAAACTGAAGTTTTGTACATCAGATTTGTACAGTTTACCAGTTTCAGCATCGAGCAATTTGTACTTAAAGGTAGCATTGAGGCTTGCTGATTGCGAGTACATGAAACAATTTACTTTGTCGGAATAGATTCTATATGTTGCATAACAATCGCATTTCGAAGTGGTTTCTGGGGTGATTTTGTATTCCAGTGACACCAATTCACCCGCTAAGATAAATCTGGCTCTTTTCAATTTTCCTGAAGACGCACCACCTTCACTTTCGTACTCTGGTGTCATGGTTTCCTGCAATTCCTGAAAGATCATATCGATCTGATCCCTTTCCAACAATTCCATGAAAGGGTTTGATTGGTTCAACAATTTCCCTTTGATTTCTGATGCAAGTGATTCCTCAAACAGATCAGCCACATCATGATTATTCACAATGCGGTAAACCAGCGAATAGGAGCGTTTCACAAGACATTCCTCTTTGAGGTGTCTGGCGTCTTTAAAACCAGCATCAATCTTACAAACCTCATCAAAATAAACATAAGCATCCCGGTACATTTCTTTATCAAATGCAATTACTCCGGCGTTATAATTTGGGAGAATGTCACACATCATTTCGAGGTATCCTGCACGCTGATTGTTTCTGTCTACTGCATAGATTTTCCGAATCAACTGATTTGCTTTTTCGTAGTTGTCCATTCGCACTGCTTCTTCGGCTTGTGAATAGAGCATGTCGATATATTTTGATTTACAGTCCGAATAACTCTCACCGAGGTTGACACTCTGCGTCAATTCGAGATTCGAGTTATTGTTATAAAATGCGATAGCGTCTTCATATGCTGCAAATGCCGCTTCATAATTTTCGGTCATGCACATCATTTGTGCTTTTTGCGATTTTGAAGTGAGAATTTGCTGAGCCACACGTTTCATCCCGACACGCGCATTGGCGTTAGAATAGTTGTTGTAAATAAAAGCGTATTTATCCAGCGCTTCAGCGTGCAAACCGCCGTTTTCGAGGGTTTGCGCATCCTGCATGAGTTTTTTGGTAGCGTCACATGATGTGAAAAGGACCACAGTGATCAGAGAGAAGATCAAACTATTCAGGAGTACAGAGTAACGTAATGGTCTTTTCATATGCCAGGGTTTTGACAAACCGATTTGCAAGTGTCAGGCCAAATGTAAGAAGACCAATGCCAGACTACATTCTTGAAAAATGGAACTTAGTTTCTGCGGCTGGAATACCTGTTGATGAGGTAAAGAAGTTGTGCGATGGCGGCAAGTGCAGTAACGA
Source organism: Flavobacteriales bacterium (assembly GCA_016722445.1). Taxonomy (GTDB): domain Bacteria; phylum Bacteroidota; class Bacteroidia; order Flavobacteriales_D; family Sanyastnellaceae; genus JAIBBG01. Next base: position 90,466 of record JADKIZ010000041.1, on the reverse strand, counting down.
CATAAGTCAAAGCTGCCCATTTGAGCGCATCCTTCGCGGCATCGTATTCCTTATTGATCACTGTTCCTGAAGAAGTAAGCCAGCCCAAAGCCCTTTTGCTCGCGTCAAATTCAACCGGGAGCGTAATTAAAGTGAACAAAGTGATGGCAGCTTGGGCAATGATGGCGATAAGCAATAATCCCGGTATTCTATTCAACAACATGACACCTGCCATGAGTATCCATGGCATGATGCTTCCGGCAACATTCACAATAGGAACCATCGACGACCTGAAACCCAGAAACGGATAAGCCACTTGATGTTGTACCGCATGACCACATTCGTGAGCAGCTACAGCGGCAGCTGCGGCATTGCGGCCGTGATAGACATCATGACTCAGATTTACCGTTTTGTTACCCGGGTTGTAATGATCGGAAAGTTGGCCATTGACACTGATGATTTTCACATCAAAAACGCCATTGTCGCGGAGCATTTTTTCAGCGACTTCTCTCCCACTCATCCCATTCATCAGATTCATCTGCGAATACCGATGAAACTTTGATTTCAAACGACTTTGCACGAGGAGGCCGATCAAAGCAAAAACGGCACCTATCACATATAACATCAACATCTTTTTATCAAGTTAGATCAAACGAAAGCACTAATGATCTGGATGTAAAACACACTTAGAACAAGCAGATCAACTCACCAGAATCATCCAAACAAAGTTACACGCACTCTATGGGCTGTTGTGTGTCAAAAATTCCCAAGAAGCCCCGAATTGAGTTGTATCATCACAAAAATGGTCAATGAAAACGATTGCTTACTTTTGCCGGCCCTTGTGGATGACAAATGGCTACGGTCGAAATCAAAAATAAAAAAGCGTCGTTTCGGTATTTTCTCACTGAAGAATTTACTGCGGGGATTGTATTGACCGGATCTGAGATCAAGAGTATCCGTGCAGCAAAGGCCAATATTGCTGATGCATATTGCAAAATGCGCAATGGAGAACTCTATGTGATCAATATGTACATCGGGCAATACAGCAATGCAGGATATAGTCAACACAAAGAGCGCAACGAAAGAAAGCTCCTCTTGAATAAAATAGAGCTCCGCAAAATTGACAGAAAGCTTCGGGATGCCGGAGTGACGATTGTCCCTACGCTTCTTTTCATCAATGAAAATGGATTTGCGAAACTCAAGATTGCGTTAGCCAAAGGAAAAAATGTGGGTGACAAACGCCAGGATACGAAGGAAAAGGATTTGAGGAGGGAGAGTGAGCGGGGGTACAAAGAGTAATTATGAATTATGAATTATGAATTATAAGTTATGAATTATGCGCGGAGGTGTGATTGATATCTGAAGTGAATTTGAGTGATCCGAAAAATTCATGATAACAACGAGATCATAAAAACTGTGTCCCCTGTGCCATCCACAGCGTCCTCTGTGTTAAAACCCACTACGCGCAAGGCGTTCGTTGGATTGGAGATTCAAGATTTAAGAATATGCACGAAATGAAGTGTATTGGCCCTCTCAATACTCACTACTCCATAATTCATAATTCATAATTCATAACTCATAATTCATAACTCATAATTCATAATTCATAATTCAAAACCGCGTTCTTAGACCGCAGCTGAAACGATTTTGTATTTTTCATTGAACGCCTCCCAATCAAGGAGGAAGTTTTTCATGAGGTCGTCGAGGTTTTTGATAAAAATCGGATTAGGGGTTTTCATCAATTTGAAATACTCTTCTTGATATTCAGCGAGTCCATATTTTACGAATACACCCTTTGACATCGCATAGATGATGTTTTTGGAAGGATGATTCGCGCGAGACATACACTCCTTATATTCTTTTACTTTCGAAGCGAACTCGACAGGAGTCATACCAAATGCTGGTGCAAGCTTCTGCACACAAGCGTCGATAATTTCCTTGTCTTGACCTTCACTAAAGTATTGTGTGATATATGAGAAGTTACCGGAAATCACGATCATCAGGAATTTTCCATAATCGTCCGGTTGAATGTTCGGGCTAGATACAAACTCAGGAGAATCATTGATGAAGCCAGCGACATCGGCAAAACCCGACTCGACAGTCTCAATGATATTGTGAGAGAAGATGTGAGCAGCTCTCTCAGTAGATAATTTTTTACGTCCGAAAATCGTCAGCATGCGTGTTTTTTTTGATTACGATTTCTGCCATTCAAAACTATTCCTGTGATGGTCGTGTTAATCCTGAGTCATCTCACATATATGAACAGAGTTTTCAACGGTATAAAACCCTACTTGTTGAATAGTTTTTGTGTCGTCTGGTGTAAAAAGTGAACGCATTGGTTCATACAGGTGTGAGTATTTTCGCAACGTAAATTCCTGTCATGTATCGCACCTTCATCAAACCCCTCTTTTTTTTACTTTCCCCTGAAAAGGCGCACTACGCGGCAATGGGATGTCTCAAAACCTTATGTCGGATACCTGGCGTAAAATCTCTTTTGCGTTCGATGTATCAAGTGAAAAAGACAGAGTTGCAGAAGCAGTTGTTCGGAATTCAATTTCCTAATCCGGTTGGACTCGCTGCTGGTTTTGATAAAGATGCGCGATGGGTTGATGAGTTGGAATGTCTCGGTTTTGGTTTTGTAGAAATTGGAACTGTCACTCCGCTTCCACAACCTGGAAATGATCAACCACGGTTATTTCGTTTACCACAAGATGAAGCATTGATCAATCGCATGGGCTTCAACAATGCTGGTGCAATTGCGGCGGCAGAACGTTTGAAGAAAAGAAAATCCAACATCATCATTGGTGGTAACATTGGCAAAAACAAAGTCACTCCGAACGAAGATGCTTTGAGTGATTATGTGAAATGCATGCGTGCACTGCATGACGTGGTGGATTATTTCGTGGTGAATGTGAGTTCGCCCAATACTCCTGGTTTGAGAGCTCTACAAGAAAAGGAACCATTGCTGCACATACTTGCCAATTTACAAAAATTAAATACGGAATACACCAAACCAAAACCCATCCTCCTGAAAATTGCTCCTGATCTCACCAATGAACAATTGGATGATATCATAGATATCGTCAAACAATCAGGCATCGCAGGTGTCATTGCAACAAATACCACCATATCACGCGATGGACTTACCACACCGAAATCAGAAGTTGAATCCATTGGTGCTGGTGGACTCAGCGGCATTCCCCTTCGTACACGTTCAACCGAAGTCATTCGTTATCTCAAATCAAAATCGAACAACGCCTTTCCTGTTATTGGAGTTGGAGGTATTCATTCTCCCGCAGATGCCATAGAAAAAATCGAAGCAGGCGCAGATATGGTTCAGGTGTATACTGGATTTATTTACGAAGGCCCGGGGATTGCGAAAAGGATTAATCGTGAAATAGGGCGCTTAGTGTGATTCAAAATTTAAGATCTAAAATTTAAGATTGCGGAGGAGAGGGTTCAAGGTTCAAAGTTCAATGTTCAATGTTCAATGTTCAATGTTGCGCGGATGTAGAGTTATAGACCAAAATTATTTGGTGATCGCAAACGAGTTTCAGATTACTACTTAAAAAAACTGTGTCCTCTGCACATCCACTGAGACCTCTGTGTTGAAACCAACTACGCCGAAGGCGTGCATGGCTCGAAGTTCAAGGTTCTGCGGAAGTGAGCTTAACCGCATAAACAAATTCAGTTCGCATATCAATGGAGATTGTTATTTTTGTATGCTATCTATTTAGAACCTTACAAACTATTACTCAACCTTATCACCCTTAACTCAAATGAATTCTAAACTTTTTACTTTATCATTCTTCACATTGATTGCGGCTTGTTCTTCAGCCCAATACACAAAACTTCACGACTTTGAAACAGCCACTTCTGGTTATGCACCATATTTCGCAACACCAATCACTGATGGAACATACCTTTATGGAACATGCAGCGGTGGTGGTGTGAATTATGACGGTACCATTTATCGCATCAAAAAGGACGGAACAGATTTCACCAAAATTTTCGATTTTTTTGAAGATGAAACAGGCTTTCAACCCAAAAGCGCAGTGATTTTAATAGGCGATTATCTCTACGGTACAACGGAATATGGCGGAACATTTGGCAATGGCACAGTTTACCGAATCAAGACAGATGGAACTGATTTTTCTACGATAGCCAATTTCGAAACTGCTGTCACTGGCGGCAATTCAAAAGGCGCTCTTTTTTACGACGGAACTTATTTGTATGGTGTGAATCCATCTGGTGGTGCCAATAATAGTGGGACAATTTTCAAATTGCTTCCTGATGGTTCTGAGTTCACTGTTATCTTTCATTTTCTCATGGACTTAACAACAGGTCGAAGTCCTTATGGTCACCTCATCACGGATGGTGAATTTTTTTACGGACTAACGGTCGGAGGTGGCGCTTCCAGTTTCGGTGTCGTTTACAAAATAAACATGGATGGTACAGGCTACCAAAACCTGTTGGAGTTTAACGATGATCCTTATGGCTCTAACGGATATGGAAGTCTAGTCTATGATGGCACTGAGTATATGTATGCTTTTACCAACACTGGCGGTGAATACAACCGTGGCACCATCTTCAAAATAAAAACGGATGGCTCTGGGTATGTCAAACTTCGTGACCTTAATAACGATGATGGAGCGCAGCCTATGGGTACTTTGACACTTGTCGACAATGTTCTTTATGGCATGACAGAATTGGCGGGAAATGATGCAAAAGGTAATATGTTCAGCATGAATACCGATGGTACTGGTTTCACCACACTGATCGACTTTGATGGACTGAATGGATCTTTGCCTTTCGCCGGATTACTTTACGACAGTGGCGCTTTCTTCGGCATGACCGCATCGGGTGGGGTAAACGACAGTGGAGTAATATTCCGATATGGTGAGTTAGGAAGTGCGGTTTCTGAATCAACGCTGCCGGCTCTGAGTATTTTCCCTAATCCAACCCAAGACTATTTCACCATCCAAACATCTCCAAATTCGATCATTGATATTTTCAATGGAGCAGGCAAACTTGTGAAAAGTATGCAAGCAACTTCAAATTCAACATCTGTGATAACAAAAGATTTCGCAAAAGGAATGTATGTAGTGAAAGTACTCAGTGGCCCAGAAGTGCAAACTGCATCTTTTGTTGTGAAGTGATCTTCATTGATGGGTGATCACTTGCCCATCTCAGATTACAACGGTGTCCTCTGCGAATCCACTGCGTCAATTGTTGTGAAGCCAATTACGCCGAAGGCGTGCATGTTCCATGGTTCAAGGTTTAATGTTCAATGTTCAATGTTGCGCGGGAGTGTGGTTGTTTGATACAATAAATTGTTGATTGCAAACTCATCTCTGAATACAATCTCAAAAAAACTGTGTTCTCTGCGAATCCACCGCGACCTCTGTGTTGAAACCAACTACGCAGAAGGCGTGCAAACCAGAAGTTGAAAGGAGTTCATGGCTTATCCCTTCCCACAAACCTTTCCTTACCCAATAAAAAAAGAATGGCCCATTGAATGTTCTTATCACGCGCTTCTTCCGTTTTCAAATTGGCGATATACCGTGTGATTTCATGACGACGTGATGCCGGTAGTGCATCAAAAACTTCTTTCGCATCCTTATTTTTATTCAACGCTACCAGCCATTTTTTTGGTGGTTCAATGGCTCGGCTTTCACCATCATACATCACCGTAAGATCAATCTTCTCGCCTATTCGTTTCGGTGAATTTTTGAGCATCATCGTATTGATGTACAAACGCCATTCATCCTGAAACCTAACCAATGTCTGTCGATATTGTTTTTCGTTGATGGTCCCACAAATTGGAATCGGTCCTTTGTTTTTGCCTGCGTTTTTGAATATCTCAGCTAGAATTTTCTCAGGAACAAAAACAAATGGATTCACTCCAATGATTTCAATATTAGCGCTGAACTTGTACATGCTTAATGACAACGGGATGTTTGAACCAGTGCGTGCAAGATAACATTCAACCTCATTTGTATTTTTCTCCCCACATCTTATCAAGGATCTCTTTCAATTGTTGTTCCTTCTGATTCGATCCCGGTTGATAGAAAACAGTACCCGAAATTTCCTCCGGTAAAAATTCTTGTCTGACGAAATTTCCAGGATGTGAATGCGCATATTCATAATTGTTTCCATATCCCAAATCTTTCATCAGCTTCGTTGGTGCGTTACGGATATGCAATGGAATACTTAGATTACCCGTCTGGCGCACCAGAGCAAGGGCATTGTCGATAGCCATATAAGTGCTGTTGCTTTTCGGAGAAGTAGCAAGATAAACAGCGCATTCACTCAGAATGATTCTACTTTCCGGCCAGCCGATATTCTCCACGGCACGAAAAGTCGCATCGGCCATAAGCAATGCATTCGGATTTGCCAGTCCAATATCTTCTGCGGCGAGGATCAACATTCTCCGTGCAATGAATTTAGGATCTTCACCTCCTTCAACCATTCGAGCCAAATAATACACCGCAGCATTCGGATCACTTCCTCTCATGCTTTTGATAAATGCGGAAATGATATCGTAATGCATCTCTCCACTTTTATCATACATCGCAGGATTCTGCTGTACAATTTGTATGACGGCATCATTCGTAATGGAACTGCCATCGTGCAGTTGCGAGACAACAAGCTCAAGTACATTCAACAATTTCCGGGCATCTCCGCCACTCAACCTCAACAATGCCTCGTATTCATCTATAATGATTGTCCGCTTTTTGAGTTCAATGTCTTCTTTCAAAGCCCTATCCACGAGATCAATCAAGTCCTGTTTCTCAAGCGGTTTCATCACATATACCTGACAACGACTGAGCAATGCAGATATCACTTCGAAAGAAGGATTTTCAGTTGTTGCACCTATCAATGTGACGATACCTTTCTCCACAGCACCAAGCAGTGAATCCTGTTGCGATTTTGAGAACCGATGAATTTCATCTATAAATAAAACAGCACCTCTGCTGAACATTCCTTGTCCCTGCACCTTTTCAATGACTTCCCGAACATCCTTCACACCACTGTTGATTGCACTCAGCGTGTAGAATGGCCTTTTGAGAGTATGCGAAATAATCGTCGCCAATGTGGTTTTTCCCACACCTGGCGGCCCCCAAAAAATCATACTCGGCAAGTTGCCACTTTCAATGGCCTTTCGCAAAACCGCACCCTGACCCACAAGGTGTTTTTGTCCCATATAATCATCCAATCCAGTAGGACGAAATCTTTCTGCCAGCGGAATCTGTGTATTCATGATCAGGATTCAAGATGTATTTTATGCATAAAACGATGGACAACCGGCGCAATGAAAACACCAATGACCGAAAGAAAAGCAACACCACTATAAAGTGCGTAGAATGAAGCAAAGAGTTTCGCACCTTCATCCATCATAGGATTCACAGGCCCCATACCAGTGAGGATCATAGAAGCATTGAGCAATGCATCCACAAAACCAAGCTTGGCAAAAATCATATAACCTGCAACACCCAACGTGAGTGAAAACACGAGTATTCCGGTTGCATACATGCTGAATCTCAATTGGCGATCCCAAAATCTTTTTCTGGAAATTACTTTTTCGCTTTTCTTTTCAAACATCAGAATTGAATTATGAAGTATGAAGTATGAATTATGAATTATGAAGTATGAATTATGAATTATGAAGTATGAATTATGAATTATGGGTTGTGGGGCGATCGGGTGTTTGGGGTCAATCATATATGCTTTGCCAACCTTGAACCTTAACCTCAAAAGTAACCCTCCCCAAAATATCCGGTCGTCGTTCTTTGGTTTTTTTGATGGCTTCATTCATTCTCCATTCTTCAATATTGGCAAAGTGACCGCTAAGAAGAATATCAGGTACCTTCCATCCTTTGTATTCAGCCGGTCTGGTGTATACAGGTGGTGCGAGGAGATTATCCTGAAATGAATCTGTGAGTGCGCTTGTTTCATCATTCATCACTCCCGGTATAAGGCGCACAATGCTATCCACAAGAACCGCAGCAGCCAGCTCTCCCCCACTCAACACATAATCGCCAATGGATATTTCTCTCGTGATGAAATGATCACGCACACGCTGATCTACGCCTTTATAATGTCCACACAACATGATGATGTTCTTCTTCAAAGAAAGTGTATTGCATGTTTTCTGCTCCAATCGATCCCCATCCGGTGTGAGATAGATGATTTCATCATACTCTCTTTCGGATTTCAACTTGGCAATCAAATCATCAATAGGTTGAATGGTCATGACCATTCCCGCCCCACCTCCGAATTGATAATCATCGGTCTGTTTTTGTTTGGCAGTAGAATAATCACGGATATTGTGAATGTGAATTTCACATAAACCACGCTCCTGCGCACGCTCAAGTATGCTGTCCGCAAAAGGTCCGTCAAGCAATCGGGGAAGAAGGGTTAGGATGTCGATACGCATTCTTGAAGTATGAATTATGAAGTATGAAGTATGAATTATGAAGTATGAATTATGAAGTATGAATTATGAAGTATGAATTATGAAGTATGAATTATGAATTATGAATTATGCTGTTTGAAGTATGAAGTATGAAGTATGAATTATATTGTTTGAAGTGTGAAGTGTGAAGTTGAAATTATGAGGGGCGAGCAAGTGGTGGTGAGGTTGTAAGGTTATATGCCTACCTAATACAAAATACCTCATACCTAATACCTCTAACAATTTTAAATATTAAATTCATTTTTCAATAGGGCGGGTGTTTTGGTTTATTGCCGAGGATCAATTCAATCCTTTGCATAACATCATCATCAAGCAAAGCCACTTTATCGATGGCTTGAAGGTTATGCTCTAGTTGTTCTGTTTTGGAAGCACCAAGAATGACAGTAGAAACATTTTCATTTTTCAAGCACCATGCAATTCCCAAATGAGCGAGTGAAATGTCGAGTTCATCTGCAACTGATTTGAGATTTCGCACGATATTTTCATTTTCATCGGTGAATGTTCTTTCAGCCAACCAATTCAGTTCATCGCGCTGCAGTCTGGTGGCGTCAGGTTTTGATCGAGGTATTTTCCGGTCAAATATCCCGGAAGCCAGTGGACTCCATATGGTAGTACCCAGTCCTACCGTTTTGTATATCTGTGCATATTCCACCTCTACTTTTCTTCTGGTGAGCATATTGTATTGTGGTTGTTCCACTACGGGTCCAATCAAGTTATTCTGGCGTGCAAACATGTGTGCTTCCATGATTTCCTGCGCGCTCCATTCACTTGTTCCCCAATAGAAAATTTTTCCCTGCATGATCAGTTGGTGCATGGACCAAACCGTTTCTTCAATGGGGGTTTCTTTATCTGGTCGGTGACAGAAATACAAATCGAGGTATTCCACGCGCATACGTTTCAGTGCTGCATGGCAAGCTTCGGCGATGTGTTTGCGATGCAATCCCCGCTGTGTCGGCAATTTCCCACCAGCACCGAAGAACACTTTGCTACTCAGAATATAGGTATCACGCGGCCAGTTTTTTTTACTCAAAATCTCCCCCATCACCTCCTCACTGTGACCTGCGGCATAAACTTCCGCATTGTCGAAGAAATTCACACCATGCTCATAAGCAATATCCATGAGCCTTTCGCTGATATAATTCTGGATCTGATTTCCAAAAGTGATCCAAGACCCAAAGCTCAATTCACTCACTTTAAGGCCACTTTTACCAAGTCTACGATAATTCATCTTTATGTATTAACAGGCGTAAATATCCGACCAGACTCAGTTATTACCACGTCATTGTGAGATTCTTCATTCAAGTAGAAACAACCAAATCAAGATTTTTGACGTCCTTAGTACCGTGAACCTGTTTAGACTGACATCCGTTTTATTGCTTTTCATGATCGCTGGCTTGAATCTTCAAGCCCAAAACAGTGATTGTGAGGATGCAGTGTCCGTTTGTAATCAAGCATACACTGAAACCAACTCACCCGCAGGAACAGGTCAGGTGTTCGAAATGGCACCGGGAACATGTCAGACCGGAGGCGAATTCAACAGCGCATGGTATGTTTTTTCACCGCAAAATGATGGCGTGCTGAATTTTGTGCTTCAACCCAATAGCACTTTTGATGACTATGACTGGTCACTATTCGACATCACAGACAACGGATGTGAAGGCATCAATAGCGGCCTTTCACCCGAGGTAAGTTGTAACAGTTATGGCGAAACTGGCGGCGTTCAAGGAGAAACTGGTATCTCTTCAGCCAACGGAGGTTTCGGAAGCAGCAATGGTCCTGGTAATCTCAACGGTCCACCATTCAATAGCGATTTGAATGTGAATGCAGGAAGTGTATACGCTCTGGTCATCATGAATTTCAGTTCGACACTCGATGGTTATACACTCGATTTTTCAGGAAATACAGCGAATATCTTCGACGCTACTCCGCCAGCGGTGCAGGAAATTGTTGTCGATTGTGACAATCAAACCATACAATTGACTTTCAATGAAAGTGTGCATCTAGCCATTGTCAATCCGAATAGTTTTCCGATTACCGCTCCAGATGGTTCCACCATTACACCAACAACGATCGACACTGACGGTTCTGAATGGGGTTCAGAAGTGACCCTCAATTTTGGAGCTGCACTTGAACCGGGAGATTATACCACGTCATTCTCAGCTGCCAATCCAGTTGCTGACATCTGTGGCAATAATTGGGATGAAAATGCCACTATCACAGTTAACCCTTTGGCCGAATTTGAATTAACCACCAACGATGCATGCAATGGCACCGATGGAAGTATTGCTTTGGAAATTACCAACTCCAGCGACGGAGTATTCACGGTAGAATTTGAAGGTAACTTAACCAATGCTGTGGTTTGGGTCGATCTAACTCCTGGCAGTTATGATATTAGTGTGATCAACGAACAAGGATGTCCGGTGGATGCAACGGTAACGGTTGGCAATGTTCTACTAACCGTAAATGCAGGTGCCGACGTTCAATTGTGCGACCTGCAAACAACACTCAACGCAAGTTATATCGGCGGCACTTTCACTTGGATACAGGACCCGGCAGTCACTTTTGCCAGCTTATCCAATCCATTGTCACAAGTGGAGATTGCAGAGCCTTCCACGCGCGTTCTTCAATGCATGGTAACGTTGGATGATTGTTCTGTAACAGATGACGTCTCTGTGAGTTTTGCGTATCCTCCTTCCATGACTGTCAACCAAACAGATATCACTTGTTATGATGATTGCGATGCCAAATTGGAAATCATCAATGGCAGTGAAGGATCGATCACAGCGATCATGAATAACCAAACGCTTATCGGCCCTGAAATTCTATTTGAAGACATTTGCGCAGGGAGTTACGAAGTGCGTATCATCCACAGCCCCGGTTGTGAGTCGGCATTTACCGCACAATTTCATAATCCCGCAGAGGTTGTAGCAGGATTCAATGCATCTGCCTGGCAGGTACCAATTGCTGATCCACATGTCATTCTCACAAGCACATCAGAAAATGCAGACTCATTGATCTGGCAAGTTTTGGGACAAGATTCACTTTATGGTTATGGTGAACAATACGACCTCACACTACCGCAAGCGATAGGATTTTATACTGTGGAACTCATGGCAACAGATTCCAATGGATGTTCTACAAGAGTGAACGCTGACATTGAAGTGCGTGATGCATTTCATTTCTATGTTCCGAATTCCTTTACACCCAATGAAGATGACATCAACGATATCTTTTCTGTAAAATGCAATTATCCACCTGATAGATTTGATTTGCGCATATTCAACCGATTCGGAGATATCATTTTCCAGTCATTGGATTATGAAGAAGTCTGGGTTGGCGATGTTCATGGTGGTGAATACTTCGCTCCAAATGGTGTTTATACCTGGCAATTGATCATCAGTGGTACTGATTATGAGGAACGCACCCTTTCTGGTCACCTCACCATTATTCGCTAAGCGAATTCAGTTTTGTTATTGGTCTCGGAATTCTTCTGATCTCATGGAAGAAAACTAGTCCTTGATATACAATTTGGCCCGATTTTGTCAGTTCTTGAATTGTCGCCAACTTAGGCCCGGAAATCATTCATATGAAACGAAGAACTTTCTCGACATTTTTTCTGATCATCATTGCGCTAAAGCTGATTGCGCAAGATGATTGTAACTATACACCCGAAGGCAAAATTCAAAAGTGGTTAGATCAAAGTTTTGATACGAAGAAATACGAAACAGCCGAACGAATTGAATTTCTCAATAAAGCTCTGGAAGAGGATCCGAAGTGTTTGCCTTGTTTGGCGCGTTTAGGAGAAATAGAGTTTAAAGTAGCCAAACGCGGCGGTTCGTTTGATAGCGCAAAAATGCATCTCGCGCAACTCATGGAGGCATGTCCAGAATACCACTCTGAACCATACTACATGTTAGGTGCGATGACCTACGCAGATCGGGAGTATGAAGAGGCGCTCAAATGGTTTGAAAAATTCCTGAGATTTCCAGACAGTGATCCTGGAAAATTTGAGAAAGACTATCAAAAAAAATATGCCGAAGTTGAAGAGGCATTGATCAGCGTTCGGGCGTACGCGGATATCTATCGCGAAAAAGTTGAATACAATCCTGTGAAGGTAGATGGTGTTTCATCCACAACAGATGATTACTTGCCATTGATCTCACCAGATGGTGAAATTATGTTTTACACCAGATCGGTGATGAAACAAGCCAAAGGAGATTTCGCACCAAAAGCATCAGAAGACTTTTCATGGTCTAAAAGGCCGGACATCAATGCCCGGTTCGATGAAGGAAAAGCACTTCCGACTCCGTTTAATCAAGGCAATAATTGCGGCGGAGCGACCATTACGGTCGACAACAGAGAATTGATTGTTGCGATGAAAAATCCTGTGGCAGAAAATCCAAATAACATCGATCTATTCTTCACGAAATATGAAATGTCGACGGATGCCAATGGCAACAAGATTTACAATTGGGGAGAATTACAATCGTTGGGATCGAATATCAATACAGAAAAAGGATTTGAAGGACAACCATCGCTAAGTGGTGATGGCAAAACATTATACTTCGTAGGAGTTCGTCCTGAATGCATGAAAGATGAGAGTGGAAATTTTTCACATGACATCTTCATCAGCAAACGAGAACCAGATGGCACATGGGGACCTTGTGTTCCAATGGGACCAAAAATCAATACAAGAGGACAGGAAAAAGCACCGTTCATGCACAGTGACAGCAAGACATTGTACTTTGCCAGTGACGGCCACATTGGTGTTGGAGGTATGGATATTTTCTATTGTCGTCTCAATGAAGACGAAAGCATCAAAGAAGTCAAGAACATTGGATTTCCGATCAATTCCGAAGGCGAAGAATTGGGTATTGTGGTATCAAGCGATGGTGAGGTCGCTTATTTCGGCGCCAAGAATTTTCTAGGCAACAAAGGCCGTGACATTTTTCAATTCAAAATGCCTGAAAAAGCAAAACCGGAAAAAGTCATGGTACTCAAAGGTGTTGTAAAAGATAAAGCCGGAGAACCAGTTCAAAATGCGAAAGTGGAAATCAACTATACCGAATCGATGCAGAAAGAAGAGGTAGCGGTGAACAACGATGATGGAACATATGCGGCAATTGTCAAGATCGAACGCAATCAAAATGTGACGCTGAGTGTAGAAGGTCAGGGTCTTGCCTTCAATTCAAGGATCGTTTCAAGAAAAGACAATCCGGCGCCAGTTGTCACAAAGCTAAATATGCAAACAGCGGAAATCAAAGAAGGTGAAGCTTTTGTGATCAATGATATCAACTATGCGACCAATAGTGCAGATATTGAGGAAGAATCAAAGATGATTCTTGATGCATTTGCAGGATACCTTCAAAGGAATCCAACTTTCGAAATTGAGATTTCCGGACATACCGACAACATTGGAGACGATAAGGCCAACCTGGCATTATCCGCAGAACGCGCCTTCGAAGTGATGAATTACCTTGCTTCCAAAGGTGTGAATGGTAAACGAATGACCTACAAAGGATATGGTGAAACAAAACCCATCGGTGACAATGCCACCGATGAAGGTCGTTCAAAAAACAGACGGACAGAATTTGTCGTCAAGAAACTTTGATGATCAATCAGGACTGTGGTTTTGTTTTATACCAATGTGCGATTTCCGCGATTCCCTTGTCGTAAGTTGTTATTGGAAACGTCGGAAACCTTGCCATGAATTTGGTGCTATCGAATACATAGTCACGGTCGAACTGGTACAACATTTCCATACTTTCCCTGATTACCGGTACAAAAAGCGAAATGATTTTCAGCAACCAACGAGATAAGATGGTAGGCTTTTTTTGTGTTCCGAAAAGTTCGTTCGACTTTTGAATGAATTCAAGTCCAGTGATTTTTCGAGGATCTGTTGGAAGGTGCCAAACCTGTCCATATGTATCGGGCGCATTTCCCAGCCAGACCATAGCTTTTCCTGCATTAGGCGTATAGGTGAATGAATGAATATGCTGTGTGCCTAAAAGCCATTGCGGCGACTTATTCGCAGCCAACTTGTCAAAAACCATTGCTTGTGTCATGCTATTCGCTGTATCCGGACCATAAAAATCAGCAGAACGTGCAATGAGGGCTTTCAATTTTCCAGCACGCATTTCCGAATGCAACATATTGAGAATAGCGGTCCGAAGTGCTCCTTTTTCACTGGATGGTTTTATCGGCGTTGACTCCGTCATGATACCATCGACCATCCCATAAGTATAGACGTTGTCAAAAAAAACCAATACTGCTTTGTGTTTGATACATGCGTCCAAAGTATTGCGCATGACCAACGGCCATTCCACATTCCACACATTGGTATCATATTTTAAACCAGCGGTGAGGTAGACCACTTCGCTACCTTCTACAGCATCCATGACCGCTTGTCGATTCAACAAATCAGCTTTCACCAACTGATCTTCATCGTTCACCTTTTTGGGATTTCTGCTGACGATTCTGACCTGCTTACCCAATTTATGTAGTTCAATGGCCGCATGTTTAGAGATAATTCCACCAGCGCCAAGAATAGTTTGTACCATGATTCAAATTTTCGACAATGTTACTGTGGGACTTGTCGCAAGATCGACAGTAAGAAAGTGAACCGTCATCATTCGAAGGTGAACGATGGGGATTACGGTGGTGGAAGGAAGACCACCATGGGCGGATGGGGCCAGAGTGCCAGACACAAATGGGGCGCATGATCATGCGCCCTTCTTTCCGTTCTTCACGCACCCGGTTAGGGCGTCAAGCACGGCTAGGGCTGCTAGGGCGTGATCATACGCCCCTAGAACAAACTGCCTTGTTCCCCTTTTGGGGTGCCGGAGGCCGGCTTCGTTCTTGGTGTTGGTTTCATTGGCGGTTCAATGTTCAAATTGCCACTTTCCTTTAGCGCTTTGAATTTGGCCATATCCTCTTCGAGACCTTCGATTTCAAATTCCACCTCATCCGGATTTTGCGGTTCGAACAATTCATCGTTGCGATCAATTTCAATTTTATCCGGAGTGCGAGCCTTGATCATCTCCTGCAAAAGATTCTCTGATTCAATCTCACGTTGCGGATCAGCATCCAACAACTCGATATTGAGAACAGGATAAGCAGTAAGTCTGTTTCCAATGGCTTTCAAACCTTTCACCGCGATAAAATCGCGCAGGTTGATACTTTCATCCATCTTGTTTTTCGCGATCTTGTTGCGTTTGTCGAAACGCACATAAATCACAGGATGGTGCAACAGCGTTGCCATATTCAACTTCGATTTGGGGTGTTCAGAAATAAATGTCACCGGACCTTTCGAAGCCTCGATCATAAATCGCTTCACGAACCATTGTTCCTTCTCGCCGTCGAAATACACCGCAGTGAGTGGCTTTTCCGGAATCCATTTTTCCACGATCAAATTGTTGTCGTCGAAGTGAGTAGATAACTCCGGACTGATGAGTTTGTAGACACCGGAAGAAAGGACTATCAGGATTTTATCTTCAGCATTAAAATCGCCGAGGAATCGGCCATGTCCTTCTTCATTGAGTCTCATGACACTTTCATCCAGCCAAATTTTACGAGCACCCAGTGTCGAAATTCCGGCTTGTTTCAGTTCAATTTTCTTCACCGGATATTTGGTTACCACATTGCCGATAGCATCACGACCCTTGATGGCCAATTCCGAAAAATCGATATCGAATTTCAATTTCTTGAGTCGCTCGAGTTGACGCAGATGAACGGTTACAACCTCAGCTTCACCATTTGGATTCGCGGTGAAATGCAGGATTTCAGAACCAGGTGATCCTTTGGTCAGATCGTATTCCTTATCTCGGGTGATGGCGGTCACAGCAAATCTTTTCATCATTGCCCCACCCTTTTTACCATCGCTATAAATCAAATTATAAATTGTTCGTTTGTCATCCTTCTTCCAAACCGCAGCATGGATGATGTCTTTACCGACAAACGCTTTTGATTCCACACGCTTGACCAACATTTTGCCATCGCGGCGGAATACAATAATATCATCAATGTCAGAACACTCCCCGATCAATTCGCCTTCATCGCGTTTCAGACCTGTACCGATAAATCCTTCCGCATAATTCACAAATAACTTGGCATTGGCAATGGCCACTTTTGCAGCTTCAACCACATCGAATTGTTTCAGTTCTGTTTTGCGGTCTTTGTCCTTTCCGTATTTGCGTTTGAGTTCCTTGAAGTAATCAATACAGGTTTCTACAAGTTCTTTCAGTTTCCGTTTGGTTTCCTTGATTTCACCTTCCAGCTTTCTGATCAGTTCATCGGCTTTGAATCCATCAAATTTCGAAATGCGTTTGATGCGAATTTCAGTGAGTCGGGTTACATCATCATCGGTTACTTCGCGGAAAAAGTCCTTCACATGAGGTTTTAAACCTTTGTGAATGGTGTCGAGAATTTCTTCCCATGTTTCGCATTCTTCAATTTTGCGATAGATCCTTTTTTCAATGAAGATTTTTTCAAGAGAAGAAAAGAACCATTGCTCATTGAGTTCATCCAGATGAATCGCAAGTTCCTGGCGAATCAGTTCTTTGGTATGTTCAGTTGATATGCGGAGCAGCTCATCTACTGCGATGAAGATGGGTCTGTCTTCAGAAATGACGCAGGAATTCGGAGATATGCTCACTTCACAATCTGTGAAAGCATACAATGCGTCGATTGTTTTATCAGGAGAAGTACCAGCGGCAAGATGGATGACGATTTCAACTTTATCGGTGGTCAGATCTTCCACCTTACGGATTTTGATTTTCCCTTTTTCGTTTGCTTTCAGCACAGAATCGATCAAAGAAACCGTTGTAGTGCCAAAAGGAATTTCAGAAATGACCAGTGTTTTCTCTTTGTCGTCTTTTTTGATTTTCGCACGTACGCGAATTTTTCCACCCCGCAATCCTGAATTGTAGTCGGTGCAGTCTGCCAGACCTCCGGTTTGAAAATCAGGCAAGAGGTGTGTGCGTTTGCCGCGAAGCACATCAATGCTACCATCGATCAATTCGTTGAAATTGTGAGGAAGAATTTTACAAGCCAAACCAACGGCGATACCTTCTACTCCCATAGCCAGAAGCAAAGGGAATTTTACCGGCAGCGTTTCAGGCTCTTTGTTCCTGCCATCATAACTACTCAGCCATTTGGTGGTTTTCGGATTAAAAACGACCTCCTGAGCGAATTTGTTCAATCGCACTTCGATGTATCGAGGAGCTGCGGCGGAATCTCCGGTGAAGATATTTCCCCAGTTACCCTGCATATCCATCAGAAGATTCTTCTGACCGATTTGCACCAATGCATCGCCAATACTAGCATCACCGTGAGGGTGATATTTCATGGTATTACCGATGACATTAGCAACCTTATTGTATCGTCCATCTTCCATTTCCCACATGGAATGGAGTATTCGACGTTGTACAGGTTTCAGTCCATCATGGATATGCGGTACAGCTCTTTCGAGAATAACATAACTGGCATAATCCAGAAACCATTCATGGTATAATCCCTGCACCTGAGTGACATCACTCAGTTGTCCGTCTTCAGGGAGGTTGTTTTCAATATCGTTGTTGTCTTCAGACATCATTTATACTGATTATTCGGCTATTAATTCTTCTTCTTTCTTTTCCGACTCCAAAACCTCATCCTTCTCCACTTTGAGATTTCGGATAATGAATTCTTGTCTGTCCGGGGTGTTTTTACCCATAAAAACTCGAGCATTTCCTTGAGGTGAGAATCTTTGCCAATCACCACAGGTTCCAAACGAATCTCTGGTCCAATAAAGGCTTTAAACTCATCCGGAGAAATTTCACCCAATCCTTTGAATCGTGTGATTTCCGGTTTAGTTCCCAACTTGGCTATGGCTGCTATTCGTTCCTGTTCGCTGTAACAATAGATGGTTTCCTTCTTATTGCGGACACGAAACAATGGTGTTTGCAGCACATACAAATGTCCATGTCTCACCAAATCGGGGAAGAACTGAAGGAAGAAAGTGATCATCAATAACCTGATGTGCATACCGTCGACATCAGCATCGGTTGCAATCACCACTTTATTGTATCGCAATGTCTCGAGTCCATCTTCAATGTCAAGTGCTGACTGAAGCAAATTGAATTCTTCATTTTCATAAACCACCTTCTTGGTCATACCGTAGGTATTCAGCGGCTTACCACGAAGACTAAACACAGCTTGTGTTTGCACATTGCGTGAAATCGTAATGGATCCACTTGCAGAATCACCCTCAGTGATGAACAAAGTAGTCTCTGGTGCATCTTCTTTAGAATCGATGAAATGCACTTTACAATCACGAAGTTTTTTATTGTGCAGATTGGCCTTTTTCGCGCGATCTCTGGCCAATTTCTGAATACCCTGCAATTCTTTTCTTTCCCTTTCACTCTGCAAAATTTTCTTTTGCAGATTTTGTGCAGCATCAGGATTTTTATGGAGATAATTGTCCAGTTCCTTTTGCAAAAATTCGAGCACAAAAGCCTTCATGCTCTTACCATTTGGTTCGATTTCATTCGACCCAAGTTTGGTTTTGGTTTGAGATTCGAAAACTGGTTCAACTACTTTAACAGCAACAGCAGCAACAATTCCAGAGCGGATATCTACTGCTTCATAGTCTTTGCCAAAAAAATCACGAATCACTTTCACATATGCTTCGCGAAATGCCGCCTGATGCGTTCCACCCTGTGTGGTATACTGACCATTCACGAAACTATAATAATCTTCACCGTATGTATTGGTGTGTGTAATGGCCACTTCAATATCATCACCGCGGAGATGTATGGGTTGATAGAGAGGCTCTTCCGACATATTCGCCGCAAGAAGATCTTTCAGTCCATTTTCACTTTTGTATTTCTGACCATTAAAAACAATGGTGAGACCAGAATTCAGATAACAATAATTCCAAAGCAACTTCTCCACGTGTTGAGCGCGGTATTGAAAATTGTGGAAAATGGTCTCGTCAGGAACGAAATACATGGTCGTTCCATTTTTGCTGGTGGTCTTCTCTACCTTATGATCCTTTGTGAGATTTCCCTTAACAAATTCCGCGACTTTTGATTCACCTTCACGCACACTCTCCACTTTGAAATACCCGGAAAGAGCGTTCAC
Organism: Flavobacteriales bacterium; assembly: GCA_016722445.1. Taxonomy (GTDB): domain Bacteria; phylum Bacteroidota; class Bacteroidia; order Flavobacteriales_D; family Sanyastnellaceae; genus JAIBBG01. Next base: position 70,887 of record JADKIZ010000041.1, on the reverse strand, counting down.
GGCTTTGGTACCAACACCATTCAAACCCACACTTTTTTTGAAAGCGCGTGAATCGTATTTACCACCCGTATTGATTTTAGAAACACAATCGATCACTTTTCCAAGAGGAATACCACGTCCGTAGTCGCGCACCAACACCGTATTGTCTTTGATGGTGATGTCCACAGTTTTGCCATGGCCCATCACAAACTCATCGATCGAATTGTCGATGATCTCTTTCAACAACACATAGATTCCGTCATCATACGACGTTCCATCGCCCAATTTTCCGATATACATACCGGGACGAAGGCGGATGTGTTCATGCCAATCGAGTGAACGAATATTGTCTTCTGTGTACTGTACTTGTTGAGACATTTAGGTAATTAAAATAATTCAGCGCGAATTTACGAGCGGGAAAGCCCGTCAGGCCTGCATTATGTACGAGTTTTGAACAACCGGAACCCACTGAAAGACAATACAGACGGCCTTTTTACATTTACCAACAAAATTCCACAATCCCATGAAACCGATCCAATACCTTATTTTCTTGTTCCTGACCATAGCCCTGATTTCATGTGATCAACGCAAGGTCCACTTCAAGGAACACATTAGCTTCGGGGAAGAAATGATCTGGAAACAGACTGACGCCAAGACGTTTAAGATTGAGGTCAAGGAGAATAAACATCCATACGAAATGGTCATTGACTTCAGATACATGACCGCCTACCCGTACGACAAACTATTGTTGGAAGTCCTGGAAACCAAGCCCAATGGCGATAAAATTCGGCATGATGTGGATATTCCTGTTCGCGAAGAAAATGGTGAATTCATCGGCGATAAAGGTTTAGATATCATTGATTTGGAATTCATCTATGACAGTAACCTGGAATTCCCTTCGTTCGGAACCTATACTTACGAAATACGACAGGTGATGCCTGAGATAGAAATACTACCGGGCGTGATGGAAATTGGGATGATTCTACGTGATAAAGAAACCAAGTAATGTGATCACGTTGATGTGACATCTGGAAATGTCTTTGATGTCGATCTTCCCTTTCATCACTGTTAAAAAAGTGAGGGGATCAAATAATGTCTCTAAACTTTTCGTTGTCCCGAAAAAGAAAGAAGGTATTTCGGCGCAACTCTACTCTAAACTATTTTAAGATGAAACAAAACCTTCTTTTCGTGGCATTGCTTTGCCCTTTTCTACTGAATGCGCAAACAGAAAGCGTCGATCCATACGAACAATTGACGGAAGAAAATCCAGCTGCTGATTCGTCGCGATTTCATTTGGGCTTTCATCTTGGCTATACATCTACCTATTTTTTTGACCAACAACAGCCATCTACTCCCGTATCTCGTCCGGGTTCCGGAATCAAGTTAGGATTACACAGTTATTATGAGATGACAGAATATCTGGCCATTTCTCCCAAAGTAGAACTCACGATGAATTCAGGCCATCTGAAATATTCTGATGGCGAAGGCATCGCACGCACCTCGCCGGCCATGTCAAGTTCGCTGCAGTTTATGGGGCATTTGATGGTGAAGTTACCTATTGGGAAATACCAACCCTTTCTGAATATCGGCCCCAATTTTCGACTGCCTGTCAAACAAGAAAATCTAACAGAAGGCAATTATGGATTCCAGTCCGACGTCGCGCTGGATGTTGGCATCGGTTTCGAAAGGGCATTCAAGCCATTCCGTATTTTACCAGAAATCCGCTACAGTTATGGGTTCAAAAACGTCAATCTGAATCCATACATGGGCAATTTGTATTTGCATCAGTTGTCTTTGATCATCGCGTTTACAGATTGATCACGCGAAAGACAAAGGTTTGCTTGATGTGGAATGATGCAGCACTTCGGATATTTGCGCCCGAATGTCAGCACTGATCAATACCGATATTTCACATGCCTGTCAGCTCCTGAAGGCAGGCAAACTCGTAGCCATACCGACTGAAACTGTATACGGACTCGCTGCCAATGCATTAGATCCCGATGCAGTCATACGCATTTTCGAAACAAAAAATCGTCCATCATTTGATCCGTTGATTGTGCATATCGCTTCAACAGATGATGTCGCGAAGTATGTACAGGAGGTTCCGCCTGCTGCCCGCAAATTGATGGAGGCCTTTTGGCCAGGGCCGTTGACAATTGTGCTTCGAAAAAATGATCTCATACCTGATGCTGTTACATCTGGATTGCCAACTGTAGGCATGCGTATGCCCGATCATCCGCTTACTTTGTCATTACTCCGTGAAGTGCAGTTGCCTCTTGCTGCGCCAAGTGCGAATCCTTTTGGATATATCTCTCCTACCCGCGCTTCGCATGTGGCAGATCAACTCGGCGAAAGCATAGAATTGATTCTCGATGGCGGACACAGTCAAATTGGAGTAGAATCTACCATAATTGATTGTAGCGGCACAAAGCCCGTTGTGTTGCGACTTGGAGGTACATCTTTGGAATCGCTGCAAGCGGTAATCGGTGATGTCGAAGTGAATACCCGTGGAGGCAGTTCACCAGCGGCTCCCGGCATGCTTTTGTCGCACTATGCACCGAAGAAAAAACTCCTGTTGGGAAATATTCATGACCTGTTGCACGAACACCATGAGAACATATCCATTCTGAGTTTCAGAGATCAGTATCACAGCTACAGAAATATTCGGTTATCCGCATCCGGCGACCTGCACGAAGCTGCGCGCAATCTTTTCACTGCTTTGAGGGTTCTGGATGGTGAAACGGGTGATGTCATCCTCGCCGAACCTGTGCCCGATCATGGCATTGGTCGCGCCATCAACGATCGATTGCGCAGGGCAGCGCATCGGTAGATATTCCATGTCAATTCTGAGTATTGCATGGCTTATTTGTTAGAGCTTCCTGCTTTACGAATGAAAATTTCAAAGAGTTGATTGTTCTCGATAGTTTTGTTTTACACCAAGTAATTTCTCTCTACTTTTTTTCTTGATAAAAAAAGAAACAAAAAAAGCAGAGACGAAGCTCTGCTTTTTTCGATCGGCCATAAAATGCCAATTCATATCCGTTTAATTTTCTAAAGGCAGGAATGAATAATTTTTTCCGTAGCCCAACATTTGTTCCGTGAAATTCTCAGGATAAGTCACTTTCACATCAATGATGTTACCGGCTTCATCTTTTACAGCAACAAGCTGAGGATTCACCATAGCATTGAAAGGTGCAATGTTGAATTTCGCAGCGCGGTCGATCACCTGTTTACGAATAGCTTGATCAACTTTTTTACCGTAATTATCTGCCAGTGCTGCAGCTGCATTGAAGTCACCTTCACTGGTAATGCGCTGAACTTCCTTGAGCAGTTCACCCACGTTCGCACGCATCTTATCGTAATCTTTGATATCGTAATAAAGCTTTCCATCGCGATTGACTTCAGCGATACTTCCATCAGCTTTACCTTTCTCCAACAACCAATTTGAAATCCACGCGCGATTGCGCATGTGGGCTTCTTCCAAATCTTTACCTTCAGGTACACGGCGAAGCTGCACCAACAATCCATTGCGCAAGTAGCTATCATACTCCGCTTTGCCCACTTCAAGGCTTGGCATTAGACCAAGTTCTACGAGTTTTGGATCCATGATAAAGTATAATGCCACAAGATCAGCACGACCTTCTTCAATTGTACTGGCATAGTTCTTCAAAGTTTCGCGAGGCTGACCAACACCATCGTTGATTTTTCCGCTGGCGTGGCCGATTACTTCGTGCATCGCAGTATGGAGTTTTCCAGCAACACCACCATGCTCTTTAGCCATGCGAATTTCTTCTTCATCATGTGCAAACTCAGCCAACAAACTTGAACCACTTGCCTTTTCGTAAGACTCTTCAATATTTCCAAGACTTACACTTTTTGATCCATGAGCAGCGCGAATCCAATTGGCATTCGGAAGGTTTACACCAATCGGAGTTTGAGGAGATGCGTCACCAGATTCACCGGCCACATTCACGATATTATAAGTGATACCAACTACTTTATCTTTTTTATGCTCTTTGGCAGTTGAACTATTGTCTTCAAACCATTGTGCATTGTCCATCATCACTTTCATACGTTGTGATGCTTCAAAATCTTTGATTTCCACGATGCTTTCGTAAGAACCACGCATACCAAGTGGATCATTGTATGTTTCCACATAACCCTGAATAAAGTCGATATCACCTTCAGTGGCTTTGGTCCAGGAAATATTGAAATTGGCCCATTTCAAGAGATCACCAGTTTTATAATATTCGATGAGCGAACGCAGTGCAGCAGCTTGTTTTGGTGTTTCAGCGACAGATTCAGCTTTTTGCAGCCACATCACCACTTGTTCGATGGCAGCAGAGTACATTCCTCCAACCATCCACTTCTTCTCCACCAACTGTCCATTTTCCTTCATGAGTTTGCTGTTGAGACCATATTCAAGAGGAGAGCGATCATTCGGTTTGCGTAATTTGCTGTAGTATTCATCCACTTCAGCGGAGGTGACACCTTCATAAAAATTGACAGCAGAAGTCGCAACCAGGTCTTTGCTCACATCACTTTCAACTTTCATGGCTAAGTAGGTCGGGTCGAAAATGGCTCTTTTAGCATCTGCAGAAATAACGGTATTGGTCGCTTTGGCCACTTCGTCAAAATACGCTTCTGTGAATGCAGGAGTCAGCTTATTGCTATTGTAATGGTGGTGAATCCCATTGTGCGCCCAAATCTGTTTGAGGTACAATTCGAGGTTTTTCCAACCATCAGCATTCTTATCACCCTGATAAGTTGTATAGATGTTTTCCAATGCATGTCGCACTGCAATATTGTGTTTGCAATTCTGATCCCACATGATATCGCGACCAGCGAGACCTGCTTCATACAAGTAGTAAACAAGTTCCTTTTGTTTCGCAGAAAGCGAATCCCACTGCGGAATGTAGTAGTGAAGTACCCTTAGATCAGCGAATTGTTCACTCTGATAGAGTTTACCATCTTCACCAATGATCTTTTGATCAGCTGGTTTTTCTTCTTTTTGGGGTTCAACCGGTGCTTGTTTCGGTTGTTCAGAGCATGATCCCAGTGCCATCACCAGAAGGCCGGAATACAGGATGTGAGAAATCTTCATGTTGATTGATGAAATTTTGGGAGACGAAACTATTGAAGGAATCTAAAATTCGGGATTTTAAATTTAAAATTACATGAAGGGCGGAAATTGGGGGTGACTCGCAGTAATTAGTAGTGAGTAGTTAGTATTGAGTATTGAGATTGTAAGGTTATACCCAATACCTCATACCTATTACCCATTCTCAATACTCACTACTCCACAATTCATAATTCATAATTCATACTTCACAATTCATAAATCTTGCGTTTTTTCTTGCAAATTCAAAAATTCCCCCTATATTTGAACATCGGATTGAAACTTTTTGGTCCGGTACACAATAAAACAAATTCGGTGGCGTTATCTACGGGTAGCCAACCACCCAAACCAAATACACGCACGATCTATAAGGATAATTTCTACTCTTTGTTCTAAGTAAGACAAACAACAGAACCTAAAAAAAGAGGAGGGAATTATGCGTGTTCAACAAATGACCGACCGTCAGCTGGTCGAAATTTACTACAACGGTAAGGAAGAAGGATTCGAAGAGCTATTGAAACGCTATAAGAGTCGCGTATTCGGTAAAATCATGATGTACGTGAAAGACCGTGCGGTAGCCGAGGACATCTTTCAGGACACGTTTGTTCGTGCCATTCATGCGCTGAAAGAGGGGAATTACAATGAGGAAGGAAAGTTCAGTGCCTGGGTCATGCGAATAGCGCATAATCTCTGCATCGACTATTTCCGAGGAAAGAAGAAAATGCCAGTTACCCGTGAACGGGATGATTACAATCCGTTCGATTACATCAGCAGCAACGAGCGCAATTCGGAAGACGAAAAAGTGAATGCTGAGGTATTGACAGATGCCAAACGCCTGCTCAACTATCTTCCGATGGAACAGAAGGAAATCGTCATGATGCGTCTGTACTATGATATGAGTTTCAAGGAAATCTCCGAGCAACTCGATATCAGCATCAACACCGCACTTGGCCGTATGCGATATGCTTTGATTAACCTCAGAAAACTCATTGAAAAACATCAGATGGAAATGACACTATCGTAAGTCGTTTTCAGAAAACATTAAAGAAACGCCTGCAGTGATGCGGGCGTTTTCTTTTCACAAAACATTGAAAATACTTCCAGCAATAACAACCCTTCATTACTTTAGTCGGAAATACCAAAAAGCCATGAAAACGCAGCTTTTCAAAGGAATAGCCCTCACAATATTTATTTCAGGCATTGCTTCTCTGGTTTGGATAAGTAGTCAATCAAATTCTAAAGTGGAAAATTTCACCACATCAAATGACTCACCTAATTCAATCGAAGTGAGTCCGGACACGATCCAAACTGATACCACAAAAAATATCGCGTCGGATACCATCAAACCACCAAATGCTCAAACAGACACGGTTAAAAAAAACGTACCGACCAAAAATGAACAAACAGAAAAATCACCGATTGAAGAGAAGTTTCTAATGAGCACTTCCAAATCGGCAGTCATTCCAACAACAATTGTGATACCGAAAGAGGATCAAAATCCATCTAAAATTGCGATTGACAGTACTGCCAAAAAACAAAAATCAGTTCAACAAAAGAACGCTCCTCCGGCAGCGCAAGAACAAAAGAAGAAATAAAAGCATTCCATTTCAAACAGACGAATACATCGGCACAAATGGATTTCAGCCAAACCATACAGGATACTTTTTACAGTCTCATGTTTTTGGCAATTGTTTTTATTCCAATGGAAAAAGCATTTCCCGCATGGAAAGGTCAAGGCATTTTTCGTCGCAATTGGTTCACCGATTTGTGTTTCTATCTTGGACAATACCTTCTTTGGAGTTCTCTTCTAATTTGGACTCTGAGTCGTTTTGGATTTTGGCTTGACGATATTCTACCCACCACTTTCCGCGCAATGGTTCAGTCGCAACCGACATGGTTGCAAATTACGGAGGTTGTTATCTTGAGTGATTTCATTATCTATTGGGGACATCGTTTTCAGCACAATAATGAATTTCTTTGGAGATTTCACAAAGTCCATCACAGCGCTGAGCAATTAGACTGGCTTGCCTCCTATCGTGAGCATCCACTCGATTCAGTATATACTGTAGGGCTCATCAACTTGCCTGCCTTTATCATTGGATTTCCATTGGAAACCATATCGGGCTTCATAGCTTTCAGAGGCATTTGGGCCATCTACATTCATTCCAATGTGCGTATTTCGTTGGGTCCCTTACGAAAATTGATTGGTTCACCTGAATTGCACCACTGGCACCATGACTTAGCACGCGACAGAGGCAATTATGCAAATATTTCACCCATCATGGATATCTTGTTCGGTACCTATACTTGTCCTGATCATGAACCAGGTCAGGTCGGCATCAAGGAACATTTCCCCAAAAACTATGTTGGTCAACTATTAAAGCCGCTCCAATTCTGGAAATAGTCGGCGTAAGTCCTAAGCTTTTCGAATATTCGTTGCAGCTACAACGTATGCTAATAAAACGAAGATTATGATCATCAAAAAGGGTGATTTATGAAGTCCCGGTGGTTTTAATGTGGAAATTTGTCCCCACTGTCATCTCATAGTAGCAAGGCACAAAGAAGATCGATATGATCCATATTTGAAGCCTGCAATAACAACCAATACCATATCAACCCATGAAAATTTATACCCTGTCATTTATCCTGATCATTCTTTCAGGTTCACCGGCCTTTTCTCAATTCGGTGCGACGATCGAAATATGCAATACCGGCACATCGCACACGAGTATTCATCTCATAGATTTTGACAATGATGGCGATATTGACTTCTTAACAACAGATGGTTCGACAGGTAATAATTTTGGAAACGACTATTATAATTTTTACATCAACACCATTACGGCGCAAAATTTTGGACTATGCGAAAATGTTGGCAGCAACGCATTTGTCTACCATACACTTTTTGATCTTGGTCATCAAGAGTATTGGGCCTTTGGTGATTTAAGCGGTGATGGACTTCCTGACTTGATTCATGCCGAATCGTATGGTAATATTGGAAATAATACCTCTTATGGACTTTTCTATCGGGAAAACCTAGGAAGTTACGCATTTGGAGTCGACCAACTTGTCTACTCACTTGATGTTTCAGATGATATCAATGTTTGGGATTTTTGGTTCAACCGCATCAGCATTGGCGATGTAGATACAGATGGCGACCAAGACATTGTCGTTTTATTCAATGGTATTCCCGGCGATCCTGACACTTATGTAATGCAAGATAACATATACAAAATAGAATACAACGCCGGAGTTTTTTCAGCACCCGTGCTACTTGCAAGTTCTAACAACACCTATGGAGCCTGCGGCTGTCCTGGTGATGTATCAGATATGTTGATCACCGATTTGAACCAGGACGGATGGAATGATATACTCTTTCAACGCATTATTGGTGATGGCAATGAGATGATTGTACACAACGCTGTTGGAGCGGGTATTTTTGAGGACGACGCCTATTGGCAATTGTATAGTTATAGCTGGGATATTGCTGATATGCAAAGCGATGGTCAAAACAATCTGATAGGTATTGACCCAATTGCGAGTTATCTCGATCTCATTGATCCCGATTTAGGATGGTCCTTGTCACCGTCCATTGATGTGGTTGATTTTCCCGCACCAGGGCTTGCAGCAATAGATATTGATGAAGATCTGGATTGTGATGTTTTATTCCCATCGACAAATGGGATATTGAACATCATTTTTCAAGATGACAGTTGGATTACTTCAGGTAATACCACGTTCCCCGTTGTTCATTACGACACAGGAATCACCAACAATGTTTCTTCTCTTGTCAAGGCCGATTACAACCAGGATGGCATTGTAGAACCGGTTTTAATGGCAGAAGGCCACGTATATATTGTTCCGCTGGACATTATAGCTGACCAATTTGCAACACTCCATCTCAACGGTTTTATCGACGACAATCAAAATGACATATTCGATTCTGGAGAACAACCATATTACTCATATCAAGCTGATTTGACCAATAGCAACAATGCAGTGCAAACACATTATACCAATACGGGTCAAATAAATATTCAACTCGAGCCTGACCAATACACATTAAATCTGAATGATGTGATCGGTGCTTATAATGTAGGAGGCGTTTTTCCAATTAACCTCGATTTGAGTGATCCAGCTGCCGACATTTCTATTGATATCCCATTTGTACCGGACAGCGATCCCGTAACAGAAATGAGTTTATATATGTTTTCGTGGCCAGGCGTTTGTAACAGCCCATCGAACGTTCACCATTTTATCTCTAGTCAGAACATCGGATCATTGGTGGCCAATGGGACATTGACATATCAGCTCGATCCGATGCATCAATTCATTTCCGCAACCCCAACACCCACAACAATAAGTGGTAATACCATCACTTGGGATTTTAGCGGCATCATGCCCACTCAGTTTTTTGCATTTTTCTGTTGTAGTTACACCAGTCACCACAGCAGATATTGGACTTACCGCCTTCAATACAGCCACCGTTACTTTGTTGGATGGTAGCGGAAATACTTCGTTTGATTATTCCATGACCGACAGTTACTTGGTGACTTGTAGCTACGATCCCAACGACATCACGGAAAGCAACGGCTATACCGAAGCGGGATACGTGCTTGATGGTTCTGAATTAGAGTACACCATTCGTTTTCAGAATACCGGTAATGCTCCTGCGTCCAATGTACGCATAGAAAACGATTTGAATGATCTACTCCAGCGAAACACGTTGCAACCTGTGGCTTGGTCGCATGATTTTCTGTTGTCGATTGATGAAAACAATCTCGCGACATTCCAATTTAACGGCATCAATTTACCGGATGCCACTTCAGATGAATCAGGCAGCCATGGTTTTGTGACTTATCGAATACTACCCGTGACTGGTTTGGACGCAGGAACCGAAATACCCAATACCGCATCCATTTATTTTGATTTCAATCCAGCTATTGTGACCAACACTGAAATGATTACCATTTACGATTGTGTGGATTTGGAACAAGCAAGTATTTCGGCTACCTCAATATGCGCAGGCGAAACAATTGAATGCACCAACGATGCTGTTTGGATAGAATCACTTGAATGGAGTTTTGATGATGCCCTTGTTGGTGAAAACGATTATATCCACACTTTGGATGTAAGTGGATTGCTCACCATGAGTGTGTCTAACAGCCTTTGTACATATAGTCAAAACTGGGATCTGAGCGCAATCAATGCAGAAGCAACTTTCACCGCAAATGGAAACACGCTCACAGCGAATGAGGCATCAACTTATCAATGGTATTTGAATGGGAATGTAATTGTCAATGCCACAGCACAGACCTATCATATCTCTGAGACTGGAAATTACAGTGTGGAAATCACCGATGCCAATGGATGCAGTGATGTGAGTGAAGCCATTCAAGCCACATATCCCTCAGTGGAAGCAGCCAATGTTCCTACCCTCCTCCTCTATCCCAATCCGGTGAATGACATCATTAGCATACAATTCAATGCACCTGCTCAACTCAACACCATCATAACGATTGTGGATGTCAATGGAAAAGTTTGCCGAAAAGTCAAGATGAATGGGCAAAGTACGATCGCGATCGATTGCAACGATTTAACTTCAGGAATTTATACCGTCGCTATCGATGGAGAAACTTCCGGCAGATTTATCAAGCAATAAAAAAGAAGAATCAAAATGTGACATGGAATTTGAACAAGTCCTCTCTGGTTTTTCACATCATCCTTTTGGATGAATTTTGGCCAGGAAAGGGTGAATATTGAGCATTTAGAAACTAATAGGCATCTAAGCATATCATCAAGATATAATTAAATCTCAACTCGAAATACTTATGAGAAATTTTATCCTAACCATCACCAGTATGTTATTCATCCACCAAGTATTGTTGGCCCAGTTTGGAGCAACTGTTGAAATTGCCAATGTTGGTTCCATGCAAAAGAGTATTCATCCCATTGATCTTGACAATGATGGCGATACGGATCTCCTCACTACAGATGGTGCTACAGGTGAAACTTGGTCGACTACAACCTATTACGATTTTTGGGATAAAACGATCACTGCGCAGGTTTTCACAATATGCGAAAATGTCGGAACAGACAGTTACGTCAATCATTCTCTTTTTGACCTTGGTCAAGCACACTTATGGGCTCTTGGAGATTTAAGTGGTGATGGTCTGCCAGATATTGTTTATGCAGAAGCACATAGTAACTCAGCAACCGGATATTCCATGTACTACCGTGAAAATCTGGGCTCATTCAATTTCGGACCTGAAACGCTTGTATTTTATCTTCCTGCTGAAGATGCATCTGTGGGTTACAACTTTTGGTTTAACAGAATAGCAATTGGTGATGCAAATTCAGATGGTGACAATGAAATATTGAGCATGCATAATGGAACATTCGGCGATAACTCGACATACAGTGACAGTGATAACATTTACATGATCGAATATGAGTCTGGAGTATTTCAAACGCCTCAATTGTTGATTATTCTTCCAATCGATGGGACTGGATTCATTGGTAATGTATATGATTTGCGGGTGATTGATTATAATGCTGACGGACTCAATGATCTATGCTGTCAGATGTTCTCCGCCCCATTTTATTATATTATTGTCTATATGGCTATTGGTCCGGCAACTTACAGCAACAGTTCTGTTCAATATCCAGCACTAGAATGCATGTCTTATGATATTGGGGATGTTTATGGCTCCGGAGATCTCAACCTCATAGGTCTTAAGGGTACAAATGGGCATCTAGGTATTGATGATGCAGTTAGTCCAACCTATAATTATGACTCATTCATATTCAACCCAAATCAAAATCTTGCTCCAGGAGCATGTGCAATCAATGTCGATGCGGACAGTGAATTGGAATTCATTTGTACAAACACCTCTGGAAACTTGTCCATTTTTATGCATGATGAAATATGGAGCACATATACCAACGTGGACCAATTGAATGAAGTCAATTACGACACTGGTATAAACTACTTTATCTCTTCAATTCAACATTTCGACTACGACCAAGACGGCGATCAGGATCTAGCTGTGATGGCCGAAGGGCACGTTTTTATTATTCCCGTGAATCTTTCCATAGACAATTTCGCTACATTACAACTGAATGGTTTTATTGATGACAATAGCAATGGAATTTACGATTCTGGTGAATTGCCGTTCAATGATTTTGAAGCAGACATTACGAATTCGACGAACATATTGACCCAATATTTTACAACGAATCATCAAATCCAACTCGAAATCACACCAGGTTCTTATACATTGAACGTTCCAGATCAGCATGACTACTTTAATCCAGGAATTTACCCTGGTTCTTTCACTTTCATATCTGCATCGGAAAGTCTAACCATTGATATTCCCTTCATCATTGATGGGGCGCAGGTTTCTGAAGCATCCATCAACCTGATATCGCCTCCAGGAATTTGCGATGGAGCGAATGTTACACATTCGCTGTTTATTGAGAACATAGGTAATATCGTCGCAAATGGTGAATTCACTTATGAAATTGATCCGGTCCACAGCTTTGTTTCTTCAACTCCCATGCCTACAAGCATTAGCGGCAACACATTGATATGGGATATTACTAACCTCAATCCGATGGAGGATATGTCCCTTTTTGTGATGGTAACTCCAGCAAGCCTCGCTGATTTGGGGAATCTCACGACCAACGTCATTACGGTTAATCTCATGGATATAAATGGACTACCAAGTTTCAGTCAGTCCGAGACGATTACTAATCCAATCACGTGCAGCTACGATCCCAACGACATTACAGAAAACAACGGCTATACCGATGCAGGATACGTGCTTGATGGTTCTGAATTAGAGTACTCCATTCGTTTTCAGAACACTGGTAATGCTCCTGCATCCAATGTTCGCATTGAAAACGATTTGAATGATCTACTCCAGCGAAGCACGCTGCAACCTGTGGCTTGGTCGCATGATTTTCTGTTGTCGATTGATGAAAACAATCTCGCGACATTCCAATTCAACGACATCAATTTACCTGATGCCACTTCAGATGAATCAGGCAGCCATGGTTTTGTGACTTATCGAATACTACCCGTGATTGGTTTGGACGCAGGAACCGAAATACCCAATACCGCATCCATTTATTTTGATTTCAATCCAGCTATTGTGACCAACACTGAAATGAATACCATTTACGATTGTTTGGATTTGGAACAAGCAAGTATTTCAGCTACCTCAATATGCGCAGGCGAAAGCATTGAATGCACCAACGATGCTGTTTGGATAGCATCACTTGAATGGAGTTTTGAGGATGCCCTTGTCGGTCAAAACGATTATATCCACACTTTGGATGCAAGTGGATTGCTCACCATGAGTGTGTCCAACAGCCTTTGTACTTATAGTCAAAACTGGGAACTGAGCGCCGTCAATGCAGAAGCAACTTTCACCGCAAATGGAAACACGCTCACAGCGAATGAGGCATCAACTTATCAATGGTACCTCAACGGTAATCCCATTCAGAATGCCACATCGCAGAATTACAGTATCACAACTACTGGTAATTACAGTGTTGCCATCACCGATGAAAACGGATGCGAGGATGTTAGTGAAGAGATGCAGGTGGTCTACAATGTGGTTGATGAATTGGTCAGCTCTGCGCTCCTACTCTATCCTAATCCGGTGAATGACATATTGAATGTGCAGTTTAATTCGATACCACAACCCAATGCCGTTTTATCGATGGTGGATGTCCATGGAAGAGTGAATTGGACAATCAACACCAATGGCACCAACAGTATTCAGATTGATTGCTCTGATATCGCCACAGGGATATATACCATACTCTTGGATGGCAGACCAACGGTACGATTCATGAAAAAATAAATAATATCAAAACGGGGATGATGAGTACTTTCTCAGCACTCATCATCCAATTCTGAAATTTTAAGAAGTTGATCAAATCAAAATAAAACGAGAACTTATGAGGTTATATATTTGACCGCTCTTCCCCTCTCGGGGAAATTTCGAAGACCTGTTTATTGGTATCTGCTCAAATTATGATACAAATTAATTCATGACATTGTGATGAAAAGGACTGGTCTTGCACTTCTATTAACGCTATCTGGTTATTTTATTTTTGGTCAGCATTGTGAATGCTCAGAGCAATTCAAATGGCTGAAGAAAACCTTTGAAGAAAACGATGCTGGCTATGTTTATACCCTTGAGAAAAAGGGGAAACAGAGTTATGAACTGCTCAATCACCTGATTGCTGAAAAGGCCGAAAAATCCAATGATGTGAATACATGCGCAACGGTACTTTCAGAATGGTTGCATTATTTCCGGGAGAATCATATCGGAATCTATGCGACAGAAACGGTGAGTCCTAGCGAGCAATCGGCAGAATCCGCAAGGGTCTTACCTACGGTTACAGAAAAACAGCTTCATCAATGGGAAGCTGCTATGTCAAAACAACCCATCTCATCGGTTGAAGGCATTTGGACCATTGGAGGTTATACCATTCTCATGAAAGCGGTAAAAGATCAGATTGTGGGTTATATCCTAAAGTCCGAAAATCCTGACTGGAAGCCGGGAGAAGTGAAAATCCAATTGGCGGTAAAGATGGATTCCGGTGTGTATTATCTCGGCGATCACAGTCGACAAGCTATCAATCAAATTCGATTTGAGGTAAACAAATACCTCACCTTAAATGATCTCACACTTGAAAAACAAGTACCGCAAGTGATCCTTGAACCTACAAAGGAATTGAGCTATAAAGCGAAATATGCAGATTCACCATTCGCTTATCAAATCGACGATGCAACGGTGTACATCAAACTTCCATCTTTCGAACTCCAACATAAAGAAAAACTCGAAGCTTTGGTTGCGGAATGGGAAAAGCGAATACTTCAATCCCCATATCTGGTCATTGACATACGCGATAACGGAGGAGGTTCAGATCGCACCTATGCGAGCATTTTACCTTTTATCTACACCAATCCCATTTACCGCAATTTGGTAGAGTTTTATTCATCCGACATCAACAATAAGACATGGACTGACTTGCTGAATAATCCGGATCTTAGCGAAGAAGAACGTCCAATTTTTGAGGATTTTGTAAAAAGACTTGAAGCCAACAAAGGCGGATTTGAAAAAATATTTGAAGGAACTACCTCAGTGATCCAATTCGAAAATGTTCACCCCAATCCACAGAAAGTTGCCTTGTTGATCAATGAAAACACTGCAAGTGCAGGTGAACAGTTCATTTTCGATTTAGAACAAAGTTGGAAAGTGAAAACATTCGGACGTCAGACCAAAGGTGCATTTGATGTTGGCAATGTCTCTACAATAGCATCTCCAGATACTCAGTTCGTGTTGGTCTATTCTACTTCCAGATATGTCACCATAGGTAAAATCACCGTCGATGATGTCGGCATAGTTCCGGATTTTTACATAGGAGATGAAATCAGTGAAGATCTATGGATAACATATGTTATCAGTAAACTGAAAGAATAAATCATCATTGAAGAATCATGAATATTCAACAGATATCATTCCAGCGTACCTAGACCAAAATCAGACTTACTTCGTCACGAATTTTACAGGTATCGTCATTTGTATTCGAACTGGTTTACCAGAATGTATTCCAGGAGCAAATGGTTTGAGCTTTTTGACAGCATCCACCGTAACATTCGTGAATGCGGGAATATTTGGAATAGTTCTGAGTGCCTCAACATGACTCACCGTACCGTCCTTTTCCACAACGAACTTGACATATACTGTACAGCTGATTTTCTTTTCATATTCTTCCTTCGGATAAGGTGCATTTTTCATGATGTCCAATTGCATTTGTACTTCACCACCGGGATAAACAGGCATCTGCTCAGCAAACATCATCGGTGTATTGGGGTCAAATTCTTCGATAGGTGGCGGTGGTGGCGGCGGCGGAGTTGGTTCTGCAGGAGGTTGAGCCATGAGTTGCTGTGTAAAACAGATCAGGAGAATGAAGAAGAGATTTTTCATCAATGAATTTGCTATTGGATTCAAAGGTATGCTTTACACAGGACAATCTCACCAATTCAAGATGTGAATCACCAACAATTCAATGGATATGTTGCAGATCAATACTCCAAAAAAGTGGTATTGAAAATTCCAGTGAGGGAAAACATCGCATATTTTGAAACAACATATTCAAGATTATTATTACGGTTGTAATATTGGAAAATTGAAAAACTCATTCACCACAACAACACAAACACCATGAATCCAGTCGTACATTTTGAACTTCCTTATCGAGATGCAAAGAGAATATCTCAATTTTACGCTGCATGTTTTGGCTGGCAGCTCACGGCACTTGGCGAAGAATCAGACGCATACATTCTGGCGAAGACAGCCATCACAGATGTCAAACCTGGCTTTCCTGCAGGCAGTATCGACGGTGGATTTTTTCCTGTGAAGCCTGACTGGCCGATGCAATATCCTTCTATAGTCATTGGTGTAGAAGACATCACTGAAACCATTCAAAAAATAAAACAAGAAGGTGGTACAGTATTGGGAGATCCCATGCCCATTCCAGGTTTTGGCATTTATGTTTCATTTGTAGATACTGAAGGCAACAGAAACAGTGTCATTCAACCACAAGGGATGTGATACATGTCGTCAGAAGTAGTTTCACCATTCGCGTCAGATACTTCAATTAGAAACAAAGAAAATTCTATCCAACTTGTTTTTTTGTATTCATTTTCAGAGCGTCAGAAGCATCTTAATTGGACTATTCTATCACGTCGAAATTCTTGGAATCTGGGTTAAACTCTTCACAGGTCTTCCAAAAAAATATGTCATTTTCGCCGGTACATCATCGTAGGTAACTATTTCTTTGTCTCGATGAATTTCTAAATAACATAACAAACCAAAATCACCGGAACACATGGCAGTGTGTAACAACAATGTGCCAACGACAGTTGGTTGCCAGGAAGGATTCAGCACGAAGAATAAAATCAATAACATAGCAGTGATGGACACAAAAGGCGCAAGAGCCACAATCGTGAATTCTTTTTTGTTGGCTACAAACCGATCGGCCAATGCCATGAAATAGAATTTCCTCAGATTTGCCGCATATGAAGTTTGTTTTGCCCCCTGGCTTCGATATGCCAGTACATGAATATACTCATGGAAAGGCAACAACAAAAAAGCAAGTGTCAATCCAGTAATAAAAGAACCAATATCCGAAGCAATCGAATATTCAGGATGCTTCCAACCTCGCACCAGCAGAAAACCAGCTAACCCAAATGAAAGCATGTTCGCGATAAAGTATATGACCGCGTAGCTTGTCCATTTTTTCAAATTTTGCTGAATGAAAGGTACGATGTCGTCATGATCCAGTTGATCCATGAGGACAAACTGCTGTGCTGACAATTCTTCTGGAGTTAGCTTCATCTCTCATTGGTGATATGACCGTCTTTCATCACTTCCCAATCAGGGTTCTAAATTCATTTCACCACTTCCATGGATTTGCTCTCCACATGGTCTGCATAGGTTGCAACAATCCAATACAGACCAGCATTCAAATCAGCAGTGTTTATTTCCATGAGTGAAGCTAAAATTTCTTGACCTGTAACTTCACCGCACACCTGTCCAAGTTGATTGATGATTCGCACCGATTCCGGCAATGAGGTGGTTTTCGATAGTTGAACATAAACACGTTCTTTGGCAGGATTGGGATAAACAGCCATGGTTGAAGTCATTCCAAATTCATCCAAACTCACTGTGCAATCATTTTGAGTGATCCGAACATTGTCGATGTATATATTATTTCCAAATTCATAATCCGCTTCAAACCACAAATAAATTTCCGTACCAATGAATGCACTTAAATCATAGCAGAATGTTGACCATTCATCGTCTTGTGGCACAAAACTCTCAGTAGTAGGCGGCGCGGTTGCGAGATCAGCACCATATTTTTCAAAGACCATCAGATCCAGACAAGCCGAATTGATTTCGAAGGTCAATCCATCTTCAATTCCCGGAAATTGCGCATAGGCATAATCGAATTGAAGAAAAGCCTGATCTGTTCCAGAGAGGCTCACATGGGGCGACCAACCATAAATATTATAATTGATGGTTTCAAAGGGTTCATAACAAGGAACCAGAATACACCCACCATGAACATTACTATACTCCCAATTGAGATCGTCCATAAAACCAATAAATGCCCAAGTATCTTCCGGAAGTGCACCGTCACTAAAACTTTCATCCATTCCTGTGAATGATTCAATATCGTTTATAGTGAAAATGGCAGCAGCGCAATTGTTGATGTTGTTTTCATCAGTTTGTCCATTAGGATTTTGCAGGCGATAGCTCAAAGTATGATTGCCATTGCTGAAAACATGTGTGGGTAACTGAAAAGTTGATTCCATGCCCATGGCCAGACTTCCACTCCAAGTATAAAGCTCTTCAGGTCCGCCATTAAAAGAATATACCACCTCAAAACTGTTGAGGGTATTGATATTGACATTGCTGAAGATGATTTGGGCTGTGTAAGTATTGCTACCACAATCAGAATCCACGGCATAACTCACCTCCACATCATTTGCTAAGGCACAACTTTCAGCAGCAAGATTGAGTGCTCCAGGAGCGAAGAAAGGTTGATGGTAAATGAGGCCATTCGGACAAATCACATAATAGGTTGGAAACTCATTGACATCGTACAAATTCGGAACATCAAGGTTAGATGGATTGAATAACGGATAAGACGCTAGGCTCACATAGTCGCCCTGGGTGTTAGAACCTGTACCATGCATATCCGCCAGACTGGTTTGTGTATCCGATTCGATGCCGATTACGATGACATCACTATCGCAAATGCCGCCTTCAGCATACCACTGTTGCATGCCTTCCATTGTTCCCATATTGAAACCATCCCAGCATGGCTCACACCACGTCGCAAAAAAATCGATGACTACGAATTTCCCTTGGCTTACGGCATCATCGTACAAGTCGAAAGACACTCCATTGATATCAGTCAGGGTAAAATCTGGAGCAACAGCACCATCGGGTAACTGAGCGTGTATATGCTGAGTGATAGCGAGGCAAGACAATACAAGTAGGGAAAGGACTTTCATTCAAGAGTTTTTTTCAAAAATAGCTGTGGCGGAGGTTTCACAAAAAAAATGCAGATATTGCCCTTGAACCCATCATTGTCCATTAACTTTTCTACCCAAGCAACCCTATTCTACCCAATCGCGACTTACCTTTGCCCAGTAAACAACCGGCAGGTTTACGGAAAATAGAAATAGCTTACAAACTGAACTTCCACTTTGTTGCCACTTACTAACCAATTGCGACGAATCGTTGCCCTGACACTCTTGTGTGCAGGGTTTTCTGCTTCTGTATTTGCTCAATGTAGTGCGAATGCCGGTCCGAATGTGCAAACCTGCGCTGGCGTAGGCATTCAGATAGGCGGCAATCCAACAGCTGTAAATCCCGGACCTGGTGTCACTTATAGCTGGACACCAGTTGCAGGATTGGATGACCCAACAGCAGCCAACCCGATAGCATCACCGAACAATACCACCACCTATACTGTCACGCTAAGCGGCGGCGGATGTGGTGGAGAAACAGATCAGGTGCAGGTAACAGTTCTCCCTTCACCAAACGCGAACTTCAACTTTAGCCCGAATAATACCCCATGTGCTGATACTCCAATTACTTTCAGCAATACGACTACGGGATGCACAGGCTGTACTTATGAATGGGACTTTGGCGATGGCTCACCGATTTCAACCCAACAAAACCCAACGCATACTTTCAGTAGCGCGGTAGGAACTGGAACACAGAATTTTACGGTAACATTAACGGTTGAAGCTTCCAATGGATGTCAGGACACTTATGTATCCGGTATCCTAGTAAAGAGAATTCCAGATGTCGAGTTGACTGATCCAATTTCTTCATTTACAAATTGTTCGGGCGATCCGACATTCGATCTTTCAGTATTTGATGCCGGAACAACCACAGGAAACACCAACTACACCATTGATTGGGGTGATGGTACACCTGATTGGACCGGAGGAACATCACCACAAGGTGTCAATCACACCTACACTGGAAATGAAGTATTTGATCTCGTTTATACCGTAACTGGTCCGAATGGCTGCTCAGTAAGCGAAACATATTTGGTTTCGAACATCACGAACCCATCCATTGGAGCAGCAAATCCAGGTGGTACCCAAGGTTGCGGACCTCTGAACATCTGTTTTCCATTGAACAACTATGCCGGTAACCACGCATCGACTACCTATTTGGTGGACTTTGGAGATGGATCGCCCACACAATTGCTCAATCACCCACCACCGACAGAAATTTGTCATTCCTATTCAGGATCTTCATGTGCTACCAATCCTTCCGGATATACTTTTTCTATTACAGCAACCAATAACTGTGACCAATCCGTTGCGACGATTTTCCCGGTAAAAGTGTATAGCGCACCTGTTGCAGCTTTCACTCCTACGCCTGTTCCGGCCTGTGTGAACAGTACGGTCACTTTCATCAATAACTCCACCGCTGGTTATAACAGCAGTTGTGCTCAAACCGGCACGTATACCTGGAATTTTGGAGATGGTTCACCTCCTGTGACCGTTGCCACTTTGAGCAATCAAACCCACGTTTACACAACTCCTGGCACCTACACGGTCACCATGACAGCGACAAATGCTTGTGGTAACTCAACAGATACACATACTGTTTGTATTGAGCCGGCACCAACTCCGGTTTTCACTGTAAATGACAACGATGGCTGCTATCCTATGGCAGTAACCACAGACAACACCAGTTTGAGTCCGAACAGTTGCAGCACCACGACGAACTGGTATTTGACTTATAGTGATTTGCCATGTGATCCAGATGATGGAACATACAGTTATACAGGAGGTACATCAGCTTCTTCTCTTGAACCTCAGTTCAGTTTGACGAGTGTTGGTATCTATACCATTCACCTCGAGATGACGAATGCATGCGGAACATTTGAAGACACAGAAGTGATTACAGTGAATACCATTCCAATTGTTGATGTCACCACACCATCTAGTGTTTGTGTTGGCACTTCAGGCGGAACGCCATCCGGTATTGTGGATGGATGCAATCTTCCTGTAACACAATACAACTGGACATTCCCAAGTGGAACGCCTGCTTCGGCAAATACTTTAGCTGCACCAAACGTTACGTACGCTTCGCCAGGCAATTACAACGTAACACTCACTGCGCAAAACTCCTGCGGAACGGGCACCGATACAGGTGTAATGGTTGTATTGGCTGCGCCAGATGTACAAATTACAGCTTCCGACGTAGACAACACCATATGTAATGGTCAAGCAACCATACTTACAGCAACAGGAGCAGGAAGTTATACCTGGTCACCATCCACTTATCTCTCGAATTATTCCCCAACAGGCAGTACAGTACAATCCAATCCTACAGGAACAGTGACCTATACGGTCACCGGAACATCGGGTTCATGTTCTGATACTGGGACCATCACATTGAATATTGATCCATTGCCTACTGTAAGTGCTGGTGGAACATTTGAAATGTGTGCTGGTCAGAATGAGCAGCTTAGTCTCAACGTATCAGGTGGTTCAGGAACGTACAACAGTTACTTGTGGTCTTTGAATCAATACCTCAACAACAATACGATTGCCAATCCGATTTGTAATGCACCAAGTTCGACTTCCTATACTGTTCAGGTAACCGACAGTCATGGATGTATCGGCACCGGAACGGTTCCAGTTACAGTGAATCCACTACCACCTACCAATGCTGGTCCGGACATCAACTTATGCAATCAACCCATTGCAACACAATTGACCGGATATTCGCCTACCACAGGCGGGACAGGTCCTGGAGGTTCCGGCACTTGGAGTGGACCAAACGTGACCAACGCTGGAGTATTTACACCAGCAGGAACAGGATGTGTAACCCTCACCTATTGTTTTACTTATGCCAGCACGGGATGTAATGCATGCGACGATATGCAGGTTTGTGTCACTAATCCAACACCAGCGAATGCCGGACCTGATACCACCATTTGTTTAAGTATCGGCTCCATTCAACTTCCTGCTGGAACATGGTCTGGTTCGCCAAATGTCAGCGCCACCGGGGTTTACACACCTACCGGACCAATGGTCGACGACGTGATAGTAACCCAAGGCAATGGATCATGTGCTACAACTGACACCACCATCGTAACAGTTCTTCCATTACCAGTTGCAGATGCAGGTCCCGATGTCACCATTTGTGCCGGTGAAAGTGTTGACCTCGAAGGAATATGCACGACATGCCCTAATGGACCTGCAGATTTTTGTTCTTGGACAGGCGGCCCAGCTTCACCTTCGCTCAGTTGCACACCAAACACAGGTCCATTAAACTCGACAGTCACTTATAACCTCACTTTGGTAGATGCAGCATCCTGCACAGATTCCGACCAGATCACCATTTTTGTAAATCCACTTCCCGCGACCAATGCAGGACCGGATCTCACGGTTTGTAACCAACCCATTGCGACATTAATCAATGGATCACCTGCTGGTGGAACTTGGAGTGGAAATGGTATCACAGCTGGTGGTTCATTTACGCCAAGTGGAACCGGAGTGTTTGTGATGACTTATTGTTATACCAATCCTGTGACTTTCTGTGAAAAATGCGATAGCATGAATATTACGGTGACGAATGCCACCGTTGCGGATGCTGGATTAGATTCATCTCTTTGTCTTAATTCGGGAAACATTACATTACCAACTACCACTCCTGGTGGAGCTTGGAGCGCACCAGTAGGAACTCCTGTTACTTCTGGGGGAATTTTTACACCTTCGACCGTAGGTACGTATACCATCACGTATACACTTGGGGGAGGAACTTGTCAAACTACAGATGATGTCGTGGTAACCGTGAATGAATTGCCAACACTTGATGCGGGCGCAGACATCACCATTTGTGTGAACGATACAGCAAGCATTCAAGCTGTAGCGTCTGGTGGAAGCGGTCCATACGACATCACATGGAATTTTTCAGGCTGGCTTTCTGATGACCAATCTTTCACTCCTGATGCATTTCCGGTGAATACCACCACCTTCACAGGTACACTAACAGACGATAACAACTGTACAGATACAGATGCCATAACGGTATTTGTAAATGGATTGCCAATCGTTGAAGCCGGAAACAATCTTACACTTTGTGACTAAGCTATTGAAGAAACCTTGACAGGTTTTTCAGCTAACACAACGGGAACCGGAGAGTGGTTTGGAACAGGGATTATTGATCCTGCAGGTGTGTTCATGAGTCCTGGTGTGGGCACATACTGGTTGTATTATGAATTCACAGCGGGTGGTAATAACTGTACAGGAATAGATTCCATCCAAGTAACTGTAAATGCACCTGTCATTGCGAATGCAGGACCAGACGTGACCCTTTGTCTCAACGAAGGTTCATATCAACTTACAGGGTTCAATCCATTGGTGAATGCGACATGGAGTGGTCCTGGTGTTACGAATGCAACCAATGGCATCATCAATCCGGAACTCGCCGGTGTTGGAACATGGGATTTGACTATTGAAACCGGAACCGGTACTTGTTATTCTTCCGATCAACTGGAATTAGAAGTATTGGCACTGCCTAATGTGCAGGCCGGACCAGGAGCTGTAGTTTGTGGAAATGCAGCTATTTTCGATCTCACAGGATTTGTTCCTACTACAGGCGGAACATGGGAAGGAACAGGTATCACCAATTCGTCAACTGGTACTTTTGATCCTGCTGTTGGTGCCAATACTTATAATCTCATTTATTGGTACACAGATCCGACTTCGCTTTGTTCAGATACTTCGACAACCACTGTTACCGTATCTCCTGTACCTGTAGCGAATTTCAACGTGCCTGTTCTTGGATGTACCAATTCACTTGTCGTTCTAGATAACCTCAGCACTGGTGCAAACCAATATGAGTGGTTCTTTGGTAATGGTGATGAACTGAATGGTTTCGAACCAAACTATACTTATCCATATCCAACACAAGGGGTATTTGATATTACCATGATTGCTAGCAACAACTTCGGTTGTGCTGATACAGCGTCAAATTCAAACGAAATTATCAATCCTCCTGTAGCCGATCTCGTGATCGATCCGGAAATGGGGTGTGCACCTTTACTGGTGACATTCGACAATCAATCTGTTGGACTTTATACCACTTTCGATTGGGATCTGAGTACTTCCACCTCTACTGACAGCATTCCATTGCCAATAACGTATCAACAGGGCAATGATGTGGTAGAATATCCGATAAGTCTTACCGTGACGAATTTCTGTGGCATCGTTACCGATGAAGATACAGTGACAGTCATGCCTCAGCCTATCGCCGGATTCGGAACAGATTTGAATGCCGATTGTTCTCCATTTGAAGTGCATTTCAATAACACCTCTACCGGACTTCCCGATACATACGAGTGGGATTTCGGAGATGGTACAGGTGGTACCGCTTTTGAACCTAACGTGCATGTCTATTATGCTGATACCGTAAATGTCGATTACACCATTTGGTTGTATATCTCAAATGAGTGTGGTGCTGATACAGCAAGTCAAACGATAACAGTTTGGCCGAACACGGTAACAGCCTTTTTCAATACATCAGTTACAGAAGGTTGTGAGCCACTCACAGTCCAATTTACAGATTTCAGTGATGGTGCCAACCAGATCAGTTATGACCTCGGTCCTGTGAACACTGGTCAGGATAACCCAACTTATACTTACAATGAGGGCACTTATACCATTTACCAATATGTAGACAACGGATGTAGCTATGATACAGCACAAGTAACCATAGTCGTTTACGCTTCTCCGAATATTGATTTTGTACCAAATGTGCCAAATATCTGCTCACACAATAGTGTTGAGTTCATCGCTGAGTTGGATGGCTCTGTTGACTACGAATGGGACTTTGGTGATGGGACATTCTCTTACTTATCGCAACCGATTCACGAATACGAAGCGGGAGGCAATTACGTTGTATCGCTTACGGCCGTGAATGACAATCTTTGTACAACCACCGTATCACATCCATTTGTAGTGTATGATGGTCCGCAGGCGTCTTTCACCATTCCGGATCAGGTTGGTTGCAGTCCATTCAATGTATGCTTTTCGAATACAACCACGGCAGGCAATTTTTACTCCTGGGATTTTGGCGATGGCAACACCGCAAATACGACAGATGCCTGCAACTCATACACCAACGAAGGCAGCGATGCCGATATCTACACGGTTTCGTTGATTGTACAAGACATGCAATTGTGTGCCGATACTTTTGAAATGAATGTTATAGTTGCACCGCAGCCAATTTGTGCCTTCACCTTATCGGCTGAAGAGTCATGTTACTTCCCTCAAACCGTTGTCGCAACGAATATGTCTCAGTTTGCCAATGGCTATGAGTGGTATTTGGATGGTGACTATTACTCTGGTCTCTTGAATTCCACCTATATTTTTGATGAAGTTGGAACCCATCAGATCGATCTTACTGCTACGAATTCATTCAATTGCACTGCGTCAAGCACTGCATCGTATACGATTCATCCCCTACCGGAAATCGCCTTTAGTGTAACGCCTGATGAAGGATGTGTTCCATTGCTGGTGAATTTCAACAATGAAAGTACCGGAGCCACCAGCTACACCTGGATGTTCGGCGATGGAAGTCAGAGTCCTGTTGAAAATCCGCAATACCTGTACTCTGTTGCCGGAGCATATGATGTAGGACTTGTTGCAACAACCGATGAAGGTTGTATTGATACTTTGATGGTAAATGACATGATCCATGCTTATCGATTGCCCATTGCAGATTTTTATATGGATCCGGAAGAAACCGATATCTATTCACCAGAAGTGCATTTCTTCGATGACAGTCACTACGCTACACATTGGGAGTGGGATTTCGGTGATGGGTCCCAATCCATCATGCAAAATACTGTACACACTTTCCCAGATGCAGGTATTTGGGATGTGACGCTTGAAGTCTATACCGGTTATGGTTGTGCTGACACGATAACAAAAATCATTGTAGTTAATGACATTTTCAATGTTTACGTGCCCAATGCATTTACTCCAGACAATGATAATCTCAATGAAGTTTTTCTACCTAAAATTGACTGGTATTCCATTCATTGAGACCTATAAATTCCAGATATTCGACAGATGGGGCACCGTTATTTTCGAAACAGACGACCCTGAAATGGCCTGGACTGGTGATGTGCGCGATGGTGAATATTTCGCCAAGGATGATGCATACAACTGGCTCATCGTAGTTCAGTTGAAGAATTCAGACAAGGAACGGGTATATCAAGGACACGTTATTTTGGTGCGTTAATTCAATTCAAAGAAAGTAATTTGAACAGTCATGGTTTCTTGCATGACTGTACAATATGTTTGCGCAAACTTGCCAGTATGAGTCAGGAGATATCGCAAACCCAACTTTTCAGTGTCATTCGCACCGTGAACCAATCGCTTAAAGTGTCACTTTTGAATGAAGATTTCAGAAGTGCCAACTATTCCACTTCAAGCATTGAAGATATTTTGGTTCAAAAAATCTGTGATGAATTGAACGGTGAATGGACGTCAGATATGGCATTTCACAAACTACGTTCGGCTATTTCAAAGGCTACGGGTAAGGATGCCGGAACAATCAACCTTGAATCAGATTTACAGACTTTGTTCCCTTCTTCTCAAAGGAAAGACCTGATCAAAAAAGTTGGAGAAGAATTGGGATTTCCAGTAGACGTGCTCAAACCCAATGGTTTTATCTACGGCTTTTTCATTGTATTGTTTTTTGCCTGCATTCCAGTTGGTATTGGCATGGATTGGTTTCTGGCCGGCATCGTGATGCTTTGCAGCGCCGTGATCATTTACATTTTAGGAAAAACGGGAAATCAATTTAGGATGAAAACAGTAGGACACCTCGCAGATCACCTCGCCTGGAAAAACTACCTCCGTCAAAAAAGAAATGCTTCACCAGTTGATGAAGCATTTGTAAGAAATGAAGTGAAAAAAGCACTTTGCTTAATTCCAAAATAATCTTTTATTGCTGAACAAGGACTTTTTTGCTCCAGTTCAGCTGATCAGTAATGATTTCTGCAGTATAGATTCCAACAGGCAAATTGATGGCCGCCTGAATATTATTCGTTTGATTGAATGACTGGCTGAAAACCATTTTACCAGAAACATCATACAGGTTTAAGGTTATGTTATTCTGAACCACATTCATTGAAATGTTCAATTGTCCAACCACCGGATTAGGCCACAGCTGCACCATTTCTGCAGCATATTCATCAACCAGGATACAATCTTCAACCGTAAAAATATAGGCGTCTGAGTATGTACAACCAACTTCAGAAGTTGCTGTCAGGACAACGGTATTTGCTCCTATTGCCCAATCTTCGGCATTGATCAAATAGAATTGGTTATTGCTACCGTCCTGCCATTGATATGTGAGACCTGCAGGTCCTGACACTACGATATCATCTTCCTGACAAACAGTGGTATCACTACCAAGATCAAACGAAAAACTGTTTGAAGGAAGCAAATTATAATCATGAGTCCATTCGCAGCCATTGTCATCAGTAATGATCAATTGATAGCTAGCCGTTGGCAAATCGGTCAAATCTTGTGTTGCCGCAGAAAAACCACCCACAGCAGCCCAATTGTAACCATAGGGTGCAGTCGCACCACTTACCGTGAGGTCAATGCTTCCATCGGAACTTGATTCACATTGCGGACCGTTTGCATCGAAAATCACATTCCATGGTGTTGGTTGAGACAGGGTGTAATTGCCATTGTATATGGCACCACAAGCGTCTGTCAATACCAGACTGTATGCACCAGGCTGAAGTCCGACAGGATAATTTTCATTGCTTGTAAAACCGGCAGGACCAGTCCATGCTGAAGTAAAATTCACCCCGCCATTGACCAAATAATGCGTTAGAGAACCGTTGGCTGCTCCCCCTTATTGAGCGGACAGTTGATATTTCCGACGTTTACACCTAAAACAGGTGTTGCTGTTGTCGTTGCGATGGTGAGATTGGCAATACCGCTGGCATCAGCCCAACCATCCAATTGAATGTAATAAACTTCGCCTTCGTTGAGGCAAGAAGCAAACATGCGGGAAGAAAACCCATTGGCCACAGCGCATCCACCGCTCATATCGTCATTCGAACTGATGAGCGTAAAAGTGCTGAAGTCTGAACAATCAACAACCTCATAAAGCGCAAGCTGAGTGTCAAAATCGGCATCACTTTCATTACAAGTGGTGATCTCATAAGTAGTATTGGCCTGAGCAGTGAAATACGCCCATACTGTTCTGGTGATATTGAAATCACTTGCACACCAGAAACCAGGAGTACCACAACCACCACTTCCAGGATGAGGCTCGATGGATTGAGCAACTGCGGTTGTATTGTCCATGGCAACTGGAGCGCCATCAGGAATTACTTCGTAAGCGCCGCATGGTGAATCATTGTCTGGTAGTCCGGAATTACCTGCTTCAAATGTCCAAGTATTGCCAGCACCACCACCAACGAATGTGTGGGCGAAACTTCCGTCCTCATAGAGTTCGAAAACCAATCCACCATCGCCATAACTATCTACGAAAATCAGATCATACACCACACCTTCGGTGAGACAGAAAGGACCTTCGCTAACCATAGTATTGTCGGGATATCCGTCGTCTCCATTTGCAGGATCCAGACCGGCGCAACCAACAAGATCATTGCTACCCCATTCAATGGTACCATTTCCGCAACCATTTGTTGTCGGTACCAATTCCCAATAGGTTTCCTGTCCCCAGGCGTCCACAGAAATCTGCATGTTAAGTGCAATTTCGCCAATTTGACATTGAGCGGTGGTTTCTTTCAGGAATAGTGACAAAACGAAAGCAAGTAGAATTTTCCTCATAATCATAACAGGTTTTCGCAAATGTATCCTTTTGATTAAAAGGAAACCTGATTTTTTTCATGCAGCTCGTTCTTTCGCAGAAACACAAGGAAAAACGAAGTTTTTACCACCAAAAAGCCCCGCTCGATAGCAGGGCTTGATGGCTTAAACTGAAAAACTAAAAACTATCGTAATTGTTTTGAGTCACGAGGACTCAACTCAACTAACTCTAATGTGTATTCGGTACACTACCAAAACACGGCGCCTAAAGTAACTTAACAAGGTTAGGATTGCAAGAATTATTTGTCCTCAAAATAGCCTAGTTTTCTATATCGTTAATTTTCAATTAATTCCATCAGGCACTATTTTACCGGGATTAAGGATTCCTAACGGATCGAAGGTGCTTTTAATGCTCTTCATCAGTGATAGTGAGCGCGGAGCGAAAGCGATGTCCATGTAATTCTTCTGAACGAAACCTATTCCGTGTTCGCCACTCAGGGTTCCTCCAAGACCCACACAAAGCTGGAAAATTTCTCGTATTGCTATTGGCAATTCTTCATTCCATATCTGGTCAGACAATTCACCTTTGATGATGTTGACATGAAGGTTACCATCACCAGCATGCCCATAACAAACCGATTTAAAGCCGTAACGATGACCAATTTCCTTAACACCTTTGAGCAAAGCCGGCAACTGATATCTCGGAACAACCGTGTCTTCTTCTTTGTAGACACTGTTCGCCTTCACCGCTTCCGCAACTTTTCTGCGCAATTTCCACAACTGATTTTTCTGGGCATCATCATCAGCAAAGAGGATTTCTCCTGCATCAAATTGCTGAATGACCTCTGTGATTTTTTCGCAATCTAGCATCAATGATTCAAGATGATTGCCGTCTACCTCGATCAATAAATGCGCTTTGATATTGTCCTCCACAGGAACGGTCACATCGTCCACGAATCGCAGCACCCAATCAATGGCATCGCGCTCCATGAATTCGAGGGCACTCGGAGTAATACCAGCTCTGAAAATAGCACTCACAGCTTCACATGCCTTTTCCTCCGAATAGAATGGCACCAACATCAGCAATTGATATTTGGGCATGGGAACCAATTTCAAGATGGCTTTGGTGATGATGCCCAATGTACCTTCACTGCCAATCATCAATTGCGTGAGGTTATAGCCAGTTGAATTTTTCAGTGTTTTAGCTCCTGTGTTGATGATTTCACCATCGGGCAAAACAACTTCCAGTCCGAGGACAAAATCTTTGGTTACGCCATATTTCACTGCTCTTGGACCACCCGAGTTTTCGGCGAGGTTGCCACCAATAAAACAAGAACCACGACTGCTTGGATCCGGCGGATAATACAATCCCTGTTTGGCGACTTCTTCCTGTAACACTTGTGTGATCACGCCTGTCTCTGTGATCACTTGTTGATTGAGCGTATCGACTTCGATGATCCTATTGAATTTTTCCATACTCAACCCTACTCCACCGTACAATGACAATGCTCCACCACTCAATCCTGTTCTAGCGCCGATTGGCGTTACCGGAATTTTGTTTTCTGAACAATATTTCATCACCAATGAAACTTCAGATGTGTTCTTTGGCTTTACAACAATATCTGAGGAAAAGAGAGATCTTCTGTTTCATCACTGCCATACTCGAGCAGAATATCAGATTGAGCGAAAACACTGTCTGCGCCAATCAAAGCGGACAATGCTCCGATGTGTTGCGAATTGATTTTTGTATAATTCATT
This sequence comes from Flavobacteriales bacterium, assembly GCA_016722445.1. Classification (GTDB taxonomy): domain Bacteria; phylum Bacteroidota; class Bacteroidia; order Flavobacteriales_D; family Sanyastnellaceae; genus JAIBBG01. The sequence goes on along the minus strand of JADKIZ010000041.1, from coordinate 40,093 downwards.
TGCTGCGTAAAAATGCGATCATATCGACCACGGGTGCTTTATCGAAAAGTTCAATAGAATAAGAAATGACTTGTCCTCGGTGATATTGCGAATGCAATGTCAAGTGCAGAAGTATTTCAGAAATCGTATTGGTAAATTCAGTACCAGCGGTGTTTTTGTAACTGATGATTTGCTCACAGCGATCCGAATTCACTATCGCCATCAATCTTTCACGATGATCGGTGATTAATGGATACCATGATTCATTGGATAAAATTGGCCAGACATTCATTTCTGGAATTCTATTTTCTATCCTACTCAACCAGGTATGTTGTGCAGCCAGAATATGATCGAATAGTTTCTTTGATTTTTCATGACCTGAAGGCAAGGCCAACAAAGCATTGGCCACTCGCTTGTCCGCCCAAGCTTGATGTTCGATCAGTGTGATGAACTCACTTTTCTGCATGAAACATTTTTGATGCAAGTTGAATCAGCAGAAACAATATTTCCCGAATCGGAAGATGAAGTTATACTCCGGAAAGTGTGAATCAGTGATCAGGACTTGATCGCCTCGATCATATCATCAACGGATATCATCTTTTGATCGCCCGTCTTCATATTTTTCAATGACACTTGTCCCTTGCTCATTTCATCCGTACCAACCGTCGCAACGAATGGAATTCCTTTGTCGTCGGCGTATTTAAATTGCTTTTTCATCTTAGCCGCTTCAGGGAAAATTTCGGCATTGATGCCTGCTTTGCGAATGTCTCTGAGGAGTTTCATGCAATAAAGTTCTTCTTCCTTTCCAAAATTGACGAAGAGCACTTGTGTTGTTGAATCGGTGCCTGAAGGAAAGACGTTTAGTTCGGACATCACATCAAAAATCCGGTCTGCACCGAAAGAAATTCCGACGCCTGAAACACCCTTCAACCCAAAAATTCCAGTGAGGTCGTCGTAACGACCACCACCGCAAATACTTCCCATCTGCACATTCTTAGCTTTCACTTCGAAAATTGCACCGGTGTAATAATTGAGTCCACGTGCAAGCGTGATATCCAACTCAATCTCACAATCATTCAATCCCAAAGTCTGAACATCTTTAAAAATTGATTTGAGTTCATCGACACCTTTTTGACCTGTTTCTGATCCACGCAACATCACCGAAATGGCATTGAGACGAGATTCATTGTCCCCAGTCATGCCGAACAAACCTTTGATGACATTGATTGAATCATCGTTGAACTCTCTACCGCGTAATTCCTGTATCACTCCATCTTCACCAATTTTGTCGAGCTTATCAATGGCAATGGTCATTTCCATCATGCGATCTGCTATACCCGCCACTTCAGCAATTCCATAAAGAATTTTACGGTTGTTGATTTTGATGGTTGAAGGAACTTTCAATTTGGTGAGTACTTCATCGAAAATTTGCACCAATTCAACTTCATTGAGCAAGCTGTCGCTTCCTACTACATCAGCATCGCACTGATAAAATTCGCGGTATCTTCCTTTTTGCGGACGATCAGCACGCCACACCGGTTGAATTTGATACCTCTTGAATGGAAATGCTATTTTATTCTGATTCATGACCACATACCTTGCAAAAGGCACGGTGAGGTCGTAACGCAACGCTTTCTCAGCGATGGATTTCGTCAATTGATTCAGGTTCCGGGTTTGCAGGGTGTCATCCCCAACCTCTTTCAGATAGTCGCCGCTATCGAGAATTCTAAAAATGAGTTTGTCGCCTTCATCGCCGTATTTACCGGTAAGCGTCTCAACATTCTCCATGCTTGGAGTTTCGAGCGGCATATAACCGAAACGCTCAAAAGCCTGTCTGATGATTCCAAAAATGTAATTGCGTTTCACCATGATTTCAGGTGAAAAATCTCTGGTTCCTTTTGGTATGGATGGCTGACTCATAATATTGGTTATTCAGTATCTTCAGAGATCTGATGCTGTAGTTGCAATTCATTTTGGAATTGAATCCGTTGATTTTGCAAACTTTCCGTTCCCGATCAAAGACCTGCTTCTGTTTTTTTGGCCAAATATAACGTAGCAAATTAGCAGGGTTTGCTTTCTTTTGTGTTCATGCATCTTCGACTGTTGCAATCCGATCAATCGCATTCATCCGCCATTTATGGGATGTGCAAGGCTTTCATGGATGATCATTTCTTTTCGTGCAGTGCCGATCAGTACATTGCCTTATGGAAGAGCAGGTCTCTAGCGCAGCAATCCCTGGCGATAAAACTCGAAAATGCTGTTTATGCATGTACCTATATTCCGGATTACCATTATTTGATCGCAGGATTGAGCAATGGCGATTTTCATGTGATTGATACCGAAGGCAAAAAAGAACTCCGTCATATCCAACATCATCATCAGGGAATTTATGATTTTGCATTTGACCGAAGCGATCATCAACTCATCGTTGCTGGCGGAGATGGACAATTGAGCGTATGGTCTCTTCCCGATTTCAAATTGATACGAAGCATTCCACTTTGCCAAGAAAAGATCAGACAGATTACGATTTCATCCGATCAAAGTATGTTAGCGATTGCTTGTGGCGACGGTAAAGTGCGGGTGACCGATTTGATTTTTTTCAATGAAATTGGAACAATGGATGCACATGAAAATGGAGCGACAGCTGTGGCATGGCATCCGAATAAACCTGTTTTGGTCACTGGAGGTAAAGACGCATTCCTGAAGTGTTGGAACGTCAATGATCAATTCAAGCCTGTTTTGGGTTTTCCGGCACATCAATTTGCCATCTACTCCATTGTATTTGATGAAACAGGACAGTTCTGTTTTACCGGTTCTCGCGATAAGACGATCAAAATCTGGGATGCCATGAGTTTTAGTCCGTTGCAGCGTATTGGTCCGGGAACTGACGGACATACCCATTCAGTGAATAAATTGCTTTGGCTCAACAATCACCTTATTAGTTGCGGTGATGACAGAAAAATCAACATTTACGAGCAGGTTTAATCCAATAAGATTCATGCCTTCATGTGAAAGTCACATTTTCAAAATGACTCATGTAAGGTGAAAGAAGTCGTTCATCCTTCATCTTACATTCTCTACTTACTTTGGCCCTGAATTCACACCTAAGTGTAAAAAATACACTTAGATTTGTCCGTTACATAACACACAATGAAAACACTGTTCTACTCTATTCTCGCCGCCGGAGTGCTTTATGCTTGTGGCGAAGGAAAACACGATCATACGGCCAATGCAGAAGTCAAGGGGCACACTGAAACCCGCGTATTGCAGCATCCGGAATGGTCGAAAAATGCGACCATTTACGAAGTGAATATCCGACAGCATACACCTGAAGGAACATTTGCTGCATTTGAGAAAGACATTCCACGTTTGAAGAGTATGGGAGTAGACATACTCTGGCTCATGCCAATACATCCCATTGGTGTGATCAACCGCAAAGGCGGATTAGGAAGTCATTACAGCGTAAAGGACTACAAAGCCGTAAATCCCGCATATGGAACAATGGATGATTTTAAACGTCTGGTAAAAACTGCACACGACAACGGGATGAAGGTGATCATCGACTGGGTGGCCAACCACAGTGCATTCGACAACATCTGGACAAAAGATCACCTCGATTACTATCTGTTGGACACGGCAGGAAAAGTTCAACCACCACTGGGAACGGATTGGACGGATGTTGCGCAATTGAATTATGACAACAAAGCATTGTGGTATGGCATGACCGATGCGTTGAAATTCCTGGGTAAGAGACTGCGATATTGATGGATATCGTTGCGATGTAGCGGAAAAGGTACCTACCACATATTGGAATGAAGCACGTGCTGCTTTAGATAGCATCAAACCGGTGTTTATGCTCGCCGAGGCTGAGAAAAAGGAACATCATCTCAAGGCATTCGACATGAGTTATACCTGGGAGTTCATGCACATTACGAATGAATTTGCCAAAGGAAAAAAGTCACTGACAGATATTGACAACTACATGGCCAAACAAGACACTGCATTTCCCCGCAGTGCATACAGGATGTATTTTACAACCAACCACGACGAAAACTCATGGAATGGCACTGGCTATGAAAGACTCGGCAATGCGCGACAAGTGATGGACGTGTTGGCATTTACCATTGGTGGAATGCCTTTATTATATTCAGGTCAAGAAGGTGGAGAGCAATATCCTGATGGCAAAGCACACCGTCTGAGCTTTTTTGAAAAAGATACCGTGAGATGGAATGACTATAAGTTTCAGGATTTTTATACAAAACTTTTGCATTTGCATCATGACAATCCCGCCATGTGGAATGGCGAATTCGGTGGAGATTTCAAACGCATCAAAACAAGCAGTGATGATGTATTGTATTGTTTTTCCAGAACAAAGGATCAGAATCAAGTCATCGTGTTGCTGAATTTTTCAGACAAACCACGCAGCGTCGATTTCATCAGTGAATTGCCTCAAGGAGAGTTCATGAGCATTTTCAATTCTCAATCACTCACACTTTTTGACAAGGGAAATCAAGAATTGCCTGCATATGGTTACCAGGTATTTGTAAAGAAATAATATGAATCACATCATTGCCGACAATGCAGTAAGGTCATTGAAAAAATACCTCACTGAAAAAGTCTCCTCGTTGTATGATGAGCGTGAGGCCGGCAATATTGTGACCTCGTTGTTTCAAGAATATCTTGTTGGTCAAAAGCGGATATCATCCTGAATCAAGACAAACGTGTAAGCGAATCCGAACTTTTGAAATTTCATTTCGCACTCAAAAGGCTCGTTGCAGGTGAACCACTTCAATACATCACCGGGCATCAAATGTTTTGCGGAAACGATTTTTTGGTCGATCCTGCAGTATTGATACCTCGTCCAGAAACCGAAGAATTGGTGATGAAGATTTGTGAGGTGGAAAAGAGAACAGCACCGGCAGTCTTGGATATCGGCACAGGTAGTGGATGCATAGCAATCAGTCTGAAATTAAAGAAGACCATCTGGCGCGTCACCGGGGTCGACATTTCTGAAGATGCTCTGAGTGTTTTGAAAAAAAATGCCGCCAGACTTCATGCAGATGTCGTATTTCATCCTTTGAATATTCTAGTTGAAGAACCAGAAGGGCAATTCGATCTCATTGTCTCGAATCCTCCCTACATCCCGGAAAAAGAAAGGAGAAATGTCGGTGCAGGTCACTGCCCATGAACCGGCCACGGCATTGTTCACTCCAGACGATGACGAACTTCTATTCTATCGAAGGATCATTGAACTTGCCAGTAAAAAACTCACTCCAGGAGGAAGTCTTTGGTTTGAAATTCACGAAGGAAAAAAAGCAGATTTGACTCAATTATTAGAGTCCTCGGTGCGTGCAAACTACCATTTTTATAACGATCTGCAAGGAAAAGACAGGATATTACATGTACGATTCATCTAAATGATCATGAAAAGAATATTATTTTTTGCATTGCTGTCCGTGTTGTTTCATTCATGCACGAATGATCAATCCAAACCAGCTAGAACTTCCGAATACAAAAATTACATCACCGGACTTGCAAGTCCGATCCGCTTGAAATTTGACAGTACTACTGTGTTCTTAGGAGATTATTTCACCGATGTCAATGGCATTGAAAAAATCGAATTTTCAGGTCAAGAGATTCATGCAGATAGCACTGGAAAAATCGTCATCAAACAAAAACCTGAAACAGTCATTTCTAATCTAAAAGTGCTGTATAAAAATCAGGTTCATGATATCCCCGTTTTCGCTACAGAAAAAGTGTCGCATCATTTTACCTACAAACCCAGTTCGGACAAAGTAACTGTGGTAGAAATGTCTGGCAGTATGAATGGTTGGAACCGCAAGGCGACCACGCTCCTCAAGGAAGGAGATGTATTTGCTACTGATCTCATCCTGAACAATGGTCTGTATCAATATCGCATTTGGGAAGATGGAAAAGAAATGATGGATGCCAACAATCCCGATCAGATTGCCAATGGAATGGGCGCATTCAACAACACCTTTTACGCGGGACAAAAAATGGAAGTCAGTCCGACCATCCACACTCGAGAAGCCAGAGATGGTGTGGTAGAAATCAGCGCATCTTCAGGTGTTGCACAACTTTCTGTCTATTTTGAAAACATACAGATCGAAGCCATACAAAAAGAGAATCACACCTATTTGATCAATATTCCAGCAGAATCAAACAAACTCAAACGATCACATATACGTGTATTTGCATCGGATGGAATTCAACGCGCAAATGATTTGTTGATTCCACTTTCATACAGCAAAGTGATCAATGAATCCAGTCAGTTAGATCGCACGGACATGCGCAATTCAGTGATGTATTTTATGATGGTCGATCGATTTGTCAATGGCAATACGGGGAATGACCGTCCTACTGCCGATCCAGCCATACATCCCAAAGCGAATAATCTCGGTGGCGATCTGCAGGGTATCACGCAAAAAATAAAAGATGGCTATTTCGAAAAACTCGGAATCAACACCATTTGGGTTTCTCCGGTATGTCAAAATGCCGAAGGTGCATGGGGACTCTGGAACAAAGGAGTAGAAAGTAAATTCTCTGGTTACCACGGATACTGGCCCATTGCATTGAAACAGATTGACAACAGGTTTGGTGATGAAGCATCGCTGAAAGAATTGATTGATGTAGCACATCAGCACAACATGAATGTCATCATCGATTATGTTGCACATCACGTTCATCAGGATCATCCGCTTTACAAACAAAAACCGGAATGGACAACCCCACTCTATTTACCCGATGGCACGATGAATACGGAGAAATGGGATGAGCACAGACTTACCACATGGTTTGACACCTTCTTGCCCACTTGGAAATTTGCAGATCATGAAGTTGTAGAAGCCCTCACAGATACTGCTATGTACTGGGTGGAACACTATGATTTGGATGGATTCCGACATGATGCCACCAAACACATTGAAGAAGATTTTTGGAGGACATTGACCCACAAAGTCAAAAAGTATGGAGAAGCGCATCCAGAGAGAGTGTTGTATCAAGTAGGTGAAACTTATGGTAGTCCGGAGTTGATATCATCTTATATCAATAGTGGAGAATTGGATGCACAATTTGATTTCAATTTATATGATGCTTCGGTTGATGCATTTGGTAAAGATGAAAGTGATTTTAAAAATCTCGATCGCGTGCTCCAGGAAAGCATGCATTATTACGGATCGCATCACCTGATGGGCAATATCACGGGCAATCAGGACAGGGCGCGATTCATTTCCTATGCCGATGGCTCAATACAGTTTTCCGAGGATGCGAAGTTGATCGGGTGGACCAAGGACATTCAGAACAAAGGAGCTGAAGGCTTTGAGAAGTTGGCTGCCTTGAATGCATTTCTGATGACCACACCAGGTATTCCATGTATTTACTATGGCGATGAAATTGGCATGCCAGGAGGCAATGATCCTGATAACCGTCGCATGATGCACTTCGGTGACTGGAATGCAGATCAACAAAATCTTTTTGAGCGTACCCAGAAGTTAGTACAGCTTCGACGCAACAACCTTGCACTTACATATGGTGATTTATTCGTCTTGAAAAATGATGAAGAAACTTTCATTTATGTTCGTAGCTATTTTGGCAAAAACGTGATCGTGGTAATGACCAAAAACCAGAACACCGAATGGACGTTTCAAATACCAAAAGAATATAAGAATTCATCTTGGCAATCGCTTGGAGGAACGGGCATAACGTTGGCGAATGACCAGATTACTTCTATTCCTGTGAAAGGAAAAAAGATCAGTTTTGAAGTTTTTTATTGAGGCTAACACCAAGTCACAACTTGGTGTTAGGAGTGTCTTTAATTGGAATCAACTCCATGAGAATATGAAGCACTTCATCGAATCATGAAATCGACAAGAGGCAGTTAATTGAAATATTCCACGCATATTCAAGACAGTCTGACCAAAATAAATCAGACCTATTGACTAAACATGCGCTGCCATAAAAAACAAGCATTTTAACCAATTCCAGAGCGCCATTGAAGTCTTCTGAATTTTCACGAATGATTGTAGCGTGTTGTTGAATGGATTTGTCCAGAACATCTTTCGTTTTGGCCCCCATTCTCATCAGCTTGGCGTATTCTTCACGAATATCGAAATCGATGAAAGGTGAATTTTTGAAAAGCTCTCTCACTTCAGAAGGCATTTCATAAACCATCTCCTTCTCCATTTGCTCATCGCTCACGATTGCTTCGATGTAGGCATCCGGATTTCTGAAGATATCCTGCCAATCGATCTCACATTCCCATAGACCGAAACGACGGGCGTTGTTTCCAAGGTCGATTACAGTGAATGCCGTTTTTCCGGGGATTACCCTTGAACCACGGCCAATCATTTGATGATATAGCGTGAGCGATTTTGTGGCTCTGTTCAGAATAATGGTTTCTACAGTAGGCTCATCGAATCCTGTTGTCAAAATAGATACGGAAGTCAGAACTGCATTTTTCTTTTCTCTAAACCATTCCAATATTTCCCTTCGCTCCTGCTCACTGTGTGTATTGTCCAGATGGCGGATATCATAACCCGCTTCCTTGAACATCTGATAAACAATCTTGCTGGTATTGATCCCATTGTTGAAGATCAGCGTTTTTGTCCCTTTGGCTTTTTGTTCATACGCATACAAGAGTTTTTCTTGCATGAAAAAATTACCATAGAGCTTTTCGGAACTGCTCACGGTGTAATCGCCATTGATCCCAATTTTCAGGGAATGGAGACTTACATCGTAGCTGTATGTGGTGGCTTTAGAGAGAAAACCTTTTCCAATAAGACTTGAGATGCTTTCACCTACAATCAATTCCTTGTAATTCTCGTGCAATGGCAATTCGACATTGCTGGAAAGTGGCGTTGCCGTAACACCCAGTACAACCTGGTCTTCAAACCATTTGAATAATTTACGGAAGCTATTGTAATGCGCTTCATCGACGATGACCAACCCGAGGTTGTCGAAGTCCATCTTATCGTCTCGCAAGCGATTGTTGAGTGTTTCCACCATCGCCACGAAGCAGGTGTATTGCTCTTCATCCGGCAAGTCTTTCACCTTGCTCACGATGATTTTATTCTTCACACCAATATCAGAAAGGTGACGCGAAGTCTGGCCCAAAAGTTCAATTCGGTGGGTCAGGATCATGACCTTCTTACCGGTCTCGCTGATGTATCGCCGGGCGATTTCAGAAAAGATTACGGTCTTTCCACCACCTGTCGGCAATTGGAAACACAAATTATACTTGGTAGGAAATTCCTTGAGACGCTCAAAAATTTTCTCGAGGGCATCCGTCTGATAGTCATAGAGTTTCTTCCCCTCTTTGATCTCCAGCAGGTCTATAGGTTCTAACGTCATTTTGGTCCTCTCTGGCTTAAAAAATCGTGCAAAGATAGTCATGCCAATACGAATTGCTCAATTCTGACGACCAGTGAGTTGAATCTTTATCAACTTTGCGAGGGGAAAAGAAATAGGATAACAACAGCATTCCAAGTCATTAGGTTAATTATCAGTCATCTGACTCAAATGTTAAGATTCTTATCCAATCCAATTTCCAATTAACAAAACGATACATTGGCACCGAAGAATTAACCTAAGATGGAATTTCTACCCGTCATCCTCGCAGCCTTGATAGGCTCATGCTTGAGCTTCTTTTGTGGCTTTGGCCTTGGAACAATCCTTCTGCCTGCATTTCTGTTGTTTTTTCCCATTGACGTTGCCGTTGCAGCTTCAGCAATAGTTCATATGTTGAACAATCTTTTCAAGTTGTGGCTGGTAGGGAAACAGGCAGACCGTAAGATGATCATCAGATTCGGCTTGACCTCCGTAGTTGGTTCATTGCTAGGTGCGCTGTTGCTCACTGTTGTTGCTCAGTTGCCTTTGCTGACAAGCTATTCCATCGGCTCTCATGCCTATGTCATTCGGTGGATCAATCTGCTCATAGGTATCATCATCGTAGTATTTGCATTTTTGGAAATACATCCACGCTTTAAATCGATCAAAATTGGAAACAGCTTATTGCCATTCGGAGGTTTGATTAGTGGTTTTTTCGGAGGCCTATCCGGACATCAAGGGGCATTGAGAAGCGCCTTTTTGATGAAATCAGGGATGAACAAGGAGGCATTTATCGGCACCCGAGTGGTGATCGCTTGTATGGTGGATGTCACCAGAATTACCGTGTACGCCACGCAAATCAAGTCTGGTTGGGAAATGATCAATCCATCATTGGTCATCGCCGCCGCACTCGCAGCATTTGTAGGTTCTTATTTGGGAAATCTATGGATGAAAAAGACGGAATTGCGATTGATGAACCTGATCATCAGTATTTCCCTTGTCGCATTTGGAATATTGATGGCTGCAGGATTCATCGTATGAATAAAGAAGGTAAGATGCGCCACCTCATTTTACATGTGGATGTCACCCACGCGAAAAATGCAGCATCGTCCATTCTCCCCTCAATTTCTGATTCCTAAACTGCAATCCCAATTCAGTGGCTACAGATTCAATGTCATTTCTATCCGGGACAAAAAAACCACTGAACAATATTTCCGATTTGTCGTTCATTGACGCCACATAAGAATGCATATCACGCGTGAGGATATTGCGATTGATATTGGCAAGAACGACATCATATTTCCTGTCTGATGGTATGGATTCAGCGCCACCTTTGATGGTATGGATGGAAGAGCAGCCATTGCGCACAACATTTTCGAGGGTGTTTTCATAAGCCCACTCATCAATGTCAATGGCATCAGTCTGTTTCGCGCCCATCTTTTCAGCCATGATGGCGAGTACGCCCGTACCACAACCCATATCTAGGACAGTTTTACCGTCCAGATTCATATCCATCATTTCGGCGACCATGAGATATGTTGTAGCATGGTGACCAGTACCGAATGACATTTTCGGCTCGATGATGATTTCAAAAGCATGTGTTTTTGAAATCTCATGAAAAGGCGCGCGGATCAAGCATTTACCTTCCACATCAATGGGATCGAAGTTTTTCTCCCATTCTGCATTCCAGTTCTGATCTTCGATGGTTGATTTGACATAGCTGATGGTAAGCTCAGGCATTTTGAACACCATCAAATCCGTGAGAAGATCATCTTGATAAGTATCTTCTATGATATAAGCTTTCACTCCATCGTCCGTTTCTACAAAACTCTCGAAACCAACTTCAGCCAATTCAGCTACCAATACATCTCGTGCGGGCATGAGCGGCTCGAGGATAAAATCCAGTTCGATATAGTTCATGATGCAGAGACGATAATCTGAGCGAAATCCTTGGCTTTCAGAGAAGCGCCACCCACAAGTCCGCCATCCACATTAGGACAAGCGAATAGTTCGGCGCTGTTTTGAGCATTGACACTACCGCCATACAGAATAGGAATTTCAGCAGCAAGCTCTTCACCGAAGTGATTGATGAGTGTGTCGCGGATAAAACCATGCATTTCTTCAGCCTGATCGCTGGATGCCGTAACACCAGTTCCGATGGCCCAAACAGGTTCATAGGCTATGACGACCTGTTTCATCTCATCCTTTTTCAAATGAAACAATGCGTGTTCCACTTGGTGCAGAACAGTTACAAAATGATGTTTACCGTTGCGTTGTTCCAACATTTCGCCGCAGCAAAAAATTGGGCGTACATGATTTCGCAAACAGGCATCAATCTTTTTCGCAATCATCTCATCCGTTTCATGATAATACTGACGACGTTCGCTGTGTCCAACGATACAATAGCCAATATTCATGGAATGCAACATGGCAGGACTGATTTCACCTGTGAATGCGCCATAGTCATGATGACTGCAATTTTGAGCTGATAGCTCGAAAAATGGCTCTTCAACCATTTCGAGATTGGCGAGATAAAGCGAAGGCGGAGCAAGGATCACTTTCACATCCTGACTGAAATCGTGACGATATTGTTCCAAGCTTACGACGAGTTCCATGGCCTCATCGATGTCTTTGTTCATTTTCCAATTACCTGCAACTATTTTCTGACGCATGGGTGTAGTTTTAGTTTGAGGTGCGAAGTTAAGACCGAAACAGGATGTGGATACGAATCAGAATCATTCATGCAATGTGCATGTATGACACCATGCCAACTTCAGTTTTGAATCAGTGAACCGATAAGTGGCTGCACATTCTCAATAAAACAACAACACAGCACCCATCGCTAACAAGGCTGGTATGGCTTGTATAAAGATGATCCTTTTGCTCGCAGTAAATCCACCATAAAAACCAGCAATGGCAACACAACTTAAAAAGAATAGAGCAACATTTTGACTCCATTCCACATGACCGATCAACAAAGACCAAATGAGGCCAGCAGCGAGAAAACCGTTATAGAGACCCTGATTTGCCGCAAGTGTTTTGGTCGGAGTAAATAATTCATCCTTCAGGCTACCTTTAAAAGCCTTTTTTCCGGCTGTTTCCCAGGCAAACATTTCAAGCCATAGGATGTAAATATGCTCTAAAGCCACAAAAGCGATCAGGATTTTTGCAATGAGTATCATGGTGTTGATTTTGGTCAGCGAAAAATAGGTCATATTGGACGTCAGCGTCCACCACTACCCGCTTATTTTCGCAGCCTAAAATTTTCTCAATGAAAGAAGTTTTTATTGTCTCTGCCGTGCGCACTCCACTTGGAAGTTTCGGCGGTTCATTGGCCTCTGTATCTGCCACTAAGCTTGGTGCAGCGGCCATCAAAGGTGCCTTGGACCGCATTGGTCTCGATGGCAAAGAAGTGAACGAAGTGATCATGGGATGTGTACTGCAGGCCAATCTTGGTCAGGCACCCGCAAGGCAGGCCGCAAAATTTGCTGGTTTACCGAATGAGGTCAATTGTACCACGGTGAACAAAGTATGTGCTTCCGGAATGAAAGCTATCATGCAAGGCGCACAAGCTATCATGCTTGGCGATGCCGATGTAGTAGTTGCTGGTGGTATGGAAAACATGAGTCAGGTTCCGTTTTATTCCGAAAACATGCGTTGGGGAAATAAATACGGCAATGTGAGCATGATTGATGGTCTTTCCAAAGATGGACTGACCGATGTATATCACAACTACGCCATGGGTAATGCGGCAGATTTGTGCGCACGTGAGTGCAATATTTCCAGAGAAGATCAGGACAAATTTGCGATTGAGTCCTATACCCGATCAGCGGCTGCATGGAAAGCTGGAAAATTCAACGATGAAATCGTTCCGCTTCAAATGACAGATCGCAAAGGTCAGGTCATCACCATCAGCGAAGATGAAGAATACAAGAATGTCAATTTTGATAAAGTGCCTGCCTTGAAACCTGCGTTCAGTAAAGAAGGCACGGTAACTGCTGCCAATGCAAGTACCATGAATGATTGCGCTGCTGCTTTGGTATTGATGAGCAAAGAAAAAATGGAAGCTTTGGGATTGAAACCCATAGCCAAGATTCGCGGATATGCTGACGCAGAGCAAGCACCAGAGTGGTTTACAACTACTCCATCACTTGCGCTTCCAAAAGCAGTAAAAAAAGCAGGTTTGGACATGAAAGACCTTGACTTTGTTGAACTCAACGAAGCATTTTCAGTAGTTGGTATTGTGAACACGCAGAAAATGGGCCTCGATCCGAATAAGGTAAACGTCAACGGTGGCGCTGTATCACTCGGACATCCACTGGGTTGCAGTGGAGCGAGAATCATTGTGACATTGATCCATGTATTGGGTCAGAACAATGCGAAAATCGGTGGAGCCGGCATTTGCAATGGCGGTGGTGGCGCAAGCGCTGTTGTAGTAGAAAAATTGTAATTTCAGCTAACACAAACAAGCATATCAAATCCCGGCAACTGCCGGGATTTTTGTTTTGGTATAATCCCTGATCACGCAGTCGAAATCTATTACAGCGCTGAAACCCTTCAATGACAATCACGACTGCATGATCCAGACTAACCTCTTTCTCGAAAAATGCTCATTTTTTTACATTTAAACACCTCATCTCGCACCAAAAGGTTGATATTTGATCTCTACACGCTTAACAAACCATGACTACACATTTGCTATCTGTGCGAGCTTATCGCCTGCTTACACTTTGTTTTATTTTCCTTACCAACACACTTGTTGCGCAAAAAACAGCCTTGCTGAAACCTGCAGCGGATTGCGGTAAAGACGCGTTTGTCTGGTACGCAGACAACACCGCGTATGACAATGAAAATCAGAATTACAGCAGCAGTCAAACATTGCTTTCACATACTTGGACAACAGGAGGACAAAATGATGGCTCTCGCATTCTCATCGATTTTGATTTGTCGCTTATACCGGTAGGCAGCAATCTTCTTGAGGCAAAATTGTCGTTGTATAATGATCCGACTTCAACAAGTATGAATGGTGAACATTCGAATTATTCACATCCCAATGCATCGTACATCAGAAGAATCACGTCAACCTGGAATGAAAATGAAGTGACCTGGAATACACAGCCTACATATACTACCACCAACGAAGTGATGTTGGACGCAACCACTGATGTACATCAAAATTTCGAAGACATCGATGTCACAGCAATGGCAGAAGAAATGCTAACGCCTTTGGGATATTCAGGAGGATTTATGTTGATGCTTCAGGATGAATCTCCCTATTGTGCATTGGTATTTGCCAGCAGCAATCATCCAGACCCTTCGAAACATCCCTCATTGCTTGTAACCTATGAACCACCAACGACATCAATAGTGTGTTCAGAATTGAGCACGAATAAAGGATGCCACAACGATGCATTCATCTGGAATGCACTTGCGGAAGGATATGATAATGAAAATATCAATTACAGCGACAATCATTCCTTGCTTGTGCATGCGTGGACAACTGATGGCGTACCGGATTTCACTCGCACATTGCTGTATTGGGACCTGAGCAATTTTTCACCTGGTACATTGGTAGACCATGCCAGTTTGTCCTTGTTCAACGATCCTACTTCAGCATCATTCAATGGTGAACACCAAATGATCACTGGTACTTTTCAATGGGAGATCAGAAGAATATCGCAGATATGGCTCGGAGATATCGTGACATGGAACAGTCAACCAAGTGTTGTAAGCACAGGTGAAGTGATCCTGTCTTCACCTACTGATATTCATGCGAATTTTGAAAACATAGATATCTCAACACTCGTGCAAGACATGATCGACGCTGGTTTCAGCAATTATGGACTTGAGATTTCCCTCAGTTCAGAAGATCCATATAGCGCATTGGTCTTTGCTTCCGGTGAAAACCTGAATCCCGCATTACATCCAAAACTTTTGGTATGTATCAATACAGATGAAAGTTCTGTGCATCAAAACAAGGATGCAACTGATTGGCAACTTTATCCCAATCCGGCAGAGGACATCATCAATTTCACCAGTCGAGGTGTATCTCAAAGCACCATGCATATTTTCAATTCAACCGGGCAATTGGTGAAAATCATTCCCATACAATCCACAAAAACCACATTGGATATTTCCGACCTGTGTTCTGGAATTTATGTATTCCAATTGCAAGAAGACGGAGAAAACTCGAACCGAACCATCATAATTGATTAATCCATATTCTCAGATTTTCTATGTGAAAAAATTTGGGAGGACAATAAATATGCTGTATACTTGTAGTATATTTGTTGCGTCATGAAATCAAAACGGACAACCACAAAACCTTTCAACCTCAAAAGAAGCCTGAAAAAAACAGGCAGTGGCGGCAATAGCAAGCAAAAATCTACACTTCAATCAGACCAGAAGGAATATACCTGGTCCACGAGTATGGAAAGGGTGAGCATTGCACGTGAAGGAATACCATTTGGCTCTATCGAATACGTCAGTCATCGTCTGAATCTACCCATCAAGAGCATACTCTCTTACATAGGTATGCCTCAGACCACCTACAATAAAAAGAAATCAGAATCCGCCTTCATGGAAAGCCGTGATAGCGAGCTCATCCTCATGATCAATGAATTGATAGACTATGGCCAAGAGGTATTCAATGGAGATCAAACGAAATTTTTGAGGTGGTTTCAGAAAACCAATCTGTCACTTGGTGGTGTAGCACCAGAAACATTATTAGACACGATCACAGGTATTGATGAAGTAAGATATGCTCTGGATAGAATAGAATCCGGCAACTTCGCCTGATGCTTGTATATCGGATAGAAAGAAAGAAACGAAAAGAAACAACACTTTCAGGCATCGGTGCTTCCTTATCACGCGGATTTCGGTGGAATAATATACACACCAGAATGGTGTACACGTCTGAAAGCCGAGCATTGTCATTACTTGAAATGGCCGTTCATCTCGATCTTGTAGAAGATATTCCCGACGACCGAATGATGGTAGAGATCGATATTCCGGACAGCATTGAAATATTAGAAATACGTTCATTTGATTTGCCTTCAGACTGGTCGAGTTATCCTCCCGTTACATTGACAAAAAACATAGGAGATGATTTTGTGAAATATGGTGAATCAGCCATACTCAAGGTACCCAGCGCGATCATTCCTGAAGAATGCAATTATCTCATCAACCCATTACATCGCGATGCTACAAAAATTAAAGTAGTGTCTGCCCTTCCATTAAAAATGGACAAGAGACTGTTTTCTCCTGTTATGTCAATTGTTGAGTAATATTTGAAAATCGAAATTATACCCACGAAATCACAACGAGAACGCCAATCATATGAAACATACCTTCTTCATTTTATGCTGCTTTACGATTCTATTGCACCTTTCATCCTGTGTATCTGAACCCAAAAAAGATTCGCAGGAAACAGTGAACAGCTACTTCACCAACCATGATGTTCCTGTTCAAACAGGTGGAGTGGAAATGATTCCAGTACAAACACCTTCTGGCACTTATCGTGTTTGGACAAAACGCATTGGCAACAATCCAAAAACCAAAGTTTTGCTTTTACATGGCGGTCCTGGCTGTACCCATGAATACCTCGAATGCTTCGAAAGTTATTTACCTGCAGAAGGAATCGAATTCATCTACTACGATCAATTGGATTGTGGAAATTCAGATCGGCCGCGTGATACCACCCTTTATGATTTACCAAGATTCGTAGAAGAATTGGAACAAGTGCGTCAAGCACTTCATCTTGACAAAAACAATTTCTTTCTGTATGGTCATTCTTGGGGCGGAATTCTTGCTATGCAATATGCGTTGAAATATCAAGATCATCTGAAAGGATTGATCATATCAGACATGATGGCAAGTTGTCCTGAATACGACCGATATGCGAACGAAGTTCTTTCCAAACAAATGGATCCCACAGTGTTGGACACCGTCATGAAACTGGAATCCGAAGGAAGTATAGTGATCCGCTCTACACGGATTTGCTTCGCAAACACTTTTACGACAAACACATTTGTCGCCTTGAAGAATGGCCGGAACCAGTTGATCGTATGTTCAGAGGACTGAATGGAGAAATGTATGTGATGATGCAGGGACCGAGCGAGTTTGGCATTTCTGGCAAATTGGAAAAATGGGATGTCAGCAATGAACTCAAAAAATATAATCGTACCAACACTCGTTATCGGAGCAACACATGACACAATGGATCCGAAATACATGGAATGGATGAGCAAAGAATTTCCTCATGGTGAATTTTTATTGTGCCCCAACGGTAGTCACATGTGTATGTACGACGACCAAAAAGTTTTTTTCGATGGACTGATCCGGTTTCTGAAACAAAAGTCATGAACCTAGGATGAACAAAATAAAAAAACGAGAAATGGCCTCTGCGATGACCATACGAAAAAACACAGTTTTCGGCATATGTCTCGTCATGGTATTTGTGTCATGCTTTCGTGAACGTCGATCAGAAAACGCTGGAGAAAAGATGCAGCAGTTTGTGGTGGATATTGCAAACTACGCCAGAGCGCAGGATTCCGATTTTATCATCATTCCACAAAATGGACCTGAACTCGCATATCAGGGTCTTGATACGGAATCAGAATTTCATGCTGAATATATGGGCGCTGTCAGCGGTTTCGGTATGGAAGAAATTTTCTATAATGGTGAAGCAGCAAGAGATGATTATCGACTGGACATGTTGCGTGATATCAAAAGCAGCAAGCCTGTGTTGGTTTCCGAATATGTCAATAAAGATGCATGGATCGATGATGCTTACACTTCCAATGACGCCGAAGAATTTCTTTGCTTTGTGCGTCGTTCGAACAATTACGACTACCTCTACATTCCAGATAGTGTTCATCATGAAAATGATGCAGATGTACTATCGCTTCAAGACGCCAAAAACTATCTCTATCTGATCAGTTCCGATGCTTTTGATACCAAATCAGAAATGATACAGGCCATTGCGGCCACGAATTTTGATCTGATCATCATCGATTTGTTTTTTGGCGACGATGCATTCACTTCAAGTGAAATTGAGATGCTGAAAACCAAATCCAATGGAGGAAGGCGTTTGGTGATTTCTTACATGAACATTGGTTCAGCGGAAAAGTATCGGTACTATTGGAAGAAGACTTGGTTCCGGCATCATCCCCTTTGGATCAAAGGAAATACGAAGGCTATGATGATGAATTCTGGGTGAAATTTTGGAACAAAGAATGGCAGGAGATCATTTACGGAAACGATGCATCATATACCAAAAAAATTCTTGATGCAGGATTTGACGGCGCTTATCTCGACAACGTCGAAGCCTTTTATTTCCTTTACTTCAAGGATTAATGGCCTGTTTTAGATGGCCTGATCTTCTTTGAACCACTCCGCATAAGAAGTGGGTGTTTCTTCCAGTCTCAATTTTACCAATTGAACAATGGCTGGCAATTCAGACATGATAAGATCGCGAAAATGCATCATTAGATTTTCGCAGGAAGGTTGAAATGGCAGAAGGATGACCTTTTCGAAATGTTCGTGTAAAAAACCTTCAATGGAATACGGTGCATCTTTATGAAGCACCAGTGCATGGTCATACTGACTGATGACTTTGTCTTTCGTGATTTGTTTGATTACACCGAAATCAATCACCAGGCCTTGCTCCGGATCATTTTCCTGTTGGTTGATTTTGCCGGAAAGGGTCACATGCAAGTGATAAGTATGGCCATGGATGTTTTTACACGGACCATCATATCCGAATAAGGCGTGAGCCATATCGAACGTGAACACTTTAGTAACACGGACTGTATCGTTGAACATTTCTTGAAACAAAAAAAGGCCTGCAAAGATAGGCCTCTTTTATCAATAGCATTTGAAATATTCAAAGGGTTGGGAACATTCATCACAGAACCAAAGCGCTTTACACGGAGTTGATCCGAATTGACTTCGCAGGGCAGTGTGATCAGATCCACATCTCGGGCACTTCACCTTTTTTGAAGCCAGAAGCTCCATGGCATCGCCCGTTGGCGGGGCAATACCATGAGCTCTGAGCTTTTCTTTGGTTTGGTCGTTGAGCCAGTCTGTAGTCCAGGCTGGCGAAAGCACCACGTTCACCTTGACATCTGGAAAACCAGCCTCATGTAGCTTTTTAGGAATTTCATCTTTAAAAAATACATGGCAGGGCAACCAGAATAGGTCGGTGTGATGGACACGATTAATTGACTCTCGTGCATTTCCACATTGCGCACGATACCGAGCTCAACAATGCTGATCACCGGAATATCGGGATCAGGAATCATATCGAGCACATCGCGTGCGACAGAAATATCGGGTATGCTCATCATTTCTACCATTGCGCTCCCGGATGGGCGTGATGGAGGTATTGCATTTCGCAAAGCAGATGACCCAAGTGTTCCGTGTGATAACCATTGATACCACCGGAATACATGTGAACATCACCAGGCAAGTCCACTTCGCCATTTCTGAATACCTCCTGAATGTTTGACAACCACTTTTTGCGGATGTCAGCCATTTCAGGAACTATATTTTCAGCTTGCAGTGCTTGATAAGCATTGTCCATTTCGAAAAAATTTTCGGTGAATGGCCATAACTCTACAATCGCATCATTCAATCTGCGAAGGCTTTCATCTGTTCCCAATGCGAGACGTTCGAACCAATCAGATGCATGGCGATAATGATATCTTGCTTCTTTCACGGCTTTCGCGCAAATGGCAGCAATGCGTTCATCCTTGCTGCTCATCAGTGCAGTGTACAATTCCTTTTGATATGCAGAGAAGAAAAGCAATTTCACCATCGAAACAGCAAAATCGCCATTGGGTTGTTCTACCAAGAGGTGATTGAAGTATTCACGTTCACTTCTACCGAAAGCAAGATCATCTGCGTTTTTTCCCATTGTATCGAGTGTTGCAGCGTAGTCGAGAAAAGACTCAGACTGACCGAGCAAGTCAAGAGAAATATTCACCATGGCCAAATCCTCTTCAAGGATAGGACCATTGGAACACCACTCAGCCATGCGTTGACCAGCGATGAGGTTATCATCACTACAGCGCAACAAGAATTGATAGAGGTTTTCTTTGTTGTTCATCTTACTCAAATATTGGTTACGCCATCAGGCACTTCGTAAAAAGAAGGATGACGATAGATTTTATCATCAGCAGGATCGAAGAAGTCAGCTTCGTCTTCGATTACAGTCGCTACGATGGCATTGGAAGGCACGAGCCATAGCAATCTACCTTCGTTGCGACGGGTGTAGATGTCTCTGGCATTTTGAAGTGCCATTTCCTTGTCCGAAGCGTGAATGCTACCAGCATGTTTGATAGGAGCACCATTGCTCTTCTGGATGAATACTTCCCAAAGTGGAAGTTGATCGTTTTTATTTTCTGACATGATATTGCTTTTTTTTAAGGCATCGCACCAGCGAGGTCTTGTTGTTTTGTTTTTGTTTTACAGAGTATGCAGCTGCAGCCTGACGTACCCACTCTCCTTCCCTATGCGTTTTTTATGGTGCGACAAACGGGCATGGTTGCAAAAACCATTGCCTCTGATCACCTGATTGAATTCATCCCAATTGATTTCACCAATTTGATATGACTTGGTTTCTTCATCATATTTCAAATCAGGATCAGGAACGTTCAAGCCAATGAAATGCGCTTGCGGAATGGTTTTATCGACAAATCGTTGTCTCAATACATCGTTGGACTGACGTTTGATTTTCCACTTCATACTTTGTTGCGTATGTGCAGAGTCTTTATCGTGCGGACCGAACATCATCAACGCTGGCCACCACCATCTGTTCATGGCATCCTGTGCCATTTGGCGCTGAGCTTCATTGCCGCGCATCATGCGCACCATGATTTCATAACCTTGTCTTTGGTGGAAAGACTCTTCCATACAAATCCTCACCATTGCTCTGGCATAAGGACCAAAGGAAGTGCGTTGAAGACTCACCTGATTCACAATGGCAGCGCCATCTACCAGCCATCCGATGGCTCCGATGTCGGCCCAATTCAAAGCAGGGTAATTAAAAATGCTGGAGTATTTTGCTTTTCCCTCGTGAAGTTGATCGATCATTTGAGAGCGATCCATTCCCAGGGTTTCTGCGGCTGAATAAAGATAGAGACCGTGTCCACCTTCATCCTGAATTTTTGCCAACAGAATTTTTTTTGCTCTGAAGGTTGGTGCGCGAAGCACCCAATTTCCTTCCGGTTGCATACCGATAACTTCCGAATGCGCGTGTTGCGAAATTTGGCGCAACAGTGTTTTGGCATAATCGGCAGGCATCCAATCTTTCGGTTCGATGACCTCATCTTTCGCCAATCTGGCTTCGAATGCCAGCAGTTCAGGGCTCATATTTTCGACTGTGTCCATGTTTTTTACTAAAATTAGTTTTTCTTTAAACCAAGTTCACCAATTCTCTCATCGAGGTATTCACCTGCGGTCATGTCTTCGAATTTTTTGGGATGCTCAGCATCCACGCAAGACTCGAGGCAAGTGAGGTCCATATCAGATCTCGGGTGCAGGAAGAAAGGTGTAGAGAAGCGAGGCTTCAACATTTCTTCGCGATTGAGATTGATGACACGGTGGGTGGTAGATTTCAGTTTACCATTGGTGAGGCGTTGAAGCATATCGCCCATATTGATCACAATCTGATTGGGTTCCGGCATTACATCCAGCCATTTTCCATCTTTCGTCATGGCCTGTAATCCATTTGCACTTGCACCCATCAATAATGTAATCAGGTTGATGTCCTCATGCGCACCTGCGCGAATTGCACCTTCCGGAACATCATCGAGATTTTGAACCGGGTAATAATGCAAAATGCGGAGGATACTATTTCCATGATAAATCTTATCATCGAAATAATTCTCATCTAACTTGAGATAAACGGCAATGGCGCGCAACAGATTTCTTCCCACATTTTCAAATTCGTTGTAAACGCGCAAACCAGCATCCCTCAATTCAGGAACCTCTTTAGCCCAGATATTTTTTGGATATTCTGACGAAATTGGATCGTTGCCAAGTTCTTCCTGACCGATATGATAAAACTCTTTGAGGTCGGCTTGTTTGTAACCTTTGGCAGTTTCTCTGCCTTTGCTGATGTAACCCCGTTGTCCGCCGTTTTCGATATCCTCATAACTTTTTTTCACGTCATCGGGAAGTGCGAAAAACTTTTTCGCGGCGTCATATAAATTGTCCTTTACCTCAGCAGGCAGACCATGGTTGGCAACGATTGCGAAACCAATTTCAGAAAATGCATCGCCGATTTTCTGAATAAACGCAGCCTTTTTGGCTGGATCACCCGAAATGTATTCGTTGTAATCAACAGTGGCTATACTTACTTCTTTCATAGTATTTGATGTGATTATAGTGTACCTCTTCTTGCCTGTTCTGCTTCGATAGATTCGAATAAAGCTTTGAAGTTTCCTTTACCGAAACTCTTTGCGCCTTTACGTTGAATGATTTCGTAGAACAGTGTAGGACGGTCTTCCACTGGTTTCGTGAAGATCTGGAGGAGATAACCTTCTTCATCACGATCTACCATGATGCCCAGTTTTTTCAGCACTTCCATATCTTCTTCGATGATACCGACACGTTCTTTTACCGTATCATAATATTCACCAGGAACGTGAAGGAATTCTACACCACGTTTGCGCATTTCACTCACAGAATGAACGATGTCTTCTGTTGCAATAGCTACGTGCTGACAACCGGCGCCGCGATAGAAGTCGAGGTATTCCTCGATTTGTGATTTCTTCAAACCCGCAGCAGGCTCATTGATAGGGAATTTGATCCGACCATTGCCATTGGTCATCACTTTGCTCATCAACGCAGTGTATTGAGTTGAGATATCTTTATCATCGAAAGTGATGAGGTTGGCAAAACCCATCACTGTATTGTAGAAATTGGCCCATTTGTTCATGGTACCGAGTTCAACATTGCCAACCATATGATCTACATATTTGAAACCAAGGTGACCCGGATTGTAATCTGATTCCCATTTCACAAAACCTGGCAGGAATGTACCGTGGTAGTTTTTCCTTTCGATGAAAATGTGAACTGTTTCACCGTAGGTATAGATACCACTTTTCACGATTTCACCATGTTCATCTTTCACCACCGTAGGTTCCATATAAGCTTCTGCACCACGTTTCGTGGTTTCTTCAAAAGCCTTTCTGGCATCATCCACCCAAAGTGCGATGACTTTCACACCATCACCATGTTTGCGCACATGATGAGAAATTTCACTTTCAGGGTCGAATGAGGTAGTCAATACCAACTTGATTTTACCTTGTTGCAACACATAACTGGTGCGATCTTTACGCCAGTTTCCAATCCCGCATAACCGAGTGATTGGAAACCAAAAGCGGTTTTATAGTAATGCGCTGCTTGTTTCGCGTTACCTACGTAAAATTCTACGTAGTCTGTACCGTTGATTGGCAGGAAGTCCTGAGCATCAGGGAATATTTTTTCACCTGAATACTGATAATCTTTTACTTGTGTGAGGTTATCCATGTGGTGTAGTTTTAGGTCAAGCCGTTACCGGATTTGACATCCATGATTTATAATAGTCTTTAACTTCGAATTTGAGTGCATCTTTTGTGATCTTCACCGGTTTGAAAGGATCGATCATCACTGCGAGTTCCTTGGTTTCTTTCTTACCGATACTTCTTTCAATAGCGCCGGGATGCGGTCCATGAGGTATACCAGCAGGGTGTAAAGTGAACTGACCTTTACCGATGTTGTTTCTGCTCATGAAATCGCCATCCACGTAATATAATATTTCGTCGCTGTCGATATTGCTGTGATGGTAAGGAGCAGGAATGGCATCAGGATGATAATCGTACAGACGAGGCACAAAAGAGCAGATCACGAAATTGTTGCCTTCGAAAGTCTGGTGAATCGGAGGAGGCATGTGAATGCGACCAGTGATTGGTTCGAAATTGAAAATTGAAAATGCGTAAGGGTAGTTGTATCCATCCCAACCCACTACATCAAACGGATGAGTTGCATAGACATAAGGATAAATCAATCCGCGTTTTTTGATCATCACTTTGAATTCGCCCTGGACATCGTGTGTTTCAAGATTCTGTGGCAATTTGAAATCACGTTCACAGAATGGAGAATGTTCGAGCATTTGTCCGTAGTCATTTCTATATCTACGTGGCGTTCTAACCGGGCTGTGCGATTCGATGATCAGCAAATGATTGTCTTCACTCACGAATTTGAGTTGGTAAACCGTACCGCGCGGAATCACGATATAGTCACCGTATTCGAATTCCACAGAACCATACATGGTTTTGAGCACACCACTTCCATGATGGATGAAAATCAACTCATCACTATCTGCATTTTTGAAGTAGTAATCATGCATACTTTGTTTTGGTTTCGCAATGGCCACCTGGAGGTCGTCATTTAAAAACATCGTTTTGCGTGATTCGAGGTAGTCGTCGCTGGCAGGCACATCAAAGCTCGTAAAGCTCAGTGCGCGCAGGTTGTCTTCAATGGCTACTTCAGGCCTCATGTTCACTGGCTGACCAAGCTCCTTCACCATGGTTGGTGGATAGAGGTGGTAGACCAATGACGAAGTGCTGGAGAATCCTTCGGTACCGAAAAGTTCTTCATGGTACAGGCCTTCTCCATTGCGAAAAACGACATGTCGTTTCGCTGGAATATTTCCGTGTCTTTGATAAATGGGCATGATTCAGATTTTGATGATGTAAAGAAGCAGGCCTCGAGCAATTCGCTCTATGAGTTTGGTCAGACATAACTGGAACTGAAGTACTGATTTTCATCATCCTGTATATCAAAAAATATGAGATGGCGCATTCATGATGATTCTTATGCTCATGATTGTCTTACATTGTTTAATATTGCCCCTGTGAAACAACTGATCGCAATGATTCTGGCAATCTGCCTTCTCGCACCCATGGTGATGCGGGACATCATTCTGGTCAATTTTTTCATGAACAGGGATCGCATCGCAAAAGAATTGTGTGTAGAAAAAGACGATGACAAATCCTGTTGTAAGGGAAGTTGTCAGTTGAACAAGGCTCTCCATAAAGTTGCTGAAGACGGAACCCAAGATCAATTGCCAGCTACTGGCAAAATTGAAATACTTTGGGAACATACCATTTCTGAAATCAATTGCTCTGTGATTTCCGGTTCTGCTTCGGCAGAGTTGGATGTGTATCAGGAAATGCAGAGTTGTGCTGATTTACCAGTCACGGACAGACCCCCATGCTGTTAGTCTGCTGGTAATCAGCAAAAGCCCGGATCTGGGCTAAAACGCGCTACATATCCTTAGCGCTTCCGAATCTTACCATACTTACAAAACAATGCGGATGAAACACGTTGTAGTGTTCATTGTCTGCATGATGTCTTTCCAAACTGCGCAATCATGTGATGCCTGCGGATGCAGCATCAATGGCGACAGTTGGGGCATCATGCCGAAATACAATATTCACTTTGTGGGACTGCGACTTCAATATCGCCAATACCACAATGTACACCCCGATGACCATGGTGCTGAAGGTGCTATGCTCACTGGAGATGACTATTTCTATAAAGGAGATTTATTCGGCAGGTTTTCATTAAATCGCAGGTTATTACTCACCGGAACCTTACCCTATCGCTACAATCTGAGATTGGAAGATGGTGAGAAAATGAGCAATTCCGGAATGGGCGATGGTTCATTGACGATCAACTATCTGCCCATTTTACCTGGATGCAATGACTGGAAACACGCATTACAGGTAAGCGCCGGAGTGGAAGCACCGACGGGAAAATTCACCTTTTCGCATGACAATCCAGCGAATATGCAACTCGGTAGCGGAACCTGGGATTATCTCTTCGGCATGAACTACACGATTAGATATCGCAATGTGGGTATGAATCTCGAAGGAAATTATCGATACAATGGACTCACCAAAGTAGGATATGATTGGGGAAATTCCTGGACAGCGGGAGCCAAATTATTTACAACCATACAAGACTCCACAACGATGTTCATGCCTTGGGTAGGAATTTCCGATGAACAATACGAATCGAATATTGAAAACACCAAATATCAAATCAGGGCTGCCTACACAGGTGGATATCTCGTAACCTGGAATGCTGGTTTTGATTATTACTCCCAACATTTTGGTGCGGGCATCGAATTCGGAATGCCAGTCGTAAGCGATTTATCGGATGGATACAGCAAAATGAAATTCCATGCCGGTGCGCGTCTCATGTATTTTATTCAAACAAAAAAGAAAAATTCTATCAAACAAATCTAAATATGAAGCAATCATTTTTTTATGCCGCAATTCTGGCGGCAGGATTGTTTTCATCTTGTAAAAAGAAAGATGAAGATACCGATGACACAACAACCCCAACGCCAACACCAGTTGCAACCATTGTGATCCATGAACCCGTGGAAGGAACTACCTATGAACTCGATTCTGTGGTGACCATCAATGTTGACATCACTGCAGATTTCGAAATGCACGGCTATGATGTCTATCTGATCAACGAAACAGCTGGTGACACAGCCTGGACAACTGGATTGCATGATCACGGCGAGGCATTTCACATTGATGGCACATGGACGAACAATGTGACGGATCACAGCGATATGATGTTGAAAGTTGTGGCTGAGATCGACCATGATGGTAATACCACAGAAAAGTCAGTACATTTTCATTGTCACCCAGATTGATACTAAAAGACGAAGGCATAAACTATAAACCAATCGTCACAAGAAGACGCAACTCGAAGATCGCGGACCAAATGGTCCGCGATTTTTTTTGGGGATCAGCGATAGAGGTTGTATCCAAGCCCTGTATTTCATTCCAGATTAAAACTTTTTTAATGACTTCCGTAACCTTTTTATGCTTTTGAGTGTTAAAACTACCTGCAACAAACTATACCTCGATGAAAAAGGTAATTACGTTCACCCTGATCATGATCGCCAGCCTCTATGTGGCTGCCCAAACACCCCAAGTCCTGTTCTATGGCTACATAGAAGAAGGTGTTTTTGTAGATCCCACTGGTGACACCAAAAAAAGTAAACGACAAAAAGCACCGGACAAACTCAAGAACGTTACTGTGTATGTATACAAAGGCGGCGAACTTGTGAATACCGTTGGTGCGCGTGAAACTGGATTTTATGCATTATTGCTGGATGCCGGAGCGACTTACAGTGTCACTTTTGAAAAAGAAGGGTATTTCTGTAAGACATTCGAGATCAATTGTACCAGTGTAGTTTTTCATGGTACTGATGCCGCAATGAAATGTCTCACCGATGTCTCGCTCTTCAAAAAAGTAGATGATGACAGCCTGTTGTCACTGTGTAAAGAACCATTCGCAAAATGTACGTTCAAGGATGGCGAGATGGTTTGGGATATTGAATACACCGAAAAAGCCAAAGAGAAGTTTTATGAACTTGCACAACCATATTACATGGCACAAGGAAAATAAAATTTCACCATCATATTGAAAACACCTGGTCCATTGGGCCAGGTGTTTTTGTTTGGGGTTGGGAGGAATAAAATGAAGTGTTGTGGTCACATGAGATTCCTCTCCGCGAGCAGAGAGGAATGACGATTTAGTATAGGAGAAAAAAGACTGGCGTTCAACCCAGATTATGCAGTGCGTTTCGTAAATGAGATTCAAAAGCCCAAAGAATTCGCGTGCTCGCGCAAGTTTCGAGCGCGCAAGCTTAGTCATTATTACGGTGAGCACTCGAAACGAGCAAGTGCGCGAATTCACAGGGATTTTGAATCAGAATAGAAAGGCACTGCATAATCTGGGTTCAAGTGATCAGAATAGGATGTATTGCAATGAATCCAAACGCAACGAACAAGAATCCGATCATGAAAATTCTCTTTTGTAGCCAGCCAATTTTATCATTGGGTGTTGTATTTCAAGGGTAAATCAAGAATGCCACATATCAACATAGCTTCAAGTCAAGCAACATTGTTGAAATCACACGAAGTAAAATCCACTCCATTCAAACACTCATTTTATGATGTCATTCAATTTGACAGCTATTGAAGCAACGGCGAAAACATTGTCTTTGACGTTGTTGTTTTTGTCCCAGTAATACCTTCGATCGCTATGCAACCAACGCAGTTCTAACCTGCACGCCACATTGGCCACAGGTCGGTAATCGAAATTGATTGAATAACCATAAGTATGGAAGTTTGCCAATCCATAGGATTTGATCAGCACATTTTTTTCATCCTGAAAATATTCACCCCGTATGGCAGCTTTCCATTTTTAGACATATCATATTTCACTATGACGACAGGACTAAACCATGTCGCATATGCCGTCCCTCCTTTTGCACTTTGCTCCATGCCAATGTCGCATCCGGCAATGATTCCCCATTTCTCGCGGAAGATGAACTGACCATAGAAATTGTGATAAAATCGAAATCTTCTTTCCAGATCAGGATATTCAGAACCAGCAAAATTGCTGTAGTTCAGGGTAGTCTTCTGATTGGGCGTGAACTTGAATTGCATACCCACTGAAGGCAGCGAATTGCCGGAAATCCTGGACAAACGTTGCCAGCCATTCAATACAAGTAAGGACCATTCATAACGCTGATTGGGTGTTGAAGTAAGCTTAGCACCCGACAAATAGTAAGGTGAATTTTCTGCGACCAAAGAACGTGTCAATGTCCAGTTATCGATAGATATGGCACTTTCGAAACCGATATGTGAAGCGAAGATTCCCGCATCCAGCCATAGATTGTTTTTGTCATTGAGCGAAATACCTGCATTCCCTTCAAATACATTCTTCAATGCTCCAGATTCAGACGCATAATTATCTGCGACATATGTTCCAGCATGTACCGCGAAATTGGCCTGATACTTCGGATGAATCAACGCAAGTTTTGCATAGCCCAGATTGAGATTAAACTCATTGTGTCTATTGTGGTTGTACAAAAACGGCTGGCGTTTCTCCTCTGAAGGGTTGGTAGGATTGGTAGGATCGTATGCATAATATACATCTATAAAACCACCAACATTCAATTCCGGCTTTTTACTCCAAACGGAATCCGTTTGTGCAATCAATGATTGAACAAAAACCAACGATATAACAAGAAGACTAATCGATTTCATGTTGCGATCTAATACGGGTGCAAAATGGTACGAACTCTTGCTAAAAAAAAATGGTTCATGTAAAAACATCTGGTTGAAAAGTAACTAAAGGTTTCTAAGAGTTTTGTCACAAACCGACCGGTTTTTGCGGGAGGATCTGGTGCTCCAAACCAAAGTCATGGCTCATCAATGATCTCTCACCTTCTTACGCATTTCAAAACATTTATCCCACTTCGAAATTTCCTTCTTTAAAAAGGCATCTCCTCCTCTACCTCAATTGGATGACAATAGCGAATACCACAACGAACAAGTACTTTGGATACATCAGGCTTTATTCTATGGATAAAGAAAACAAATCAGGATTCTTTGCATATTTATTTTCATGCATTCATGCCCTTTGCCCCATTTTTATGCGCCTCACACCTTAGCGAATAAAATCCACGTCAGATTACTATCTTCGCATCCATCCTTACCCTCCATGTCAAAACCTTAACACCATGAAACACTTTTTCCAGCTCACTACACTCGCTATTTTGATATTGTTATTCAGTGGTGGGAGCTTTGCACAGTCTATCACATTCGAGATTGATACGATCGCCGTACATACCAATGCATATTCTGATGGTGTGGATTTAACGGGAATGACGACCTACCGAATTTATGTGGTCTGCGAAACGCCGGAAGCTGTTGTGAACAGGCCTACTGCCAACTGGACCATTGATTTTAGTCAATCACTGATCGCATCCACCACCAATTTCTGGCAGTCGACCATTGGAGGCAATGCTGCATCGGATATCAATTGTAGTTTGATATCAACCAATCCATCTCTCGCTTATGACTCATGGGTAACCATAGGTTGCGAAAGCAGCTGCGATTGTGCCATTCCCGTCGCGGTTACCGGAGGAATGTATGAATCGTGGTACACCCTTTTCGAAACCGGAGGGGATATTTCCATTCAATCCAATTGGGAAGGTGGAAATGGAAACTGGAATGTACCCACAACCGCAGCCCAGGCAATTGCCGGCGACGATCTGAGAATACTCATCGGTCAATTCACCACAAATGGTGAGCTATGTGTCAATATGATGATGCAGTTGTTTCCAGACGGATATGTGGATGCATCAAGCCAGTCTTATTACCCAACATCCGCTACTTGCAACGATGGTGACTATTTGCTTGGATGCACAAATCCAACTGCTTGCAACTACAATCCCGATGCAGATGGCAATGATGGTTCATGCATCCTTTCGGGATGTACTGACCCGATAGCTTGCAACTACAGCGCATCGGCTGGTTGTGACAATGGAAGTTGTGTATATGCACAAAACACAAGTGGACAAGTCTTTCATGACATCAATGGCAATGGTGTTTGGAATTATTATGGAGTCAATGCTGAACCTGCCATTGGTTCTACAGGAAGTATCTCGATTTCAGAATTGGGAATTACTGTGTTTCCAGATCAAAATGGCTTATTCGATTTCGGAGCCATCGCCTCAGGATCGTATACACTTTCTTATGAGGATCCAAATGGCGTATGGGACACCCCGACAGACACTTGGACCACAATACTTCCAGCTTGTGCCGTTCTCAAAGTCGGATTGGCTTCAATAAATGATAGTCTGCTCCAGATTGTCAATGCGCTCAACACCTCGAACCAAAGCACTCATTGCACCAACGGAATCAACCTCGGGGTGCAGATTACCAATAGCGGGACAGAAGATCTGAATGGTATTTTGACACTACAACTTCCGGATTTTATGACGATCACCACGTTAGACGGAAGCGTTGTATATGATTCATTTGAAAGTTCAATTGTTACCTGGCTCATCGATGGTCAAGGACCTGGTGATGTCATGTTTTATCAAATTCACGTCAATGGACCGGGTGCAGCTTTAATGGGAGAAACATTGAATTATTCCATGACGCTGTCACTCGTTGACATCAACGGTAATGAAGTTTACAATGGAGTCTGGGACATGGTGTCTAACGTTATCTGTTCGTATGACCCCAACGACAAACAAGCCACACCAGTCGGTTTTGAAGAACCTCATTTTATTTTACCCGATGACGATATAGAATACACCATCCGATTTCAAAACACTGGAAATGCGCCTGCACAAAACATTCTGATCACCGATACGATTGAAATAACAAATCTCAATATTGACTCCTTCGTTCCATTGTATGCATCACATTCTTTCAACACCATTGTGGATGAAAGTGGTCATGTACAATTTGTATTTGACAACATCAATTTACCAGACAGCGCGAGTGACGAAATCAACTCTCATGGTTTTGTGGTATACAAGATAAGGCCAATTCCTACTTTGCCAGGATGGACTGAAATTCACAATATAGCGCACATTTACTTTGACAACAATCCGGCAGTGGTTACCAATACTACACTTCACACCATTTACGATTGTAACTGGTTGAGTATAGCGCCATGGTTGTATGATGTTTGTGCAGATGAAAGTGTCATGGTCAATCTGGATGCACCCTATGTGAATAACTACGAATGGACTCTCGATGGCACTGTCCTTTCGGAAACATCTTCATCCCTTTCGCTCGAAATTTCTGAGCCTGGTGACTATGAAATTGGCGTGACTCACAGCAATGAACTGTGCAGCGATTCTGAAGTTTTTCATGTCAATGTGCATCCCAATCCTGAAGTCACGATTACTTATGATGAGGGAACAGGTATCGTATCGGCTCCAGCAGGGTATTCCTATAGCTGGTTTTTGTTTGGTGAACAAATGATGACAGAAATACAAAGCACATTTAACCCTTGGCAATACGCTACCGATGAGATATCTGTGACCTTGGAGGTTACAAGCATATGGGGTTGTAATGGCGTGAGTAATACCATCACAGCAACTGGTATTCATGAACACCAAACTTTGCCCGTAAGTATTTATCCCAATCCAGTCACAGCGTCATCGACGCTACAACTTCCCACAGGCGTTTATCAAGTAAAACTCTTCAATGCGGTAGGACAGAACATCAAAGCATGGAGCGGCATTCAAAACACGTTGCAGATCACCAATGAAAATCTGAGTAGTGGTGTTTATCTGATTCGTGTCATGAATGAACTTGGACAAATCGGAGAAACGATGTTGGTGGTGAAATAAGGCACATAGCTATTTCTTTGACAAAAGAAAATCGAATGCAAATGCGCAGAGGACAGATTACAACAGCCTACCAATATTTGTTGATTCTAATTTGCGCTACAATGTCCGTTGGTTGTCAAACGCTGAGTAATCTGAGTCCGGAAACTATCGCAGTTGAACCACTCGAAAAAAGCGACTTTGCAAAACTCAATGGTCGCTATTGCGATGCACAAGACACCGTATTTGGTCATATCAGACAATATCCTAAACCGGCATCACTACCCAATGAAAGAAGTCTTGCAAGACGATTGTTTTTCTCTCATAACGACTGGCATGAATATGAAGAGAAATCAGTTGAATTGACATTCACATCACAAAAAAAAGCGACAGTTAGTCTTTATCAGAATGATAGTTTGATTTACACTAAATACATCAGAGGCAAATTCAGAGATGGGTATTTCTATGTACGACCAAAAATCCTGTTCATTCCGTTTTTCCCTGTATTCTACGTTCACCGTTTTGAAAGAGCCCGTTTGGGAAAAATGGGCAATGACCTCGTGGTAGATCATACTATCTGCTCTACCGGATTTGCGTTATTGGGCGGTGGATCGAATAATGGACGGAATACAGCTATTTACCGGAACAACAAAAAATGAAGACGAATAAATCCATCGCACATTATTTTTAAACCCAATTACAATCAGACCATGCGTAACCTTTTACACCTCATTCTGCTTTTCGTCTCATTTACAGCTATTGCCCAAACCGGCGAAGTCGATCAAACTTTTAATCCCGATGACATAGGATGGTTTAAAGGGAGTGGTTTTAACAATGGCGATATCAAAGGCATCATCGAATTGCCCGATGGAGATTTCGTTGCAGTCGGCAATTTTACGGGATACCAAATGCAGGATGCGATGAGGATCGCGCGTATCGATGTCAATGGTGATTATTCGCCGCTGCTTCAAAACACTGAATTCATTTCGAGCAGTCTATTTGATATACTTCTACAACCAGATGGTAAAATACTGGTTTGTGGAAACATCAATTACAATACTGTCGCACAGAACATCATTCGCATTGATGAGTTCGGAAATGTGGATCCTACATTCCAACCCTTAACCGGAGCGAATGGAGCGATTTTAAAAATGCACTTACTGAACGACGGAAGAATTCTCATTTACGGTAATTTTTCGCAATACGATGGTCAATCGAGATCGAAGTTGGCCATCCTTCATCCAGACGGTACGTTGGATACAACATTTGATGCGGGTACGAGTGTAAACTTTTCGATTTTAGCGTTGAACCAATTGCCAGACGGGACTCTTTTGCTAGGAGGTCAATTCACGATGTACAACGGCACTGCGGTTTCCCGTTTTGTGGCGCTCAATGAGGATGGAACCATCAGTTCCACCTACGCTTACCCAGCGTTCGACGGAGAAGTCTTAGACATCCTGGTCCTTCCAGATGGTAGTATCGTTGTGCATGGATCATTCAGCTACACTGATGGTAATTCCTACTACAATCAAATCGTAAAATTTGACCCAAGCGGTGTAGTGGTGCCAGATTTCATCACACCACTCAACAGTTTTGAAGACTCATCCATAATGGCTGTTGATCCCGACGGAAAAATTGTTATCGCTGGATTATTTGGATTATACTCTCCTGCTTACGCAGGAGTGATCCGATTGAATGCAGACGGCAGTTTAGATGAAACCTTCTCGCACTCGACCACCATGGATGCTTCAGCCATTACAGGTCTTATCGTTCATGATGATGGTTCAATGACGGTGGCAGGTGCGATCTCTGAATACCATGGCTGGTTGCGCGATGACTTGCTCAGGTTGCAGCCTGATGGAAATGTTTCCAATGATTTTCACAGGCAATATGGACCGTCATCGTTGGTGTATTGCATCAAAGAATTGGCGGATGGTAAATTACTCGTTTCAGGCGAATTTGAAGGATACGATGGCGTGGTAACCGGTTCATTGGTGCGACTTCATCCTGATGGAACAGTGGATGAAACATTTCAGCATGCCGATTTCGATGGCGCTGTTACTGATTTCGTAGTGCAACCGGATGGCAAAATCCTGATAGTCGGAGATTTTCTGTGGATTGAAGGTGAAGTTACCGGATATATTGCCAGACTCGAAGCAGACGGAGCTTGGGATCCAACCTTCAATGTGAATGATGGTTTCAATGGTGCACCGGATGACATCCTTTTGCTTCAAACCGGCAAAATTCTCGTGAGCGGTGGATTCAGTGAATATGCGAATCAACCATGCCCAAAAATTGTCCGATTGAACACCGACGGTACCAAAGATGCCACCTTCGCTGTGGGGTTGTATGTAGGTGGGGGCTCCATTCTTAGCATGGCGCTGGATGCAGTGGGTAATATTATTTGTGGTGGGGATTTCAACACGGTTGAAAGTGACAACGTATATGGCTTGTGTAAACTTTCCTCAAGTGGTGTTTACTCATCCACTTTCGAAAACAATTTGACCTTCTCCATGCATGATGTCAATGATGTTGTGGTCGATCACGACAATGGCAAAATATATGTCTGCGGATATATCGAAGCATTTGGAGCACCCAATGCTTATGTGCTGCGTATGAATGCGAATGGTTCGGTGGATACTACATACCATCCTGTCCTTTATTCATCTTCTCCCAAAGAACTCTATTTGATGGATAATAAGAAACTCATCGTAGCTGGAACCTTCAGCTCGCAATTTGGGAATGTTGGATCATCAGGTGTGGTTCGTTTACTGGAGGAAGGATCGTATGATCCTTCTTTCTATATCGGTGTGGGTTTAGAAAATGATGGCTATGCCATAGAATTATTAGCGAGCGGTGATATCATGGTGGGTGGTTATTACCAATGGATTGATTCCGTCGGTGTGTCTAACCTCGCCAGATTAAAATCGTGTGACATACCAGTGATGCAAGTTGACACTGCATTTGTAGGTTGTGATGAATTTGAAATGCCATTGCCAGTTGGTTATGATCTCACAGCAAACATTGATTATTATGATGATAGCATTGAAAACAATGGATCTCCACTTCCATCCTGGACTGTGAATGAAAGTCAGGTTGTTTGGTTGAGAGATGTCAACGCTTGTGGTGAGTCAGAACTACCAATTGACGTGACCATTTACAATACCCCGATGATTGATCCATTGCCGGATTCCATTTTCGGATGCTTCACGGTTGAATTGCCGGAAATCACCGGCCAAAACCTCACTGAAAACGTGGGGTACTATCACAGCAGTCATACCACTGTACCGACTCAATTTGAAATTACCAATCTGAACATCTCAACACCTGGCGACTTCTTCATCTATGACATTGCAGGTATCTGTCCTGCCGAGATTGAATTTTATGTGGCAGTCGTTCCAACGTTCACGGTCAATGTCAGTTATAATAATTTCACCCTTAATTCTAACGCTTCTGGCGATAGCTATCAATGGGTATTGTGTGGAGACCCATTGATCCCAATTGATGGAGCCACCGATAACAGCTATCAACCAACACAGACTGGTACCTATGCCTTGATAGTAAATCGTGATGGCTGTGAAAAAATGAGCTCGTGTATCGAAGTAACAGATGTCTCAGTGGGTGAATTCAATGCATCTGGCATATCCGTTTATCCAAATCCAGCCAATGACCGACTCAACCTCGTGTTGGCGGATCAAACAGAATTCTATTTATACGATATGATTGGTCATTTGGTCAGAAATGAAAAACTGAACAGGGGCAATCAGACGGTTGAACTGACAGGATTATCAGCCGGTAGTTATGTACTCAAAATGAGAACGGGTGATAAACATGTTATCATGAACTTGGTGATAGAGCATTAATCCCAATTCGTGCTATTGCATTCTATTCTTCCTCTTCAAGCCTAAAATGAAGAAGACTTTTCTGAGTAATAGTCGCTCAGAAAAGTCTTCTTCATTTTAAGCTTTTGGCGCAACAAGAGAACACGAAAGCAATTTCCGGATGAAAATCAAAACAGATCATTGTTGTGTTTGGCCAAGCCATTCTTACAGGAACATTTTGTGTTGGGCCTGCACAATAAACCAATAACCCGTGCGTTCACCCCACATAACAACAAAAAACTGCCGATGACAGATTTTACACTTCAGAATTTATTGGATTTTACACAAAAGGAAGAAGAGATGGTGAAAGAGTTTACGCCTCAAAATGGCACAGCAGAGATGGAGCCCTGCGAGCGCTCGGTGAAAAACCTCTTGGCATATAGCAAAGCCTTGAGCATCCGTAAGAGCAGCAAGCTGAAAACGCTCACTCTTGTATTGAACTAAGGTTTGTGATAAACAATCCTGAACCCTGTTCTTAAAGGACAGGGTTTTTATTTTCATTTGACCAAACTATACCGCAATGAATAAATTGATCTTTTGTTCGCTTTTCGTCATCCTCAGTTCCTACTCCCAGGCTCAGAGGACCAATGAATTCCAGATTCGCGCCGGAATTGGACTTGCTGTGTATGAGTCTACGAGCGAATTCCAATATCATTTTCTCGGAACAGATATTCAATCTATCGAGAAGGATGGCGCTGCCACTTTCCACATACCTGTAGAGTTGCGATATGAAGTTTCAGACCGCTTCAATGCCGGGATTGATATGAAGTTTGGCAGTTATCTCTACAGTGATACCACAGATAATTCTGGAAAATCCAATCATTTTTCCATCATTGGAATTGGTGCAGAGGTTTCGCTCGTTACAGCAGAAAAAGGGCGCGTTTACCTCGGAGCAGGATTCAATTCCGGCAATCTCACCATCAATGATTTCGCCAGTGGACTCGGTCAGGAAACCGAATGGCGCGGACCAGGCTACAGGTTCAATATCGGTGGTATTGCCTATATATACAACGGACCAATTGGTGTGAATTTCAATATTGGCTACGATAAACACAACTTTGATCTGAAGGAATACCAACTAGATGGCAACCTCCAAAACATCAGTAATTTTATCGGAAAGCTTACAGTTAGTGGTGTCGATGTGAATCTGGGATTGGTGTTCAGGATTAAGTCTTGAGAAAGAATGAGAATGATGAAAACAGGTCAACGAGAAAAACAAAGCTAGTTCGACATAACACGCCTGAAATAAACAGGCTCACCAATTGGAAATTGATCCCCATGAAAAATTCCAATTAAATCTGCGAGCATTTTTTGTGGCTCGAGTAAAGCATCTCCGTGATAATCCGATTCAGTTGTATTGCAATAAAACAATCCTCCCGATTGCACGGCCCTCACTTGCGCAAACCGCGATTCGGACATGGTAAAATCGTTCGGTCCGACGCTTCCATCTGAAGTTAGGAGTTTTCCCCAAAAATCAATTTCCTTTCCTTTTAGAATAAACTCCTCATCGGGAATGATGATATTCGCTGTTGCTGTATCGCCTTCAAAAAGGTAGTTTCCTCCAGCATCGCGAATGAACTGTGCGGCGAAACTATTGGAAGGAGGCGCAAACCAATGTCCAGCGTCATACGATCCGAAGAAAACGGTAGGGCGCGAAGGACTGGAATTCTTCACTTTTTCAGCCAATGCTTCGTATTCACTTTTAATATCGTTGAATATACTGTCGGCCATTTGTTTCTCATGCATAAAAACGCCGAAAACTTTGATCCATTCACTGCGTCCCAGCGGGTGCTTTTCGGTGTATTCAGCAATCTGAACGCACCCTATTCCTTTTTCTAAAAAACGTCGTGGATCTTCACCTCCGAAAGGATAGATAAAAAACAAATCAGGCATAATACTAAACACCACCTCATCATTCGTTTCATAACCCTTTGAAATGTTTTGGATTTGGCCATTCTGAATGGCTACTGCGGCGTGTTTGTTTTTAATCAATTCTGAAAAGCCAACTCCTTTTACCTGAGCAAGACAACCGAGCTTATCCAAGAAAGAAATATGCGTGGTGGAAAGACAGGCCACTTTCTGCGCTTTACGCGGTTTCCAGATGATTGTCTGAAGAATTTCATCTTTTCGGTCAGGATTATAAATGATGATTTTCGTGCTGCTGTCAGAAAGGTGGTGCAATTCAAAACCGGTCGCATAGACTGGTTTTTCAATGCTGATCACCATTGCTTCCGACGCATTTTGCGTACTTGGATTGATGCAAGAAAACAATGATGCCATGAAGACCAAAAAGATGACAGTTCTCATGCCGCGAAATTAGAGTTCTCGTCACACTTTGCTCCAGCAGCATTTCCAAAGGATAAACTTCCCTGTCAACATGCATACAGTCTGGGTTTAAGCTAAATTCGCCCCGCTATCTCTAAAGCAGCATATGAAAAGAATCCTCATCACCGGTGCAGCCGGATTTCTAGGGTCACATCTATGTGATCGTTTCATCAAAGAAGGCTTTCAAGTTGTCGGAATGGACAATCTGATTACCGGAGACCTGAAAAATATTGAGCACCTCTTCCCTCACCCTCATTTTGAGTTCTATCATCATGATGTGTCACGTTTCATCCACGTGCCAGGGAAGTTGGATTATATCCTTCATTTTGCATCGCCAGCAAGTCCAATTGACTATTTGAAAATTCCCATTCAGACTTTAAAAGTTGGTTCATTGGGTATCCACAATTGTCTCGGACTTGCCCGTGAAAAGAAGGCTCGTGTACTGATCGCAAGTACGAGTGAGGTTTATGGTGATCCAACGGTTCACCCACAAAAGGAAAGTTATTGGGGCAATGTTAACCCTGTCGGTCCACGTGGAGTTTATGATGAAGCGAAACGCTTTCAGGAAGCGATGACGATGGCTTACCACACTTTTCATGGATTAGAAACAAGGATTGTTCGCATTTTTAACACATACGGCCCACGCATGAGGCTGAATGACGGTCGTGTTTTACCTGCATTCATCGGACAGGCTCTTCGAGGAGAAGACCTCACCATTTTCGGTGATGGATCACAGACGAGGTCATTCTGTTATGTAGATGATTTGGTAGAAGGCATCTACCGACTC
The DNA here is from genome assembly GCA_016722445.1 of Flavobacteriales bacterium. Lineage (GTDB taxonomy): Bacteria > Bacteroidota > Bacteroidia > Flavobacteriales_D > Sanyastnellaceae > JAIBBG01. The sequence continues at coordinate 555 of JADKIZ010000041.1, read as the reverse complement.
CTTCACAGCGACTATTCCGGCCCCGTTAACATCGGTAATCCAGATGAGATTACCATCCGTGATTTCGCTGAAGAAATCATCAAACTCACTGGCACATCACAAAAGGTCATTTATAAGGATTTACCACAGGACGATCCGAAACAGCGTCAGCCAGACATTACTTTGGCGCGCACGCTATTGGGTTGGGAGCCAAAAGTTCACCGCAGCGAAGGGGATTGAAAATCACGTATGATTATTTCAAATCACTTTCAAAGGATGAATTGAATAAGGTGGAGCATAAAGACTTTGCGAAATACAATCGTTGATTTTGGAAGAAAGAACCAATTTTTATAGCCATCCAACAGCGGTCATCGACGATGGCTGCAGTATAGGCGCTGGCAGTAAAATCTGGCATTTTAGTCATATCATGCCCAATACCGTGATCGGTGAAAGATGTAATGTTGGACAGAATGTGGTGATTTCTCCCGGAGTGATCTTGGGGAATAATGTCAAAGTTCAGAACAATGTATCCATTTACACCGGAGTCATTTGCGAGGACGATGTATTTCTGGGGCC
>JADKIZ010000040.1 GCA_016722445.1 Flavobacteriales bacterium | reverse complement strand
CGCTCATTCTTTGCGAGCAGATTGTGCTAAGCATATTGCTAATGTCACATGGCTTGTTGCGGTAACGATACAGTGACGTGTATTTGACAACACCATACTTGAGGTGTCTACGGGTAGGAGAAATCCTACCCGTTTATGCCGCCGTCATAAAGGGCAGGTTTCCCCGCCCTTTACTTTTAGTGATTCGCACCCACGAAACCCTTCATGAAACGATGGTACGTTTCACGATCATTCATGAACAGAATCTTTTGCATCTTATCTCTGAGATGAGTTTGATACAATTCTTCGGCATCAGCATAACCATCAACAATCTCTTTAAAGCGACCAAGTTGTTGACCGCCGTAGAGTTCGCCTTGGTCCATCTTAATGGCGTACTCATTGAAGATGAATGCTTTAACTGCGTATTCACAAAGCTTAGAGAATGGCTTGTAGCTTCGCAATTGAAGGTGATTCATGTTGTCGTCATGAGCAATCACACAACGCAGATACACGTTTGCAGGAAGCATTGACGTATCTCTAACCATGACTACGTTTTCACCAATGAGCTGTACAGAAGCAGAAGAAACCAAAGGAATAGCGCCTTGAGAATCTAACATGCCTTGAGCAGCAGTCATCATGGAACTAACGCCACAGCCTGTAGCCATACCAATGTTATCGGCAGCGTATGGGTCGGCGTAAGTAACGTTCAGAACACTGATGATGCTTCTGCCTTGAGTGCGTTCCTTAGGAATGCGATAGACAGAAGTGTATTGGTTAGTTCTTTCTGCATTAAGACCAGCCAGTGAAATAAGTACTTCACTACCGCCGACCAAATTACAGTCAACCAAGACGCGAGGTCTGATGACCTCTATTATCATTTGATTGTCAATGTTGACAGGAGTATTTCTCCAAGCCAATTCCCTTTTAATGAAGACTGTTTCAAGAATTGTGCGAGGGATGATGAACTTGATATCATCGATCGCCTTTTGAATGGCGTTCATGATGTTAACCTGGTAAATATTTAGATTATTTCAATCACATATCACTTCATTGCGCTGTGTATTGAACCATTTAGTAACACGATTTTAAACATGTCGTGTTGTTCATAACAAAGCTATAAAAAACATACTCATTTTTTACATCATCTTTCCTATGTTTTGAGGTACTAGTTTGAACTCCTAGTTTGAGTTCAACTCTTGAAACAGAAAAGGATGCACATGAGTACTACAGTTAAAGGTAAGGCACGCATTTACGCGTGCGGTGGCGCCGGTATCAATATCGGTAAGAAGTTGGAACAGTTTCGCGGTACCAGTGAAGTCGGTGTGACTGATCTGGATATCACGTACATTGACACCAGTCGTTCCAATCTGGACGCAACAGTGAGTGGCGATTACTGCTACTTGCTGGATGGACTGGATGGCTCTGGTAAGATCCGTCGTGACAACTATCACGCAATCAGTGAGAACACTCGCAAGATTTTGCAATCGTTCAAACCACTGGATGTGAACATTGTCATTTCGTCCGGTTCGGGTGGATCTGGTTCAGTGATTGCACCTTCTTTGGTGACTGAGCTTTTGGAAAACGATCATAACGTGATCGTGATCGTGATTGGTTCTTCGGATTCTCGCATCGACATCGACAACACCTTGAAGACGCTTAAGTCTTACGATGCAATCTCGCAAAAGCGTGAACGTCCTGTTGTTGCAGCATATTTCCAGAACTCCGCAGAAACTCCTCGCTCCAAGGTGGACGACTCGATCGTATCGGTGTTGTTCTCGTTGACTACTTTGTTTTCCAGAGAAAACAAAGAGCTGGACACTCGCGATCTTTACAACTTCCTGAACTATCATCGTGTGACTTCCTTCAAGCCTAAGCTTGTTGGTTTGACTGTTCATATTGGTGATGTTCCGACCGATTCCATTTCGGACGTGATTTCTGTGGCATCTGTTGTGGTTGATGAAACTTCTTTGAACTTCATCCCAGAATATCGTTGCGTGGGTTATCTGTCTGAACAAGTCAGCGCTGATATTGCCAAGAACATGCCTATGCATTTCTTGACACATAACGATTCTTTCGCAGCAGTTGCAGAACTGTTGACTGAAAAGCTGGATTCTTTGGATAAGATCCAGAAAGCTCGAATCGAAAGCAAACCAGTGATCTCGTCCAAGGACGTTATTGCTGACGACGGCATGGTTCTCTAAGACCAATAGTCCCACCGTTTTGTTACGGTGGGATTTATGCCGCTATGACTCAGCGAGTCTCTAAAACGCTCTACAATCAATTTAAATAAGACGCCTAGGGGGTAGATAGTGTTGGATGTTTTTTACGCCCATGCCTAATTTTTTGAGACAATCCAAACAAATCACCATGAAACAGTTACGCATCAAGGGTTTGTTGATTGATATTTCTGAGTTCGTAGAGGCTGTTAAACCAGCTTCGTTAATGGCTGCTAGTGAAATGATATCCAAAAGCAGATACCCTCACGAACGTACAGATCAGTTAATCAAATCAGAGGCACGGCGATTGGTTCAGTATTTAGTTTGCAGATTGATGGAGGAACAATACCTGGTGTGCGTATTAAACTACCACTACCATTGCGATGACTCCATGGTCCTAATCAAACAGCTTAGATTAATGGAGGTGGATTTTGAAAGAATCTTTCGTTCCAGCATGTCTATCTGTAGGTTGACAGACATTCCTGATTTTGTATCAATCCAAGTAAAGCTGAGAGATCTTTGGATTTCAATGCGATAAACAAATCGAAAGTTCGTTCACTATGTTTAAAAGAGCTGGCAATAACAATGGCCCAACCACCATTGTCGTCCCTACTTTGGAATCAGCTGTCACCATTGAAGACGCCCTAGGCCCTTATTTTAAACAATACAGAAGTGGCTACTATTCAAAGAAATCGGTTACACCTATTCTTGAGGATGGTCAACACTATCTGTATAAACAAGGGAATCAAAACGTTACCTTTAAAGTAACACCAGAAGGTCTACCCGAATTCCTCAATCAAATCCCTGGTTGGATCATAGATCAAGCCGGTAATGTGATTGCCGACTCTAGGATTTGTGCGACATTGACCAGATTCCCTCAAATCCCAGTAAGCGGTTTGAACATTGTCAGAAGTTACATTGAATTCATTGTGGCTCGTGAGTGCAAGTGGATCGGTAATAAGAAACCGTTCTATGCCTACTTGGAAAAGTTCTTCCAAGAAGAAATCATGATCCCATTGGTCTGCGTTGAAAAGACAAATGTAGCTCTCGATGTAACTTGGTGTGAACAAGAACAAAAATTCAAACCTATACCTGATTTGGTCAGCGTTACTCCAAATCCCATTTTCGTTCAATGCGAAGAAACAATTTTGTTTGCATTGAATACTCTTGGAAGTCATCTAGACCATTTTATCAGTAGTGATGAAGGTTGGGGGATGTACGAAATTCGTCACAATACGTTCTCTACAGCCCTTGTCAAGAAAGGTGATTTCCGAATCAAGGAATGGATGGAACAGAACGCATCTAAGTACAAATAAAAAATGGACGACCTCTGCATTTGTATTAGAATATCAGTAGGTCCAGTTCTGTCATATCTGACTGAGTGTCTGCCAATAAGAGAATTAGATCACACGTTTATCGTTGATGAGTTCCTGGCAGATTTGTTTTTAAACTATCAGTCAAGGTTCAATGAACACTCTGGTCCTCATGCGGTAGTCCATCGGAATAATTGTGGCCATTACTATTCTCATGAAACTTTTCAAGAGGTGTTTATCCAGGCTCGCAATATTCTAATGGAATTAATTTGTTCCATCTGGCCTGATTATAGACCTGGTGCTGATAAAGCGGCCTATCACTATCACGGCGGTGAAAATCTGTTAGTCTACATGCCTTATGACTCAGAAAAACACAGTTATATCCCGAGGACTGCCCTTGTCCCATGGAATGCTGTTGCTAATTCCTGTACGCGAACTTAATGTCAAATTAGAATACCTTAGTCCCTCATTCTTTTTCCTAAAGTACGGATTAGAGAGCGCTATCGTATCTGCCTTGGAAGATCTTGGAGAGTCGCCATCGACTGAATTTCAAGATCGCGAAGACAGTTATTCCTCTTTTATTCTGTCGCAGTTAGAAAGACACTTCGACGGATTAGAGGAATCTAATTCTTTGCCTTCAAATTGGCAAACCATTTACGACGCAGTTAAGGTAGCAACAATCATCGTCAAAGAAGAAGTTAGCTCAGAGCTAATGAATCTCTTGGGTAATAGACCTCATCGAGTTCTTTATGTTAGGAGACTCAGTAAGTTCGATTGCTTGCTGAATATTACTTATTGACTGGTATCATGAATCATTTTCCTAAAGTTCTGATATTCGACGTCAAGTCAGCATACATTCAATTCATCTCCGCAGTGTCGGAACCTAATCTACCAACCATCGATGAGGACGCAGTCCTGTCTTTGGTGGTGGAAACTTTGCGTCATCGTCAAACAATCGAATATGAGATGATGAATTTGCAAAAGCAAATGGTTGAAGGTGAAGGTTTAGTTGAGAAGGCTATCGTTGAAGATTTGAATAATGTCCATTTCTTCTGCGAGGAAGCCGATGATCTTCGCACTGGCTTGGATTGCGTGGCTATAGCCGCTAAGAATATTGGAAGAGTTATTGAGACGCAAGTAGTGTCTTACGGATTACGTGAAGATGACTTTTTCAATTACGAATACGGAGGAATCATCAATAATGGAACAATCATTTTACGCAGATGCGCGTGATATTCCAGGCAAGTACATCGAGCCGGCTCCCGAGTTACCCAGTTTGGTAATCATCGATGCATCGTCATCGATTACTGAATTCAATCGCAAAATCGATGAACTTGATGAGTTGGGTATCATTACCTTTGATGCAGTTGCTGATGTATTGACTTTAATTAGTCGTCGTCATGAAGCTGAACTCAACATTCAGGATCGACGTTACAGCATTCTTTGGGATATTGAGCAGGAAGTCATGAAAGACGAAGTGCTTAAATATTTGGCCGCATGGGAGCAATTTGCTCGCGATATATACAAAAACATCGAGGCACTGGGATTGTATAGGAACAATTACCTACACTACCAGCTTTCTCAAGTCAAACCGTCGTATTTGATCTTGGAAAAGATGCATTACCCTTCTTTAAACGATGAGCTATTCAAACGCTTCAACATCACGCGTTGGCGCTCTGATCCTTCCAACGCGAGATTTGTATGAAGACCTCGTTAAGAAGCTAGAGTCAACACCGCATTCGTCTAAGATCTTCTTCGAACAAAAATCAGACATCATTTTATCTCAGATGCTGTGGCAAATAGCTGATGCTTATTACGCAGCATCTGAGGTAGATGAAGACGATGTTGTTTTTCCGGATTTGTATATTCTGGATTCATTACAAGCTTATGATGGTCGTGCCCGCACTACTGTTGAAACCGCATTACGGAACTTCTGTTTAAATGTTATGCGCGTGCTTGACACGTACGGGATACTCAATCAATCATTGTTAGGTAAGTTCAGTAGTTGTCGTTTTATTAATGGCGACCTAGCAATGGTCTAATAGAAAGTTTGAAATGGCGTCTCCTTTTGAAATTAAAGGGGTATACAACTTTGACGTGTACCCTTCCGCTATTCTCGGAACAAGCTTTCAAAATGTCACCATTCTCTCCATTATGGATTATGAGAGTGCGTTGAACTTTGGCGATATTGCGAGTTTGCACATCAATGTTTTTCCTTACCTACCAGATGGTACTCCGGATGATCCTACAGCTACGGACTATGTTCGTATCCGTACCTCATCTGGCGTGGCTACAATCTTGGGAGTAAGCTGGATTAATCTGCTCACCATTGAACAAGTTAATTCACGCAGGGCGATCGTGACAATTGAAGGCGTCACTAACAATGACGTCCCAAGAATCATAAATGCGTTGGTTCAAAATGGCTTCAACAATGTTGACG
>JADKIZ010000039.1 GCA_016722445.1 Flavobacteriales bacterium | reverse complement strand
AAGGTCGTTTTACAATTTTGTTCTGGTCATTTTATGTCCTTTGTTTCTGTTTATTATTTCACACGAAGAAAAAGATTGTCATTGCCTGAATGCGAAGCATTCTAAGGCAATCCATCGTTTCTGGATTCCCCTAGAATTTTTAAGAAAAAATTCGGGGAATGACAGTTCTCTTCTTCGTGTTTTCGTGCCTTCGTGGCTTAATAAAATTAATCTTTGCATCAATTAATGTAAATTTTCCAGACGACTTGGGCTGTCTTGTTGAATCGATTTGTCTGGCTCTACAAATTCACTATCGGCTTGCTTGGCTAAGGCTTCGGCGCGAGCGATATTTTCGGTGAGGGGCAGGCAAATTCGGCGGCTAATCGTGTCATCAATAAGGCATCAAAATAAGGTGGAAAATTCGTCTCATCTGGTCTGAAAATATAGGTTAGAATAATTTCTGATGCATCACTGTGTAATTCACCTTTTGAAATGCGGTAATTAACCCCGCGTCCGCGTCCACCCATTCCTGATGATATCGCCCTTAAAAAATCATTAGGCAATTGATACGCATATTGATAATCCGCCAAGGGTGCAGAAGACAGCTGAGTTAAACTCACCTGACGAGTTGCAAAATTCCATGGATAAGACGACAAAACAGCGTCTCGTAAAGGCGGATACAGCAGCCCTGAAATTTCCGATTCAGTTGTTCCATCATTAAATGATGTGATGGGGTGAACACCAATTTTTACCAAGGCGCGGGCGCATAAGCCAATATCATCTAAAGCCATTTTGAAGTCTCCTATTGTAAATATTTTTAGCCACAAATGCACACGAATAAGGCACGAATAATTCGTGTTTATTTGTGTATTCGTGGTTAAACTCTTTCTTGAAAAAAAGTGGAATGACCAGATGCCCATTGCGGGCTTGAAAATCTGGCCATTCCTATCGTTACGTGGCGGGGCGAAATTCGCCCCTTCACTTGACAGCGCCTGATTAAACAGTGAAGGCCGCAACAGTCACAGCAGAACCAGTGTTCGCTGTTACAATGTAAAAGACTGTCGATGCTGAACCGCCCGTAGCGATATTCGATATAATCAAATCATTCACCCGCATCATGGATGCGGCTTGGTTAAAATAACCTCCTGTCACCACCGATGTATCAGGTGTTGTATAGTGCCATAGTGTAAAATTATTAGCGTACGCAAGTACGCTCAAGTCTTTTGAAGCAAAAGCCATGTTGAGAACTCCTTATTTAAGTGAATAGTGTTGAGAAAGAGTGATGAGATGTAAGTTAAGAGTGAGAGTTTTAAAAAACTCACCACTCCAAACTCTACACTCATAACTAGTCTGGTGTTTCGTCACATCCGATAACGGCGACACCTGTTCCATCAATAAGAACAGCCCCTGGGACATCATATTATTGACGAAATGGGACGCGCGATCACCATGCATGTCACATCAGTTTGAACATCAGAGCCAGATGCATGACCGATGGAATTTCTGTGGAACCAGTAACAAGAACGAATATCGTTTCCGTCAATCGGCAATCCTGTCATGGGAATCCATGTTGTGCCCAGCCATTTTTTGGCCTGCATATTTTTATAAGGAGCTCGTCTGACCCAATATATTCCGAACCAGAAAATTCAGGAATTTTAAGCAACTCGCTCCATTGTTTCCATCCAATCACAGCAAAACGCTGACCATCATCAGGAACATCTGCCCCGCCCAATCGCTCGAAAGCGGTCAGAACTTTATCGCGGGTTAGACCAATATTGGCATCTGCAATTGTAATGCTGTTGGCTGATGCTAAGGCCGCGATGATTAATTCATCCGTTTTACGACCAAGATAGGCGCCTGCATTTGCAATCACGGCGCGTTCATCATGGTTGATTTTTAATTCTTGTAATTTATCAACCCAATCGCCTGCATAAAAATCCTGTAATGGCATTCAACCGATGTATGGCTGATATTCATCACTGGCACCATGCCATTGGCAGATTTGTGGATGCAGTTCCTTTGCCAACTTTTTTGAAGACAACGGATGATCCTTTTGACGTTATTGATGGTTCTGATTGCACCGCGCAATTTAGACCCTTGCCTTTGATAGGCTTCATGAACCTCACGTTCAAAATGCTTTACAAAGGCGACATTGATATTGTACTCATTTGCTAATATCCTTATATATTTTATGGGGTTAAGTTGTTTATGGCTGATATGGTTGTCGTTTCCGGCCAAAGTCAGACTGTTTTTGGGTCAGGCAAAGATTGAAAACCTTTGTTATCTGGCTTAATAATTTTCATATACATTTTTCTTGCTATTTCAGCAGACATCAACTAATGTGTTGATGTGTATATATTTTTGGTGTCCTGAGTTCGGTTTATAAAAACCTAATCAGGAGAAAGTAATGTTGCAGAGTTTTATGACTGCATTTGGATTAAAAAATTTAGTATCCTCAGATGGAACGGGTAGTTTTGCTTCCCGTCGCTCGTACCCACGCCGTGGTTGTGACCAATGCGTTGGTTTTGTCAATGGAAAGCCCCATCCGGTCCTTGATTGGAGTCCAGGTGGTCTTCGCGTGTTTGCAGATGCGCGGACATTAACAATTGGCGAAGAAATGGACATCGAAATGAAGTTCCATTTGCGCGAGAAATTAGTCAACGTCAAACATAAAGCAAAAACTCGTCCGCAAATCGAACGAATCCGCCTCTTTTCAATTTATTCCGATAAGCAATGACATCAAACGCCTATTCCAGAACGTCATTGACGACTTCAACGCCCGCGAATTCGCAGGCTCACAGGCTTAATTCAATTCGTCATTGCCTGAATTCTGAAAGAATTCTAAGGCAATCCAGTGAATAACCACAGAGTCCACAGAGGAAGACACAGAGAATTATAAAACTCTGTCTATCTCTGCGCCCTCTGTAGTTGAAAACTTATCTTTCTGGATTCCCTTAGAATTTATTTACCCGCGTAAATACGCTGAAATCCTTCACTGACTTTTGCAATAAAGGCGGGGTCACGGTCGCGCGCCAGTATTTGTGGGTTTTGCATCGTCAGACGAAGACCAGATTCGGTCTAAAGCTTCGGAATGATCCGCCGTCATCTTTGGCAATCGGGCTTTTGGAGCCTGTTTTCATCATATTATACAGCGCCATTACGCCATCATAAGAACAGCAAAGCCCCTCATAAGCAGAAGGCGGTAAATTTTTCTTGCCGAATTCTTGTAATTGGGATGATACCAAATTCCATTTTTCTGACCCAAATTCTTTCACCAAACGCCTCTAATTCACGGTCGGTTTGAAATTCTGCGGCCATTTCTAAAATCATGGGGACTAATTTTTCGGTGGCCAAATCATAAATTTCTTGTACTTGGTCATTGGTAAATCCCTTGGCATGAAGACGGGCATTTAATTCTGGGTCAATCTCGACGACATCATTTTTCAATGTCACCTGATAATCATCTGCGCATTCGGGGCAACCCAATATTTTTTGAAGACGTTTTTTATCATCATCATTTTCTGGAAGTGGCACCATTTTAGAAAGGCGCTTTTCTAAAGCCAAATATGAATTCAGCAATGCATCAAGACGAATTTCTTTCGCCTCAATGTCCCAGAATTTTGCGGGGATATTATCTGGCTTGCCTGCAATGATTTCGCCCGTATTTTCAGTTTCTGATACTGGTTCAGCAATTAAAAGATTATCAGTCATATTATTCTCCTAGTGGTTTGGTTGAAGTTGGTTGTGGTTTTAGGAATTCGGGAACACCTAACATTTCCGTCAGATAATTCATTAAAGCGGGTCTATCGATTTGCGATGATATTTCAGGACCTAAACTATTTGCGGCTTGAACCCATCCCAGTGCATTTTGAACATTTCGTGATGATTGTGACCGTGCCAAAGGCGAACGATGGTCAATCGCCACAATTCTGCCGTCCAATGGCAAATCTGGGATAGCCCCGCGCTGTCTTAAAATACTATAGGCGCGTTGAATAAGCGGATTTAATAATTCGACCTGAAGTCGCCCAAATGTTGCCCCTAATAAAAGAGTCATTTCATCTGAGCGAATGGAAATTTCTGTGGCTGTTGTTTTGCCATTTCCTATTTGAGGTAATCTATCGACCAATAATGCATGACGGATACGATTGCGCAAATCTTGTAAAACCAATTGCGACACATCGAATCTGGCGGGCATCTCGAGCGGGGTCAATCCTTTTGACCCGACCGCTTTTGGAATAATAGCCCCCGGAATTAATTCGACATTGGCTATATTCAAAACCCCGTCATCTTCGGCCTGCCAAATTCCTGTCACAGAGATTGATGCATTTTTTAAAATTAATTCTACCACTTTATTGGCGGTTTTAATGTCCGGCAAAGTTTTCATCACAGGTGACCGCCCGTAAATTTCCCCTGGCGATTTCATCCATCTGAAATTGATGAAAGGGGAATGGGGTTAAAACAGTTTGATAGATAACATCTTGGGTTTCAGGTGATAAAAGCGTAAATAATTTTCCATGACCTTCTATCGGTTGCGTAATACATTCAATCAACTGGAATTTTTCATCTGGGTTTTTATTGCCATCTTGAAGGATTTTAAACGGGATATCCGCGTTTTCATACCTCATCAAAATTTGCGACAGGGTCAGTGACACTGTTCTAAAAACCGTATCCAATTTCCCGCGTTGCCCTTCATCCAATATCACTTCGCTTAACGGAATGGCCGTAAATTGAAAGGCTGATAATTCCCCAGGCAACGATTCTTCAAATGCCAAAGACGCAGTACCCGCCACAACCAAATCTAAGAAACATTGATGAATTTCAACAATAAAATTGGATTGATCAAAATGAGCTTGCATCAACCGACTGGCTTTTTCCAATTGTGGGGTTAAGGCTGCTTCCTCTTCGCTTAAATCTGTTCCTGCCTTTAAGCCAAACCATGGCGTTAACGGAGGGGTTAAATTTCCAAGAAGTAACTTGCCAATTGATCAACCGCATCCAGTGCCGTTGCGTCATATAACCGTTCACTGCGGCGATTGGCGGCTGTAATTTCCACTCAATTGACCGCGTTGCGGAGGCATAATCATAATAATCCTGCCATAAACTATGCCATATCACGTTTTGCCTTGGCCGTTTGAAAACGATTGGCAATAATTGCATTGATTTCATCTGACATGATTATTCTCTCAAGCAGTGATTTACGGTGGAAGGGAATTATTATTACTGAGAATTCTCTAAAACTCGTCAAAACTGTTCCCAGCGTACTACGCGAACGCCTGAGAATATTTTCAACACGGGTTTTTGAAATTTCTTCAGGA
>JADKIZ010000038.1 GCA_016722445.1 Flavobacteriales bacterium | reverse complement strand
GAAAAAATCACCCTTCCCGTACATCACATCACCTGACACGATCGTTCCAAATGCGATCACTGAATTCAGTGCAGAAGGAACTAACATGGAGGGAACAGAAATACAAGAATACTTCTGGCTCTTTGGAGATGGCACTCGTGGCAAGGGATTTAAAGCAGGGCATGGATATTCAAAACCGGGTTATTATACTGTGCAATTGGGAACAGTATTGAGAACAAATGACGGAGAAAGCCAAAAAAGGTGTGCAACAAAAGTGATCGCCGTTGGAACACCAGAAGAGTTGGCAGCGCTGGACAATAGTTCTCAATCTGAAATCAGAACCTCGAACCTGCAATCCGACATGGTGGTTGTAAATAAAGATACCACACAATATCTCCGCTTCACAAACCCGACTCCACGGTCTATTTTATTGAATTTAAGCAAAGCGAAATCAAGATGCAACCGGATGATCCATACTTCAACAATATCAAGTATGAGATCACAGAACGATTCGATTCAACCGATACAGCATATCGCTATTCTGTTGGACATACCACAGAAATGCCCGTCATGCTTCGCATCTACGGAGATATGATGAATAATGGATACATCGAAAGTATTGTTCGGGAAGATCTAAAACGTGAATTCAAGAATGAAATCGTGAAGACCTGGTGGTTCATTCCTGACTCGATGCAGCAAGCAATAAATGCTCACCTGAACAAATTCAATGACATTCGCTTTGGTCATGGCATTATGAAATTCGATCTGAATCGTATGACAACCTCAACTACATTGCAGAAGTCATGAATCTTCAGCAATCACTGAAGTTGTTGATAAAAGCACACGGATAGTATCGGAAATTATTCGGACAATATGCTTCTGGCCGAAAAACGTGCGAATGCCGTTGTGAAATATCTCACAGAGCAAGGAGTAAACAAATCAAGACTTACTTCTAAAGGTTATGGTGAAGCCAAGCCACTTGCCGATAACTCCAGTATTGAAGGAAGGGCAATGAATCGCAGAGTCGAATTTGAGATTCTTTTTGAGGAGCCTAAGCGCAAAAAGTAGATTCGGACCGAGGCTTCATTCAAAATTCCAACACAGCCATTTTCGTTCTGTTCCAATTCATGATCAGATGTCAAATCATTAGATCGTAACCAATTGAATGGTTCTGCCGTAGAAATCGCACCTTATAATGCGTATTCCGCCCAAAATACTCCAATTGTGTCGTTGCATGCTTGCTCTGGCTTGTCTGCACTTTTCGACGATTGCCGTCTCACAAGAGTATGAAGTTGAATCGTGCAAATTCAACTCAGAGGAAGCAGATTTGTCCGGAGTGTTTCACAACAAAAACATTGTATTCTGCTCGACCCGGGCCAAAACCAATCTATCCTTTGACGAGGATTCATTGACTCTTTATTACACTGACCTCTACGTAGCCCGTCTTAAACCAAATGGATCATACGACAATGCAGAAATCCTGAAGGGAAATGTGAACACCGATTACAACGAAGGACACGCAACGTTTAGTTCGGACGGCAAACGGATGTACTATACAGCGAATCTTAAAAAATCACTCAACAACAAATTTGAGAAGACCAGCGAATACAAACTCGGACTTTTCATGGCGGAAGAAGTGAATGGTCAATGGATTACACGCGGAGAATTTCCATACAACTCAATAAATGGAAAATTCAGCATCGCTCATCCATCCCTTAGTCAAAACGATAGCGTATTGTACTATAGCTCAAATATGCCTGGAGGAAAAGGCAATTCAGACATTTATAGATCAATATGGCAAGATGGCAAATGGAGCGCGCCTGAAAACCTCGGCAGCAAAGTCAATACAAAAGGAAATGAATTTTTCCCTTTTATCAATGAATTCAATGTTTTGTACTTTGCTACAGATGCCAGAGAAGATTCTGAGGGGATGGACATCTATTACTGTCTCAATGAAGAAAATGAGTTTCAGAAACCGGTTCGATTGAACAACTCTATCAATTCTGAATATGATGAATTTGCCTATCAAGAAATCAAAGGAATCAACCAAGGTTGCTTCAGTAGCAACCGCAATGATTTCAAGATGATATTTTTTCTTTTCAAAAAATATCTGAATACGTTCAATGAGTGTCATGAAAATTACGAAGCCAATTTTGCTATCATTTCTATGATGAGAAACTCGCTCAGATAGATTCAATTCTATTGCATATGAGTGGGTAATGGGTGATGGAACGATCTTAAATGGCAATGAGATAGAATATTGCTACAAAAACTTTGGCAATTTTCACGTCGAACTGAATGTCATAGATACAATCACTAAATCAGTATTCAAAAAAATCAGCGAAACGGACATAGTCATCACAAGACAAGACAAGCCTTTCATTCTCTGCCATGATACACTCTATCAGAATATTCCTTTCGAGTGCATGGCTGAGTTCATTTCGTTTGATGCATTTGAAGTAGATAAAATAGAATGGGAATTAGATGATGGATCGAAATATGAAGGGCAAATCTTGCAACACACTTTCAGTTCACCAGGATTGCATCAGGTGAAATGTGGCGTTTCAGGAAAACGCAAGAAGAATGGTGTTTTGCCTAAAATATGCGTTTACAAAAATGTCTTGTGTGTAACACCTGAAGACGAAGTTGCCACTAATAAAGTACTTACTTGTTGCGACAAACGAGAGTACGAAAAGATTCCAATGCGGGTTCCGGAAACGATGACGGAAATTCAATCAGAACAGCTTGCTCAGATCCATAAAATTGTCATTGCAGAAAGTAAAACCCCTTTATCTGAGAATGATATCTTGTTCGAGAATGTTACGCGTGAGATTACTGAAATCCATTACAGATAGCAGCTACCAATACGCAATAGCAGAAGCACAGACATGGGAAGAATTATTACCTCTTTACAAAGATTTAAAAATCAGAAGGCGCTGAAAGCATGTATGCACTTCAACTCAGTGCCACGGACTTAAAAAAAGCCACCACCAGAATTTTCCCTATCACAGGAACTAAACTAACAGAAATTCATTCGAAGGAGGACATTTCGCTTTCGTCCATTTCACAACCGACAAGTATAGAATTACAAGTCGAACCACATTCCGAAATCATAGAACTTGTTGAGGCAACAACCAATGTAGCTGCTGATGCAACCATACAAACAGAATCGGCGAATCCTTTACCGGAAACTGCCACAACAACACCATTGGAAACGCCTTCAAAAATATTGTACCGCATCTCACTCTTTCAATCAGAAAATAGAATTCCATTTAACGATCCGAAGTTCAGAAAAATCAAAATGGACATCTCTGAGTTGAAAAAAGGCGAACAGTATGAATACACCGTGATGGCCGTGCCTCAGGCAAGAGACCTTACGATGTTGTTGGCAGAAATAAGAAACAGCGACTTCCCCAAAGCGCGTGTTGATAGCTTCGACCTTCATCTTTTGAATGAATCACTCATTCGTGTTGGCAGATACATTGAGCCAAAAAATGCAGAACGACTTAACATCGAATTTTCAAAACTCGCTGACATCAAATTTGAGTACAATAGTGCGGTGATCAGGCAAGAATCATTCAAAAACCTGAATTATATCGCAGCTATGCTGATGCTTGAAGAAGACTTCACACTGAAAATTTCTGCTCATACCTGCTCCGTCGGTGGAACAAACTTCAATCAGCATTTATCAGAAGAAAGAGCAAAAATCCGTAGTTGCTTATTTTATTAAAAAAGGCATAGATGAGAGCAGATTAATAACTCAGGGATATGGGCTTACACATCCATTGCAAACAAATGAAACCGAAATGGGTCGGGCGGCAAACAGACGTGTAGAATTCACCATTGTTTTTGAAATAGATAAACGCTAAAAATGAAATTTGTGAAAAAATATTTACTGGCATCCATCATTCTTTTGCAGGTTGCAATTTTACATGCACAACCAGTTCCGGCATCTGATGAGAACATACCCTTCCTTGTGACCTTTGGCAATGAAGCTGGAAGCAAATGGGGTGATGACGACAATAGTCAAACCTTCTTCTTCAAAATAAAAAAAGAATTTAAGGAGCCTATATCTTCAGGGTATTTGATCCTGACTGTGTTGGTGCGCATGATGAGGCAAATAATGCATTCAACACCATGACAAAATTTTCGGTTTATGGTGGTGCGGGATGTATTACAAATCCGGATGCAACCGGAACAGATCCATCAGGTAACTACAAAAGTGGAAACATGCTAGTGACCAAAACATTTGGACAAAAAGAAGACTACGATAACAATTGGTACACCTTCGGACCTTTCAATCCGAGCGAAGGAGAATATTCACAGAAGTTTGGTGGATATATCTTCAAAGTAATTTGTGAAGGCATCAAAGGAGATGATGGCAATCTCTACCGCTATTTTCTTTCAACGAACTCCGAAAAAAATGTTGCTGTAGAAGGCGGAAATGCATTCACATTCGAATACACATTCAGATTGCACAAAGATGCTTTTCAGACATCGCACATTTATCCTTACATCGATGACAAAGTTATTTCTGTAGAACAAAGAAACTTCGACTGGGACAGCGACGGATTCATCAAAATCTGTTCAGTAGCAACATTGGGAGATGAGGTTGCGCTTTCAGGTGATAACAACTGGTCCAACAGTGTGTATAAAATCAGAGATCAGGAGCGTGGCAAGTCTCTGGACATTCAATTTACGAAGAATGACAAAATTCTGGTGAATAACAACAACGTTGTTTTTTCCATCCGAAATCAGTACGGAGAACTTCTGCCGTTCTATGTAGTTCCCATCGGTGGAGTTCCGAAGTATCAGGGAAATATTTCTGCAACGCCTATCAAGAAAAAATAGCGCATGTTCAGAATCACCACCCTTCTCATTCTGACTGCATTCAGCTTGTCAGGTCTTACACAATCCTACAAATTTCGCAAGTATGTGGAGCAGGACGGCCTGAATAATCGATTCGTGTATACCATTGATCAGGATGAAATGGGCAACCTGATGATTGGAACAGGTGAAGGACTATATCGATATGATGGATTTCATTTTGAAGAAATAAGCGAGCAACAAGGATTAAGTGATGACTTCCTGACATGCAGCGCCAATTCATCGGATGGTGGCATTTGGTATGGACATAACAAAGGACTGATTACAAAATACAAAAATGGTCAATGCGAACATTTTGATTTGTCGGCATTTACAAATTCACGGATAAATGGCATTCTTGAAGACGATCAATTATCCCTTTGGATACTCACACAAAATGATGGTATTCTGAAAAGGCAAGCCAATGGTGAATGGAAACAATTCCTTAAAGGAATTGAAGACATCACATTGTACTCATTTTTCATCGACCAGCGACAACGCATCTGGCTAGGAACAGATATGGGACTTTTGAAAGCGCATATCAATCATGACGATGAAGTAAAATATGATTTTATAGAGGAAATCATTGAAACAAAGGTTGCGTGTATCACTAAATGTACAGACGGAATTGTAGTTGGCACCGAAGACAGTGGCATCTTTCGTATCAACATAAAAGACGAGAAATATTCTATCGAAGCATTGAGTTATCGCGAGGCAGATTTCTCATCTTATTCTGTAAACTCATTGTTTGAGGATGCCGAAAAAAATCTTTGGATCTGTACAAACAACAAAGGACTCATGCAATTGACCGGATTGATTGATGGGAAATATCTGAAGATGATCCGTTACCAAGATAATGCCCTACTCAAAACGGCAAGTGAAAATGTATGTCCGACAGAGAGGGAAACATTTGGATAGGGACCATGGGCGATGGTCTGCTGAAACTGACAGATAATTATTTCTCTATCTACTCCTTCAATAGCACATTGAACAAATCAAGCATTTTTTCTATTTATGAAAAGAATGATACGATTTGGGCCGGAGGAGAGTCACATATTTATATCAGTTACGATGAACCAAATAATGTGGTGGATTCACTCACCCAAAAGAACGGGCTGCCTGATGAAGAAATCACATCCATTTACCGCACAGCATCCGGTGCTCTTTGGGTAGGGAACAATGTTTGGAAAATTGCTCATCCTCGACCGGGGGTCCAAAAAATTCAGATCACTTGAATTGGGCACAGAATCTCAAAGTCAGCGCATAAATGATATTCTCGGATTTAATGATGCGACATACATCGCTACTGACTTTGGAATTTATCAATTCACCAATGAAAAACTTGTCTCACACATTTCCATTCAATCAGGTCTTGCACATAATGTAGTAAAATCGCTTTACCGTGACAGCAAGGGTAAAATTTGGATAGCAACCAACAATAGTCAAATAACCTACATCGAAGATGGAATTATTCAAAACATTCCGGCACCGCTGGAAGATGTATTGATCCAAATTCGATGTTTCGCAGAAGACAATGCGGGCAATATGTGGATTGGTACGGATGGACTAGGCCTTATGAAAATCACAGGCGATAATATTTTTGTTTTGAACAAACAAAATGGGCTCTATTCAGACTATTGTTATAGCCTGATATGCGATCACAGAAATAAATTATGGGTCGGTCATCATGGCGCTATCAGTCAGGTGAATATTTTGAATAACAAAATTGAAGTGATGGATCCCGGAAATGGCTTTGATCTTGATTTTAACGACAATGCTGCTGAACGTTCACCATCAGGAGTCATTCTTTTTGGAATCAACGAAGGATTATTGAGGTACGAACCGGACAAGGATCTCAAAAATGAAAAAGAACCCATCATGCACTTTGAAAAAGTCATGATCAATGACAGCATTTACGATATTACGCGGCCACTTGATCTGCCATATGGCGAGTATAAACTATTCTTCGAATTCATAGGAGTATCTTTGAAGAGTGCGGGTCGTGTGAATTATCAATACTACCTCGAAGGATATGAAAGCGATTGGTGTGAGGGCAGTTCATTTCGTGCAAAAGACTACAGTAAAAGGTCCCGGTGAATACACATTTAAAGTAAAATGTTTCAATGCGGATGGATATGGAGGAGAAACAATACTTGAATGCAAAATATTTATTGACAAGCCATTCTGGTTGAAATGGTGGTTCATTGCATTTTGCATTCTTGCAACCATTTTGATGATCCGCTACATTGTTCTTCGTCGTGAAAAATATTTACGAGAAAATCAGGAGAAACTAAAAAAGGCGTTGGATGAAAGAACGAAAGAAGTTGTAGAACAAAAAGAGTTGCTCCAGGAAAAGAATAAGGACATTACTGATTCGATACAGTATGCGCGCAATATTCAAAAGGCGATGTTGCCTCCAATTGATTCACTCAAGAATTTTTTCGCTGATGCTTTCGTTTATTACAAACCGAGAGATATTGTTAGCGGCGACTTTTATTGAAAATTTGATCAAACCATCGCTGTATCCTGCGCTGATTGTACCGCCACGGAGTACCCGGAGCATTTATGTCACTTATCGGAAGTACACTCCTGAAAGAGGTTTCAAGCAAAAAAAGTGTGCAAAGCTCCCGAGATGTATTGGTTCATCTGGATGATGAACTTCGTCGCATGCTCAACAAACAAGGAGAGGTTGCGGTGGAAGATGGAACAACGGCGAATGGGTGGAATTAAAAGGAGATCGAAGATCGATTGGTGGATCACAAATGGTCGAGAACAAAGAATTTACGCTCTATGAATTCAAGATATCACCTGGCGATATGATTTATCTTTTCTCGGATGGAATGACAGATCAATTCGGCGGTGTGGAAGGCAAAAAACTCAAAAGAAGCGGGTTGTTCAATTGGATCAAAGAACACGCACATCTCGATATGACAGCCAATGGCAGAATATCAAAGACAAATTCAAAACTGGAAAGGATCGAAAGAACAGATCGATGATATCATCATCATCGGAATCAAATTTTTTGATGTGATTCAAAACTTCGAGCCGGATATTTGAAAGCTTCCCACAAACTCTGTTCCCGGAATCGGGCGCTTTGACGACGAGAAACTTCCACCTGGGTATTGTCCTTTAATGTGAGGCGCAAGCCACCATTGAACCAATTCTCTACACTTTGGACCCAACGCAAATTGACAATGAATTTTCGATTCGTCCTGAAAAAAGTATGATCGAGTCTTTCCTCCAGATTGTTGAGTGATTTAAGAATGAGTGGTTTGTATTGGTTAAAATAAACCCTGACATAGTTCCCTTCCGATTCGAACAACCGGATGTCACGGAGTGGCACAAACCAACATTTTTCGCCATCCTTTAAAAAAATCTGATCGTCCTGACCGAGCCGGCCATCACGCTTTTGATACTTATCTCGTCCTCATCATCGCCATCAATTAATTTATTGACAGCTTCTATCAAACGGTCTTCTTCCACAGGCTTCAATAAATAATCAAGCGCATTCACTTCGAAGGCTTTCAAAGCATATTCATCATACGCCGTTACAAAAATGACTTTTGGAACAGAGTCTAATTCCTCCAACAATTCAAAACCATTTTTTCCAGGCATTTGAATGTCGAGAAAAATCAAATCCGGTTGATGAAGTAGAATGGCCGATTTAGCTTCATCTGCGTTCGCGCATTCAGCGGCAATTTCAATTTCCGGAAATTGTTTC
>JADKIZ010000037.1 GCA_016722445.1 Flavobacteriales bacterium | reverse complement strand
CAATCGTAATTACATGAAACCACCACATAGATTCTGTGTTCAATGTCAAGTATTTTTTAATAAATTTGTTCTATAGGGCGGCCAAGAGCCAGCTCGGTAGGGTCAGTCAGCGATGACTGGCCCGATTTTTTTAATTTCATTGTATTGATTTTGATATTCCGGATTGAAGGGTTCGTTTTTTTTCCAAAGCGTATATATAAGTACCAATAGTTTCCTTTGAATGGCAACGTATCCTTTCATTTTGATTGCAGTTCTTATCTGTATTCTAATAAATTGATCTTTCAAATCCGGGTTGTACTTGATAGCCGTAATTGATGGAAAGTACAATGCTTTTCGGATATGCCTATTACCTCGTTTGCTGATTTTCGATTTACCTCTGATCGAAATTCCTGATTGTTTTTCTACTACGTCCATGCCGGCATAACTTACTAATTGTCGCTTGTTTCGGATCATGGCAAATCCATCCGTTTCGGCAATAATGATTGCTGCAGTAATGAGGCCGATTCCTTTAATTGTACAGATGTTTTGTATTCTTTCGTGTAGATCAACATTGGCTTTTACAACTGCCGAAATCTCTTGTTCGATTTCTTTCTCTTGAGCATCACAAAGTTTAATCCTGGCTTTAAGTCTTTTTTGGCTTGACTTGTTGGGAGCGTGACTGTGTTCCAGAGCATGAAGAGCGTTACGTGAAGATGTCCGATCAGTTATTACTTGATCTCTTTCGCGAGTGAGATTTCTGAGTGTTCGCATCACGGGATGCGGCTTGTTCCATTTGCTAAGTTTTCTGGACAATCCAAAATGAGCAATTCCAATTGAAGCTGAATAATCCGTATCAGTTTTTATTTCCATCGACTTTCTAAAATGTTTGATCTTAGATGGAAGAACAACGCTCAAATGAAAACCCTTTTCGTCCAGGAAAAATGCTAAATCTTCATGATACACACCTGTGGCTTCCATTACAAAAGTCAAGTCTTTCGAAGCCTTGAAAGATCCCACCCACTTCAACAACTGGGCAAAACCTTTAGGATTGTTGGCAAATGACTTGACAGCAAAATCTTTTAAAAATAAGTCTTGATCTAGTCCGCTGAAGCAGCATACAAGCTCTTCTTTACCGCAATCGATGCCTACACAAAACTTAATGAAATCCATAAATTAAAAAATTAAGGGTGAATATTTTAATAAAATGGAAAATCCTCTCCTCGTCTTGTCTCGTTTCCGATATCCAGGCTTGGTCAAAGCCAGCCCTACATTCTGTTCAGACTCTAAGAGGAAAAAAGAAATGAGGCAATCTCTATGTGAGGAAATGCTTCTAGAGCTAACTAGTGGCAAATGTGCTCTCATTCCTTTTCCATTTGTATTCAAAAATGAATCAAATTTTGATTGCGCAGGCAACATACGAGTGGCAGGCAACGGCACAAAGAAATTTCACACAAAGGGCACGAAATTTAAAATTCAGGATTTGCAGAGAATATGTCGATTTAAATTCTCATACAATCTATTGAATTCATGAAATGAATATATTTCTGGCAAGACAACCATCACAGGAATAAATCATGTTTGTGAACTTTGTGTGAAATTCCTTTGCGTTCTTGCCTGCCACTATGTGGTGGTTTCAAGCAGATGGGACCAAGAGCCAAATCATTCATTATCTCCACAAACTAAAATGTGCAGTCATTCCATTCCTGCAAATCACAGCACCATCACCCAAATTAAAAATGTGTGCATTCTCAGACAGATGCTTCCACAAATACTGTTTCATTCCCGTTCTGACTTTTTCTCCAAGCAAAATTGTTTTTCCCTCAAAATACTTCATCGTGGAATCGTTAAAAAACAATTTGCGATCTGCGCCATCGATCAAACAAAAATCAAATTCAATTTCACTCATCTGCTGAATGCTTGTCGCATCCACGAAAAGAATCTTCGTATCACCAATCTGCATGAGTGGATAATCCAATCTGCAATACTTGTTGGAAAATCTCTTCAAAGAATCAATAGCCAAAAAATCAACCTCTTCAACACCCATTTTATCCCAATAGGATTGCAGATGGAATTTTCGGCTTCTATCATCCATTACTGTTTCGCCCGGTCTATCATAAAAACCCGATCGGAATAAATTCCCGAGATGCACCAGCCATCGCGCATGCTGTGAAAACAAATTTTCCTGATGACCAATGTGCAACTTTTCATTCACTTGTGCAAAAGCTAAAATCAACGTCAATGCCAGAGCCGGTAGTATAGCTCCACTTCTTTTCCAGAATAACCAGGTGGTAAAAAAGACAATCATGCCGCTGATGCAAATTGCTTCCGGAAGCGAGATTGAAATTCCATTCGTAACACTTTCTGGCAACTCATTCATCCAGATCATCAGGTCATTCATAACTCGGGTTAAAAATGCACTCAGGTGTGCCAGAAAATTACCTGCAACCGGTATCCAACTGAAGGCAAAAAAACTGAGCGACACATACAAGATCAGTGTGGAAAGTGGAATGACGAGAAAATTTGAAAGTAAAAAGTAATTCGGAAACTGATGAAAATAATAGATCGTAATCGGGAAAGTGGCGATCTGAGCTGCGATCGAAACCGCGGTGAGTTTCCATGCCCAGATCAATAGTTTATTACCCGGATAAAAAAGTGATGCGATTTTTTGCTGCAGCACCACAATACCAAGCACCGCCAAATACGACAACTGAAAACCCAATTCCAATAACATCATCGGATTGTAAAGTAGCAAGACCAGCGCCGATGCACTCATAGTGTTGTAGATATTGTTCTGTTTCTGGTAATTGTCAGCTATGATAAAAAAGCTGAACATCAGTGCTGCGCGCAACACCGAAGGTGAAAATCCGGTGATGCCTGCGTACGTCCACAAGAGTATTGTTGGAATGATGGTTTTGATCAATCGCCACTTATTGGAATGAAGTAACTTCTTCATCAATGGAGCAAGTAACACATATATCAAAGCAACATGCAGACCCGAAACAGCCAGTACATGCACCGCTCCTACTCCTGCATAGGCACTCATCAACTCAGCATCAATGCCTGTAGATTTCCCAAGCACCAATGCCGATAACACCGCGTATTCCCGCTCTTCGATGTCATTTGATTTTAATATATCCAAGAGATACTCGCGACAAGAAGAACAAGCCAATGAGGAATGATGCTTCGGCCTCTTTGAGAATTTCCATTGGCTACTATCTGCGTACGATTGTAAATAGATATGATGATGACTTTGATAATTTGCGTAATCAAACTCCTCAGGATTTTTCTGTCCGGCGATTGCTGTTAAACCAGATGACATCCACAGTTCATCATCCACCTGCAGATTCAGTGACGACAAATCCTTCTTCAAATAAACCAACAGGTGGCCTAATGATCGATGTGTGTTTTCATCATTCACACAGCCGTTACTTCAACGGTCAGTTTGACAGATTTGTCCTTTTCAATCGGAGCATCTAACAAACGAATTCGTAGCACGCTTCCTTCCCGTGTAAAATTTGTAGATAGGATTCGCGCAATCTGGGATCAGAAATAAGGGCGATCACATCACCAATAAAAAAGAGAACGAAATACAACAAAGCCGGAAAATGACGATGATGGTAATGAAGCCGCTTTTTACGAAAATGAAGGATACTTGCAGCGATTGAAAAACAAATGAGTATACCTATCATCATTGCCACGTTCAGAGCGAAAGAAACTTGTGTTCCGATTCCAAAAGCGAACGGCAATAACAATCGAAGCAAGGGTGATCTTTTCCAGACGACTAGCATGGCATGAAGTGTTTAGTGTCGCCAAAAGTGTGACTAAAACTTCAATGTGATGGAAGAAGGTTATGGCGTGAGCGTATATTGTATGGGGAGGTTACAAGTTTCTGGCTCCATGTTCCATGTTTCAGGTTTCATGTTTCAAGTTCTAGGTTACAAGTTCCAGGTTCCATGTTTCAGGTTGCGCAAAAAGAATCATGAGTATGCCGGAATTACTTCGCGCCACATACTTCACTCCGCAAGCCGGAAACCGACCTGGAACTTGTAGCCTGAAACTTGTAACCTGAAACATAAAAAACCTTGCTTCAATTCGCCGACTGATCTTTTGAAGAATAACGACTGTCGAGATCCCGGATGTGATGCTTTTTATGCAGAAAAAAATGCTTGATGATACTGCCTTGATATAATCCTGCGAGATTCGGATTCTGTGAATAAGCTTCTTCCATGTTGCGCTTCTTCTTGAGCAATGAAAGATTTCTGTAAAAACTATAGTGCGCCTTTAATACGGATGTGAAATAGTTAAATCTTCCCTCTGTAATAAAACGCATGGCTGCGACGCCATCAAGCAACATTCTTCGAACTAATTTGATTGTCAGATTTCCGGTACGATAATTCTTTACGATCATGTAAAGGTTGTTGCGGAAATTCAAATATGTCTTGAATGGACTTAGTCTATCGAGCGTACCACCACCATAGTGATACACAACCGACTCACGACATGCTCCGATTCTATAACCCCGATTTTTAATCGCCAGCACAAATCAATTTCTTCCATGTGTGCAAAAGTCCTGATCAATCCTCCAACTTCTTCCCACGCTTTTCTCTGAATAAAGAGTGAAGCACCGGATGCCCAAAAACTTCTTCGTTTTTCACATACTGATTTTCATCCTTTTCAAATTGGTAAAATTCTTCCTGCACAAAAGGCATAGGCATCCTTGTCGATAAATCCTCCAGCTGCTCCGGCGTATTCAAACCATTCCTTGCGATGAAAATCCAAAATCTTGGGCTGACACGCCACCATGCCTTTTGCGATTCCATGTAACGGATGACAGGATCAATCAATTTGCTGTCCTCCACATCCAGTTCAACAAGACATAATATTCATTCGGAATATTTTTAATCCATGATTATAACCTCCTGCAAATCCATAGTTGACAGGCAAGGAAACAATTTTCACCTGTGGAAAATTGGTCGTGATATAATGGATAGAGTCGTCTTTCGAAGCATTATCGATGACATACACATCTGCCAAATCTTCGCTATGCTGCACCACAAGCGGTAAAAACTGCTTGAGGAATTTTTCACCATTCCAATTGAGGATCACAACAGCTACGCGTTTCACAGATTATTTTTTGGAAGGGCGAATGTAGGGGTCAATGGTCAATGGTCAATGGTCAATGGTCAATGGTCAATGGTCAATGGTCAATGGTCAATGGTCAATGGTCAATGGTCAATAAAGTCCGATGTCAATGGTCATGGTCAATAAAACCCAAATTCGATATGGCCTTATTTCAATAAAATTAAACTCCGCCCAATTGACCATTGACCATTGACCATGACAATTCTAATGCGGGCTATACCACAAATTCTCAATTTCATCTGCCTCGCGGGTCAGTTTCGCTGCATCGAGTTCTGCTTGGAAGCATCTGAAGCATTGAGCGCTGCGGGTCGCGAACGTACCATGTCTTTCCATTGATAATTTTCACTTCTTCCGGCACATCGCTGTGAAGCAATTCCATATCGCCGCTCAGATTAGTATCATAGAAAAGAAATCTTCGATTATGGAGATTCGAATCGGTGACGTAATAATGCCAGATTTCGAATGGCCAATAATCTGGATCGCTCGGACGTTGAATGCGCGTATTGGGTTTGCCGTATTTGAGATACACCCGACCACGGTCTGTTTGCCAACCCGGCTTAATGCGTGTAGCAAAATTCGCCTTTACCGCTGCAATGCTCTCATCGCCTTTCTCCACGCTGCTTCAGGTTTTCCTTATCGCGCTTCAACAAAACGTATAAAGAAAACCTTGCAACTGCTGGAGATCTGCTGACTGTAGTTGATTATCGATGGTGCCTCGGTCGATGTCGTTTGCGATAGGAATGTGGTAAAGTATATAATCGTATAGTTGATCACGATCCTTGAATTGCATGACGAATGAGCCAGCGACTGCTGCATCCGAAATAGGAATAGTAGCGGGATCGATCAACTCAACTTTGTTGCGTGTAAAATCGCGCTCCTTCATGTAAACCAGTTGATTTTCTCTATCGCGAATCTCAATTCTGATTTTGTAGTCGCCTGTCGGCAAATCTGAAATGTCGAGTGTTTGCAGCATAGGTACCACGACAGCTGATTTTTCGCGTTTGATCTTTTGCAATTTTCTATTGCATTGTCTTTGAGCATCAATGACACAAACATTACTCACAAATGCTGATCCTGCAAACATCACATCGGTGCCATATAGTTCAGCATAAAAAATCAAGCTATTCAAAGTGGTCGGGAAATAGTGGAAACGTATGGAAGTATATCGTATCCTGATTTGGAGAACGAACTGACTTCCGTGGCCTGGCGATAGGCCGTCACAAATTCAATATCAGAAATAAAAGCACCCGTGGATGGGTTATTAATTTCAATTTTTTGATAGAGCGACTCGGGAGATTTCGTCGGATTTCCAAGATCACGGATTTCGACTTCCAAATCATAAACGCCTTGCGGCAACATAAATCGTTCGAGAGACATAAAGTCGGACGGATTGCCCGCTCTGCACCAACAGTCCATCAATAACCACCTTGCGAAAATCTACAATCTCACCATTGCGGTTAACAATCAGTGTCATTTCGGCATATGATTGAAACAAACCCGAATCGGCAGGTACCAGCTCGAATGTCGCCCCTTCAAGGACGTGATCACCTCCACGTAGGACCTTCGCCGGGTGCGTGAAAACACGGTAATCGAAAATGACGCGTACAGCGCTACTTTCCAGGTGCTGATAAAGGTATTATCAAGAAAAACCAAGCCTTGCCATCATAAACAGGTCGTTTTATTTGCTCGGTAAAGATATTTCAGCAGAGAGTTATTGGCTCGGTCAAAAACTTGCGGATGGAGATGAGATTTTATGCAAAATCAAAACAAATCATGTATTCCGAACTATGAGAAACTAGAGCGGCATTCCAATGGTTATGTTCACCGGAAAACTCACTGCCAAAGCCATTGGTAAAAAAAGTCCGGGATTCGCTTTCGGAACAGAAATTTTCATGGCTGCTGGCACCGCTATGTAAGAGGCGCTCGCCGCAAGTATCGCAAACATGAACCGATTCGCTATATCTTGTGATACCCATGAACTTAAAATAGCAATGATGCTTCCATTAATCAATGGAATCATAAAAGCAAAAACAATCGGAAACCAGCCAGATAAGAAAAATGCTTTCAATTTTCTTCCGCTGGTTATACCCGTATCTAATAGGAAAGTTGCGAAAACCTTTGAAAGATCATTTGTAAAGGTTTGATTCCCTCTGCTTATTTCGCATTACTTTGACGTAACCTATAATCAAGCTACCAAGAATGAGAATACGCTGCCATTAGTGATAG
>JADKIZ010000036.1 GCA_016722445.1 Flavobacteriales bacterium | reverse complement strand
GACATGCTGCTCCATTTTGAATCATTTCCTTTCGCACCCACCGGAAATTTCCTCGCCGCCAAAACCGGAATGACTTCCATTTGCGATGGGAAGTTGAATTCCACAAGAGAAGCGTTGAGATTTTGAATGCGGTATGATTCGGCTTTGTTGAAACAACTTAGGTGGGCTGATCTCATGCGTTCCGGATTGTATTGTTGCAGGAACAAATGTGTTCTTAATGTCTGACAATAGGCCGAAAGCAATGCGCGCTGCTCTTTGATTTCATTCTTGAGCTCAAGGCATAAAAAGGTTTGGTCACGATCGAATAGGATAAAATCGACGGAAACTTCATTCCATTTCCCTTTGTTGTCATTGATCTTCCATGATGGGAACATCAGCTCCCAAGCCACAACATCAAATACAAGGCCTTCAATGATCGGGAGATTGTGTATCCATGAAATGGTGAGTTGATCTTGCAACTGCCATTCGTTCATGGATGCAAAAATGGGGTATGCGGGCGTGGTTCTTGGGAAATGCCTATGACATTTTGGAGAATCCTCGAAGCATTGTTGCGGCAGTTGTTTGTGATTGCTTGTTTTCGATTGTTTGAAGTCTACCAGCAATACCACTGCCCACTTGAATGCAAATTCCATGTAACATATCGCGTGTTGTCGGACTTCGTAGGCATACCAAGCAAAGGTTGGTTAATTAACGAATTGTCTGTCTTATTTGAGTTTACAAGAAGACAGATAAGGCAACGCCGTTATCATCAAATTTTCCGTAAACAGCGGGTTGGCACAATAACCTTTTTCGAATCGTGATCAAATTGCACATTGCACATTTCACCAGTTGGATATACGTAAGTTACAACACCTGTTGAACCCTCCGGATAATCTGGACCGATCTCTTCGATAAGTACTACTTTATCATCTACTCTCATGGTAATCTTTAGTTATTGTGTTTATTCACGTTCTCGATATAAAGTTCCATGGCTGCTTTGACCAATTCTGCTTGAACTCTTCGCTGCAACTCCAATGATGCGACTTTAGTATTCTCCGCAGCTGTTCTGGTAGCAACAGGTTTTAATTCCGCTGGATCAGGTTTCGATAAATCATCGTAAACAGCAATTGCAGCCAGTACAGATTGTAAATCCGCATCAAATTGCGCTTTTTTTCCTTCCAATTTCACCGATTATTATTGGTAATTTCCGGCAGCGTGGTGGCAACCCGGTTTGACCAGCGGTGGAAACATTTTGCACCGGCACTCTGCAGAGTATGCCAGATACTTTAATCCCATGTTTAGAATGTCAAACGTGGCATTCATAGCTTCTTCTGCATCCATGCGTACACCCTTAATGGTGAAGACTCCAGGTGCATCCATTTTAATCGCTATATCCGCGTTGCCAATAAAGGTTCGAACACGCGCGTGATTGGCTTTCGCGTTAATCGCAGACTTTTGTTTTTTGATGTCATTTTCATGCTCTTCCTTGAAAATTACATTGACCTTGTCTTTCTTCCAGTAGTGTCTTGGTAGCTTATGAACCACTGAAGCAAACTCATCTGCAGAATATCCTGCCCAAAAATCGAATTGTGATCGATAGATGTGCCGATAACTTCCTCCTGAATCTTTATCTTTTCAAGGTCCACGTCTCCACCTTGATTCTTCAAATTCATTAGCCCTTTGATGACACCTTCAAAATTGGTTTTGATATACACCTCCAAATGTTTGATCCTCTGTTCTACAAGAAATAGCTTAGATTGATCAAACACAATTTGTTTATTATTCAAATCTGATAACTCGCCCTGCAGTAGATCTTTTTGTGGTGTTAGGTCAAGTTTATTGATAGAATTCTTGAGATCAATTTTCATAGAATCTTTAGAATTAGATTTATCTACCACATCTTTTAGTTCAGTAATGGCATCTCCAAGTTCAGTGGAATTACAAATCTCGATGAGATTATTGATTCGCTCTATCATAATTTTCCTCTCTTTGCCAATAACCTCGGGATAGTTCTTTGCCTTTTCCTGATCTAATGAGAGTACTTTGATATTCATATGAGAATAGCGACGTCAAAGAAATCAGTGCCATTACAATAAGTGCAATATTGAATTGATTTTTCATGGTTTTCATTTCATTTTTTCAACATTTCCAATGCGTCGTCTATGGTTTGATAAGGTTCCTTCGAACCTTTTAAAGCAGCCGCATAATTCAAGAAACTCAGTATCCTTAATTGGTTGGCAGATGTGGAATCAAGTCCGCCATTATCTACTGAAATTTTTTCTACGATGAATTTTTCTCCAGCTGAAGCTAAACCCACAGCCATGGAGTCTATTTGATTGCATTGTGAATTTAACAAAACATTTTCACCAATCTTGTCCTGATTAGCCAACCTAGCCATGGTTTGCAAGGTTTCCTCACTTTGAGCTAAAGATGAAATTCTTCTTGAAACTGTGCTTGATTCAGTACTCATCAGCATAACCAATTTGGTGTTTGCCGGATTAACAGGTTCGCCCTCATCATTTAAAAATTGCACCTGATACTGATTCGGACTACGAAGCGAATCCTCGCTATGAATCTCATCAAAAAACAAATCCAGAGCTCGCTCATCGAAATAACCACTTACATATCTAGAACTCGAAAATATGACCCTTCTCGAATGGTCAATTTATAATAGTTTTTGTCTGATGTGAAATAATGCAATTCCTTCCCTGCCTGACAGGAAAATAGCAATAATGTCACTCCAAGGACATTGATCATTTTCTTCAATTTCATAGTATGTAGTATTTATATTATTTTGTTCTCCTATTCGACATAGCAACTTCATCGGTCCAACATCAAATAAAACCTTTCGGAAGATTCTTCATTTTGCTCAAATCAAGTTCAAGTTCGATTTGTTTATCACCAATGATTAAAAAAGCACCTGCTGTAAAAGATTCATAGGCTGTCAATGAAGTTTGCGGATTCCGGTTCCGTCCATACTAGCATATATGATATTGTTTTCAAGCTTGAAGCTATCATGAACCAAAAATGCAGCAGGGTGGTTAACTGGAGAACCATCTTCTCTTATCACACGCAAAGTCACTTTGTATAAACCACTGTATTCAGAAGATGGAACAACACTAGCATCTAGTTTAAATCCATCACGGGAAGACTTCCCGCCCCATCTATCTTTCTGCAGATCCTCAGGCACTTCAATTGCTCTAAGAGCAACAATCGGAGGCAAAATTTCAGATAGCTTTTGCAACTCACTTTTCTCATCTTCTTTTGCTAGTGTACTACAAACGTTTTAAACTTCATCACATCTCCAGAAGTACTCACAACGGACTTTTCCACTTCTTCTTGAGTAACTTGAGTGGCCAAGTTCCTTTTGTAGCTGATCATTTGTTGCTGAGCAACAACATTATCCAGTCGCAATGTCAGAAGAATTCTAAAAAAGATAGTTCTGGTATAGATATAACCTAACATAAACCCAGTGGTTAGAAAAAATAAAATTGTGCCATACCCAAAGGCCATTAATTTTTCTGGTGTGATGCCATCTTTGATAGCAATTGCATTGGCAATGAGTCCTGCACCAAAATGAAGTTGCGACATTAAATATTGCCACTGTGTCAATGACAAACCAACAATTATCTTGGTGAGCCAGTCTGAAACATCAACGAGGTTTGAATTTTCAGAATATGGTTCCTTTATATTGAAGATTTCAGAACTCCCTTCATTTCGAGATGACTTTGGCACCCCGAATAAAAAGCCCAGAAATGCACCAACAACACAACTTGCAAGCGCAGCAAAAATGAAACTTATTGAAGAAGGAATGCTATTGTTCTGCAACCAAATAAAGAGTACACCTACACCAAGAAAAAAGAGAAGGGTAATCAGAATATAGCGTATGGTTAAGAAAGGATCATTACTGAGCTTTTTCCCAAAATCAGCAATGAGTTCAATTGAATTTGCCATGGTGTTAGTTTTAGTATTGGAACCTGATCTCCAACTACATGACAACAGAAGACGATTTTCACCCGATCACTTAAGCTTTCAAGGATGTGACATCACAAGAAAAGCCGCAATATTTTTCAAAGGATCAACTCGTTATTATACTGTGTTCATCACAAACAGTAGTTAAGATTAAGCGAGGCAAAGAATGATAAATCTTCTGATAGCCACAAGAGTTTCGTCACCCATATTTGCGCCGTTATTCAACCCATCGCTGAAGCTTTCTAGGGCGTATACTACTTCATGTGATTAAAACAGCACAGATTATTTAGGCAATTCATCAACTACACGTCATGTTGGGATAAAGTGCGAGACTTTTAGACCTGCTGATCTAAGAAAACCTCTTCTACTTTAATTCTCAAGGAAAATCAATTCCCACCCCTTCAAACCCCCATTACCACATCTCCAAGCTCACCTCCACCCCTCACCTCTCCACCATGACTTTGGAAACCTCACCGTTGATGTTGAGAAAATAGAGTCCTTCGGGGAGAGATGTTGCATGGATTGAAATCATGGATTGATTGATTTTTCACGATGGATGATTTTTCCGGTGATGTCTGTGAATGTGAGTTCTTCGCCGATGTGTGAGGCGAGATGGCTTATGCGCAGTTCATCATGGGTTGGATTGGGATAAACGTCGTAAGTGATTGGCCTGTTTTGTTCATGTATACCAACCGTGTATTCGCATGGAAAATCACTCGGGTCAAGGATGTCGCCATCATTGATACTGATCAGATAGTGGTAGCCATTGTATGAATAACAGATCAAGTCGTACAGGATGCCACTGACATTGGGCACTGCCCATCCATCTAATCCTGAAACCAAATTGCCAATGCCTTCCACAAACAAGTCAGTGAGCAATGGCCCGTTGTCCTGAGAAGCGTATATGACTTTTCGCCATTCACCACCTATCATCATGCTGTCGATGTCGTAGACAATCACATTGCCGTAAAACATTCCTGCATCAACATCCATGGTATCTCCAATATTGACATCGAAATCGTACAACAAAAATTCTGACATGCTATCCGTGTTGTAGCGGTATATCTTCTTTCCTACTGAGCGATAGAAGCCAATGGGTTCCTGATTGTGATATTGTGATTCATTATAATAACCAACACTTCCCGGAGGATCCCAGGGACTTACTTGATCATCAAGAATACTTATTCCGTCTTCGTAAAGGACTTTGTACAGGATTTGGTTGATGACAGTGTCTCCACCTACGACGTATCCAACCTTATGATAATTCATGTAAAAAGGTTCACTGATTCCCTTGTTTAAACCCCATGATACATTATTGGAAAAATATTCATTCTGACAAATTGCGGAAATCCACATGGTGCAAATCAGCACGATGGTGGATACTGATGCTTTGGTTCTCATGATTGATTGGTTTTGGAAAAAAAGTCTGATGCGTTGATGTTGTTGCAACATGAGATTTTTCATCGACATGTGTGCTTCTTGATCACGTATCGTTCTCACTACAAAACTGGATGCAATTACCCTAAACTCATGGCCAATTTGAATTATACTGCGATTGAATGTAAATACAGACAATCGCTAACAAATAAGAACACAACAACTATCGCACGTGATTATCAAGTCGAAAATTACAGCAATTTTGAGAAAGAAAAAAAATGATAGTTTTTGTAGTCATAGGTCTCGGTGGCATGCCATCTTCACCAGAAGAGATGTTCTTAATACCCTTAAGCAAGATAAAGCTATCAGAAATAAACTATGTTGATTTATAACCATTCAAGCGAATTGCAGTGTCAAATTTCTTCTGGAACATTGAAGAGGGCATATTAAAATAGTCCGCTTGTTCAAATATTTAAACATTAACAACACTGACCATCTCCCTCCCACACCCCCACTCCACAAACCTCTCCATTTCTTTCACATTTGAATAGCGCTCCAATTCGGCATGAAAATCCTGGGTTGACATGCTGCTCCAGTTTTGAATCATTTCTTCCACCCCCTCCGGAAATTTCCTCGCCGCCAAAACCGGAATGACTTCCATTTGCGATGGGAAGTTGAATTCCACCAGAGAAGCATTGAGGTCATGGATGCGGTAAGATTCGGATTTATCGAAACAATTCAAGATGGGCTGATCTCATGCGTTCCGGATTGTATTGCTCTTCGAAC
Organism: Flavobacteriales bacterium; assembly: GCA_016722445.1. Taxonomy (GTDB): domain Bacteria; phylum Bacteroidota; class Bacteroidia; order Flavobacteriales_D; family Sanyastnellaceae; genus JAIBBG01. Next base: position 18,694 of record JADKIZ010000036.1, on the reverse strand, counting down.
AAATGTGTGCGTGACAAAGCTTGACAATATGCCGACAACAGCGCACGTCTGCCCTTGATTTCATTCTTCAGCTCAAGGCATAAAAAGGTTTGGTCACGATCGAATAGGATAAAATCCACGGAAACTTCATTCCATTTCTTTTTGTTCTCATTGATCTTCCATGATGGGAACATCAGCTCCCAAGCCACAACATCAAATACACGGCCTTCAATGATCGGGGGATTGTGTATCCATGAAATGGTGAGTTGATCTTGCAATTGCCATTCGTTCATTGTGGCAAGATAAAACTGAATAAATTAATGTAAAATGTGTGTTGATACTAAAACGCACTTTAATGCACTACTACAATCCTGCTCACTTCTACACTATCCGATTCCAAGATGTAGATTCCATCGACGAATTCGGAAAGGTTCTTCTGTGAAGTATGAGTTAATTGCTTCCACTCCGCCACTACCCGGCCAGACAGATCATAGAGCCGATGTATTGTTCCAAGTGATGCATTGATGTGTAATATGTCATTTGTGGGATTGGGCCAGATTTGAATGGTAGAAACCTCATGGTTTTCTACACGATCGACAATGGTGTTTTCTTTGAACATTCTCCAGCTGTCGTTCCACAAATTGCCGCTGACCATCCAAAGGGATGAATCATAGGTACACACAGCGCCTGCATGTCGTGGTGGCCAAGGGGTGTTCTTAAGTTCGAACCATTCTGCACCGTTATCGCTATACCAAACATCGTTGCGGTTGTTGATGCCTTCATATCCGCCGAGTATCCAAAGTCGATTGTCGAATATGCCTACTTCATGGTATTGTCTAGGCGTAAAATCTGCCGATTCAGCAACCATCGTCCAATTGATGCCATCTGTCGTATTCCAGACATCACTGTACATATAACGCGCGTCGTAAGTACCTCCACCAATGAGCCATAGGGTGTCATTCCTTACAAATTGTCCTTCAACTTGTCCGCGCGGATGCCATCCGGCATGGTTGGTCTTCTCCGTCCAGTTGATGCCGTCATGACTACTCCATACATCGTTGTACAATTCTGCGCCAACGAAGTCGAGAAAAGTGAGTGTTTGTCCGCCGAAATAAATCATCTCATCGCCAAGTGATGCAACCATGTGCGTCATCCGCGCTTCCATGGGCAGTGTATCGAGCACCTGATTCCAGGTGATGCCATCGATGCTGTTCCAAACATCCATTTGTTGTACTCCACTGTTCCAATCACCACCGATGATCCAAAGCATGTCGTCATGCACGAGCCATCCGGCGGTATGCCTTCCCTGCCAAGGCGCATCGCCGACAAAATTCCATGTTTGTCCATCCGTGCTATTCCAAATTTCACTGCATGTATTTCCCGGCATCCATGCTTCCACAAACGGATTCCATCCTCCCAATAACCACATCTTATCCTGAAAAACCAACAGACCTGCACCATCACGGGGGAGCCATTCACAATTGCTATTGACTTCTTCCCAATGGTATTCACTGATGTAAAAAGGTCCCACCTCAAAAATATTGTTGGCATCATTTGAATCACTGATTCGCGTATGTACGGAAGTGCCAGATGGCCAATCGGGAAGTTGCCAGAGATAATAGTTTACAGATGTATTCACATCGTTTGCAATATTGATCCAACTATTACCACCATCTAATGAAAACTCGAGATCAAGTGAAGTAATCGCCGTGCTGCATTTCCATTCGAACTTACAAGTGGTCTGTTTCGGATATCGATCTGTGATAGCTGGTGAAATGACCATCAATTTCTGCTGATCATGATACAATTGTTCGACTTCCTGCATATCAATTCCGGAGCTGTATATGGCGATATCATCCACCTCGCCACGATAAGGATTTTCTGTGTTGCCGATGATGATGGGTTCATCATCTCCAATGTCACCCGTGTAAGTTGCGGTAGACCAAGGCATCATGGTAAGAAGCACCTTGTCGACATAAAGCGACATAACATCGCTGCTCCGAGAAATTACCATGTGATGCCATCGGTTGTCATTCAGGTGTACTACTTGTTGTGAGATCAAAGCGTTTTCACCCAGTCCATTCCAATATGCCCACAAAGTGCCACCACTGACCAACGTGATTTGAAAATTTCCACCATCGCCATCGCCGCCCAACCAATATCCCAATTCGATGAGGTGTGAACGAATCTGATTCGGGGTTTTAAACCAGATAGAAATGGCAAAATCTCCAGAGAACGGTGTAAGATTTTGCAATGGTAAAGTGAGTTGATCCGTTGCATCCAAATGAAGAGCATGTCCACTTTCACCAATACGATCTTGCGTAAAAGTCGTGCCCATTGACGTTGCATGATAGCTGTTGATGCTTTCATCCTGTGTATCGCCATTGAATGGATAATATGCCTCGAGTCCGTCTTGAGGAATCTGCGCCAGTATAGGCATCCACAAGCAACATAGAAGTAAAACACACCATCGTTTCATGCATTCAAATGTAATTCCACCAAACGATCAAGCAATCACATCATCATGTAATTGATTTGAGCTTGATGTGGTTCGAGTTTTGACCCATGAAAATTTCAATGTTGATCATTATGGCAGTCCTTCTAATTACAGGCTGCAGCAAAGACAAAAACCTACAAGACAAACAAGTGGATACTCCTACAGGTGGAGGCGGTATTATCTACAGGCAATTCAATCAGACCATTGAATGGGAACAATCCAATCAATACAATCACATCGATATCGACATTGATGAGGACAGCACCAATGAACTGGCATTCTATATTGTAAGTGAATACGGAACCATTCTGGATGTATTCTACGACAATATTCTCGTACAGACCTATTGCCCAGAAAGCAGCACCAAAATACAATTTGCCAATTACGAAGGAGGAACAGATCCTTATATCTATGTGCTGACCAAACCAAATTCACCCGGCACATTGATCAATGATGAACTGGGTGAAAATTTCGAACGTGACATTACATATTTGTCGGTGAAAGTCAACAGTAGCAATGGAGCTGTGCAATACACCACTGGAGATTTTTACGGAGCTGGCGATACATATATCGCATTTAAAATCAAGATCGATGAAGAATATCATTATGGTTGGCGTCGTGTGAACCTTTCTGGTGATCTCAAAACATTGCAGATCATCGACCGCGCATACCAAAGTGAACCTGATGTACCGATCAATGCCGGGACCCACTAACATGCATATTTCTATCCATACACCTTTTTGAGCATGGAACGATAGCATAACTTCTATCCAACTCACAAATCAACTTTTTCAATCTTATATCAAGAACAAAAGCCACAAACAGGTTAAACAACATAAACTATGAACTCTAAGTGTGTTTTTTCATGGATAATCGGCCTGACTGCCACGCTGGGCAGTCAGGCGCAGGTTCTTGATCCAACATTTGGTAACAATGGATTGGTAGAAACCTACTACGGACTATATGTCGAATCCAAAGTGAATGATATGTTGCTACAACCTGATGGCAAAATTGTAGTTTGCGGTACGACATATGTCACCACTTACGACTTCATGATGATTCGTTATTTGGAAGATGGAACGCTTGACCCTTTATTTGGTGATAACGGAAAGGCATTTATCGACTTTGACAACATCAACAACTACGGTTTGGGTTATGCATTGCAACAAGATGGTAAAATCCTTATAGCTGGTTATTCCGAAACACCAAATTATGAATCAATCTCCATAGCACGTATCAATGTAGACGGAACCATAGATGAATCATTTGGTACGAATGGCATCATTCATCAAACAACTGGCGACTATGAATGTTTTGGTTTCGATGTGGTTGTTCAACCCGATGGGAAAATTCTGGTTGCTGGTCAGGGCAATTATATCCCACAAGGGGAAGACTTTTTTATGGCTCGCTACAATGAGGATGGCAGTCTCGACACCTCGTTTGCTGGGGATGGTATAGTTGAGAACATCAACGACAACAACAGTGGCTCGCAACCAGTCATGACCTTACAATCAGATGGCAAAATTCTGATATCAGGAATGGGTAGGGTTGGAAGTCAGCAATACTACTGCACTATGCGATTTCTAACGAATGGAACGTTGGACAATACATTCAGTGAAGATGGAGTTCAATTAACACTCGTTCCCGGCGATTATAACTGGCCAGGAAACATCGTTGTGCAAACAGATCAGAAAATAGTTGTTGCCGGATACTCCGGATACTGGCAAAGTGAACTATTCTCCATCTTCCGTCTCGATGCTAACGGAAATCCAGATCCTGATTTTGCCGTCGATGGCATCTTCACTCACTCTATCAACCAAGGATTGGATAATTTTCAGGATGTGCTCATTCAACCTGATGGAAAAATTTTGGCATGTGGTTATACCATCGTCGCCAATGCTGGATATGATTTTGTTGCCATGCGATTGCATGAAGATGGAAGCATCGATACAGACTTTGGGGAAAATGGTGTACTCAATCAGGCATTTTCCTTTTCAGAATCACGGGCAACAGCCATGGCTATTCAACCTGATGGCAAGCTATTGATCGCAGGCGATGCACCGGATTTTCTCAATCATCACAGCGCAATTGCAAGATATGATGCCGGAATTCCAGCGGCAATAGAAACAATATCGGAGATCTCGACAACAATCAAGGTATTTCCAAATCCAGCTCAATCATTCATTCAAATTAAACTTCCGCAATCAGGGATGATTGCTTCAGCATCCATCCACGATTTATATGGCCGTATGATCAAACAATTTACATCATCCATTGAACCACTCAGGTATGACATCAACTCGTTGTTACCCGGATTATATACGATCCATATAATCGATTTCAATGGGCAATCATACAAGCAGTGTTTTATGAAAGGATAGACCAAAAGCAAGGTTCGAAGAATTTGTACCATGCAGTGAATTTGATACTGTATATTTCACACATGACATTCCGGTCTGTCATATTCAGAATAACCCTTCTCTGCATTGCATGCTGGGACAACAATATTCTTGCGGGGCAGGTTGGCGTACAAAGCATGCGACATTTGACCATTGACGATGGCCTTTCTTCTGATCATACAACATGTTTTCATCAGGATTCGCAAGGATTCATGTGGATAGGAACCAATGAAGGTCTTTGTCGATTCGACGGGCTTCATTTTCAAAATTATTTTCAGAATCCAAAAGATCCCATTCATTCGCTTAGCGGAAACTGGATCAATGGCATCTGCTCATATGAAAATAAATTATACATCGCAACCAATCATGGCATCAGTGTTTTCGATATCAATCGTCAGGAATTTTGCAATGACGAACTTAACGATAACCGCTATAACTATCTCAGTCGGGAACTCTTCAATTTTATCGTCCTCATAGAAGACAAATGGTATGTTGGCGGCGAGAATAGTCTTTTCGAACTCAACAAAGATTTTTCTTTTTATTTTGATATTTCCGATCAAATTCAGAAAAAACACAGCAACACAGTTCGGGATTTTTTACCTCCGGCCTCTGATCATCAAGGTCACTTGTATTTTGCATCTTGCGGTGATTTGATTGAATATTCTCCCTATAACAAACAAGTGGAATTGACCGCAAACATGTCGATATCCCGACCGAAACCTTCACCCGGTATGTGTCATACGTCTTCACCTGTTATCACAACCGATGCCACATGGTTCTTTGTCTGGGCAACAAATCCGGAAATGGTAACGGCCACAAATAGAACAGATATCTTACTGCGCAGCACCAATCCAGTTTATGATGGTTCTACGAATTTTTGTTTTCAAGATGACAAAAACAAACTCTGGTTCGCAACAGAAAACGGTCTATTCATGAGAGATGCAGAAGGCTCTATTCAGGAAATTATTCTGGAATCATCTGCAACCATTTCTTGCTTTCACATTTATCAGGATCTAAAAAAAAACTACTGGATTGCCACAGAGCGGGGTGTTTATTACACCACACAACAAGATGAATCCTGGAAGATCATAGCATTGCCCAATGTGTCTCAGAGTAAAACTGTTTATGCTCAGGATATAGTATGGTGGAAAGAGTCTGTTTGGTTAAATACAAATGAAAGCATATTTCCATTGATCTATCAACTCGAACAAGATCATTTGACATCGCATACCATTTCAGGGCTAGAAAAAGGAGTGCGCTCTCTTTATCCTTGGGATGAACAATACTTGTTCGTAGGAGGCTGGAAATACGCATCACTGCTAAATGCTGAGGATTATTCTTCATCGCCAGCGGATTTTATTCCAGAAAATTATCGGGAATTTCCAATCATCAAAACACTACGTGATCAGCACAACAATTCATGGTTCAGTTTTGGACAATACAACGGCATATTGCGTTTGACAAACGACCTCAGTCAGTTCACACACTTTGTGCAAACTGATCACCCCGAGTCTTATCAACGGTCAATGCCCATATCCAGTGCTTACGACATGGCCGAAGATGATGATGGCATGATCTGGATGGTGCGCAGCAAGCTTGATGGAAAACTTGTGCGATGTAATCCCGCATCAGACATCATTGAAGAAATTCATCCTGTCAATGCGGAAGCAGCGCATATGCATTTCAATGGTGAGTCATATTGCATCGTTGCAAATGGCGATGCGATCTGGTTTGCCGTGATGCGCGAAGGATTGTTTCGTTATGACCGAAAGACCAATACACTTGAACAATTCACACGCAACGACGGATTATTGTCCAATGACATTTACGCATTGGAAGTCGATAAACGGGGTGTTGTTTGGATGGGTACTGCGCAAGGTTTGGCTGCCATGTCATATCCTGATAGAACAGTAACACACTTCACAAAAGCTTCCGGACTGCCCGATCAGAATTTCAGTTCAGCGTCGTTGTACAATTTCATAAAAGATGAAATGTATTTCAGTGCCAACGGCTTTCTCATTTCCTTTTTACCAGAAGCATTGTTAAGACCTACCGTCATACCGGATTTATTTTTGATTGGTTTGCACATTGATGGAAAAGATGCAGGAATTATGCCGAGACATTTTCAAGCTGGAGAAAATCACATCGACTTCATGTTCACCGCAGTTGACTTATACAACGCAGCTGGATTTGAATACCGCTATCGACTTGAAGGATTGGAATCGACTTGGAATGAATCGGGCAAAAACAAAATGGCATCTTATGCCAATATACCTGCTGGAGATTACACATTACTTGTTTCAGTGAAAACCCTTGGCGAATGGAGTGAACCCAAAGCTTTGTACCGCTTTCACCTTCCGCAATTTTTTTATAAAACACCTTTGTTCTTTGGTTGTCTTGCAGCCTCGTTTTGTCTAATCGTCTACTTTATTTATCGCTTTCGCATCCGTCGGATTAAACAAATGGAATCCATGCGCTACCGCATCTCCAGAGATTTGCATGATGATATTGGTTCAGCATTAAGCAGTATTCGCATATTGAGTGGGCAACGCAAAACGACGGAAGAACAAAGCAAAGAAACCCTTTTGCGTATCAATCGGAGCAGTCAGCAAATGCTCGACAACATGGACGATATCATTTGGGCGATTCAACCAGAAAACGATATGGGCGAACAATTGCTGATTCGCATGAGGGAATTTGCTTCAGAAGTCATTGAAGCAGCAGGTATGCAATGCAATCTCCAACTCGATGAATGTATCGAAAATCGCCATTTTGGCTTAAATCAAAAACGTAATGTTTACCTCATTTTCAAAGAAGCGGTGAATAATGCTGTAAAATATTCACACGGACAAAAAGTGAGTATTCGATTTGGTTTATTACTCAACGATAAACTGGAATTACAAGTAACAGATGATGGTGAAGGATTCGATATTCTGCAGGCACCAATTGGAAATGGCTTGCGCAACATGCAGCGCCGCGCAGATGAGTTGAACGGCGAATTGAAAATCATTTCGGCAAAGGATAAGGGAACAAGTATTTGCTTGAAGTTTGAACTCAAACAACATGGATAGAAAAGATTTTTTGAAATATTCCAGCCTGTTGACAGCATTCGTTTTGTGGACACCAGTTCTGTCTCAGACACAACATGGTCTTTCGAATGACCACATTGAACCGGTCTTATTGCCTCCGTTGCCTCCCCTTGAACATGGCGGAAACATGGGCATTCGAACGCTCATTCACTCTGCAATGACCAATGGCGTGTATTCCTCTGTAGAATGTGCTGTTGCTCCAAAAACCATGGGGCCACCACCGCACATGCACAAAGAACTCGACGAATTGATGTATGTGACTGAAGGAATTGCTCATGTACTGATCGGAGATGATGTCGTAGAAGTGAAAGCAGGTGGCTGGCATCTTCGTCCGCGCATGCTCACCCATACCTTCTGGAATGCAGGTGCAGAGCCATTGCGTTTTATTGACATGTATTTTCATCAGCCGTTCGAGCGATACCTAGAGAAAATTTTTATGGAGCTGAATGAGGCGCATGGTTATCCTGAAGGATCAGAAGTTAAGACCAAGGCCATCCAAAAGCTCAATGAAGAATACGGAGTCCTTTTTGCCGATGATTCATGGAATGAAAGACAGAGGATTGCTGCTGAATATGGATTAAAATGAAAAATGAAAGACGAGCCCATGATACGTGTATTGGTATACGAAGACAATCCCGAGTTGAGGGAAAGTCTGAAACAATTGATTGATGGTTCAGAAGGCATGAACTGTATTGCTGCCTTTTCTGATTGTGTTCAGGCAAGAGAGGAAGTGATGGCGCTTCAGCCCGACGTTGTTCTGATGGACATTGATATGCCACGCATGAATGGCATCGATGGTGTCAAAGAAATTCGCAGTGTAAGATCAGAAACCCACATCATCATGCTTACTGTTTTTGATGACAGTCAAAGGGTATTTGATGCCATCTGTGCCGGTGCAACAGGTTATTTGCTGAAACGAACGCCCGATGAAAAAATCATAGAGGCCATTCGAGATGTGCAAACAGGAGGAGCACCGATGACATCGCGGATAGCAAGGCAAGTGCTTGAATTATTTTCAGGACAAAATCACAAGGAGTCGGGAAATACCATAGACTATCAACTTACCAAACGGGAAACAGAAACCCTATCATGGTTGGTGAAGGGATATTCCTACAAAATGATTGCTGAAAATATGGAGGTATCCATTGACACCGTAAGAGCACACATCAAAAAAATCTATGAAAAACTGCATGTACACAGCATGAATGAAGCCGTAGCGAAAGCTATTAAGCAGAAGATTGTGTGAGTGGTTGTCGACCATCAAATCAATACAATTCCAAGGCGATGCTACGACTATAACCAAATTGAAATGAAACACAAGGTTACGAGATGGCGACCAATTACAACTCCAACATTAGCGTCAAGAAGCACGCTTCCGCAAAGTAAATCTAACTATTTACCCGAGATAGACGAAAATCTGAACATCAGCTCACTCACACCCACACCCCAACGCATCACCTATGAGTGCATTCCCGGCTTGTGCAATGCCGATGTAAGATGTCTGGCTCCAGCCAAAGGACTTTTCAGGGATGGTGGTTTGAGCTCCAATGCAACCGATACATGGTCTTTCGAACATGCGGGTTTCGACCGCAACGCCGTATACCTTTTCTGGAAATTGGATGCCTTCGATGAGCGCAAAGTCAGGAGATGACTGCCAAGGACTCATCCACGCGAGACTGATGGGCTCATGCGAACAATCATCCACCGGATACAGCTTGAGTCGGTATTCCAAATAAGGAGAATCATGGGTTGTGGTAAAATGGACAACATCGCCGATCGCATGCCAGATGCATCTGTCCGAGCTGTCCAACGAAACCATTGGCTCGTCACAATAAACAAAATCGATTCCCATATCACAAAAATCCATGATCGGATCCTGGAGGCAAACACGCGTTCTTGCATGCAGATGATAGGTTTCACCAAAAACCAAATTCTCAAATGAATCGAAAGAATTCAGCATCCAATAAGGATCATTCAACCATACGGTGATGAATTGAATGGAGTCATCAACAGTCGACATCATCAATTGGTATACATGTCCCGCATTTTCATCCATCAAAACAACTGCATCCGCGGGAGAACAAATGGTATCGCCATCTAAAGGTTGTATAACAATAGGACATTGATCATCGCAATAGGTCATGGGTAAACCCTCAGAATAACCCCAAAAAGTATTGCCGCATTCGGCATCGATGGCGCGAACCTGCGCATAGACCATATAAGTTATGTCGGTACATAACGCTTGTGTGGCAAGTAACAATGGACCGGTATTGGAAGCTATCACCGTTTCATTTCCCAACTCATCCACGATCTTCCATCGTGTATCCAGCACACCGGTATAACATGAAGTCGTTCTCTTCAGTGTATCGCCCGGACCATAACATGTGTTTCCATTGGGACCCGGTGATTCAGATGGCAACAATTGCACTGCAGCATATTCGATGTTGAAGATGAATGTCCCTGCTCCTGTTCCCGTTGATCTGCCCACACGAACGAAATATGTCGCTCCATAAGTAAGTCCGGTGACACATCCTACTTCTTTTCCCGGCGCTCCTGATGATGCGCTGTTGTCGATGCTATGTATCAACAATAGTGATGCATCATACACCTCCACCGCTGCATTGAAACTTGGTGAACATACCCTCAACTTCACGGTACCTGCAGGAGCCACAAATTGAAACCATGTATCATTGGCCATTGGACCTGATGCTGGTTCAACACCGAGATCATAGGTCAAAGAATTCGGTGCGCATGATGTATTGGTGAAATCATCGATGCATCGAAAATTATCGGTGCCGAAAATCGCCACAATCGGATCTGCAGATGTTTCACCCTGAGCGTTCATCTCAAAGGTGAATATGCACGACAACAACAACATGAGCATGGCAACAAACGAAGCCTTGTGCATGAAGGAGTAATTCATTTTGATCATCTGAACGACAACTTAATTGTTGCAAATTCCACCCATCATGACAATTATTTCGAGGATATCATTGATATCGACCAAACCATCTTCGTTCAGATCATATGGATCACAAAACGCATCTGTATTGCCGTATTCACCCATCAGGATGATGAGATCCGCCACGCCGATCACCTGATTGCCGTCGAGATCTCCCGGACAACTTACAATTGGATCGACAATGGTATTGCTCGCTTCAGCCAAACAACCATTCGAATCTGAAATTGTCGCATGATACAACCCTGCACCAACATATTCAATCGAATCTGTTGTTGCGAAATAGGGATAATCCCAGTTCAGGCTATAAGGTGGAGTACCTCCTGTGATAACAGCTTGCACGCCGAAGGCATTGCAATCTGACCAATACTCTACAGAAGCTGTTGGCGACTCCCAAAAATGAACATAAGTAGAATCAATAACAGAACATCCAAATCCAGTGACGGTGCATACGTACAATCCTTCGCCGGTGATGGTTGTCACTTGTGTTTCATCTCCATTACTCCACAGGTAGCTATCACCCATAAAGGAAGGAATCAATCCACTACCCGGACCACCGCACGTATAGAAATTGCCCGGCACGGTTGGATAGTATGGCGTGTAAACATTATAATGGATGATGCTATCAAGGCCATATTGATTGGTGAGCACTGCCTCATATTCGCCGGTTTCGTAACGCCATGCTCCGAGAACAAAAACGGAATCGCCAAAACAAAGCGATACATCGAAGTACTCTTCCGTAGTAAGACTGATGATATACTCACCTATTTCATCCACACATCCGTTGACATCGGTAACTGTCGCGTGATAATTGCCTTCTCCCCCAAATGCGATAGAGTCTGTCCATGCATCAATAGGTGAATCCCAAATGACGTCATAAGGTCCACTTCCTCCAGAGATGATCACATGCACACCCGTTGTATCTAAGTCCGACCAATAGCCCATTTCGACCACCGGATTTTCGATCGAATTCACATACACCGAATCGATATAGGTGCAACCAAAACCACTGATGGTGCAGGTATACAAGCCTGTGTTAGAGATGTTGATAGAAGGCGTTTCCTCACCTGTCGACCAGAGATAGGTCTCACCAACAATATCAGTGTATATGTCATCACTTGCCCCTTCACACAAATCCGCATAGGTCGGTGGCAAAGGAAAATATGGTGTCGTCACTTGATAATGCACAATGCTATCCAATCCGTATTGATTGGTCAGTGTATCGGTATAGTAACCGATTTCATACAGCCAGGTATCATTGATGAAAATTGAATCTCCGTAGCAAAGTGTAAGATCTAAAGTCTGTTCTGAAATAAGATCATAACCGATGAGCAAGCCATTCGAAGCATTGTCTGGATTCGTGAGCAATACAACATTTGCTCCGGGATCAACATCCATGGTCCCACTAAAAGCACCATTCACGAACAACTTGTTTTGAAAACCATGCACACCGTAGACGCTCGCCTGCAATTCCAATGAATGCAATTCCTCTCCGCTCAAATCCGCCAGCATAACAAAATTTACGCTTGACCGATAACCACCAATAAGAAGTCGATCTTCTGTCAAGGAACAAACAGAAGGTGACATGCTATCGATTCCATCACCATGCAGTTTAATCCAAGTCAGATTACCATCATTGTCAGTATGGAGAATGAACATTCTACTGACAACCGAGACATCCGCACCATCGATGATGTACACGCCATCTCCCGGATCGTAATCACCACTGCTGTGAAAAGAACCAAGGATATAAAGTTGGTTCGACGAATCGACAACCAGGTCACTGATGAAATCGGTATCATCACCACCAAATGTTTTGATCCATCCAAAATCTCCGTTCGACATTATTTTCACGAGGAAATTCTGACCAAACTCATTTACAAATTCGCTTTCACCCACTATCCCATCGGGATTGCCCGCGTTGAAATCTGCTTGACCAAAATAAGTACCTCCACAAAATACTTGACCATCGCTGTCCAGGTCCATTTGTATGGTGTACAATCCCAATGAAGAAGTGAATTGTTTAGCCCATTGAAAGGACAAGTCTTGATTAAGCTTCAATAAAAAACAATCCCACGACGACTGTGGTGTCATGACATATTCATTTACGGACGGATCAAAATCAACCGCACTCAGGAGATTTCCGCACGCATAAACTTGTCCAACTTCATCCACTTTGATTTCGCTCATGCCACCATATGCGGCGCTCGCGAAATTGACCATGTTCATGAATTGACCTTCACTATTCAATTTCAGAATAAAGACATCACCATAACCAGAGGAAGTATAAATATTTGTAGGGTTTTCTGGATCAAAACTCACTTCGCCAACAAAATTGCCGGTGACCCATAGGCTTTGATTTCGATAGACTATGTCAAATGCATCAATACTTTCCAATGCCGGATTTCCCACCATTTGATACCACAACAACTCCCCTTCAGGTGAGTATTTGGCCACAACCAGGCTCCTTGCGCCAACAGAACTTACGGCGACATTATCAGGACCTGGATCCAAATCCACACTGCTTGCGAAGGATGACGAGATATACACGTTTCCGAATTCATCCAAATCAGTGGCATGCATCGGGTCGTAACCGAGGCCACCGAAATTCAGGTACCAGTCTAAGTTTTGCGAATGTGCTGTCAACATAGACAGCATGAAGACTAAAGGCGTTAGTGTCTTGATCATGCCATAAAATTAACAATATCGTTCTTAGATAAAAGTGCTTCAGACTTTTTTTAACAATCTCTTTATTTACACTTTTAAAAAGAAGAATTGAACATACCAGCAGCACAACAGACCGCTCCATTAATTCCATTATCAATAAAATAGGTCACACCAACGAAGGTTCATGTTCTCGCGAGGCTGGTGGGAAATAACTTGCGATTATAAAAGTCGCTTAGCATCACAAAAAAAAGAGCCGACCTTTCGGACGGCTCCCCTATTTATTTCATTCCATTATTGAATGGAAATCTTCTTTTGAAATGTTTTACCTGAGTGATCTGTTGCTTCAATAAGATACAATCCCTGAGCAAGATGGTTGACCTGATAACGAATTTTGCCTTGTGGATTCTGCCAGTGCATGATTAATTTCCCATCCATTGAAAGCAGACGAATTTGTTGCATATCAGCGATCGGTTCCATGGTGAGGAATTCAGAAGCTGGAATTGGATAAATGATGAATTGACTTGCACTCAACTCTTCCACAGATGTAAAAGAATATCCTGCGGAAGTAGATACACAACCTGCCAGCGTGGTCAATTGAACGGTGTAAAGACCATTTTCCACCGGACTATATGTATTCTGATCTGCAGAAAGGATCGGTTGGCCATCCAAAAACCATTGATAAAATCCATTTCCGGATGTGGCAATGAGTACACCTCCACCATCATTGATCTCAATATACGGCACAGCCTCAACGGTAAGAATAAAGTCATCTACAACTTCGCACAATGGATTGATCATGTGATGGTCGATCTGCCAAATGCCAGGATTCAGATTTGTCATGTTCAACACATCGGTTGTGGAATACAGTGCATCATCGACATACCACGTGCTAGAATCTGTCAGCGCGTATGTGTACAGTGCAGTGTTGAAATCAGTACCTTCACATTGCGCGAAATCTGGCAGTGGAGAACCGGTCATCTCGCAATCGAAAACGGTATGAAAGGTTGTATTGGTTACTACCGCCGGATTGTTATCGAAATAAATGTTTGCTGTGTTATAAGCCACAACGCCGGGCATGAGATCATCGTGCAGTGTAACATTGAATACGACATAGCCATGACTTGCTGCTTCATTCGAGAAACTGTCGGGCAACATGATGTTGTCGAATTCGAATTCCAGAAGTCCATCACCATGTAACCTTGTGGACACACTGTGACTGGATTGTTCAAATGAAAATGATGTTAGATCGAATACAGTAGGATCAATCATGTCTTGAATGAGGACAGTTTCAGCCGGAGCATTTCCGGTATTTTGAAAACGAATCTGAAATTGTATTTCATCTGCTGGAAGAACATAATGCGCTTCAGTGTATCCTTCAGGAGTTGCGGTGAGATCATTCGGATCATAACCACACACGATGATTGGTTGTTTTGTCCAGGTTTGATCATAAAGAAGATTACCGAAACCATCATAGAGAACCACATGCATGGTGAAAGGGAATGATTCGAAGATGTTGTCGATACCGGGACCACCAATATGACAAACATAATTGGCAGACGATCCCATCACTTGATTGGAGATATCCCAAATCACTTCACCAGGATTGATGAATGAAGTTGGCACAGCACCGGACAAGTCAGAAGCGGTGAACATCGGATCGAATGATAAAGTAACCGAACCGAACAATGAAATGCTTCCCGAGTTGTGGATGTATACACCGGGGTTGTAACCGTTCACACAGTGAATATTGGCATTTGAACTCCATGCTGGATGCACCTGGAAAATCGGCACACCAAGCGGCATGAGCGGAATATGGTAACAGCCCGCATTTGAAACAGTCAAGGAAGAATTCATGGTGAATGAACCATCTTCATCAACGTATTGCAAGGAGTATGTTCCAAAAGGAAGCTCACCTGCATCGAAGAATCCATTAGCATCGGTGTAGATGTTCAAATCCAATTCAGGGATATAAAAATGTTGTGACTCGAGCGCCGGTTCACCAGAATTGTAAGAACCGCTTGCATTCAAATCTGCAAAGACATGACCTTGCAATGATGTTGAAGCCGATTCCACTTCGATCGTTATAAAGCTTTGGCACCCCATGTTGGTCATCAAGTCGACCTCATACGTTCCAGGGCTTAATCCATCGATGGTAGCTGATGCACCGTTCACATTTCCTATGAATCCTGATTCACCTGAATCGTAATTAAAATAATAGACGTCATATGGAAAAATAGGAGCTGGCACATAAACATCGATCATCCCGTCATTGGTAAAACAATCAGAAGCAGGTGTTGAGCCAGCAGTGGCGAACATCAGGAAATCGTCGGTATAAGCCAAATCAAAATACTCATCAGAAGTGATGAGATTGAATCCGGCGTCATACATGCTCACGGTGAGACTGATGAGCACTTCAAAAGAACCAAAGGCGTTTATTTGGGCGTTTGTGATGTTTTCATTGAAATACATCATGCTGTCGTAAGAATAGAATTCGCCGGTATGATTCAGATTGTCGTAAGTACCATAACCATACTTAATTTTTTCAACGGTAAAAGAGGCATCAGGACAGTCCAGCACAGAAGTGTTGACAATCTCGATCTGACTACAGAAAGCACTAGAAATGTAAAACTCCGTAGAGATGTTGCATTGCGAAGCAACTTCCAAAACGAATAGGTTGAGTAATAGGAGTAGAAAAGGTTTCATATATGAAGGGGTTTAGGCAATAGACAGTGCACGATGACATTGGGTTGCATATTGATTTGAATTCGCCGTTGCCGCACAGGCGCAAATGCAAGGAAGTATTTTTGCTTTGAACAGCAAGTAATGCAGAGAGTCCGTGATCCCTGCGTGTCAAAACATACATAATGTAAATTCCGATCAGTACCTAAGAACCTGAACGCAATGGAATATGACAACACTAACAACAACTTAAAGTGTCTTATCTTTTATAAATAGGTTTAAGGGAGAGCTTATCATGTTAGCGCTCTAGAGTTCATTTGAATTTTAGTTGGAAATCTCTAAAACAAATCCATAACCACCAAGATTGTTGATCACGGCATTTTCATTAATGTCAATTTTGGCAATGCTCATTTTTTTATCCGTATGGGCTGGTAATTTCATAATCCAGTTTCCATTAATTTCAAAAATCATCGACATATACGGAAGCGTATCAATCAGGCTCGCTTGATTCCTTATTGTTTCGCATCCTGGAGAGAATGATTTATCACTACGATCAGGAAAGATTTCACCGAATTGAAGAATTCGAATATTCTTATTTGCTTCTATCGGTATAATTTGTGAAATTCTAGATGTTACAAATCCGCAGATATATTCCGTGCCATTAGAATCATGTAAATTGAATAACAAATTGGCATTTTCCTGACGCCTTGACATTTGCAGTTCGGCATAATTAAATGCGCTTTCCATAATTGTGCCTAGGAAGCTAAAGTTTTCTTCAGTGTGTTCTTCGATTAGAACTCCCATGTTGTTATATGTTGCAATATGTCTTTCATCATATGCAAATTCAATACTGTTGAGAAAATCAGAAAAACTATCATTCGTTTCGTGGGAAGAGTATAAGTTTTGGTAATATTTATCTATAAAATGATACCAAAACAGGGACCGCTCGCTGCTGTAATAGGTCGAATTTTTATCTTGGAACATGTTTAGGAGTGTTTTTGCAGCGGTTTCATTGCCAGAAATTGCACACTTCTCTAGGGTTATTATTCCCTCTTCTATCAATTCCTTTCTACCACTATTTAATTCAGTTAAAGCATGAATTGTAAGACCAACTAATGAGCCTTGCTTTGTGGCGAACTGAATGAGGCTATCGCATTCAATTTGTGTCTTTGATTTAAAATCTATTACTGCTTTTGTATGCAGAGCAACCAATGCGAGCACGTCAGCAGAACCAATGATCTGCTTCGTACAATTTTGTTTGGCCCATTTAAGACATCTTTCTAAACCAGCTATATTTTTTTCCGACTTGTACGCGAGCGTTAACACCGCAACGGCGCTAGCGTCATTGTACTGCATACAATTTTCAAGCTTTGTGAACGTAAGAGGTTCAATGAAAATAGCCGAGTTAATTTTTAGTCCTTTATAGGATTGAAGTTTAGCCGTTGCAAAGGATGCGATATGCTTGATTTTGGCAAGAAATAATTCGTTCGATGGATCATTGTTGTGAATAAAAAAAGCGGGGATGTACTGTGCGTCTAAAGCTATTTGTCGGAAACTGGATTGATCTGGTATTTGTCCATTACATGACCTTTGCTGAATTTTACTAATATAGTCTGCTTCAATCATACATCGCGGATTACCCTTCTTGGCGTTGACTTGTATTGCTTCTATATTTTTTACATCTGATAATAATTCTTGACTCAGAAATGGTGAGTTATATCCATAAATAAAACCAATTTCGGACAACATCTGTAACCAACATTTTGATTCATAATCACCATTTTCGGCTAAATCAATCAAACCCTGTAATCCTTCATTTGGCGCATATTGAGCGTCATAAAAGATCATGTTTATGAGACTATCAATTCGCTCATCAGATTTGAACGCGGCCATATTCATTGGTCGCAATTTTAGATTGTAGTTTACGACAGGAAGGTCAAACTCACCTATGCTTACATCGATGAGAAGCGCTATGGACTCTTTTGTTATGTCAAAACCCGTCACTAAAGGAAAATAGATCCTATGAAATGATTCGATTAATCTTGTTTTACCAATGGTATTAGATTGAACTTCGTTAGCTAAATATTTGCAATCATTATGTTCAAGATCGCAAATTCCCTGGGTATGATTTAAATGAATAAAGTCCAAATCGGTTTCGGTGGAGTATAAATGACCGCTAATACTAGGGAGTGGTTTTTTGGCCAACACTTTGATTGTAAGCATGAGGTTGGCAGTTGAATTTGCAAGGAGATCGCTTACTTGTCGAACTTCGGTAATTTCTATTTTAGGTTCGTTTTCTTTGATGAGTTGCGTCTCAATTTCTGAAAGGTCCGCTGTTCTCTTTATGCGTAACTCAAAACTATCTTTATTTGAACTTATCTTAGAACCATGAAGATGCTTTTTTTTGGAGTCTAACATCAATGCG
>JADKIZ010000035.1 GCA_016722445.1 Flavobacteriales bacterium | reverse complement strand
CTGGTGGCCGCAATAACCAGGTAAACGCACTATGCGTTATATCGGTGGCGGACACAAACAAAATATCGTCTGGTTGACTTCAAACGCGATAAGCACGATGTATGCGCGAAAGTTCTTACTATCGAGTATGATCCGAATCGTTCAGCACGTATTGCTCTCATCGAGTACGCCGACGGCGAAAAACGTTACATCATCGCGCCGCAAGGTTTGCAGGTGGATCAGTCTATCATGAGCGGATCAAAAGCTGCTCCTGAAGTTGGAAACGCTCTTTTCCTGAAGGATATTCCACTCGGTACCACTGTTCACAACATTGAAATGAAGCCAGGCAAAGGTGGATCTATCGCAAGAAGCGCTGGTTCCTATGCACAGCTCACTTCACGTGATGGCAGGTATGCTGTAATCACGATGCCATCCGGCGAAAACCGTTTGATCCTCGGTGAATGCATCGCAACCATCGGAGTTGTTTCAAATGCTGAGCATAACCTACAGGTTTCCGGTAAAGCTGGTCGCACACGCTGGCTCGGACGTAAACCACGTGTTCGTGGTGTGGCTATGAACCCGGTCGATCACCCAATGGGTGGTGGTGAAGGTCGCCAATCTGGTGGTCTCCCACGCTCAAGAAAAGGTACTCCGGCTAAAGGCTACAAAACACGTCACCCTAAAAATTCGTCTAACCGTTTCATCTTGGAACGCAGAAAGAAATAATCTAAGAAATGGCAAGGTCGCTTAAAAAACCACCGTTCATTCACTACAAGCTCATGAAGCAAGTAAATGAAGCACAGGCTGCAGGTAAGAAGAACGTCATCAAAACATGGAGTCGTTCATCTACAATCTCTCCGGAGTTCGTAGGTCTCCGGCACTGAATATTTTAAAATTCACCCGTAAGCATGCGGCTGTTCCAATGGAGAAACTTCTCCGTTCAGCGATCAGCAATTGGCAGGCTAAGAATAGCGACAGTGATGTGGCAGAAGCAAATCTGATTGTGAAAGATATCCGAGTGATGGAGCCAGAACTTTGAAGCGTATCAGCCCGGCACCGCAAGGTCGTGCTCACCGCATCCGCAAAAGAAGCAATCACATCACCATCATTTTGGATAAAAAATAATAGAAGGCATTAAGCATGGGACAAAAATGTAACCCTACAGGATTAAGACTGGGCTTTATCAAGGGCTGGGACAGCAACTGGTATGGCGGAAACAACTACGGCGATAAGATTGTCGAGGATGATAAAATCCGCAAATACCTCATGGCCCGTCTCAAAAAGGCTTCGGTTTCTAAAATCGTCATTGAACGCACGCTGAAGCTCGTAACCGTTACGATCAATACTGCCCGTCCGGGTGTGATCATCGGTAAAGCTGGTGCTGAAGTAGATAAACTCAAGGAAGAGCTTAAGAAGATTACTGGTAAAGATATCCAGATCAATATCTTCGAAATCAAACGCCCTGAACTCGATGCCCGCCTTGTGGCTGACGGTATCTGCCGCCAAATTGAAGGTCGTATCTCTTACCGTCGTGCTGTGAAAATGTCTATCCAGACTAGCATGCGCATGGGAGCAGATGGTATCAAAGTGGTAGTAGCAGGTCGTGAATGGTGCTGAAATTGCCCGCTCTGAAACGTTCAAAGAAGGTCGTACTCCTTTGCACACGCTTCGCGCTGATATCGATTACCATCATTCAGAAGCTCACACAGCTTACGGCCGTATCGGCGTGAAAGTGTGGATCTGCCGTGGTGAAGTCTATGGAAAACGCGACCTGACTCCAAATTTGGACAGGCACAACAAACCAGAGAGACCAGGTGCTGAGGTGGTGGCGACGACAGAAGAGGTGGCGGCGAACGAAGAGAAGGTGGCAGAGGTGGTGATCGCAGAGGCGGTGGTGGTGGTGGAAGAGGTGGTGATCGCAGAGATCGTCGCTCATAATCCAAAACTCTAAATGAACTGACGCCGAAAGGCAAAACTGATAGAAAGATTTAAAAGGTCATGTTACAACCGAAAAGAACAAAATACAGGAAGCAGCAGAAGGGCAAAATTAAAGGAATCGCTCACCGTGGTTCTCAACTCGCCTTCGGAAGCTTTGCCATCAAAACACTCGATGAAGGCTTCCTGACATCTCGTCAGCTTGAAGCTGCACGTGTGGCCCTCACCCGTTTTATGAAGAGGGAAGGTAAAGTGTGGATCCGAGTTTTCCCGGATAAACCACTCACCCGCAAACCTGCTGAAGTACGTATGGGTAAAGGTAAAGGAGCGCCTGAACTTTGGGTAGCTGTACTGAAACCTGGTCGTATCATCTTCGAAGCCGAAGGTGTGCCTCTCGCAACTGCACAGGAAGCTCTTCGCCTTGCCGCGCAAAAGCTGCCTTGCCGCACAAAATTCATCGTACGTCCTGATTACACCGAATAATTTCTGAACCAATGAAAGCATCAGAATTCAAAAACATGGCCGATAAAGACCTTCTGGAGAAAATCTCTGAAGAAAGGGCTGAATTAGCTAAAATGAAGTTCAACCACAATGTGGCGGGAACTGAAAACCCAATGAAACTGCGTCAGAAACGCACAAGATATCGCACGAATGATAACCATTCTCAACGAAAGAAAAAACACCGGTAAATAATTTTCACCATGGAAAGGAACTTAAGAAAAGAAAGAATTGGCGTCGTAACTTCCAGTAAAATGGAGAAGTCGATCGTGGTGACCGTTGAAACCAAAGTGATGCACCCGAAATATGGTAAATTCGTGAAGCACTCGAAGAAATTCATGGCTCATGATGAAAAAGGGGAGTGCGGAATTGGCGATAAAGTGCGCATCATGGAAACCCGTCCAATCAGCAAATTGAAACGCTGGAGATTGGTTGAGGTGATTGAGAAAGCGAAATAACGCCTCCTGGTTTTGTCAACGGACCCAGCTTGAACCAATGAAAAAGGTTTGCAGGATCAAAGATCCACAAGTAAAAAATGATACAGAACGAATCACGACTGAAGGTAGCTGACAACAGCGGTGCACGCGAAGTACTCGTTATCCGTGTACTCGGCGGAACACGCAGAAGATATGCATCGATCGGCGACCAGATTGTGGTGACAGTAAAAGATGCCCTTCCAAGTGGTAACGTGAAAAAGGGTACTGTTTCGAAAGCGGTTATCGTTCGCACGAAAAAGGAAGTTCGTCGTCCAGATGGTAGTTATATCAGATTCGACGACAACGCAGTTGTGCTGCTAAACGCTGCAGGTGAATTACGTGGTACACGTATTTTCGGCCCTGTTGCCCGCGAACTCCGCGAGAAAGACTATATGAAAATTATCTCTCTCGCCCCAGAAGTGATTTAATCTTTATCTGCCAATAGGCGTAAAGCATAGATGAAGACTGACCTAAAAGGTCAAAACAACAAACGACATGTTCAAGAGATACAAAGTAAAGAAAGGCGATCTGGTGGTTGTAACCACAGGCGACAGCAAGGGCAAACAAGGCCGCATTGTTGAAGTAGATCGTAAGAACGACCGCGTGATCGTTGAAGGCGTAAACTTGGTGAAAAAACACCGCAAGCCTTCTGCTCAGAATCCACAAGGTGGAATCGAAACGATTGCTGCTGGAATCAATGTCAGCAACGTTAAAGTGCTTGACAACAAGGGTAATGCTACCCGTGTTGGACGCAGAAGAAATACCGAAGGTAAACTCGAACGTTATTCTAAGAAATCAGGGGAGACCATCAAATGAACTACACTCCGCGCTTAAGAACCAAGTATTCTGAAGAAATCGCTCCAAAGCTGAAAACACGCTTTGAGTACTCTTCGATCATGCAGGTGCCAAGAATTACCAAAATTTGTCTCAATCAGGGACTTGGTAAAGCAACTGCAGACAAGAAAATCATCGATGCAGCAGTGGATGAGATGACTCTCATTACTGGTCAGAAGGCTATGCCTACGAATGCAACGAAAGATATTTCGAATTTCAAACTCCGTAAAGGTGTTGCCATCGGTGCGAAAGTGACCCTTCGCGGTGATAAGATGTACGACTTCCTCGATCGTCTGATTTCCGTGGCTCTTCCACGTACCCGCGACTTCCGCGGCGTGAAATCAAGCGGTTTTGATGGCCGTGGTAACTTCACCTTCGGTGTGAAAGAACAGATCATCTTCCCTGAAATCGACCTTGATAAAATCAAGCAGATCAATGGTATGGATATCACTTTCGTGACCACTGCAAAAACCACGGAAGAAGCGAAAGCCCTCCTAGAGGAATTCGGATTCCCTTTCACTAAGTAAGCAAACGGCAATTTTAAAAGATAAAAAAGACCAATGGCTAAAGAATCAATGAAAGCACGCGAGCGCAAAAGAATAGCACTCGTTGAGCAATATGCCAAGAAGCGTGAAGAGCTGAAAAAAGCTGGCGACTGGGATGCCCTCCAGAAGCTTCCAAAGAACAGCAGCAAAGTGCGTGTACGCAACCGCTGCCAGCTCACCGGCCGTCCTCGTGGTTATATGAGACAGTTCGGTTTATGCCGTAACCAGTTCCGTGAATTGGCACTGGATGGTAGAATCCCTGGTGTTAAAAAAGCAAGCTGGTAATAAAAACAGGAGAGGATAAGAAGACCTTTTCGAAAAAAGAAGAAGAACAATGTTTACAGATCCAATAGCAGATTACTTGACCCGAATCAGGAACGCTCAAACAGCCCGTCATAAGGTGGTTGAGATTCCAGCGTCAAACCTGAAAAAGGAAATCACCAAGATTCTCCACGAGAAAGGGTATATCCTGAACTATAAGTTCGATGAAGGCAAACCTGGTATTATCAAAATTGCTTTGAAATACAACGCCAAAACAAAAGCTCCGGCAATTTCAAACATTGAACGTGTTTCAAGTCCTGGTCACCGTAAATATACTGGTGCCGAAGAACTACCACGGGTACTCAATGGCCTTGGTATCGCTGTTGTTTCAACTTCTAGAGGTGTGATGAGCGACAAAGAAGCACGCACACAAGGAATTGGTGGTGAAGTATTATGCTACGTTTATTAAGATTAACAGATAAAACTCTCTGACAAATGTCAAGAATAGGAAAAGCTCCGGTAACTATCGCAAAAGGTGTGGAAATCACCATGACCGGTAGTATCGTGAAAGTAAAAGGACCAAAAGGTGAACTGACTCAAGAAATTGATCCTTCGGTTTCTATCGAGATCAATGGCGACGAAGTTGTCCTCACCAGGTCAAGTGATCATCGTGATGCTCGTTCAAAACACGGTTTGTATCGCGCTCTCATCAATAACATGGTGACAGGCGTAAGCACCGGTTGGACTCGCAATCTCGAAATGATTGGTGTAGGTTATCGTTGCAAGGCCACTGGTCAGCAACTCGAACTTACCCTCGGATTTAGCCACCCGATCATTTTTGAACTTCCTAAGGAAATCAAAGTGACCGCTAAAGCTGAAAAAGGGGAGAACCCATCCATCATGCTGGAGTCTTATGACAAGCAACTCCTCGGTCAGGTTGCCGCGAAAATCCGCAGCCTCCGCGCACCAGAACCATACAAAGGTAAAGGTGTAAGATATGTAGGTGAATTTGTACGCAAGAAAGCTGGTAAGTCAGCAGCTAAATAATAATTGAATTAAAGCAATGGCATTCAGCAAAGAAGCTCGCAGAGCGAAAATACGCACACGAATCAGGGCTAGTGTGAAAGGAACCGCCCAAAGACCTCGTCTTTCTGTGTTCCGAAGCAACAAACAGATTTATGCCCAGATTATTGACGACCAGAAAGGTGTAACTCTGGCATCCGCTTCATCCAATGTGATGAAAGATGCTCAGGCTGTAGCAAAACTGGACCAAGCGAAACTCGTGGGTAAAACCATCGCAGAACGCGCCAAGGCAGCCGGAATCGACGAAGTGGTATTCGACAGAGGCGGTTACCTCTATCATGGACGTGTTAAATCATTGGCCGAAGCTGCTCGTGAAGCAGGCCTCAAATTCTAATAAGAAATGGCAGATACAAGACCAGTTCGCTCCAGCGAAACAGAATTGAAAGACCGCCTCGTTGCGGTGAACAGGGTAACCAAAGTTACCAAGGGTGGACGTACCTTCGGCTTCGCAGCTATCGTAGTTGTCGGCAATGAAAACGGTGTGGTAGGTCATGGACTCGGAAAATCTAAAGAAGTTTCTGAGGCTGTAACCAAAGCCACTGAAGATGCGAAAAAGAACCTGATTCAGGTTCCGATTCACAAAGGCACTATCCCGCACGAACAAAATGGTAAGTTCGGTGGTGCTCGTGTGTTCATCAAACCAGCATCTCACGGTACAGGTGTAATCGCCGGCGGTGCAATGCGCGCTGTATTGGAATCAGCAGGTGTTACTGACGTACTTGCCAAATCGAAAGGTTCATCTAACCCACACAACGTGGTGAAAGCAACACTCGATGCTCTTTCGAAACTTCGCAATGCTGCCGATATCGCCAAAACACGTGGTATCAGTGTTCAAAAAGTATACAACGGATAATACATGATGCGGTTCGCCGCTAAAGAATAAGAAAATGGCAAAAGTTGTTATCACTCAGGTTAAAAGCGCAATTGATCGCCCAGCTCGTCAAAAGGCTACGATCCAGGCGCTCGGTATCAAAAAACTGAATGTTCCGGTGGAAAAAGAACTTACCCCGAACATCAGTGGTATGATCCGCGCAGTATCTCACCTCCTGAAGGTTGAATACCGTTAATCACATCTTTCAGCATGACATATGCTGAGAAGACATAAAAAACAGGCGAAAGCCCAACACAAACAGAAAGCAGGTTCCGATTGGAACTAAAAACGAAGAAATATGAAACTCAATACGCTTAAACCAGCAGCAGGCTCTGTACAGACTCGCAAGCGCGTAGGTCGCGGTCCTGGTTCAGGTCTCGGTGAAACCGCTGGCGTGGTCACAAAGGTGCAGGTCAACGTTCCGGTACTAAACGTAAAATCGGTTTTGAAGGTGGTCAGATGCCACTTCAACGTCGTCTGCCTAAATTTGGCTTCAAAAACATCAACCGTGTTGAATACAAAGGAATCAATCTGGATCTGATTCAGACCTTGGCTACTAAGCTCAATGTCAGTGAGATCACCCCAGAAGTTCTTGTGAAAAACGGTATCTGTGCGAAAAAGGACCTGGTGAAAATCCTAGGTCGCGGCGAACTGTCTGGCAAAATCAACGTTACTGCCCACGGTTTCTCTGCTAAAGCAAAAGCAGATATTGAAAAGGCTGGTGGAACTGCAACTACACTCTAATCATTCTTTATGAAAGGTTTCTTTAAGAAAATAACTGACATCTGGCATCACGAAGAACTGCGCAGGAAAATTATTTATACCCTCGCGCTTCTTCTGGTATACCGTATCGGATCGTTTATCGTTCTGCCTGGTGTTGATTCTTCAAAACTGGACACTGGTGCCCAGGGTGGTCTCCTTGGATTCCTCGGATTGTTCACGGGTGGTGCTTTTAGCAGAGCGTCAATCTTCGCGCTGGGTATCATGCCTTATATCTCGGCATCGATCATTATCCAGTTGCTCGGTCTGGCCGTTCCTTCCATCACCAAAATGCAGCGTGAAGGTGAAAGCGGTCGTAAAAAAATCAACCAGTACACTCGCTTTCTGACTATCGCCATCGGTCTGGTTCAGGCTCCTGGTTATATCAAGTCAACTCTTCCTCCTGGTTCATATCCAGAACAATTCTCATGGCTCGTTGGCGCTGTTATCATTTTGATGTGTAGCACATTGTTCGTGATGTGGTTGGGTGAAAAAATCGCAGATAAAGGAATCGGAAATGGTATCTCTTTGATCATCATGACTGGTATTATTTCAGATATCCCTAAGGGTTTTCTTGCAGAATTCAAACTGCAATCAGCATTCTTCTTCGTGATCGAACTTGCTGTTCTTCTCATTGTTGTGGGTGCTGCAATTGCTATCATTCAGGCTGTGCGCCGTATTCCGGTTCAAATGGCTAAAATGCAGGCTGGTGCTGGTCACCTTCCAACGGGTGAAGGCGCTCGTTCTTATATCCCGCTTCGTGTGAATTCTGCTGGTGTTATGCCGATCATTTTCGCTCAGGCTATCATGTTCGTTCCACTTTACTTACGTAACATGGAAACCTTCAGAGACAGTGAGGTTCTTGCTAGTCTGTCTAACTTTCAGGGTTGGGGATATAACCTCTTATTGTTCTCTTCGATTATTCTATTCACGTTCTTTTATACGGCAATCGTAACAAATCCAAATCAGATTGCTGATGATTTGAAAAGAAATGGTAACTTTGTGCCCGGCGTAAAACCAGGTAAGCCTACTGCGGATTTCATCGATGAGGTGTTGTCTCGTATCACACTCCCAGGTGGTATATTTGTAGGTCTGATTGCGATTTTACCGGCTCTGGTTGATGATGGTTGGTTTGACCAAATCGCAGCAGTTTTCGATATTTTATGGTGGTACATCACTGCTCATTACGGTTGGTGTGATCCTCGATCTACTTCAACAAATTGAGAGCCACCTGATTTCGCGTCATATGGACGGATTGATGAAATCTGGCCGTGTTCGTGGAAGACAAACATCAGCAGTGAGCACTGGCTACACAGCTTAATTGGAATGGCTGCTGGTAAACCGATTTATAAAACCGAAGATGAGATAGAGCTCATCAGAGAAAGTTCTTTACTTGTTGGAAAAACTTTAGCAGAATTGGCTGCCAGAATCCGTCCGGGTGTTACAACCCGTGAGTTGGATCAGGTAGCTGATGCATTTATCCGAGACCATGGTGGTTATCCAGGGTTTCTTGGATACAATGGCTTCCCGAATGCAATCTGCGCCAGTGTCAACCAAGCAGTGGTGCACGGACTTCCCAGTGACACCCCTCTGAATGACGGTGATATTGTTTCACTGATATCGGAGTGGTAAAAAACGGTTTTTGGGGCGATTCAGCTTACACTTTTGGTGTAGGTGAGGTCAAACCGGAAATCCGCCAGTTACTGAAAGTAACCAAGGAATGCCTTTTGTTCGCCATCGAACAGGCAGTTGCAGGGAGGAGAATGGGAGATATTGGGTTTGCAGTTCAAAGCCACGCCGAATCGAATGGTTATGGAGTGGTGAAGGATTTGGTCGGACATGGTGTCGGAAAAAATCTTCATGAAGCACCCGAAGTACCCAATTTCGGCAGAAGAGGGCAGGGGATTCAATTACTCGAAGGCTTAGTAATCGCCATCGAACCAATGATCAACCTCGGTACTCGCAATGTGAAGCAATTGAAAGATGGTTGGACCATCGTTACAGCAGACGGAAAACCAAGTGCACATTTTGAGCACACGATTGTTGTACGGAAAAACAACGCTGAAGTTTTATCCAGTTTTGAATTGATAGAAAAGGCAGAACGCCTGAACTAAAAAGAGATATGGCAAAACAATCATCCATCGAATTAGATGGAACTATTATCGAGGCCCTTTCAAATGCGATGTTTCGCGTTGAATTGGAGAATGGCCACGTAATTACAGCTCATATCTCAGGTAAAATGAGGATGCACTACATCCGCATTCTGCCAGGAGACAGGGTTAAGGTGGAAATGTCACCTTACGATTTGACAAAAGGAAGAATTAGTTTTAGATATAAATAAAGTCGCGGAAAGGAATAGAGAGATTGAATACACTGAAAGGGATATTCAGGATTTCGAAACCAGACCCAAGACTCAATACTAAGAAGACATGAAAGTTCGCGCATCCATCAAAAAACGCTCAGCTGAATGCAAAATCGTCAGCAGAAAGGGCAAATTGTACGTGATTAACAAAAAGAACCCTAAGTTCAAACAAAGACAAGGATAATCTTGTCCGCAGAGGCTTTTGCCGAAGCGGTCAACATATACAAATAAGAAAAAATGGCCAGGATAGCAGGTATTGACTTACCAAGAAACAAAAGAGGTGAAATTGGACTCACCTATATCTACGGTATCGGACGCAGCACAGCTCGCGCGATTCTCGAAAGCGCAGGCGTTAGCTTCGATAAAAAAGTACAGGATTGGGATGACTCAGACCTGGGTAAAATCCGTGGATACATCACTGAATCACTCAAAGTAGAAGGTGCACTTCGCTCTGAAGTTCAGATGAGCATCAAACGTTTGATGGACATCGGTTGCTACCGTGGTGTTCGTCATCGTGTGGGTCTGCCAGTTCGCGGTCAGAGCACTAAGAACAACTCACGTACTCGTAAGGGTAAACGTAAAACAGTTGCGAACAAGAAAAAGGTAACCAAGTAAGATAGACGGGTTAGATTGTCGGTAATACGGCGTCTTCCTCAAATCCAAATACAATGGCAAAAGTCGAAAAGAAAAAGAAAAAGAATGTTGTGGTTGAAGCCGTGGGACAGGCTCATGTGCAGTCTACCTTCAACAACATCATCATCAGCCTTACCAACAATACCGGTCAGGTCATCTCCTGGTCATCAGCCGGTAAGATGGGCTTTAAAGGCTCGAAGAAAAACACACCATATGCTGCTCAGCTCGCTGCTGAACAGGCTTCGAAGGAAGCAATGGATCTTGGTCTTCGCAAAGTGAAAGTATTCGTAAAAGGTCCGGGTGCTGGTCGTGAATCAGCTATTCGTACCATTCACAATACTGGAATCGAAGTACTCGAAATTATGGACATCACTCCGCTTCCTCACAACGGTTGCCGTCCACCGAAGAAGAGAAGAATCTAATCCAATCATCAGAATTCATTTAAAATGGCCAGATATACAGGACCCAAGTCAAAGATTGCCCGTAAGTTCCGTGAACCGATTTTCGGTCCGGATAAGAACCTCGATAAGCGTAATTATCCTCCAGGACAACACGGCCCGAACAAGCGTCGTGGAAAGCAATCTGAATACTCTACTCAGCTTACTGAAAAGCAGAAAGCTAAATATACCTATGGTATTCTCGAGCGTCAGTTCGAAAATCTATACAAAAAGGCATCTGCTCGTCCAGGTGTAACCGGTGAGATTCTCCTCGCTCTTTGCGAAGCTCGTCTCGACAATACCGTGTTCCGCCTCGGTCTCGCTGCCAGCCGTATGGGTGCTCGTCAATTGGTAGGCCATAGCCACATCACCGTAAATGGTCAAGTGGTGAACATCCCATCATACCAACTCCGTCCAGGCGATAAAGTTGCTGTTCGTGAGCGCTCAAAGTCGCTTCCGACAATCACCATGGCGCTCGCAAGCAGAAAGAAATTGACTGGTTGGACTGGAACGAATCAGATAAACAAGGGGTATTCCTGAATTATCCTGAGCGCGTTCAGATACCTGAAAATATCAGGGAACAACTCATCGTCGAATTGTATTCGAAGTAATAGTCTTTTTTGAAACAATAAAAACCATCATAACATCCCAATGGCAATACTCGATTTCGTAAAACCGGACAAAGTCGTGATGCTGGAAAGCAACGATTTCGTAGGATCTTTTGAATTCCGTCCTCTTGAGCCGGGCTTTGGAATCACCATTGGCAATGCTCTCCGCAGGATACTTCTATCCTCACTGGAAGGCTTTGCTATCACCTCCATCAAAGTTGACGGAGTTGACCATGAGTTCTCTACCATCAAAGGTGTTGTTGAAGACGTAACAGAAATCATTCTGAACCTCAAACAGGTTCGTATGAAGCGTCAGATCGAGAACACCGACTATGAAAAAGTGACCATCAGCATCTCCAACCAGGAGCAGTTTAAGGCTGGTGATATCAGCAATTTCACAACGGCATTTCAAGTTTTGAATCCTGATCTGGTGATCTGCAACATGGATCCTAAGGTAAAACTGCAATTGACCATTACCATCGGTAAAGGTCGCGGTTACCGTCCGGCTGAAGAGAATAAATCGAACAGCGCCACAGTTGGTACTATTCCGATCGATTCTATCTTCACACCTATCCGCAACGTGAAATTCAGCGTGGAAAACTTCCGCGTTGAGCAGAAAACAGACTATGAAAAACTGTTGCTCGAAATTCAAGGTGATGGCAGCATCACTCCGAAAAACGCGCTTCAGGAAGCAGCCAAAATTCTGATTCACCACTTCATGCTCTTCAGTGATGAGCGTATCACTCTGGAACAAGAAGCGAAAAAAGAAACAGAAGAATTCGACGAAAGCTCAATGCACATGCGTCAGCTCCTTAAAACCAAATTGGTTGATATGGATCTTTCAGTTCGCGCATTGAACTGCCTCAAAGCTGCCGACATCGAAACGCTTGGCGATCTTGTTTCATTCAATAAAAATGACCTTTTGAAATTCCGTAACTTCGGTAAGAAGTCTCTCACTGAGCTCGAAGAACTTGTGGAAGGTAAAGGTCTGCAGTTTGGAATGAACGTAAGCAAATACAAACTCGACAGAGATTAATTGGTACTTGGCCATCGACAGGTTCCATCGGAACGGATGAGCTTATAAAATTTATTTAGTAAAAGAATCTGAAGTAGTTGTAAAAGAAAGTGACGGTAGTTTGTGAAAACACTACGCAGTCAATAGCCAACGCTTCAATACCAAAAGAATATGAGACACGGAAGAAAAGTAAATCACCTGAGCAGAACCTCTGAGCATCGCGCAGCTCTGCTTATGAACCTCGCTTGCTCACTGATTGAGCACAAGAGAATCAACACCACACTCGCAAAAGCAAAAGCATTGCGTGTTTATGTGGAACCATTGATCACCAAAAGCAAAACTGACAGCACGCACAGCCGCAGAACAGTATTCAGCTATTTGAAAAACAAAGAAGCTGTAACCGAATTGTTCCGTGAAATCGCTCCAAAAGTTGCAGATCGTCCAGGTGGATATGTGCGCATCATTCGCACTGGTTTCCGTCCTGGTGATAATTCAGAAATGGCCATGATCGAACTCGTTGACTTCAATACCATCTATGGTAAGGATGCTGCGAAAGGTACTGGTGCAGCTAAAAAACGCACACGTCGTGGTGCTGCGAAGAAAAAAGGTGAAGAAGGTCCAGAATCAGGCGCAGAAGCAACAGCAACTGCTACTGATGAAGCACCAAAGGCAAAAGCTCCTCGCAAGAAGGCAGCTCCAAAAGCCGAAGGTGAAGAGAAACCAAAAGCTACACGTAAGAAAAAATCTGACGACGAGAAATAAGGCGGGTTTAATTAGAATAATGAAAAGGCCATCTATTCGATGGCCTTTTTCTGTATTTACTTTTTCGTTGAATGAGATTGTTTTGATGGTGATTGTTCATCAAAGCAAGCCAAGCATGGTTTCGGCATGAATGACGTGAAACACCCGCCTGTTTTTATAAATGGGAACTATTTCACGATATTCAAAGGAATTCTCCTATCACCGTATTGCAGCAAATAGAGCCCTTCTTTCAAATCATGGATGTCGAAAGTAGTTTGACTCGATTGAATATTGTATGAAGCAAGAACCAAGCGACCCGTTGCATCAAATAAATGCATCGGTGCTCCAAGCTCGTTCGCATTTGTCACAAAAGTGAACTGATCATTAGCAGGATTGGGATATACGCTCATATGGTTGGTCGATAGGTAATCAATTCCGGTATACGTGACGAACTGCTCGATGCTCGTTGCACTGCATCCATGTTCATCCGTAATGACGACTTGGTAATTTCCGCTTGCTGAAATATCCAAGGTTTGTGATGTAGCTCCGTCAACTGGCGAACCATTCAGATACCATTGATAGGTTTGTGCATCTGTTGATGTGAGCGTGTTGCCATTGGACTCAAATGAAACACTTGGATCATAAACGGTGAATTCCCAGTTTTGATCATAGGCACAAAGAGAATTGGACACCGTCATGTTGAGTTGACCACTTGCTGTGGGTTGAATGTTGCCGTTAGCTTGATTCAAAGTCATATCGCCCGTTTCCCAAAGAATATTCTCTATCCAAATTGCATTATTACTCACAGCAATTTCTGATCCTTCGCATATTTCAAAAGTGCTGATATTGGTTTGCTCGAGATCGTCGCAATGATAGATGGTGTTTTGAACAGTGTTGGTGATGATGGCAGGGTTAAGATCAAAATATATTGCTGCATCATTTGGAATAAGTGTACCGGCTGCCAATCCAGCAACCGGGGTAATATTATATCGAACAAATCCCTGTGATCCTGAGAAATCTGAAGTACTGTCGGGTAACATGATCGAGTTGAATGTAAATACCAAAGCTCCATCCGCAGTGACATGGGATTCCATATTATGACTTGATGCAACTATGTGAATGGATGACCAATCCAGCAAATTACTCAAGGCATTTTCTATAACGACATTCGTTGCTAAATAATTTCCGGTATTTTGAAATCGAATGGTATATTCTAAGGTATTCGAACCATTCACGAATAGGGAAGGTGTATATCCAGTATGTTCTTGTATGTCGTTTGGATCAAAAGCACATAACATCGTATGAATCGGGCCTTGCTCATCACTGATTGTTCCTCCTGTGTAGGATGCCGTTGTGGAAAATGTTTGTCCCATAAAATCGACACCCGGAGTCATACAAACAATTTGATACTGCAGACTTTGCCCAGGAGGCAGATCCGATACATCAAAACAGATGAGATTATTGGTGTTGCTCACGTATTGTGGTTCGGTAGAAAGCAATGCGAAATCTTCACTAATTTGAACGCATATGGAACCGTTTTGGAATGTGTTACCTGCATTTTGTAAGGTCACCCAAATATTCATCGTGTTATTGCAGACCAAATTGGTGGATGAAATGTCAATGATGACTGAGTCTATTGCAGTGGTTGGAATTAATCCAATGCTATAGTCTAAAATACCCATACTCTCGTCAATGGTAAATGTAAACTCATTGCTTCCTCCGGAAAGTGACCATAACTCTTCATCATACAGTATGGTCATATCATAAGTACCACTTTGCGGTAAAATAATTCGGATGATTCCGTCTTCATCCACAAACTGGGTAAGAATAGAAGTGTTAAGTTCAGCAGAAACGGATTCGATGAATGGTTCGTTTGGATCGGGGTTTCCATCAGCATTGAGATCATAGTAAGCAAAGGCGTTAATGCTGAGTGGTGCATTCAGGTAATTCTCGATCCATTGCCACGCGTTATTGGTATTGGGGTAATAAATATCGAATGTGCCGTCTTGGTTTATGTCAGCAAGATCAAAATAGACATTAGGCATTCCAGTGACCAGGAGCGAATCGAATGTGCCATTGTCTTGAAGATAAAGACAAGCATAATTCACGGGAAAGTCGATTTCATCAAATATGATGGCACTGGAAAAAAAATCCATGTCCCCATCATTGTCAACATCTACAAAGTCGGGTATATCAACATTTGTAGACATCAAGGCATCATTGTTATACCCTGTGGTAGTAATTGTATGATCATATGTGAAAGTGCCATTGCCATCTCCGATATGTAATTCAATAGCCTG
This sequence comes from Flavobacteriales bacterium, assembly GCA_016722445.1. Classification (GTDB taxonomy): domain Bacteria; phylum Bacteroidota; class Bacteroidia; order Flavobacteriales_D; family Sanyastnellaceae; genus JAIBBG01. The sequence goes on along the minus strand of JADKIZ010000035.1, from coordinate 7,096 downwards.
TAATTGATAAATTAAAGCATCAGCATAGCCATCATTAGTCATATCCTGATAAAAAACAAAATCGTATGCATCAGTCACGGTAAGTTCAGTAAGATTGAAACTGGTACCATCATAAAGTATGGCCCAGTCACCAATGTAATACATACCCGAAAAGTGATTCTGTAATAAAAAAATGTCTTCAAACCCGTCACCATTCATGTCCTTAAACTGAAGGAGGAGCTCACCCATATCAATACTAGTTGTATTGGCCAAATCATATGACCCGTTGTTACTCAAATAAGTTTGAAAAATGGTTGTCCCATCAGAAGCGGTACCGAATAGAAAAATGTCAGGCCACAGATCCTGATTCAAATCGTGAATTGTGCTATAATAGCTTTGAATGCCTGATGTGTCTACTATTCCGAGAAGGACTACGTTAGGTTGGCCACTCGAATCAAGTGTCACGCTTTTCAACCTCATGGAGTCAGCGAGGTAAACGAATTCATCAACTCCATCGTTGTTTGTATCGTAGATTCTATCATGAACTCCATTCGAAACGTTTGAATAATATGAAAGGATGTCGGTATCAAAAACAAATGGTGGATTGATGTTGACGTTTTCATCTCCTAGTATGCTGAAGAATGACTCCGTTGAGATGTGAATGAAGTCTGTTATTCCATCACCCGAGATATCAGCAGCCATGAGATTGCCGCCGTATTCAGTGCGATCAAAAACGAGTTCTGATGTGAATGTACCATCGCCATTTGTATAGAGTATATTCATGTCGTTATCAAAAGCAATGTAATCTTCATCTCCATCGCCATCCATGTCCTTAATAGGATCCATGCCGGCCAAAGGAAAATCGGATTGACTTGAGATGGCAGTGAGTGGATCTAAATCCAGCATTGTCAAGGGGTTGTCGAAACTTCCAGCATTATTGTACCATGTGTAATGTTGGGTTACGACATCCTTATAACCATCGCCATTGGTGTCTATAATCAAATAATGCTGACTCACACCTGGCAATATCACTTCCTGTGGTGTTGCAAGTGGATTCATGAAATCATAGTAGAAAAATTTATGGACAGTTGGGCCAGAGGTGTACCATGAGCATAATAATTCTGCTTCAGGATCATCATCGAAGTTGTCAAATCTGACATTATTCCCATAACTAGGTGTCATTGTCGTCCAATTCATTCTTGATAAATCGACCTGAGTGAAGTTGCCATATCCATCATTCTCCAAATAAGAAATCGTCGGACCAACGAGGGTTTGATCCAATGTGATGTCAATATCTCCATCTCCATCCAAATCATTAAAGCGGTGCAAATAAGATTGAGCCAAAGTTGTGGTGGCAGCGGTATATCCACTCATGCTGCTTAAGTGCCAGACAAATACCCCTGAAGGCGAATAATAGGTGAAGAGATCTGGCAATTCATCTCCGTTCAGGTCCGGGACAAATTGAAGCTGCATTTGTGTAGAACCATAAGACTCGAGTATATGTTCAAAGCTAAACTCAAATGTGGCATCACCATTACCTGTGTAAATACTCAAATGAAAATTATTATCAATGATAAATATGTCGGGTAGATTGTCTGCATCGAATTTCCCTACATAGATTCTGGGAGCGAGACCAGTAGCTATCTGCTGACTAATGTGAAATTGAACAGGACCATTGTTCCGGTTCACCTGCACCATATTGCCGATTATTTCTACATAATCACTGTCATTATCAAGATCAACATCTGCATAATAGCCTATGGAATAGGAATGGCCGGCAAGCAAAATATTGTCTGAAATCATTTCGGGGTCACCAAACTGTGCAGAAGCACGCAAAGAGGTGAAAAGAAACAAGACTGGTAGGATAAGACGGTTCATACAGGTTGATTTTATCCCAGATTATGTAGTGCCTTTCTATTCCGATTCAAAATCCTTGTGAATTCACGCCTCCCGATTTATCGGGACAGGCTTTGCTCGTTTCGAGTGCTCACCGTAATAATGACTACGTTTGCGCGCTCGATTCTTGCGCAATCACGTGAATTTTTTAGGCTTTTGAATCTCATTTACGAAACGCACTGCATAATCAGGGTTTAACTTTTAAGAAGCCAAGTTAGCAGCTATTCCATAAATGTTTTTAAAATAAATTTTCCAAAAAACACATTAACCCAAATCATGCAGTCGGGATCGTGATGAAACGCTGAAAGCCAAAAAGGACGGTCGCTTCCCGATAGGAAGGATTCGTGGAAGTGTGCATCATTGAAAGGTTTCAGCGCTGCAATAGATTTCGACTGCATGATTTGGGATTAAATATGAACCGTCATCTTTGCGTTCACAAATTGACACACACTCAATTTTAAATGACAACAGGTCCATTTCTGACGTCTGAAACGGGAAGTGAGGCAAAGGATAGGTTGGTTGACAAACCCGAAAAATGAGCCTTCCGCAGGCAAGCCGCTTTAATAAACGTTGAGCATCGAATTCTGCTGTTTTCTTTCAAAGAGTTATGGAATTTTTGTCTAACTTTCGTCTCATATTCAAAACCCTATCTCATGAGAACTATTGGACTTTTTGCACTGTTTATGGTCGCATTTCAGGTGCAATCACAGGTTACCATCAATGTTGTTGCAGAGGCTAATCCGATACCACCGGACATATACCAGCAATTGGATGCCGTCATGGGTGGTGATGGGCCGATTCAATCGGTGAGGCTTTATGCGGAATTCCCTGAAGGTCTTCAATTGAGCGCGATCTATGGAACAAGCATTGATAATGCCATTTTCAATATTCAATCCGGTAATACTTTCTATCAGCATCCTCTTGGTGCAGCAACAGGTCTTGAATTGATTGATAATGGTGATCCTCTGTTGGCTTATGACTCATGGTTTACCATTGGTGCTGCGAATGCCACTGAAGCAGAAGCCTACAGTGCGCAATTGGCACTGGAAACAACACCTTTTTTCGAAAACTTCGAATTGGGTTATGATGTGGAAGTGGATACTGCCGCGTTGTTGATGACTGAAGCAGGTGTTTTTGTATTTAACGGATTCGATGAATTCGGCAATGCCACGGCACTAATCAATCAACCCGACGAAAATGGAAGGGTTTTGATCGGACAATTTACAACGCGACAGTTTGTACAAGGCTGCTTTACTTTTTCTTTAGACGATACTGTTGAAGGACAATCGGCGCACTACTCCGTGGAAACATGCTTTTCATTTTCATCTTCTTTTGTAATTCCTGATTTCAATGAAGATGGATTTGTGAATATGGAAGATCTTGCTTTGATCATGGCCGAATTTGGTTGTATCAATGGATGTAATTCAGATCTCGACGGCGACGGGATGGTTACTGTAGATGATTTGATGAGCTTTATCTATTATTATAATTACTACCTCGGTCCGCAATAACATCTGATTTCAGAACACGTTCCTAAATCCAAAACTCACCTTGGCATTCCGAACCAATATCGGATTGTCGAATTGTTGACCAATGGCATAATTTAAGGTGAATATCCCGGCTTTGGTTTCGAAATTGACGCCAGCGCCAAATCCTATAGGTGTATCTGTTACAAATGAATTTGTACTCTTCTTTTCATACCAGCCTTGGTCTGCAAAAAGATACAACGCGGAATTTTCTTCATACAATAGTCGGTATTCAATCGTTCCTATGAGGTATGAACTTGTGTTCAATGACTCTTCATCGATACCACGGATCGTGCGCAATCCTCCTATTCGATTCATCTCGTTTTCATAGATGGAAGGTGTCACCATCACGGCAGATTTGAGTCCAATTTTGAAACATTGTTTTTCCAGGTAGGCAGATAGGTATCCATCTCTGTAGCAAAACGATGCACATTATATCGTTTGGTTTCATCGGCTTCCAGTTCTGATAGCTGATTACTGTTTTGTACATGTCTTGATCCGGTTGCGCCTTCGGCATGTATCGAAATTCCCTTGCGTGGATTGTAGCGATAGTCGAGGTCTTCGTAATCTATTCCGATACCGTAAAATGTAGAGTTCACATTGGCAAGGGCCTGCGCTGTGAGGTATCTGGCGATCTGGTTGGTGGTGTTTTTTTCGATGAAAATCTTCACGCGATTCATGCCACCAAAATTGAATACCATACCACCGAGACTTTTGATACTCGTAAATGTTGAGTCTCTTTTGTAAATTTTGAGCTGCCCTTCAATTCCAATCGGCGTATTGAACAAGTAGGGAAGCATGAGTTTCGATGTCAGGTCTTGAGTGAGGGCCTGCATCTTTCTCCAATTCAAATAAATTTCTTCGCCTCCATTGAATGCATTGAGCAATTTGATTTCTGCATCACCTGTGATGTTCACTTTGCCCGTTACATCATCAGGTCTTAATCCAATGATGCCATTGAAATAATTGGCCTTTTTCTTTTCAATGAAAACGAATAAGTCGGCTTTGCCTTCTTTAAACCGAATTTCTGGAGATTGACGAATACTGATGAATGGGATCTCTTTGAGTCGTCGTTCAGTATTCAGGGTCTTTTCTTCAGAATACAAATCTCCTTTACGAATGTCTAGGTAGTTCCTGACATATCGCTTTGGAATTTTGGAATCGCTGCGAAAAATGACACTGTCCATCGTGACAAGTGGTCCGGGGTCCATTTGAAAAGCTACATCCGCAATGTTTTCTGTAAAAGTGAGCGATGACATTTTTAAGCTCACAAAAGGATATCCACGGTTTTCATAATCATGCAATAGATATGATGCTTTTTTGGATAGAATCTGTGGGTCGAATGGTTTGTTTTTTTTCCACTGTTCTGAATAGGAGGGAATCATGACTGAATCTTGCGATATCTCCAAGGTGTGAATGAGGTATTGTTCACCTCGAGTCATTTCTACCAGTATCGTAGAATCCACGGTAGAAGTGTCCAGTTTTGCATCAAAATATCCTTCTGCCAGCAGTGTTCCATAAAAGTTGAACAGGTAGCTCTGGGCTTCTTTTTTGGAGGAAAATTTTTTGGCTTCTGGTTTTCGGTCAACACCTGTTTTGAATTCAATACGCCATACAGATTGGGCATGACCATCCTTCTCACAGAATGCGAATAGACTAATCCATATGACCATGAAGCGCAACATCATCCCTGCAAAAATGGAGAGATTGAACGCAGTTTGGTTGTGCTTATTGGTAGAAAACTGAAATGGGAAGGTAATGAACGGTTCTCCATGGAGAAAGCAATAGCAAATATTAGTGATTGCGCTTCGGAAATGAGCAGAATAGTTTTGGATCGGCCTAATGCGGATGTTCCCCGATCGTTTGTATGAATAAATGAAAGGTTGGAAATATGCGTAGAGATTCAATTTATAAGAAATAAGTGATACTTAAATACATCCATATCTTCAATTAAATCAAAAAAAATGAAAAAGATTCTATCCACATTATCGTTTGCATTGCTTGCGCTGATCAATTATGCAACCGTACACACAGTAAGCAATAACCCTAACAGTCCTGGCGAATATAACAACCTTCAAACAGCCATTGATGCAGCAACCAATGGCGATACGCTTTATGTGCATGGTTCTCCAACCAGCTATGGTAATATTTATCTCAACAGAAATCTCACTTTGATTGGCACAGGATACAATCCGCAAAAGGATAATCCGCTGGTTTCAAGTATTGCCACTCTTTATCTTGATTCTGTGCCAGGTATCAAGGGTTGTTCAAATAGCCGTATCATAGGATTCAATATAACAAGTCAGTTGTTAAACGGACCGAGCGGTTATGCTTTCAACAACATTACCGTTGCGATGAACAAAATCGCGCAGTTGCAATTGCAGCCTACATCGGCCAATAATATTGTACTCAAACAAAACATCATCAACTATGTGTATATCATCGCAAATTGTAATAATTTGATTCTTCGAAATAATATGATTTACTATACCGCATCTTATTTCCAGAATTGTAATTCAGTTCTGATATCCAACAACCTCTTTTTCTACCAGAACGTTTCTACCGCCACCACAATCATGGATTACAGCACAGTGACGAATAACATCTTCCTGAATGTCCATCCGAATTCAAATTTTGCGACATACAACAACAATCTCATCTTCAACTCAGGTTCTGATTTGTTGCCTTATGGAAATAACACCGGAACTGGGAATATCAACGGCAGTGCGCCGATTTTTGTGAATGTGCCTGATTTGATTGGGGTGAATTTTTCTTACAACTATCGCCTCGCGGCTAATTCTCCTGGTCACAATGCTGGAACAGACGGAACTGATATTGGACCATTTGGTGGAGTTGATCCACTGCCAAATTTGTATGGCACACCGCCGGTGCCTCAGATCAAAATTTTCAATATCACCAATAGTGTGGTGACTCCTGACACACCTCTTGAAATTTACGTGAAAGCCAAAAAACAATAAGCATGAGAAACATTTGGCTATGGCTGGCCTTGTTCATTTCTGTTCAGGGACAGTCTCAAAATCTGACGTCGGTCGAATATTTTTTCGATACCGACCCGGGTCTTGGAAATGGAATTGCAATTCCGGTAAGTGCAAACGATTCATTGGTCATTTCTACTTCTATACCTACGACTTCGCTTACAACAGGGTTCCATAAACTCTTTGTGAGGACAATGGATGAGGATGGTATCTGGAGCCTCTATGAAGGAAGGTCTGTTTACATTCAGGGAAGTGGTATAAACACCGATGTTCAACTGGCGGAAGCAGAATACTTTTATGATACCGATCCTGGTTTTGGCAATGGCACTGCTTTAACTGCAACCGCTGGTGATTCGCTGATTGCGAATACCATGGTGCCAACGACATCGCTTGCACCGGGATTTCATAAATTGTTTGTCAGGGCTAAAAATGAACTTGGAACATGGAGTTTGTATGAAGGTCGTACCGTCTACATTCAGTCACCTGTTGATCCTGTATTGCCACAGTTGACTTACGCTGAATATTTTTATGATCTTGATCCTGGTTTTGGTAATGGAACCGATTTTGGTGTCACATCAGGTGATTCTCTGTCTTACAATGCGATTGTCCCAACTACGGGTTTGAGTGGTGGTTTTCACAAATTGTTCGTTCGTACTATGAACTCAATTGGTACTTGGAGCTTGTATGAATGGCGCACGA
>JADKIZ010000034.1 GCA_016722445.1 Flavobacteriales bacterium | reverse complement strand
GTATCGGCGATCGTGTGATGATGCTCGAGAATACATGGTACAGTGTGATCTCTCCAGAATCATGTTCTTCTATTCTTTGGCGTTCATGGGATCACAAAGTTACCGCTGCCAACGCACTGAAACTTACAGCAGACGATATGCACAACAATCGACTGATCGACGGCATCATTCGCGAACCTCTTGGCGGTGCATCACACCGATCCGAATGCGACATTTGAAAACGTGAAGGAAGTTATTCTGAAAGAAATTGCCGAATTGTCAAAAATGAATCCCACAGAACGTTCTGAAAAACGAATTGAGAAGTTTTGCAGTATGGGAGTTGTGGTACAATAATCAGATCATATCAGAAAAAAAAGGGGCTGAAAAGCCCCTTTATATTTTCGAATGGTTGGAACCAATGATCATAAACTTGGTCACTTCCGTTCTTTTCGACCTCCAGCTTCCGCCCATGGCAATGCCTTGGTCACCGATCATTTCGGCTACATTACCATTCTGATTGTAAATGCCCCAAGCACTTGGAGCGTATGATTTCACTGGGGCTGTGATTGTAGCATTGTCTTCCATACCTGCGGGTAAGTTGGGATCACCATCTGCGTCTTCAGGACTTGGATTGAAATTGCACAACAGACATCCTTTCAGATTTTTGATGTCACTGCCACCCCAACTGTATATCGATTGTGGCTTGGAGTTTTGCGCAGCATAAATCCATTCGTCTTTGGTGGGTAAACGGTAATACGCGGTGTATCCATCTTTGGTCTTGTCTGCCAATGCTTTTTTCGTTTTCCAATCACACCATGCCTTTGCACCTTCATATGAAATACAGACCACTGGATATTCATCGTAAGCAGGATGACTGAAATAATGCTGTACGAATGGCTCAAGATAGGTAGTTTCCATGCGCCATGCAGTCGTGTCTGGCATAGCAATTTGCAGTGCTTCACGGTCTCCATTTTTTTGAAGATCACGGATAAACTCACGGTATTCTGCATTGGTGATTTCTGCACTTTTGATGAAAAATGCACCTACTTGAATTGAGCCTTCAGGCTTAGTCAAGCCACCATTTGGCACATAAACATATTCTTTCCTGATTTCTTTCGGAAGTCTTCCGTGGCTTTTAGCTGGCGAAAAAGCGAATAGGGCAATCACGATAATTGCAGCTGAACTCCATAAGATTGTTTTCATTGTAAATAAATGTATTGGTTTGGGTTGTTTTATGAATGCAAATTTCAATAAAATATTGTGATTCAAAAAACGGATAAGGATATGTCACACACCACAAGATGTGCAGAATTCGAATAGTGCAACTGTATGTGATATCCGGCGTATGAGTGTAATTCAATGCCAGTCATGAATTCCACCAATTTCCACCTAGCCGTTTATGGATGACGTTATTCACCATAGACTATGGAAAGCCTGTAATTGGGGTTCGTTTCAAACCATTGATTCCTCTACATTTGTACAAAACTCTAACTCTAATATTCAGATAGTGGAAACCGAAAGAGTTGTGCTGTCAGCCAGCCAGAAGGCGCTTCGCATAAACCTCAACCCTGAGATCTATGGCACTTTTGCCGAGATTGGTGCAGGACAAGAGGTCGTGCGTCATTTTTTCCGCGCCGGCGGGGCAAGTGGTACCATCGCCAAAGCGATGAGTGCTTATGATAAGGACTTCAGTGATGCCATCTATGGCAAAGAAGAAAAGGGCAGATACGTGTGCAAACCACGTCTCAACAACATGCTCAATCATGAATACAACCTTATCGTAGAACGTCTCAACAGAAAAGACCACCCGAATAAAAAGTTTTTTGCATTTGCCGATACGGTCGCAACGATCAATTATCAGAAGACCATTCAAGGTCACGGTTGGATGGGAGTGAAATTCCAATCCAGTCCGGAAAAAGAACCCAACATCGTGATCCTTCACGTGCGTTTGCACGAACAAGATAATCTACTGCAACAAGCTTCTGTGGGATTCCTCGGAGTAAACTTGCTTTACGGTTGTTTTTTCTTTTACACGAAACCAAAAGAATTGCTGTTGTCGCTATACGACAACATCACCCGCGATCAGATCGAAATCGATATGATCCAAATGACGGGTCCGGATTTTGAAACAGTAGACAATCGTCTTCTTTCATTGCAACTGGTGAAAAACGGAATGACCGATGCAGTCATTTTCTCACCGGATGGAAGAAATATTCAGGCAGCTGATATCCTCTACAAAAAGAATATCATCGCATTGAGAGGAAGTTTCCGCCCAGTAACGCGCGTGAATATTGATATGATCATGAAGGGTTTTAAACTCTTCGAAAAAGAATATCGTGTTGACCAGGACAATATTCAGGTGTTGTTCGAAATCACCCTGAATAATCTGAGGGCAGAAGGAGACATTGACGAACAAGACTTCTTAGACCGTGCTGATATTTTGTGCTCATTGGGTCAAACCGTTCTTGTTTCCAACTATTCGAAGTATTACAAGCTGGTGGAGTTTTTCACCAAGTACACCACCAAACGTATGGGTATCATCATGGGCACGAATATGCTCATGGAACTTTTCAATGAAAAGTATTACCGCGATCTGAATGGCGGAATTCTAGAGGCTTTTGGTATCCTGTTCAGCAGAGACCTCAAGATTTATCTCTACCCGTTCAAAGATCCGGATTCCGGCGATTTACTCACCGTGAAAAATTGTCCGATTCACCCACGTTTGAAACCACTGTACGATTATCTGATATACAACAAACGTTTGATGGACATCACAGACTACAATCCGGATGTTCTAGATATTTATTCCAAAGATGTATTGGATATGATTCAACACGGCTACAACGGCTGGGAAGAACTCGTACCAACTTATGTCGATACCATCATCAAAGACAATAGACTATTCGGCTATGATCCGAATACGCCACTCAATCCGGAATACAAACCACCAAAACGTCTGAAAGGAAGTTGGGTCAATCCTAACTAAGATTTTGGTATTGCGGAGAGAAACATGCTTGTGACTACACCAAGCTTGTTTTGAATTCACTGGTGAAATGGAATTCAAGTTCAGGATAATTTTTGCGTTCCATGTCCAGCATAAATGAAGAAGGCGCAAGAAATACATCGTTACCTTCTTTGTCCTTCACCATGTTCTGACCCTTGATGCGTTTGAATTCTTCCAGCTTAATAGGATCTTCAGTGGTAATCCAACATGCCTTGTAGTAAGTCTTAGGTTCAAATTCGCATTTGGCGCCGTATTCATGTTCGAGCCTGTATCGGATTACTTCAAATTGAAGTTCACCTACTGTGCCGACAATTTTTCTATTGCCGGGTTCCTGTATGAAAAGCTGTGCAACTCCTTCTTCTGTCAATTGGCGAATACCCTTATCCAATTGTTTCGACTTCATCGGATCTCTGTTCACCAATTCTTTGAAGATCTCTGGAGAAAAACTCGGAATCCCTTTGAATATCATGTTTTCACCTTCGGTAATCGTATCACCGATTTTGAAATTGCCGGTATCATAAAGCCCGATGACATCACCTGCATAAGCTTCATCAATGGTGCTTTTAGCAGAAGCAAGAAACGTGACTGGATTCGGATACTTGAAATCTTTGTCCAACCTCACGTGATGGTAAAACTTATTGCGTTCGAAAGTGCCACTGCAAATGCGCAAAAACGCAATTCTGTCGCGATGTCGGGGATCGATATTCGCATGTATTTTGAAAACGAAGCCGGAGAATTTCTGTTCATCCGGTTCTACCACGCGAACATTAGACTCACGATGTTGAGGCACTGGCGCGAGTTCCAGGAATTTATCCAGCAGTTCTTTTACCCCGAAATTATTCATGGCTGAGCCAAAAAACACCGGAGCAAGTTTACCCGCGAGGTATTTGGATCGGTCAAAAGGTTCATACACATTTTCGATCAACTCCACATCTTCTCTCAACTGAGCAGCGTATTCTCCTGCAAACTGATCCAAAATCGGATCATTCAAATCGTTCACGGCTACCACTTCGTCGTTCACTTTCGTTTTCAGTGATTCGAAAAGATTCAGTGTTTTATCGTAAATTTTATATACTCCTTTGAAAGAATATCCTTTGGAAATGGGCCAACTCAGCGGCTGTACATGAATATCGAGTTTGTCTTCCAGTTCATCCAGCAGATCAAAAGGATCTTGCCCTTCAAGGTCCATTTTATTGATGAAAACAATCACTGGGGTATCGCGCATTCTGCAAACCTCCATGAGTCTTTTGGTTTGCGCCTCGACACCTTTCACGCTATCGATCACCAGAATAACGCTGTCAACTGCAGTGAGGGTGCGATAGGTATCTTCAGCAAAGTCCTTGTGACCGGGAGTATCCAGCAGATTTACCTGCATGCCATTGTATTCGAATACCATCACAGAGGTCGCCACGGAGATTCCACGCTGACGTTCAATTTCCATGAAGTCACTGGCAGCAGTCTTCGTGATTTTATTGCTTTTTACAGCGCCAGCTGTCTGTATGGCTCCGCCATAAAGCAGGAGTTTTTCGGTGAGCGTTGTTTTTCCGGCATCAGGGTGACTGATGATCGCAAATGTTTTTCTCTTCGCTATTTCTTCTTTTAATGACATGTTTGGCTTGTTCAAAATGGCGCGCGAAGATAATTCCACCTTAGGATAACCTAAAATGGTTCTTTTTCAGGAATTTCAAGACAACTTTGATTTCTGCGAAATTGTGTTACTCTTTGCTTTTTCAAGAAAAAAAGTAAAGGCAAAACCATTGCGAAATCTAGCGTTACATTTTCGCACCACCCTCAGAAATTACGCTATCATGCAGCTCACTGGCCTTTGAGTCAAACCAAACCAAAGAAAAACAAATGGATCATTTGCAAGGACCGGACTGATATTCCGTAATGCCGGCACACTCCGCCGAACATTTGTTCCCATACGTCTTGTTGTTGCAACCACAAACAGGGTCATATTCCATCGTGCAGTTGCACCCAGCCTTGGGATCTTCTTTACAATCATTCTTTTTACACGAACTCGCAAGCAGAAAAGCCGCAATTACCGCAAATGAGAAGAGTGTTTTCATGGACATGTTGGATAGTAGTTCAAAGATATTCAAACGGTAAGACAACCACCGGAATGTTTTCGATGCTTCAGCATCCCCATTCCTCCTAAATTCGACTCATGAAAATTTTGATGGTCTGCCTTGGGAATATCTGCCGATCGCCCATGGCAGAAGGAATTCTGCGCGATAGATTGGAAAAAGCCGGAATCAATGCTGTGATCGATTCAGCAGGAACAGCAGATTACCACGTCGGTGAAGCGCCAGATCATCGCGCCATTCGTTGCATGCGCCAGTATGACATCGATATCAGTGGTCTTCGGGCAAGGCAATTTTCTCGGGATGATTTCGCCCGATTTGATTTCATTTTTACCATGGATGAAAGCAATCACCGAAATGTGATGGTTCAAGCCGAAACAGAAGAAGAAAAAAAGAAGGTGATGATGTTTCTCGAATTGTTGTTTCCAGGTAAAAAACAATCTGTGCCTGATCCTTGGTTTGGTGAGATGGATGGATTTTTTGAAGTCGCCGAATTGTTGATGAATGCTTCCGATAAATTTGTAACCCAATTGCAGGTTGAATGATTGCTCCGATTCAGCAATTTTCCTGAGCAACACGTGATGCATAATACATGATGATGATTGAAAAGAATTTGTATATCGTCGCTGGATGCAATGGAGCAGGAAAAACAACTGCGTCTTTTACTTTCCTTCCTGAGATTATTCACTGCCGTGAATTTGTCAATGCTGATGAAATAGCTCGCGGTATTTCCCCGTTTCAACCCGAAGAGGTTTCAATCGAAGCGGGAAGAATCATGCTGGAAAGAATTGAAAATCTCATTCAACACGGTGAAAATTTCGCCTTCGAAACTACACTCGCAACCAAAAGTCACAGAGGGAAAATTCTGAAGGCAAAAAATGCGGGTTTTACCGTTACACTGATGTTTTTCTGGCTAAAAAGCGTGGAACTTGCCAAGGAAAGGGTGAAAATCAGGGTTCAGGAAGGCGGTCATTATATCGACGATGCCACCATTGAACGCCGCTACAAAAACGGTTTGGTCAATCTATTTGAAATTTTCCTACCTTTGTCAGACGGCGTGATGGTTTTTGATAATTCTGATGGCCTATGCGAACTGATCGCTCAGAAAACATTTGATCAGGGATTACGTATCCATGATCAACCGAAATACAACGAAATACTGAAGTATTATGAAAACTACAGAAGAACAAATTGAGTTGGCAAATAGAATCGTTGCCAGTTTCGACTTGGTGTACCAGCGTTTGATCGAGTATAAAAAATATAAGAAATCGGTGTTGGTCGTGATGGAAGGGGATAAGATCGTTCACAAAAACCCTTTTGATCTCTAAGGCCGATTTCTCTGGTGATCCAGTGGGTAGTATTGAACCAATACTTCAATACATAACCTAATTAGGATCATAAAAAAAACGCCGTGTTCATTGCTTGAACATGGCGTTTTTTTATGGAACCTGTTTTTATTTGTTACTCCAGGTTGAACACAATTTGGCGGCTTCATACAAACTCACCACTCCACCAGTTACACTCAGTTTTGAAAACTTGATTTCCTTCACTTTGTATTCGCGTGGGTTGTATTCTGATAGTTCAACTTTTGATTTGCTGATGAAAATCTTCGCGAAGAATCTTCCCAAACCATTTCTTTCGACAATGGTCTCGATATGTGCTTTCGGATATTTTACAGAGCTCTTCATCAAAATCTCCTTCACGTCTTTTGTACTGATATTCGGAAAATAACTCATCAATGTTGCAGCAACTCCCGCCACGACTGGTGCAGCCATGCTGGTTCCGCTATTGTCTTTGTAAGTGCCGCCTGGCGCTGTACTGAAAATATCTACACCTGGTGCAAATACATCGACACTTGTTTTACCGAAATTTGAAAAATCAGCGGCAAGTGCTTCCTGTGACGGACCGCTTGCACCAATCTCAATCCAGGTAGAACAATAACCTCCGTCATCATATTTATCCTTAGGGAAGTTGGGTTCAACGTCGATGTTTTTGGTGTCATTGCCTGCTGCGTGTACCAATAACACTCCCTTGCTTTCTGCATATTTTACTGCTTCATCTACCACGCTTTTATAAGGAGAATAGCTTTTACCAAAACTCATATTGATGATCCTAGCTCCATTGTCTACTGCATACCTGATTGAATTGGCAACGTCTTTATCGCGTTCATCACCATTCGGAACACAACGAATGATCATCAGTTTCACATTGTCTGCAACACCATTCATTCCATAGTCATTTCTTACTGCACCAATGATTCCACCAACGTGGGTACCGTGTTCGGCCTCTGGACCATCTATGTGATTGTTGCCGTATGTTTTTTCTGAGGTATCGTCGTAGTTATCGCCAACCATAAACCTTGGGTCGAAATCCAAATTGAGTTGAAACTTGGACATGACTTCATAATGTTCTTTGGCTTGCTTCAACTGATCCATAAACTCAGGCTGCATCGACATCAGTACCAGACCTACTGCGGATTGCATCATTTCGTCTTTGGGTTCGATCGCCATCACTTCTTCTGCGGTATAATCGCTTTTGCCCAATAAATCCGCCACATTTTGTTTCGATTGATTCAGCATCATATCGATCAAACCGAATTGCATCAGATTCTGGTTGGCATCATCCATACGATGATCGTAATCGGCTTTCAAGCGCAGGTATCTGTCGTATTCAACCTTGTCCGTTTTACTCAGGTTTTTTGGATCAGTAACGGTTTCAAAACGTTGTTTCAGTTTTTTGTAGACCCGCGTAAACTCAAGATTGTCCACAGAAACATCTCCACCTGCACCGCCAATAAAACTCCACCCGTGAATATCATCGACATAACCATTTTTGTCGTCATCAACACCATTGCCCGGTATTTCGTCGGCATTGGTCCAAATATTCGCTTCAAGGTCTGGGTGAAATGATTCAGTGCCGCTATCGATCACGGCCACTACTACCGTGGTGGAAGTTTTTCCAGCGAGTATTTCGCGATAAGCTCTTTCTGCACCAACCCCGGGAATTCCATCAGTCTCGGCATCTTTCATGTGCCAGTGATTGTATTCACCGTTTGAAGACGTAACTGATTGATTAGTATCGTGCTGAGATAAAACAGTTGAAGTAAAAATGACAGCCGAAGCCATCACCAGAAGTGTTCTTTTGATCATGATGATTTTACAAAAAATAATTTCGCGAATTAATGACGCTTTGTAGGAAATATTGCGCCCAAACTCGAATTAGACGCCAATTTTTACAAAACAAAACCCCTGACGCTTCAGGGGTTTAATTTTAACTAACAACTAAACTTAACCAGCCAGAGTTCACCGCTCTAGCTGCGGAAGTTGCCTTCCACCGCAAATATTCCTTACAATTGTAACAGAATTATCACAATCACTGTTTTGTGTTGAAAGTCGTTATCATAGAAGATGATCCGGATATCGGTGAATTGTTGGAGTTACATCTGGCTGAGCTGCCATGTGTTACCCACCGATTCATGGATGGCATCGAAGGTTTTGAATTCGCCAGACAGCATACGTTCGACCTATTGATTTTGGACATCAACCTGCCCGGTATGGATGGAATGATGATCTGCGAGCGTTTGCGGAGCGAAGGAAATCGCACCCCGATCATCATGCTTACCGCCCGTGTAGGTGAAGACGACCGGGTGAGCGGATTGGAATACGGCGCTGATGACTACCTCACCAAACCTTTCAGCATGCGTGAATTCATGGCCAGGGTAAAGGCTGTGCTGCGAAGGACAACCCAGGAAGCACCCATCAAACGCACTGGTATCATTGAATACCGCCAAATGTCCATTGATCCAAGTAAAAGAAAGGTTTCGTTATCCGGAAAATCCCTCGACATGTCTCCCAAGGAATTTGATCTGATCATGGCCCTTGCGATGCATCCCGGAACTACATTCAGCAGGAAGGAATTGCTTTCGAGGGTTTGGGGTGATGATTATGCTGGATATGAACACACCGTGAATACACACATCAATCGCCTGCGCAACAAAATTGAAAAGGATCCCGATCATCCGAGTATGTCTTGACGACCTGGGGCATTGGTTATCGTTTTAATGACGAATAACCACGATTTTATCGCCAATTTCGCCGCGAAAATTTTAATTATGAAAATCTCCATCATTGGGTCCGGTGCCATGGGTAGCGGCATCGCTCAGGTACTTGCGCAATCAGGTCATGAAGTCCTGCTCACCGATACCAGACAAGAGGCACTCGATAAAGCAAAGTCTGGCTTGCAATCCACGATGACAAAATTGGTCGAAAAGGCCAAATTGACTCAGGAAATTGCCGATGCCATTCTTCAAAGGATTTCATTCGATACGCAAGTGAGTGCTATGTCTGGTAGTGCTTTGATCATCGAAGCCATTGTCGAAAATATCGAAATAAAAAAGAAGGTTTTTGCTGAGGTGGAAGAAGTCGTTGATGCCAATTGTATCCTGGCAAGCAATACCAGTTCGCTTTCCATCACTTCCATCGCTTCGGCTTGCAAACGTCCTGAGCGGGTGTTGGGAATTCACTTTTTTAATCCTGCTCCTTTGATGCCGCTTGTGGAAATTATTCCCGCCCTTCAGACTTCGAAAGAAATCACTGATCAAGTTTATGGCTGGGTAAAATCTTGGGGAAAAGTTCCTGTGATCTGCAAAGACACTCCCGGTTTTATCGTGAATCGTGTTGCTCGACCATTTTATGGTGAAGCCATCAGGATATATGAAGAAGGATTCGCAGATTTTTCTACCATCGATCAATCGATGCGTGACCTCGGCTTCAAAATGGGACCTTTTGAATTGATGGATATGATCGGCAACGATGTGAATTTTGCAGTAACCGAAAGTGTCTTCGCTGCTTTCTTCTATGATCAACGTTTTAAGCCTTCACTCACACAGAAAAAATTGAACGAAGCGGGTTGGTTGGGTAGAAAAACTGGTCGCGGTTATTACAGTTATGCTGATCAAGCCACGATACCTCCACCGCAGGATAACGCTTCACTGAAGCAACGAATAGGTATGCGCATCCTTGTGATGTTGATCAACGAAGCGTACGATACTTTCTATCTCCGCATCGCATCTGCTGAGGATATTGATCTGGCCATGACGAAAGGTGTAAACTATCCAAAAGGTTTGATTGCATGGGGAAAAGAATTGGGACTAAAATCATGTGTCGATCTATTGGATGAATTGTATCACGAGTATGGTGAAGACCGATACCGCTGTAGTCCGTTGTTGAGAAACCTCACGAGATAATTTCAATATGTCTAAGAAAAAAATAATCGTATTGGGTGCTGGTCTTGTAGGATCCGTGATTGCTCGCGACCTGCATATTTCACATGAAGTGACAGCAGCCGATGCATCAACCGATGCTTTAGCTCCTCTGGCGAAGTTGGGCATGAACACAATGAAGCTCAACTTCGATGATGAATCGGAACTGTTGAACGCTATTCAACACGTCGATCTCGTGATCGGAGCCGTTCCCGGATTTATGGGATATCGCACTGCAGAGCGTGTGATTCGCGCCGGCAAGAACATGGTCGATATTTCCTTTTTTCCAGAAGATGCTTTTGGATTGGATGCATTGGCAAAGGAAATGGGTGTCACCATCGTCACGGATTGTGGCGTTGCTCCTGGTATGGGCAACATCATTCTCGGATATCACGATGCTAATGCAAAAGTGAAACGTTATGAATGTTTGGTCGGCGGACTGCCGGTGATCAGACAGTGGCCCTGGGAATACAAAGCTGTTTTTTCACCTGTCGATGTCATTGAAGAATACACCCGACCTGCACGTTATGTGATGGGTGGACAAGTAGTCGTTCGCGAAGCATTGAGCGAAGCCGAGTTGATTGAATTTCCTGGTGTCGGCACGCTTGAATCATGGAACAGCGATGGGCTTCGTTCCTCATTCACACCATGCCTCACATACCAGACATGATTGAAAAAACATTGAGGTATCCGGGTTGTATCGAATACCTCAAAGTGTTGCGTCATGCTGGATTTTTTTCTCAGGAGAAAATCAATGTACGCGGACAAGAAATCAAACCCATTGATCTCACCGCTGCTTTGTTGTTTCCGGAATGGAAACTAAAACCGGGAGAGGAAGATTTTACCATCATGCGCATCATCATCGATGAAGAATGGAATGGCAAAATCAAACAGACTACCTACCATTTGTTGGATCGTTACGATCGCAACAACGAAATCATTTCGATGGCCAGAACAACAGGATATACCTGCTCTGCCGTTGCTGGATTGGTGCTTGAGGGCAAATTCCATAAGCCGGGTATCAATCCTCCCGAATTTGTTGGTCGTGTGAATGGTTGTTTCGAAAGTGTATTGGAATATCTTGCCCAACGGAATGTCATCTATCAATCATCAGAAGTGATCATTTAAAAACATGACAACAAAAGAAATCATGACGGAATTGGCAAAAATGGGAAGCGAATCCACGCGGAAAATTTTTGCAAACCATGGCGCACCGAAAGAGATGTTCGGTGTGAAAGTGGGAGATATGAAAACGATCGTGAAGAAGGTCAAAGTGAATTATGAATTATCTCTCGAGTTATTTGATACGGGAAACAGCGACGCCATGTATCTCGCTGGACTCATTTCTGATCCGGCGAAGATGACAAAAAAGGAACTTCAACATTGGGCAGAACATGCTACGTGGTATATGATCACCGAGTATGCTGTTGCCTGGACCGCTGCTGAAAGTCCTTTCGCTTTGGAAATGGCCAACAAGTGGATCAAGTCGAAAGATGAAAAAATAGCAACAACTGGTTGGAGTACTTACTGCTCTTACATAGGCATTACACCAAATGAAAATCTCGATCTGAAGGAAATCAGCAACTATATCGATCACATAGAAAAAGTCATTCATCAGTCACCGAATCGCGTGCGTTATTGCATGAACACTTTTCTGATCTCCGCGGGTGGATACATTCCTGAATTGAGAACCAAAGCCATTCAAGCTGCAAAGAAGATTGGCAAAATTTCCGTTGAAATGGGCGGAACGGCTTGCAAAGTACCTGAAGTAAAACCTTACATCGACAAAATGGTAGAGCGTGGCTCTGATCTCAAAAAGAAAAAAACAGCGAAATGCTGATCCCAAAATATTGACAAACAAAACATATGATTCAAAGAAAACAAACGATTTATTTACTGCTTTCCATAGCAGCTTTTGTAGCAAGTTATTTTTTTCCATTCGGACAGTTTGCCCAACACGAGCTTTACGCATATCATGTGAAAGACCTTGCAGGTGCACCTGTTGAAGGAATCAGTCACCTTTGGTTTCATGCACCATATGCCATAGCGGCATTGGTATCTGCAGTTGCGATATTTTTTTACAGCAACAGAAACAAACAAATGGCAGTATTACGTTTGACATTCATCTTGTTTGCAGCCTCATTCGCCTTGATGGCATTTTATATCCGCGGAGCAGCTGCAGGTTTGAATGATACTGATTTCATGCCCGGCGTATCCTTCTTCCTCGTTTTTGTTTCATTTGTTCTGAATATGTTCGCATTGCGTGCGATCAAAAAGGATGATATGTTGGTGCGTTCTGTAGACCGGATCAGATGAGAGTTTTCCTCCTTGCATTCATCGTTCTTCTGGCTTCCTGTGCTGTAAAGACAGATGCCGTTGCCCTGCGCAAAGAAGCGGAAGAATCACGTGTTGCACTGATGCGCACAGAAAGTGATGTGTCTGGTAATTTTTACAGACTGCGCACTTTTCATCTCGATCTGATGCAGGTGGTCAATCACATCGACCACATGCCTTATCCCATGATGGATAGTTTGTTCTATGACATGCGTGATTCAGCGAATGCTGTCATCTTTTGTCGCTTGACATACGATTCCACTTTAATGCAGGTGTTGACAATGTGCGATGGTAAAAAGAAATTCAAACCGAATAAAAGAGAAACGGATTTAATCCAAACCTACCAGTCACTGCGTAATGATATGCCTTCGCAACAAAAGAGAATCGCTGATCATTATTTCAACTTAAAAAGGGAGTACGACGACTCTTGCAAGGTGAATGGGATCAAGAGAATCAGTATGCCTGAGTTTGCAGAAATGACTTCGCATTCTTTGGTTCAATGGCAAGATTCATTGGAGGCCATCGGTAAGATGGTTGCTGAACAGAAAAATATGTTGAAGCAAAAATTTCCATCGCAAAAAGGTGCGGAATACATGGCGGCATATCAACCTGTGAGTGTCTTTGAAAAAATGCTCAAGGATTATGAGTCGCAATTGGCTCAGTTGGAAAATTCAGTGTCGCGTTTTGAAGAAGCCAACAAGCAAGACTATATCTATGTGGGCAAAGACGTGCGACGCAGGATGGAATCAGAATCCGTCGAAGGAATTCTGGGAGCATTGACATTATTGATGCGCGATTGCCGACTGAAACACGCCGAATTCTTGAAAAGTCACGGACAATGATTCAGAAGTAATCAGAAGTGGTCGTCAAATTCCTCTATTTTAGCCTCACAATTGAAATAATCCATTGACAGAAAAAGAAATCATCCTACCGGAAATTGATGCACTCGAATTTTTCGGTCCTACCAATACCAAACTGAAATTTATTCAGAGCAGGTTTCCAAAATTGAAAATTGTCGCAAGGGGCAATCACATCAAGGTGAATGGCGATGAAGAAGAAATTGATCGCTTTGAGTTGAAACTCGAACAGATATTTTCACACATCGGCAAATACAATAGTATCGCCATGAATACGCTCGAGAATATTCTCGATGGTCATGTGGAGGAAAATCATTCGCATTTTTCAAGTGGAGAAGGTGTATTGGTCTATGGTCCTGGCGGACACAAAGTCACTGCAAGAACAGTCAATCAACAAAAAATGGTTGATGCAAGTGATAAGAGCGATATGATTTTCGCCATTGGCCCCGCAGGTTCTGGAAAAACATACACCGCTGTTGCTTTAGCAGTTCGTGCTTTGAAAGAAAAGCAAGTGAAGCGTATCATTCTCACCAGACCAGCTGTTGAAGCCGGTGAAAACCTCGGATTTCTTCCAGGTGATTTGAAAGAAAAACTCGATCCATACATGCAGCCTCTTTACGACGCACTGATGGATATGATTCCATACGAGAAGCTTGCTGATTACATCGAAAAGAATGTGATTGAGATCGCACCACTTGCTTTCATGCGTGGACGCACATTGGATAAGGCTTTTGTCATTCTTGATGAGGCTCAGAATGCCACAGTCAATCAGATGAAAATGTTTCTGACACGTATGGGCCGTGATGCCAAGTTTATCATCACGGGTGATGCCACGCAGGTGGATTTGCCGAATAGTCAACCGAGCGGACTGCTCAGGTCAGTGGATCTTTTGCGCGGAATCGATGGTATCAGCATCATCGAACTCACTGGCGCCGATGTAGTACGTCACAAACTCGTGAAACGGATTATCGAGGCTTTCGAACATAAAAAGTAACGTGTTATTGTCCGATGCGACCTCGCTACTTTTCAGCAGGGAGGTATGGATAAATGAAGTGTTTTTCCATCGGGCACTTTCTGCGGGCAATTAACTTTTCACCTTGTTAGAAAAGCCTTCAGACTGAATCATTGTGGCTATTATTACCCTGACATCGGACCTTGGATTGCGCGACCATTACGTCGCGCTGGTGAAAGCTGCCATCCTTGCGCAATCGCCACAGGCTGTTATTATCGACATTTCCCACGACGTAAGATCATTTGATATTGGTGCTGCAGCTTTTTTGTTGAGGTCGTCGTGGCAACATTTTCCTATGGGAACTGTGCATGTGATAGGGATCAATCCTGAACTCACCGCAACGCAGGCTCATGTGGTGGTTCAATACATGGGGCATTATTTCATTTCAGCCGACAACGGAATTTTTTCCCTGTTGTTCGATGAAGAACCAGATGAGATTTACGAAATCAACCTCAATCAAGGGGCAGACTGGACCTTTCCCATGAAAGGTGTTTTTGCAACAGCCGCCGCTCACTTGTCAAAAGGTGGCGCTCCAGATTTCCTCGGTAAAAGAATTGAAAGCATACAAATAGCATTTATGCCAGGCATTTCGATCGAAGAAAAATTATTACGTGGTCGTGTGGAATACATCGATCATTATGGAAATGTTTATACCAATATTACCCGAAGTGTTTTTGAAAGTGTCAGAAAAAAGCGGTTATTCGCTGTGCAATTCAAAAGTTCGGGATTTGCAATTAAAAAAATCAGTCATTATTTCACAGATGCACTGGTAGGTGAGAGGTTAGCCATGTGGGCTTCGAATGATGCCCTGATGATTGCCATCCATGGTGGCGCCAAAGACAACGGCGGCGGTGCCTCGAGCTTATTCGGTCTTGAAGTGGATGATGTCGTAAGAATTGAATTCTATGGTGACGAGAATAGTGAAGATGACCTTTCGGAGTGAGTCGGTGACGGACTTCAGGAAACTCTTCGACCAATACAAAGAAAGAATCCGCGGTGCGAATGGATGCGCCCATCTGACTTTGCTCCAGCAAGAAGATGAGCCGTGGGTGTTTTTTACATACAGCAAATGGGAAAATGAAAAATTTCTCGATGAATACAGATATTCATCCACCTTTGCAGAAGTCTGGCCACAGGTGAAAGTGATGTTCGCTGCACCAGCCGAGGCTTGGACCGTCAACGAAATCATTGAATTATAATCACCAGAAGAATATGTCTGCTTTGCTTATCAAAGAAATCCGCACTTTCCTGAGTTCCCTCATCGGCTATGTTGTCATTGCCGTTTTCCTGCTGCTCACAGGATTGTTCATGTGGATTTTTCCCGGTGATATGAATATCCTCGATTCAGGATTTGCCGATATCGGTACATTCTTTTTTATCTCGCCATGGGTCTTGATGTTCCTCATTCCTGCCATCACCATGCGATCTTTTGCAGAAGAAAAAAGATCCGGCACCATTGAACTTTTGCTCACCAAACCAGTAACGGATCTTCAAATCATATTGGCTAAATACTTCGCCGGATTTGTTTTGGTGATCATCGCTTTGATCCCAACATTGCTCTATTACATCTCGGTCTATTTTCTCGGAAGCCCAGTCGGTAATATCGATAGCGGAGGTACCTGGGGTTCATACATCGGATTGATGCTCCTTGCATCTGCATACATCTCTATCGGACTTTTTGCTTCAAGCATCACCAACAATCAGATCGTGTCTTTCCTCGTTGCTGCAATGCTTTCTTTCTTTATCTACACCGGATTTCAATCGCTCGCGTCTTTCGATCTTTTTGGCAGCTACGACAATTTTGTGATGAAACTTGGTATGCAGGAACACTATAGTTCTCTCAGTCTTGGCTTGATTGATTCCCGAGATGTCGTATATTTCATCTCATTAAACATCATCTTTATCCTGTTGACGAAGTTCGTGATGAGTGCTAGGAGATGGTGAAACATCTTTGATCATGAACAAAAATTCTTTCCTGGTTGTGCTGACATTCATCTTCATGAACAGTTCAGCATTTTCCACAATGTACTATGTAAGCAATGCCGGCGATGACCTGCAGGATGGTAGTTTCTATTATCCACTTGAGACATTACAACATGCTGCAGATATCGTACAGCCGGGTGATTCGGTATACGTCTGGGGCGGTACTTATACCGGATTTTATCTCACGACGAGTGGAACTGCCACGGAAAGGATCACCTTCTTGGCTCAACAAGATATTGTCATTGATACACCCAATGCAATCACGGATGACGGCATCAACCTCGAAGGCGCGTCCTTTATCACGATCGAGGGATTTTTGATCGAAAACATGCCACGAGCCGGAATCCGATCTGTCACCAACGAAGGCGTTCGGTTGCTTCACAATACTTGCTCAGAAAATGGCGTATGGGGAATTCTTACCGGATTCAGCGAAGGAATTGAAATAGGCTACAACCAGTGCAAATACAGTATCGAAGAGCATGGCATCTATCTTAGCAACAGTGCGGACAATGCACACGTGCACCACAACCTTTGTCTTATAACAATGCCGCAGGTATTCACATCAATGGCGACGAAAGCATGGGTGGTGACGGTGTCATATCAATCTTTGGATTGAGAAAAATGAAATCTATGGCAACGGAGTAGCAGGTGGCTCAGCCATCAATTGTGATGGCGTTCAAGACAGTCGAATAGAAAATAACCTCATCTACGGCAACCACGCAAGCGGAATATCCCTCTACCAGATTGATGCAGCAGAACCATCACATAACAATGTCATTGTGAACAATACCATCATGATGCCCGAAGACGGCAGATGGGGATTGAACATCACCAATGGCAGTTCTAACAATGTAGCATTCAACAATATTATCTTGAGCAAACATGCTTTCCGTGGAAGCCTCACGCTTGATGAGGTTTCAATGGCGACGTTCCATGCAGAAGCGAATATTTATTCCGATCGCATTTCTGTAGATGATGGCTCAACAGTGATCTCACTCTCCGATTGGCAAAGTCTTTCACAACAGGATCTATCCACGGTAGTGGCAGATTCATCCGACTTATTCGAAATACCTGGCGACAACTATTATCCAATCATTGGTTCACTGGCAGAAAATACAGGGCTGGATATTTTCTATGGAATGGACGCCCCACTCTCTGATATCCTGGATGAAACGCGTCCTTGGAATGGTGGGTATGAAATCGGCTGTTATGAGCTCGCTTATATGAGCATCGCTGAAGAAGAAGCACAAGCAGTTGTATGGACCTCAATAGGGGCGAATGACATGGTCAAATTGATCGATACCAACGGTAATTTGGTTTATGAAGGTCTCAAGAAAGATATTTCCCTTCCAAGCCTCGCCGTTGGCCTCTACATTTTCCTAACGCAACAATCAGGGAAGGTGATGGCAGGTAAATGGCTTCACTTCAATACGAAGTAACAACGCCATTTTGCAAGAGTGCTTGAAGACAACTCAAGAAGTGCAATAACAGTAGCTTGCTCAGTGGGCTGAAATGGAAAAGGATGGAACTAATAAGATAACAAAAAATAAACGCCGGACTTTATCCTTTGGTTCATCATTGGAGTTTTGTCAAAAAGTGATTCCCATCATCGCAGGGCAATCTAGCACTATCGCCCAAATGATTTGTTCTGAAACTATCAAAACCATGACTGATTCTATTGCGGTATCAAGAATTTTCGGCATTGGTTAAGGGAAAGTTGGGATCCGACTGAGAATTCTATTTACAGCTTCACCAATGATCTCGATGTTACGTTCAATAGCGCGTTTAGTTTTTTTATCCTGCTTAAACTCTAAGAAGTCTTTCTTGTCCGGAAGAAACTCATTGATTTCGTTGATAGCCTGCTTGATGTCCGCCAGCCAGGAAGCAATTTCATGTTCCATAGATAAGAATTTTTGTTGCGTCAATCTCTTTTTTTAAGTATGGATTTCTTAGTGCTTTCTGTTCCAAGAGGTCAACATGGCGATTGAAAATCTGAGTTGTGTTTTTAAATCATGCAATAGCTATCTAGTATGCAATGGATCTGTCTCTGCAAATCCACAACTTACTCAATATCGCTTCCAGTCGGACTGCCATTGATCACAGAGCCAAAAGCAAAGAGTGACCGAACCTTATTCGAAGCGCATACAAGTTTTATTTGATCAATTTGGCTGAGTTTCTTCATCAAGACAAATGTAACTCCTTGGCGAAAGATTTGGGTTTAAAGCCTTCATTAATCGCAGCAAGTGCGTGGATCAAAAGGCAATGAAAACGAAGTATTTTGTCAATTACAACAGTTTCCTACTGTTTTGCTGCGGTAGACAGTTTGGAGAAAATTCATTTTTTCCTTTAAATCCCATTTTGTGGTATGGATGTAAACAGTAAAAATGATTCCGTTTTCACAACCAAAGAGGTAATAATTATCGATCCCTTTTGGTTCGGATAAGATTTGCCAGAGGATGAAGTGACTGGTCGTGTCTTCCAGCAGAATAGGCGTTTTGGCTCCCAATTGTTCAGCAAAATACTGGGCATCCCATTGATACATTGCTCTCACCAATTCATGAGACGTCAGATGCGGCTTGTAGAAAGGATAAAAGGATGCCTGATTGATGGCAATGGCCGTAGGAATAGAATCAGCTGACAAAAAATTTTGCTGATTGCTCACATCGTTGTATCTCGTCTTCTGCCATTCCCCGGGCAGAGCAACCGAACCCAAAGGAAGTACACTATACGTCGTCTGGTTGCTCACCTCATCA
The DNA here is from genome assembly GCA_016722445.1 of Flavobacteriales bacterium. Classification (GTDB taxonomy): domain Bacteria; phylum Bacteroidota; class Bacteroidia; order Flavobacteriales_D; family Sanyastnellaceae; genus JAIBBG01. The sequence goes on along the minus strand of JADKIZ010000034.1, from coordinate 745 downwards.
TAAGTGCTGGACTCGATGGTAGAGATTCGCTTTGAGGTGGAGCATGAAAGGGTGAAAAAGAGTAGGAGGGTGAGGTATGGTGTGGTTTTCATGGTGAGGCAATAGTACGGGATGGTCGGAATTATATTTTCGATCAGGGTGTTTTTTGGAGAGGCTACTATCTGCGTCTCAGTAAACTTTGATTTTTTCATCTTTTTGGAGTTTAAATGTATAAAATGATACTTTTAAACTGTCCAAATTTTCGAGGAGGTTACGGTTGCACAATCCCCCATTATGACAACCACGATCACAAGAGAAAGACTCGCCAAACGGGGCTATGAATCCATGCTTGATGATTACCTAAATGTACGCCCCGAACAATCGTTCATGGGATACTCCTTTACATCGTGACCGCCGTATACGAGGTCGGTACGTTCGGTGGTGTGAGACGTGAACCATATCGAGAGACTCTCCGTAGGGCCGTGTGCTCGATTATGTGTAGGTGTCTCTGGAAGACTAATTTCCGCTGAGATCCGTTTTTGGATCGGTAAGACGTTACTTGATATACGCCTTCAATTCTTCAAGGACATGTTTTGAGTTTCCAAACTGATTCTATCGCGGATTTCGCGCATCATTGATACTGCATCAAAAGTTTTGACTTTGTTACTCATCTCCGTATTTTATTAAGTCCTTCGGACTTCGAATTTCCAACATTGAATATCCCAGGCGCATTGACAGAATTATATCCTTTGATCCTATCCAGATT
>JADKIZ010000033.1 GCA_016722445.1 Flavobacteriales bacterium | reverse complement strand
ATATTATTGGTTCTACTGGGGAAACATTGGTAGATCAGGTAGAAGGCAAGTCTTATTATGGTGGCTTTGATGTAGAATCTTTGAAAAAAGATATACTACTTGGAGCGGCTGCGGGTGGATTCATGAATGCTTTTAGGAGAGGAACACCAAAAAGCAAAGTGGAGGAATCTGCTGCTTTTGATATGGTTGAGAACAGGGATTATATTGTTGATAATCTTGAGCAAGTTGATCCCGAAACTGCAACAGAAGTTAAGGAGCAGCTTGACGCGGCTAAAGAAAACCTTGACGCCTTAAAAACTCATTCTAATTGGGATAAGCTATCAGAAGACGAGAAGGCTCATGCCTTTGCTTTAACGCAACAGGCGGCGGCATTAAAAGAGCAGGAAAAGATCGCCGCTGTACAGATCGAGGACAAGGCTAAACAAGATCAGATCAAGGCTATTGAAGAAGAATTAAACACGATATTTAATGAAAGAGAAGAACAAACCACAACAGAAGAACCACAAGAAACTACAAAGATCGACGGAGAGTCAGAACAACAAGATTTACCAACCGAAGGTGAGGCCACAAATGAAGAAGTTCAACCTGCCGAAGCGCAACGGGTAACAGAAGATGAACGAGCAAAGGGCATGGAAGCCGCTATCGGAGAAGAAGTCACCACCGAAGCGGAACGGGTAGAAGGGTTTAAAAAAGCTGGCGAACAAAGTAAATCGGACAAATCTCCAAAGGCTCTTGCTAAATGGCTTTTAACAAATTCTCAAACAGGTGATAAGATAAGGGTTGATGACGAGACTTATTGGTTGATTGAAAGAAAGAAAACTAAAAAGGGCAAAGATGAGTTAATTCTTCAACAATATTATTTAGATGAGAATGGAGATTATGTGGTAAATAAAGGCAAGGAAGGGCTAAAAATAATTCACAACAAAGAAGAAGGAACAGAATTAGAAAACATAGGGTATCGGATGCTTCTGATATTTTTGAATCTTCTTATAGAGATTTTAATGATAACGTTGTTGTTAATCAGTCAACGTACGAACCAAACCAACAGTCGAATGATTCGCAAACCGAACAACAAACATTAGAAGATGAACGAGCAAAGGGCATGGAAGCCGCTATCGGAGAAGAAGTCACCACCGAGGCCGCGCCCACAACAACAGAACCGACCACAGAGCCTACTCAAAAGGTTGATGAAGGTGATGCTTTAAAAAATAATGAGAAGCCTAAAACATTAAATGAAAAAATTCAATATATAGCATCCAAGGCAGGTGTGTCTTTACAAAATCAAAAAACACAAATTCTTGGTATGGTAAAATTGGAAATAAAGCAATAAGGATAAGTGACCATCCGTCTAAATTTACGGAAAGAGCAGAGAAACAAGGTGTTCCGTCTATTGATTTGTCTTTAGAGTATTATCATCCAGACGCTATTGTTCATTTAATTAACGACACAGACCCATTTGAAAAATACACAAATGGAGACGTCATAACTCATTCAAGCGAAAAAATTGGAGATGTTACTTATTTAGGCAGCGATTATAAAAAAGGTTATGTTGAAGTAGAAACAAAAGACGGAAGAGTTGTAAAATATAATATGGAAAAATTCTTGGGAAAAAACTACCAAGAAGCACCATTGGACAACGTGTCGAAAATTGAAGAAAAAATCGACACGACCGCAGAACAAGTCGAACCAATCGACACGACTTTATTCGAGGAATTTGACGCTATAAACAAATCCCTTTCTATATCCGAACGCGCAGCTAAACGTAAAGAGTTTGAAGCAAATCACGGAGAGATGGCCGCGAAAATTAAAGACATTACCACTAACTTTGACACCTACATCAAACAACTAAAAGACGAAGGTGTAATTAAAAACGTAGACTGCGAATGAAAACTCCACTTGTAGAAAAAGAATACATCACTAAGATCAACGAGTCCGGCGGGAATGAACTCACGGCTTCTCTTAGTTACAAACAAGTATCTAACTGCATGAAGCAGATAGGCTACTTCGGCGCAGCGGAGTTTTTCTTAAAAGAATCCGATGAAGAAATTACCCATTATCAGATATGGGCGGACTCAGCAAACGACCTTGGATTTATCTTAGATATACCGAGTGTAAAGCCGAAAGAAAAACCGATGGGTATCAAAGAGGCTTTTGACTTCTACTACCGAAACGAGAAAGAACTGCTTGACTATTACAATAAGTTTTATTCAGACTGCGACGATCCTACCTTGCATCAAATCTTACTACCTTTCATTGAGATTCAAAGAAAGAGTGTAGGTGAGGCGGGAGACTTCTTGCGACCTTAGAACAGTGTGATAGCAAAGCGGCTTTACTTGTATTCGATAAAGAACTCAATGGCTAAGAAGTAAATATGAATTGAAGGACGGGCGTGTTTTGTCGTATGACGAGGTGCGGGCGTTTATGCTTAAAAATCCACCAACACCACCGAAGACGGGCGGCGGAAAACCCGCTGATATGTTTGGTGAAACAAAGACAACTCAGCGAAAGAGAAAGAGAGACTCTGTGGATAGCTCAGCGGCAGGAATTATAACTAAAGATGTAAGCAACGAGTATCCTTCTATTAACGCCGAAAAAGCCAACGCAGCGGCACAAGCAGAGTTTGACAAGATAAAATCTGACACAGATTTATCAGCGGTAGAAGGAGTAGATGAAGCGACTGAATTTGCTGAGGAACTTTTGAACACACCGTCTAAGTCTGATGAGGCCAACGCCGTGAAAGTCCTTGGGGCGCTTATCTTAGACAAAATCAGAAGTCATGTATTTGTTCAGGTAAACTCAGGAAACAAAGACCTTTCAGGTAAACTTGCTGAACTTGACAGGAAAGTAGAGTTTTATAAGAGGTCGGCAGCACAACAGATGGCTTTTGCTAATCCGTCGATTAATCCTGATGAACTTTCAATTGCTATTGAGCTTATTGAAGGTGAAAGAAAAGCAATGATGGAGCGTAGGGCGAAATCAGGCAAGACAGTTGAAGAAGTGGTGGATGATATTGCTAACTTGAAACCAAATGAAAGTGAGGTTGATGAGGCGGCGAATACGGTAACTGTTCCTGATAAACCTAAAGCAGAAAGAAAGCCTTCTATTTCTAAGGAAAGGAAGGATAGGGGATTAGCTAAAGTAAAGTCAGGTCTTGCGAAGTTGCAAGCGAAAGCGCCGGGGGCGTTGTCTGTTTTGTCGCCTGAGAAAATAGAAGGCATTAAAGAGATAGCAAGCGGCGCGGTTGACCTTGGAATATATTCTTTAGAGGGTATCGCTAATTATGTCAAGAAGCAGGTTGGAAAACTTGTGGATCACAAAGATGTTGACTCGGTTCTTGGTAAATTTTCAGAACTAAAAAACCTTGTGGCGACCGCAAGAATAGAGGAAGCCCAAACAAGATTGACAGAAGCCCTTCAATCAGGCAAAGGACTTTTAAACGCATTTGCGAACGCTATTGCTATGCAAGACGCGGAGTATGCAGCAAATCCAAAGAGAGGTTCAAAGTCTGCAATTGATAAAGTTTTATCTATCCTCAAGGACAAAACCCAAGCCGAAACAGTAGTTCAGACAGCGATAGACAACGTGTTAAATCAGACAATACTTAATCCTTCCTTACTTAAAGGGCTTGGACTAAACAAATCTGATTACGTCGTTTCAAAGTCGAATCCAAACGGTATGACCGAGGAGGAGTTTGAAAACTTCCAAAGAACTGTTTTGAGATCACAACTCGAAGACGCGGCGGCGGCCTTCCTTGACAAAGGTGTGTTTGAAACAGATATGACCACAGCGGAAAGACCACAGAGAAAAAAGAACCCAACTACTGAGGCTATCCGTGAAATGGTAAAAGAGTTTTACGGTAAAAACTTTGATAACGAAACCTTAGAACAAAAGATAGTCGAGCAGTTTGATATTGACCCCGCTGACGCGGCGAAGATTGCTCAAAATGTAAGAAACGTCCTTAATCAGAAAATGGGTAAAAGAACTCAAGCTAAAGTAAGAGCCTTGGTTCAAGACCTAAACGATGGTAAGGACAACTTTACAATGCAACAGGCGATAAGCCGTATGCTTACCACGCAAGGAGTAGTGACTAATACAAAGGTTCAAAACGAACTTATAAAATTCCTTGGTAAAAAAGGAATGACAAAGGCGCATATAAACAAGATCATTGCCTTGTCTAACCTTTACTCTCAAATGCCTTCAAACGTAGCCCGTCAGCAAGTAGCTACGGCTATGCAGAATATTATAGCCAATTACGATCAGACAACGGCGGCCTTCTTTATGAAAGCTGTATTCGGGAACATCATGAGGAATATCCTCGGTAATCCAAGGACGGCTATTTTGACATCTACACTTTCGATGCTCAAAACTGTTCCCTTTGACTTAGGGAGGGCGTTTTTGCTAAATCCCGGTAGATTTGTTAGGTCGGTACAGTACAGAAACAATATGGCAACCCGTAAGTTCATGCCGGGAAAATCTGTTTACGCCTCAATCATATCGGGCGAAAGGCACTTTTCACAAAGATTTGAACTCGATGAACTTCAACCTAAAAAACGAGATACCGAATGGCAAAGAGTAAGGGATACGTCATGGAAGGATGTTATTAACGCGATAAAGAGTAAGGACAATAAATCTATCGCAACAGCTATCGTGAAGTCATTGCAAGAGATTTCGCTCATGGGTGGTTGGATGAACACGACTATTAAGGGGAAGAAAGTGGAACTTAGCCCCGTTCAACTGATGTATAACCTGATGGGCGCAGCCGACCTTTTCGCATGGTCTAACATTGCTATGATGAATAATTACATAGTAGCAGAGAGAACAGCGAGAAACGAGGGTATTATGGCGGGGTCTCAGGAACTTCAAGATAGAGTTGGTGAATTGCTTGCCCTTGGAATAAATGACTTGATAAGGATAGAAAAGATTGTTAAAGACGAGATCACTCAAATGGCATCGGCAGGAATACCTGTTCCGAAGGCTTATGAAACAGATAGAAAGAAGCAACTTCTAACCGAATTTGCAGATAAAGACGTACTCATTCAAGCGAGTTTCGAGGCTGAGAAATCCATGCTTCTAAACAAACCTTCTACTCTTGCGGGAGCCTATGTGTATAAGGCTTTGTCAAGAGGCTCAGAGATTAAGGATAATGCTTCATGGGTGAGTGCTACGTATAAACTTTTGCTTGGAACGCTTGTGGCCTTCCATAAGGTAGGATTAAACGTTGTTGGAAGACGGGGTAAAAATATTCCTTTCTACAATATCGTTACCGCATCATGGCTTTATGAGTACGAGGTAGGTAAGGATGGTTCGGTGCAGAAAAGAAAGTATGAATCGGGCGAAGCGAGAAATAGGGCTAAAGACATGACCCGTGAATATGTAGCGGGTCTTGTTTGGGCCGGAGCGACAACAGCGTTTACAATGTCATTAATCGAAAATCTATTTGACTACGATGACTTGGAGGATGAAGAAGGAAATAAACTCTTAAACGCAGAAGGACAACCCATAAAAGTATGGAAGATGAACCCTAATTCTTCCATTAGGTTTCATGGTGAGAAAGAGAACTTATCGGTAATGCCAAAAGGATTGCTCCAAAGAACAGCATAGAACTGACGTGGTTCAAGACCCGGACAAGAGGTATATAAACTTCAATTGGTTTCCTGAGTCATGGTATCCAACCTTTATTTGATGGGTGATTTGTCTGACAACATACGATACACCGACAACAAACTTCTGAAAGATAAAATGGATATTGCTCAAAGGGAGAATTTCAATCCTGAGAGGATACTTCTAACTTCTGCTATGGGTGCTTTTGACGCATCGTTCACGACTCCTGTGGAATTGACTAAGGAAACGGCGAAACTGATTAATTACGGCAAGCCTGTGGATGCTGTGGCAAATATCTTTTACAGCACACTTCTTAAACCTGCTGCCGATGCCACGAGTCCAAGATTTGCCGATCAGGTAGCGCAGGGCGTGGCTTATTTTAACGGGCGGGAGAAGTCTTATGTCCGTATGTCTATACAGAATAAGGACGCGAAAGAAGGTCTTACTAATCTTGCTCAAAAGTGGTTAAGTGATACGTGGTGGGGTGAGTAGATTCAGGGTACGGCAGACGGGAAGTTCTCGGTTGTTGACGCGCATGGTAAACCGATTACTTATGATCCCGGGGACTTACTATTTGTTCCTTCTATGATTATGGAGGATATGAATTTTTCATTCTACGGCCACGTTTCTAAAGACAAACTTTTTAACTTGTATTTGAATGAGAAAGGGCTTTTTGACGAATCGGTAATAGCCCCGCCGTCTAAGGTGGCAGGATTACAAGATTACAGCGAAGAATTGAAGGACAAGATTAAGAAAGAGGTTCCTGTAATGTATGGTAAATTGCTTGAAGAAAGTTATACCAGTTTAGCGGATATGGAGTTCACCAAACGCGCTGATTTAATGAAGTATATCTACCGTCTTTCTCAATACTTGGTTAAGACAGAAAACGGTCTTAATGTAGATATGCCTGAGTTTAAAGCGAGTGATGACGAGGCTATTCAATATATTTTGAAAAAGGCTACACGGAAGGTAAAAGAATAACCATTTTTAATATATTTGCATCATGGCAAAAGCAAAAAACCACAAAAAAGGCTATACAAATTGTACTTTTATGGCCTTAGACACCAGCATAATCTGCAATGGTTTGTTAAAATTTATTTTTTATCAAGAAATTGGCGGGAGACCCAAAGGTAGATGAGGGAAGCGCGGGCATATAACGTCCTGATTGTGATAGCTATGTTATCGCAGTTTTCGGCGTATGTATGTGTGCATTATGGAATACCGGAAGTCTGGTACAAGTTTAATTCTTTTACTATGGCTATCTGTTTTGGTCTTCCGGTCTTTGCCCGCTACGTTCATAAGAACGAATGGAGCAGGATACTTACCATGTATGCTATATTGCTCAGTACAAATCAATTGGTAGATGAATTTTTCTTAGACCCAACGAGGCTTCAACTTAATGAGGTTTTTGTTGGGGCTTTTGTTTTATTCCACCTATTAACTAAACTTTACTATGCAATTCGGACATGGATTTAACGATATATACGAGCAAGTTGTATCGTGGTTTTCAAAATCATTTTTTGTTATTGCCACGGCATTTTTAACATCGGTTATGTCAGTAGCTTTCAGAATACATACAGGGAAAATCGATATGAGCAAGCGGGCTATTTTCGCTTCTATTCTCTTGTCTTTCTTTTTATCGTTGATTGCTGCTAATATCTGGTCATATACGTTTGGAACTAAATACGAGGCTGCGGTAGCTGGTGCAACTGCTTTGCTTGGCAGGGAGGTTGTGACTTGGTTATTTTCTAACCACGAGGCTATTTTGTATGGTCTTGCTGAACGTTTTAAGATCAAATTAAAGCGCAAGAAAAATGAGGATAAAGAAGACTAAAGAGTTTTGGAACGCGAGATCATCTAAGAAGATGAAAAAAATCGGCGTTTCTATGGGAGCTGTCGGAACTATTATGGGCGGCAGCTCTGCCTTTGGCTTACCTTCATGGGTAGGTATTGTAGGCTTTTGTCTAATGATAGCGGGGGCTTTTTTGTCTAATATTTTCACGGACGAACCTGTTTAAACAAAAACGCGGGAGGTTCTTGAAGTGACTCCCGCGTTCTTTCAGTTTCTCGTCTCCCGACTATCCGAAACCAATCGGATGCGAATCTGCGCGGCAAATATATGAAGATTAGGTAATTACGCAAATTTATTTTGTATATGGATGAATTAATCATCCATAGCGGATAGTTACCAGCAATGCCAGCGGACACCTAAAACATTCGGAGTTGGCTGACAAAATCTTTAAAACGCTTTTCTTGTTTCTCATAATATTCTTGGTCTATTTCAAATCCTACAAAGTTGAACCCGCCTTTATACGCTGCAATCCTACTGCTTCCACTTCCTAAATGGGTATCTAAAATCAAATCCCCTTCTTTGCAATATCTGTCAAAAATCCAATCATATAAATAAATTGGCTTCTGCGTTGGGTGTATTCTTTCTTTTTGTTTCATATTTTGTTTAACATCCCACTCCAACATACAAATTCTTTAATATTTTTCAAATGAAGTCCAAGCCAATTCGCCATCCTAAAATAATTATCTTGTTTGCTTTTATACCAACAAATCCATCCTCTGCTTATAGGTAGCGTAAAGTAGTTTCCACCCCAAATAATTTGATTTTTAGATACCCTATTAATTCATAAAATATTCATCAGTTGGTATTTCATTATCCCAATCTTTTGATGTTGTTTTTTTGCCTTTTTTGTTTTTGGTTTTTAAGTTTCCTCTTATCAGTATCCAATCCCATAAGGCGGGTCAACTATTGCCAAATCAAAATGGTTATCTGCATAGCGTTTTAATGCCTTTACACAATCTTCCAAATAAACCTCCGAAGAAGGCACTGCTGGTAACACGTGCTTTGCAAAAGCGGGGGTTTCCGTTTTCAAAGGAACATTCTCGTTAAATATATCATTCATCTTTCTAATTAAATTTAGTGGTTAAAAGCCCCGCCTTCGCAAAGCACCATACGTTATCGGCTATTTTGGAACGACCGTAATAAACCGACAATTTTATCTTTACCGACAGGGTTCATTGAATGACAGTAGTAATTCGGGAGTTGTAAATTATTATCTATGCAATAATCAACTAACCACATTGCACACTCATAACCAGTCTTTTCTTTATGCACTTGTTGCTCTTGCCATTCTTTTGACTTATCATAATCAGTCCATAAGTGTTCAGGTGTATAATGTGTATCCGCTAAATCGTGATCAAACGAAATAAAAGACGGCATTCCGTTTGTTTCAATATGGCTTTTAAACTCATCAAAATTCCTTACAACTTCCCATTTTTTATTAAGGAACATTTCTTGTTTCGTGTATTCAAAGGCGTGTTCAGGTTCACGAATATCATCGAGGAAAAGAAAAACAGCCGATAACACGGGTTTGCAAGATTGGGGGTTTTGTTCTGAATTGTTCATTTGTATTTCTATTTAAAATTTGTTACTAATTTGAGCGATTGTGCTTTTAAGTCCCCAACCTCGCCAAGCCGAGAACCGTTATAGGTAAGGCTGAACATCCGACATTGCAGACTTCACTTCTTGCCAATAGTTTTTACCTTCACAGGCTTCATCGCCCGACCAATCTTTTGCACCGCAATCAATAAGTATTATATCTACTGCAATCAAGGCACATTTTTTAGCTGTATCAAAGCACATTGGATAGTTGCCCATAATATCATCAACTTGATACATTTTGTTGAAGACTTCTTGTGCCTTTTCTTTTGGTTTCATCATTCTATTTAAAGTTTGTGAGAAGCCCTACCTATAACAGCATCTTGCAAAAATGCGGGGTTCTGTGGTTCATTGATATTTTGTTCTTCACTCATCACTTTAAATATTTTTACTCCAACAAATCTACAAAATATATCTAACAATCCCTATTAAAACTTGATTAATTTTACTATCTTTGTACCAAATAATTTTAAGTATGCCTGAGAAAAACATTTCGTACTGCGTTCCAACACTACAACTCGCATGGAGATGGGCGTCAACAGAGTTCGTTAAACGATACCCCGATAGACCTAAGCCGATTTTAACCTGCACATACAGGCCAAATGAAGAACAAGCAGATTTGTACGCGAAAGGAAGGACAAAGCCGGGAAAGATCGTTACACAGATAAAGTCAGGCGGCAAGCACAATAAAAGCCCTGCACAAGCCTACGACGTTGGATTTAAGAAGTTAGATGGAAGTCTTGATTGGACGGGAGAGAACTTCAAGTTATTCGCCGAAATAACCAAAGAAAAGTACCCGCAAGTAGTATGGGGTGGGAATTGGAAAATGAAAGATTTACCTCATTTTGAAATTTAATCTATATTTGCCTCAGTGATACAAGGTAGAATATACAAGGTAACTTCAATCGTTAAAGAGACGAACAACACCGTAACTTTTTACGATAGAACTACTGTTGTCGGTTCTTTTTCTCAATTAAAAAAGATGCCCGAAAGGGACAGGGATGGAGGTCTGAATATCATTTTGACCGACATGGATAAGCGTCAATTCTGGTTTAATGTATGGGATGTATCTAAAGTTAACGGGACATCTTATTCTACTCTAACAAGGGTAGGCGAGGGGACTTACGCAGCGTATCAAACAAGGATAAACGCGATATACGAGCAACTTGTAACGCAGGTATTTAAGGATTGTTGCTGTGGTGATTCTCCTACTTCTTTGTCGTTTGGAAATATCCAGTATGAATACAGTGATTATCTCGCTGGAGACGGACAGTTTGTTTATGATGAAGTCAGTGACCCGCAGATAACTATTAGTCTTACCTCCTACTTAAATCAGGTATTTACCGATGTGTTTCATCACTTCCCTGACGGGGCTTGGTTAAAATTCTACGATACAGAAACGCGCTCTCAAATAGCCGTGTTAGAAGTGTCGAACTACGTAGACAACGGAGATGGAACTGTAACATGGGATGTAAACCCTATTAAAGTCGGAACATTTGACGCTAATACTATCTATAATCTCGAATACGATCTAACAGGTGGTAGTGGGGGATTGCAGGATTTTCAGGGCGTTTTAGATACTGGTTCTCTTTTAGACAAGGACAACACGGTAGACGGCGGCGGATTTGACTTTGATTGGACGAATTTCGCTGAATACGACATAGGTGTTTCGTCGTTTTTCCGTGCATTAGCTGGGGCCGGAGGGTATTTCTCAAGAGTGTACGTTGATCCTACCACGGGGTCATTTGACGTATCAGGGACGGGTACTCAATCAGCGAAGGTATCTGCGAGCAATTCCGGCGGGGTTCCGAACGTGACTTTAAGGGCTACTGACGGAGCTACTGAAACCACAGAAATTATCTTGCTTAAAGATGGTATGTTTATGGTGACTCCTGACGTAAATTCAGGAACTGCCGTAAACGGGATGTCAATCCTACTGTCTGACAATACTAATGGCAGGATTGAATTCGGAACGCCATCAGGCATTGGCACAACAGCAACAGCACCATCTGATGTTGCTGATTCAAGCGCAAACGTATTAAATGATTTGACGGGATGTAGTGTGCCAATAGTAGCCGGAAACACATATTATTTCATGGCTTTTGGTTCTTACGCCTCCACTTCAACATCGATAGGATCCAGGTGGACTGTTAATGGTCCTGCGGCAACTTACTTAGCGTATTCGTCAAACTATTCTCTTTCTGCTACATCTGCAACAAATAACCAAGGTCTTTCAGCATATCAACTTCCGTCAAGCAATAACAGCACATCTGCGGCGACATCAGGAAATACATTTAAGATTGAGGGTATAATTATTCCTTCTGCCAATGGAAGCTTACAAGTGCAGTTCGCTTGTGAAAGCGCACTTGGTACAATTACCGCAAAAGCAGGTTCGTTTCTTAAAGTAATACAGCTATAATGGAAACCTACACAACTAAAACAGGAAGAGTAATTGAAGCTATAATTTTCAACGGAGAAAACATTGAAAGCATTGATTCATTAGTAGGGGTTTTGGCAACTGCTCAAGGCGATGGACGGATATTGGTATCAAGTAATTTAGGTTCGTTCTATGCTTGCGTTGGTGATTATGTGGTTTACAATACAATAACCCTATCTTTTGTTGAAATCATGTCGAGCGACAATTTTGAACAAGTAAATTAATACACCCAAATAATGAATAAGGTAAACTACACCCCTCAACTTGTCGGACTTGCCCCAGAGAATGAATTTCTCGACGATCAAGTTATGAACGGCAAAACCGCCATAACGACGGTAAAATTAGATGTTCCAATTATGAAAGGAACAAAACTCGTAGGAGTATCTAAAAAACGAGATGTGCAAATCGCCGAAGACTTCGGCGCAATGTCACTTGTCGATGAAGACCTTCTGATCGCGCAGCACATTAAAGCTGGAGAAGATTTTGAAGTTGAATCGTTCAAGGGCGGTTACAAACTCAATTTCGGCTCAACTATTTTTCTTACAAGGAAAGCTAAGCCAAAAGAGTTTTCTTCTATCCATGCGTACATAACCCGTGAAGACAACGTAGTGTACAACCACACTTTCATTGAAAAACAGTTATGGTCTGATTTCCTCGCCTCAAACAATATCTCTGAATGGCGTATGCCTTTCTCGCCTGAGTCTGCTTCATCACTTGCTGTGAGTTGGCAGATGATCGACGCAAACGGCGGTAAATGGGAGTGTGTAGCCCCTTCATTGCAGAAGCCAAACTACATCGTTCGATTGAAACATTTTTACCTCAGTGATCCAAAGGCCGCTTCTGTAAATATTGTTTACGGTGATACACCGTCATACGATGAGGCTACCCACACGTTCACGGTTCAAGCCGGATGCAAGATAAGACTATGGTTTATCAATACCCCGATGGGGCAAAAGGAATGGAGTACACAAGTAGAGTTCAACCTTGATACTAACCAAATTAAATTCTTCTAAGATGCAAGTAATACCAAACGGAAATACTTTCAGTGTTTCAACTAAAGGCAGTGATACGTTTATCGCTGCACTTAACCCAAGAGTAAACGGGATTTTTGTCGCTCACGTTGCTGAGTCTTCACCCCGTAAGAACTTTACAGTTACCGACCTTTTGGACGGGACTATCGCCGATGAGTATCTAAGATATGACTGCGACCATGCTGTTCTGAATTATTTCGGAGGGCAGTATTCGGGGGCAATTGTCAAGTTAACAAATGAGAACGGCAGTCGTTTTCAACTTGTAAAGATGTTGTCTCATGCTGAGTGCGTAGAGTTTCACATGGATAAAGTCGGGGTTACTGTTGACGCTTGGAACTACGCAGGAATGTGTAACGTTGCGAAGCGCGAAGAACTACGTAGAGCAAAGATGATCGCTACCCAAGAGGCTACGATCTATCAATAAAGAAACTCCCTAACGAGGGTGGTATGGTTAAAAGGTTTAGGTGAATTAAATGAAAAGCCCCGATTAATTTCGGGGTTTTTCGCTTGTAATGATCATTTATAGCTGTACTTGGATGAGAGGATCATCCATATACAGTAGTTATGTGCCATTAACAATACCCTATTGTGTTATCCTTCTTTTGTATGTTGATAAAACTTAATTTTTCTTCCATACAAGGAATACATACTATGGCATCAAGCAACTTACCTCTATAATTACCACCAATTATTAAATGGTCTTCTAACCTACCTATTAAATCTACTTTAATTGGTTTACCACAACAATCACAAGTTGCTTCTATAATCTTATCAAATTCTACTGGTTTAAATTTAATTGGCATTGTTTTGAAAATTTAACGGCACATAACAAGGGTTTTGCGTAATAGCCCTATCAAGTGTCGTGGTTAATTTTAAGTTTCTACTAAGGGCTACTACGCAAAGCCCCGATACGTTATAGGCAATACTACGGCCCGGGCCCGCCCCCCCCCCCGCCCCCCCCCCCCCGGGCGGGAAAGCCCAGCGCCCCCCGCCCCCCGCCGGGGGGCCCGGGGGGGACCCCCCCCCGCCCCCAAAGAAAAGCCCCCCCCGGGGAAGGCCCCCCCCGGGGCCCCCCCCCGGCGCAGCCTTCAATTCATAGCTGTGACTTGCTTTAAGTGTTAATAAAACCTCTTTTCGGACAAATCATAATACTCTTTGTCTATTTCAAAGCCTGTAAAATCAAAGCCGTTTTTATCGGCTGAAATTCTACTACTGCCTGAACCTAAGTGAGTATCTAAAACCCTTGCACCTGCTTCTAATTTTGCATACTCAAAGCATTTATTATATAATCTTACAGGCTTTTGCGTTGGGTGTATTCTTTGCGGAGCACCGCCGCCAGTTTCGCACCACACACTAAATAATTTTGCCGCCTTATTAAAAGATGAATAAGCAAATTCACCATCTGAAAGGTTACCAACTTTTTTTTTTATCCCAAAATATCCAACCCATAGAAGGTGGTAAGTATTGAGTAAAATAATTTGCACCCAGATAATTTGATTTTTACTTACTCTGTACAATTCGGTAAAATATTCCATTTCAGGTATAGTTAAATCCCATTCTTTTTTAGTGTGTTTTACTACATTGTTATGTTTCTTTCTTGTTCTTTGCCTACCATCAGCTTCGCCAATTCCATACGGAGGGTCAACTATTGCAAGGTCAAACCATTTATCGGGGTACTCTTTCATTCCTGCGACACAATCCATAAGATAAACCGTACTGCCTACAACAAGGGTTTTACGTAATGGGGGCTTTTGTTCTTCACTCATCACTTTATTGTTTATAGATTCCTATTCTGTTATTGCCCATCATTTACGTATGGGAGTATCTCAAATTCCACTTTTTCTTTGCCTTTTGGCACGACAAACTTCTCCATCTCGATCTTGTATATCCTGTTGTCGTTGAACCCGTTTTTCTCCGCTAATGAGTCTGTAAATGCTTTTTCCGCGTTTGCCGCATCACTTCCGGCGCTGCTAAAGTAAAACCTATACTTTACGTGTAGTTTCCCGTCTGGTATCTTCACTTTTGGTATCATCCATGCAAGAGTCTTTTTGTACTGCTTGCCTTTAGGTGTTAAAAATCTTCGGCCAGTGTACACTTCATTAACCGAAACGGGTTTTATCTCAATGGTTATATAAGCCATCCCGCCTCCCTTGCCTCTTTCGGATTAGCGTGAATCCAATTGTGGCCTTCGCGCGACACGGCGAGCCAAAAAACTACATCATTCAGCCTTTCATTTTCCCTTCCGTTGGTGTGGTGTATTTCCGTTGCCTGTTTCCCCGTTACAGGACAAATCTTTCCTTTCAGAAACTCCTTCCTAAGTTCTGAGTATGTTTTTAACCGATCTGCGCGTTTCTTCGACACGGGTTTCAACTTCGTGCGCTTCATTGGTTTCGACCTTCTATTTAGCGGGGTTCTGTTCATAAAATCGGAGCAGGAAACCCACTGATGCCGAAGGCTCGGTGGGAGGAATGCGCCTGCCACGCTTTAAATTGTTTAACAAAATTAGTAAATATTTTCTGATATAAGAAAATTATTTGTATATTTGTGTTGTGAAACTCACGTTGAAAATAAAACTTCTTCCTACTGATGAACAGGCTGACTTGCTTCTTGAAACGATGAAGGAAGCCAACATTGTTTGTAATGCCATTTCGGATGTCGCTTGGACTAAACGTATCTTTAACAATTTTAAACTCCATCACGAAGTTTACCACACATACAAGGCTACCTTTAAACTTAGCAGTCAAGTATTGGTAAGGTGTGTTGCAAAGGTTGCTGATGCCTACAAACTTGATAAAAAGGTTAAGCGGGTATTCAGACCACTCGGAAGCATTGGTTATGATAGCAGGATAATGACCTACAAGCCGAATGATATTGTTTCTCTTTGGGCTATCGGAGGAAGGATTAAAATACCTTTTGTCTGCCATAATCCTAAATATCTTCCCTACATTAAAGGCGAAGCGGATTTGGTTTACAAGAAAGGTAAGTTTTACTTGTTTCAGACCGTTGAAGTACCCGAAGAAGATGTAAAAGACGTTGAGGATTTTATCGGGGTGGATTTTGGTTTGCAAACACTTGCATATACTTCTGACGGCATTAACCATTCTGCCGAGTGGCTTAATACGTATCGTGAACATCGGCAAAAAGTTCGTAGTTCTATTCAGGCAAAGGCAGACACCTCTAAGCGTTCCACTAAAAGGAATTGCAGAAAATTGTCTAAACGGCTCTCTGGCAAGGAAAGAACAACGGCTAATTTGGTTAACCACACAATAAGCAAATCTATTGTAGCATCTGCTAAAGAACAAGGTAAAGGTATTTCTATTGAAGACCTTGCTAATATCAGGTTTACTTCTAAACGTAGAAACAAAAAGTTTAGAACAAAACTTGGTAAATGGAATTTTGCAGATTTGAGAGCAAAACTTGAATATAAGGCTTTGCTCAATGGTGTTAAACTTGTTGTGGTTAATCCTGCTTACAGTTCGCAAACTTGCCACTCTTGTAAGCATATTGGCAAACGAACAAACAAAGTGTTTAAATGCACAAACACAAACTGTAAAGTAGATACTTTGGATGCGGATTATAACGCTTCTAAAGTTATCTCTTTGCTTGGGCAGACCGTAAATTCTGCTGAAAAATCGACTATGTATTGCTCTTTGCATTCGTTGTCAGGTTTAAAGCCCATCCCATCGCTTTGCGTGGGTGGGTAGTTTACATATACAAGTTAATAGCAAACTTAAAAGCCAACCCCTGTTTCAAGTTGCGACAAAAATTTATAGGCATATAGTCCCATTTCTTTCATTGAATACTCGTGCCTTTCTTTAGATTTTGCGGCATCCTTGATTTCTTCAATTAAATCTCCTACAAGTTCACACATCGCTTTTAGGTTTTCAAACCTTTGTTCATCAATATGAGATGCGCCATAGGGTTGCACATTGCCAATAAGTTTTTTTACTACATCCGTATTTGTCATTGTTTTTTCACTCATAGCTTTATGATTTAAGTTTGGTTTTATTCCTCACCTTCTTGTCCTGTGGTTATGCGGTCGGGGGTGAAAATCCTGATTTCCGGCTCGCGGTCAGAAAAGACGAGCGTTATTATAACGTCGGCGGAAACATTATTTTTTTGCCACCGTTGCCCGTCGATTTTTCTTGCATGTGTATTCGTTCTTGAATATAGTTTTGTGGAGCCGCGGTTGTAGGGGTTTACGCGGTTGGGGGGGGTTGCCCGTCCGCCGCCATCGTCTTTAGCGTGGCTGGTTTATGAAACATGGTGAGTCAATCTCGAAGAACTTTCGACCCTTTGGTTGCTTCATTACCTCGACGGGTGTTCCGTGGGCGTAAACTTTGCCTACTTGTATTTTGTTCATTGTCTTAATTATTTCCTACAAATGTAACACATTCCTAACCAAATGTCAATTAAAATATAGTTAATTTACTTGACTTTTAATCACATTTGTTCTATCTTTAACTCGTCATCAGCCAATGCTTTGAGCAGGTTGGCGGCGGCGGAAAGTTTCTCCATCGGGAGGCGCGAAAGTTCGTAAATCGGATTTTCATACTCCGTGATCAGTTCTTTGACATTCTCCTCCGCTCCTTTCCAAAGGGTGTTGATATTCTTTGTCTGAGCGCGGCAAATCGCGTGGACTAATCTCTCAGACAATCTCTTTACTTCTTTAGCGTCATTTAAATCTAAATCTTCCGTGGTAAAGATTTGAAGTTGGCATATAATTATGTACTGTAAGATTTTGCGTTTATCGTTCACGTTTTTCATGTTTTTCAGGAAACAACTTGTATTCTTTATCCCCTGTTAGTTTGTATAGTTCTTCAAATATCTCGGCCATCTCGGTAGCGTCCTCAAGGGAAGGCCGGACGGCGCGGCGACAAGCGAGTAAGCTAAGCCTTGCACGGAGTTCTATTTCTTCTTTGGTCATTGGAAATTGGAGGCTTTAAACCATCTTTTCTGCCCGTCGATGAGTACGATCACTCTATCTCCGTGCCATCCGTCTACTACATATTTACCACCTCTTTTAAGCCCGTGTTCGCTCGTTAATGCTTCGGCGGTTGAACCGTATGGGTGGGTGTGCTGGGTTATCATTGTTCTGTGTTTTTTGCTCATATAAGTATATCGTCCATTACAGATAAAAATCCCCTACTCTTCTTTTGACCATTCAAGCAATTGTTTCATAAATTCCGTAATCTCTTTTTTTGGTATCTTCCAATCGGATGTTATTGAATAAAACTTATCTTCTTCCTTTTCTGAAGGATACCCGTACTCATCAAACCAAGCGCCTCTAATCGAGGTTCCCCATTCCAATTTTCCTTTCATAAATGGCGTATTTACCATCGTAAGAAAATTTAGATATTTCACCCCATATTGGCCGCTCTTATGGTATTCAAATGTTGTTTTATTCAATATGCAGTCAATAACCTCTATCATATTTTTAGCAAACAATTCGTCAATAGAGCCATCGTATGTGGTAAAGTCAAAAATATCACTACTCAAAAACTCAAATTTGCTGTTAGGGCCGCCCCCGTGATTTTCTTTTGCTTCAAGATAAAGTTTGTTAAGTTGTTCTTTGTAATTTTCCATTTGTTCTGTGTTTATATGTTTTAGGGTGGTCGTACGTAGTGGGTAGTTATAAGTCATTTAAGACAAAGAACTTATCGGCCTTATCTCTGAACTTGCCAACTCCAAATATCCCTACTATAAAGTTATCGCCTATGGACTCGATAAATTCACCTTCTTTAAGGTGCGGCCCATCTCCAATCACACTTTCATAAATTGGGTAGAATAAACGGCTGCTAACAGCAGGTATATTTAATGCCGAGCATCGTGTATAATCGGAGTTCAGTTTTTCAATTAAATCTTGTCTTGTCATATAGTTATGCGTTTTAAATTCAGTACTAAATATACCCGCAAACCGTTAGCCTATTCGGCGTCCTGCCAACCCCAATCAATTTGGCCAAACACCCATTCTCTTGCAGCATCTTCTTTTGCTGTTTCAATTTCTTGCTCAGTTGCGTCATCTGCAACATAAACTTCTAACTCATCTTCAACTTGTGAACCTACATACCTTGTTGAAACCTGAACCGTGATTTTTATTACCTTCATCGTATTGTTGTTTTTTAAGAAGAATAGCCACTAACATCAGCTTGTCCAATTGTGGCTTTTCTTTTTCCTCACTCATAACTTTTTCTTACAAATGTAACATAAACTATCTTTAAAGTCAATTAAAACTTGATTAATTTTGCTGCAAAGCCCACAATTCTTCGTAGAAGGCAATGTACCAGTCTAATCTTGTAGGGTTATCCATCTCCCCGCATACCTGCGCGGCGTGGCAATGAGCCTTGAACTTGTGTCCTTTTACCACTTTCAGCGGGTCTATCGACGCCCTGACTCTTTGTAGGTGTAAATTCTTTTCGTCGATCATGGTGTTAGCGGGTCGGTTTCAAAGGGGTTTTCCGATTCTTTTACGTCCTGAGAACTTACAGCAAAACTCGTGTTAGGTTTAATCGACGACTTGCTTTCCATATCCCATAAAGCATTCTGATCTTTGGCCGCTCTTCTGTCTGGGTCGCAATAATATTTCTTACCCGATCCGTCTTGAGAAACCGAATAATACCTTGCTTTTAAAAAATCATGGTAAAAAGTAGCTTGCCCTTGTTGGCCACCTGTTCTTTTTCTTTTGATTTTCTGGAGGACTACTACGAAGCCTCGGCGTTTACCCTGTCGGAAAACCAATTGGGCCTGTGGTACCGAAATTATGTCGTAAAGCCATATTTCCCCACATCGCGCCACCGCTAAATTATTAATGTCTGCCGCTTTAAACTCTTCTCCTTTTGGCAAACTCAGGTTTTTAGGGTGGATCACAATATTGTAAACTATTCCGTGATACTTAGCAAACCTGTTTACCGCCTTCATAAATTCAGCGACCTCCTGTTCGGTTGTGTTTTCGCCTAATTTTTCTATCTGATTGTACGGATCAACAACCACTCCGTCTATCCCGTGTTCAAGTATTAGGTTTTCAAAAAGTTCATGAAGGGTTTTAACCGAATGACGTTCATCAGGATAAATGAAAACGATATGTTGGTCTATAAATCTTGCCGCTTCAACGTATTGTTCCTCTGTCATTTGTGGCCATAATGATCTGACACTTGCGCTCCTGCGTACATCTCAATCAAGTCATCATAAAAGTCGTCGGCAGGGTAGTTTTCTGGAGAAAAAACAGCCCATTTCCAATCATCCATAATTGACTTTGTGAGAATAAGTTGGTTTAAAAACGTGCTTTTACCCATGTTAGCATAACCTGTCCACAGGTTAGACTGCCCTTTTTTCCACCTGAAAAGGGTGTCAAATAGCCCAAAATAAGTTTCTTCTCCAATTGGTTTTCCATTTCGGAAACTATCAATCATGTCAGGTAGCCTATCAGAAAGCCGTAAAACGCCGCTTAAAGGAACTTTTGCTGCTGATTTGATACAAGACACCGTAAAGTCTTTCCCGTGCGTTAAAAGGGCTTGATTTGCGTCTTTTATTCCGTCTGGCCAATCCACGATCTTACATTTTGCTGGATTGAGTATTTTAATCAACTCCTCCCTGAGCCTTTTTCCGGGGCCATCCATCTCCCGCAAGAATGTGTGACCGAAAGTGTTTAATCCATTCAAAACTGTTGTGAAGGCTTTTGAGTTTTCCGTCAATAGATTGGTCGTTTTCGTTAATAGCGCCGTCGCTTAGTGTTGTTACGTTCCATATACCACATTCATTCAGGGCTATAACGTCATTTTCACCCTCGACCCAAATGAGTTCGTCGGTTTCGCCCCACAAGGTAATATTGTACAAAACCCTGTAAGTTCCAGCCTCCTGACGAAATTCTTTTGGCCCTACTCCTCGCCATTTGATGTTTACTGGTTCTTTTTCATTAGGAATAAAGTATGGATACCCGATAAAATCATCTTTGCCGAATTTTTTTTGTATCAGTTTGTTTTTCTGAATGGTCTCAATACTAAACCCTCTGGACTTTAAAAAAACCGACGCGGCATCACCAAGTGGTGTCCAATTCGATCTTTTTGGCTTTTGATATTCCGTTAAATCTGGAGCCCACCCGTCGATCCTGCCTGACCAGCCGCAATGATGGCAATGGAACACGCCTTTTTCAGCATTTACAGAAAGAGACTTGTCAGCCTTGTTTTTTCTCTCGCCTGAACATTTCGGGCAAGCGACCTTTTGACTTTTCAAGTTTGGATTGAAAATCAGGTTATGTTGATTAGTCTTGATCAAGGTTGTATTCTTCTATAATTTGTTTACACTCAGCTTTTGGCAAGATTAAACTTGTTCCATCGTTGTATTTCACGATGCATTCATAAATGTTAACTGACACAGGGATTTTTTGGCCGTTGATTTTTGGCGCGGCCATTTTCATGTTTAGATTTTTACTTTCATCCATCCAAACCGTCCTCATGGTCTGTTTCCAATTCAAGACTTTTTTGCCTTGACTATTTTTCCATTCAGGGTGATAGTGGTTGTATGCCCGTGTTCCAAGTTCTGGTTTCCATCCGTTTTCGGAGAAATATGCCTGAACTTCCAAAACAGAAGGCGCTACAAATTCTTTCTTTTCTTTTCTTTTACTTTCCTTTCCTTTCCTTTCCTTTATAGCATTGCCCTCGGATTGCGAAGGCAATGCGGTCGGAATACCATCGCTATGCGACCGCATATTTTCCCAACGTTTTAGGCGTTCTGGCGTGCCGACTCAGACTTAGCATTTCGCTCATTTAACCTCCTTTCAACAGAAGAACTTCCAAAAGTGTTACCATCAATCACGAACAAATCGAAGTCATTTACTACCGACTTAACAAGATCGCTTTCCGACCGTATATCAAACGCAATGCTTTCGTAATCCGATGGCAATGCGTTTGCATTATTGTACAAATCTTCCACGATAGCCCAAAAAACACCATACCCAACCATACCATGCTTGGCAATAAGTTTTTTGATTTTTATGTCAGAACGAGCGTTGTAGTCGTGACTGAAATAGTACGTTTCTTTCATTGTTCTTTTTCTTGTCTTTTCAAAATAACTTGAAGCTCGTCAATCAGACTTTGCAGATCATATAGAGACAGGCAGATGTGAGCCGGATTGCCGTTGTCGCTATCTCTAACGACAAAAGAAACGCCGTAACTTCCATTGCTCATTACGTCCATTGTATCGGTGTGATTTTCGGACGATGAAAATATTACTGTTTTTGACATGAGATTGCACAACACCGCTCCCGCCAGACATAAAGAAAATTCTTGGCAAAACATCCTCGGATGAGGCGGGTATGCGGTATGTGCGAATATTTTGAACATCCTTAAATAATTTGCGAAGCAAATGTATTAAAATCAGATTAAAAAGTCAAGAGTTCACCCAAAAATAAATGAGGATCGGGATACTAATACCCATTACCATTAACCCAATGTTCAGCACGTACGGCAACGGCGGCGTCTCCCTCGTTAACAACTCCCTCAATTTCGTCCAGTTCGTGTAGTTCTTGTTCATGTTTCTCGATTTTTTGCTTTAACTTATAAATCTCTGAACTCAAGTATTCTCTGGTGTTGGGGTATAGCCACGGTCTGATCACCGCATCAATGATGGATTCTATGTGGGCGACACGCGATGGAAAGTTTGGCCAAATTTCGATTCTATCTTGAACCACTTTACAACAATGCTTTACCGTCGCGTGGTCGCGGTTAATCGTTCTCCCGACCCTTGCGAGCGATATGCCCATACCTACGAACTTGTCGTACATTAATGCGGCGTATATCTGCCTTACCTCAACATACTCTTGACCTTTGTGCTTTGACTTAAATACAATTGGATTAAGATTCTCGGCCTCACATATTTCAAGAATGATTTTTTCCATCATTTTGTCTATGGTTGAGATCGGAAAAGTTTTAGGTTTTATCAGATTTACCATTGCTTTTAAGTGATAATTGTTGTATATTTACCGTCAGTTCTTTGACATCTTCGTTGCTAAACAAACCCACCGATGATCGACGCGGGTATCCCGACAATCGCGGTGGTCTTCCAAAAGTTCTTCCGGCGGATAGCCCGTTTCTCAGAACCAATCGTGGAATCAAGTAATTCCTGAGAAAGTCGGGCGACTTCTAATTTTTGGTTATACGCCTTTTGTCTTTCTTCTGCGGACGCAGCTTGAATACCCGTCAATCGTTCGTAATCTCTAATGATCACGTTTTTAATGGAGTCCACGGTTTCACAGTTCACCCGTAGGGCGTATTCATATAGCATCCTATCGAATGACACTACGAACATATATTTCAAATTGTTTGCAGCCTTTAATGAGTCTGCTTGGGCTACCGTCATTTTTTGCGACCACACGACGGCGGGCAATAACATAAGTATTAAAGTGATTTTTTTCATGATATTATTTTTTAAACATCCATCCGCTTTGAACTCGCTGATAAAAGTCGATGCTATCTTTGGTGAATACTGTATCTAACTTCGGATCGCCACTATAACGCACCACATTCTCGATGTAGTTGTTATAAATCTTCGTCTTTTCTTTCTCAACTGTTATGACCTCCATTTGGCTCTCGTTGATTGAGTACCTGAGTCGGTCTATTGCTTCCTCATAAAGTTTTTGTCGCCTCTATGGGGGAGTCGGCCTTTTGGTTCTGTAATTCAAGTTGATCTTGCACGATATTCCTGAACTTTTTATCGCGCGAGTCCGATTCTACTGAGGTGTAGATGTAGGCAAGAATGGCGGCGGATACGATTATTCCAGCGTTTTAGTTGATAAGTTTGTTTTTCATAAATCAATTTCTATTTGTTCTCCGGGTTCAGGGATCACCAAACTTAGTGTCTGTGCCGCGAACCGCTTAATTTCTTCAAGATAAGCCCAAAATTCATCTGAACTTACCTCGGTGGTGCTACGGGGTATCCTTAAAATTTCCCCCGTTGTTTCGTCTAAAAACTCGGTATAAAGAAACCTACCTTTAAAAAACTCGTGCATTAAGTCTTTATCGACCTCATGACCAAGTTCTAACATCCTTTCCACGACAAGAGATAAACAGAACCAGTAAAAATCGTTCGCGTCCCTACTCCTCTTTCTTTTCCTTTTACCAATGTCGAAGGTTATCTCTACGTCCTTATCATCCCGTCCAAGGGAGGCGATATAATTTCTCATATCGCGCTCCCGATAAACGGTTGCTTTCCCTGTGCCTTTCTTTATGACCCCGTGGAATTGCATAAATTACTGAATATCAAATAGTTATCAGAAGGGTAAATCTTGAAAATCCCCATCAGCACTTGTGGCTTGTGAACCCGATGTTGGTGCTTGCTCCGCCCATTCGCTCACGGGGTCTTTTGCTTCCGACTCCCCTTGACCGCCTGATTCGCGGTATTTCTTCCAAGATGTAAACTGCTCGATAGTGTAATCAGCGCCAAGTTCATTCCAAAGTTCTTCTGTGATAGGTTGCCCAACCGAAACAGAGGCGTATTTAGGCGGGTTCTTCGTTCTGAATTTACAAGGAACTCTTTAGCCTTCTTTGAAATAGACTCGTCTTTCTCATCAAAAAGTTTTGCCGTCAACACGATTTGGTTTTCGGTCAAAGATTCTCTGTGTTTATCGATTTGGTCGATGGCGATTGAAAGATTTGTGACAACCGCAAGAAGTCCGGCGGGAGTAAGAACAAAAATTACTTGTCTTTTTTTGGCGGTTCCCGTGCTGTTTTCGTTGATGTACTTTTCAACTTCATCCATCGTTCCTTTAGAAACCACTTTGTAACCGTTGGCCGTTGGCGCGAAAAGAACCACATTTTTGTTGTTTACGTAAAAATCGGATTTGTATTGACCTCCGTTTCGTCCAAGGTTATCGGAGTATGAGGAAACCTGCATAGCCGTACCGATCAGGATTCCTGAGATTTCGCCAGCATATTTCACGTTTACTTTTTGGTCTTTGTCGTATATTTGAAATTCTACGTCTGAACCTGCTTCCTTGAGTTCAACGGTGTGAACCACGGGAAGTTTTGGATACTGAGAACCGCCGCCTTGCGACTGTTTCAGTTTGTTTTTGAAATCACTCATGTTAAATTGATTATGTTAAATTATTGATTTACTTGTTGGCTTTCGACGAAGGCTTGCTCAATCGTTTTAGTGACGATCTTCGGGGCTTCACCGAGTTTGATTTTACCTGTAAAGATACGCTCTCTTTGATCGAAATTCGCATAGCTTGACTCTGGGTCTTCAAGACAGGCTATCATTTTTTTACGCATTATTCTTGCTCTTTCATTCACCTCGTCCATCTTCATAATCTTGAGGTCGTAAGTAGGCACTTTGTCAAGTTTCCATGATTTAGGGCGAATGATTCCTGACCCTACTACTTGATACTCTGGATACGTTTCATTCCACATAACCGCTTCCATTGCTGCTTGGTTCAAATGATGGTCGTTAATCTGAGAGCTGGTCTTAATGTTTAGTGAAACTCTACGCCCGTCTTTTAATGTGCAGGTTAAGTCGATTGGCGTTGCTAAAATTAATTCCTCGCAAATAGCCATTGTTTCTATTGCTAATATGTCAGAAACCTCGTCGTATATGAATTGCATAAGCGACGCAATAGCCATGTGGTATTCAAGGACTTTTTGTGAAACCAAGGATTCGTTATGTGTTAGTCCAAGCCTTCTGTCTGACTCCATGAACATTTCTCTGGCTTTATCGCTATCGAATTCAAAACATTGGCTGTTCCAAATATCCACAAGGGCTTCATGAACTGCGCTTCCAAAATAGGCCATGGATTCCAACATGGCATCAGCCTTTTCTACACTGCCATAAATTTCGACTTGTGTTTTTTTCCACGAGTCAAGGCGTTTATCGGCCATGTCGCCACGAAACGTGGATGCTGACATACCTCCTGTAAGCCCTGAGTAAACCTTAAACGGTTGAGGCTTAATGTACGATCTTCGTCCAAAGTTTGCGCGGTACATCAATATATCACGAAACTGCGACTGAGTAAGTAAGTTCTGAATTAATTCAATATTCATTTGTGTATTTTTTATCAATTACTGAATTGCTGACTTTTTGATACGCCTCATGAGCTTCCTCCTCGGTGAGAAAAATTCCCAGATTTGTTTTCTTGTTGTTTATCTGAATATTTGCTTGCCAAACCGCCCTTGTTTTGTTTTGCCTTTTTGAAACACCGACATATACGCTGGACGACTTGGCTGCCCTCCTGTATCTTAAAGAATTTTCAGTTGGTGAAACGTATTCTAAATTTACTAATTCGTTGTTTAGCTTGTTCCCATCTATGTGATCCACAACAAAACCGTTTCTTGGCCCTATAAAAACTCTTGCTACCAATCCATGAACAGTAAATGCGTGTCTGGTTTTGTCAGATAAAACCACCATATAATATCCTTTTGTTATTGATGGTTTTAATATTCTTTCGTTTACAGGTCTATGGGTCAGCCCGTTTTTTATTCCTGATTTAGCCCTTCTGGCCATTGATTTTACCCTGCCTTTATTGCTAACCTGATACTTTCCTTCGTAGTTAGGAATGTCTTTCCAAATTTCTTCCATGAGCAAATAGTTGCCCCCTCTGGTCGGGTGTTCGTGCTTCGCATCGGTGAGGATGGTTGCCCCGACCTTTGGGAGCGGTATTGAGAGTAAAACTTTGCTTTGGATAACCAATGCGAACACGAACGCGGTAAATGTACGAATAAAAACGATTTGTCAAGTTCTACGTTCATAGCTCGGTGATTTTAATATCTATTGGGGTGATTTTTATGTCGCCGTCAGCAAAAGGCGTGTGTGTCACCGTGTTCATAATAAGGAACACCCTGTCCCAAGTCCACAAGCGCCACTTTTCCATTTACACGGCATTTCATCCCGATTGCCTCACCATGCCCGACCACGACTTTAAACGCCTGACCCGTTTCGGCTTCATTAAAAATCTCAAGCGGCGTTCTCTCGTCACTTTTCGTTTGTTTCAATTCAATTGTGTTCATTGATTTCTGCTTTTATTTGTTACAAATATACATTACTAACATTATTTGCACAAGGCTTTTAACATTAAAAATCACTTAATTTTTCGGACGGATTTCAAATTTACCGATCCGATAGTTTCCTGATCTTTTCAACTCTTTCTCCATTGCTTTACACACACCATACAGGCTATTTGAGCAATGTTTTGTTTCTGACTTTCCGACGATGTAGAACAGGTCAAACTTCTTAGGCTCTGCTTTTACTTTCCCTGTGAGGACATTCATTTTAGCCACAAGATTTTTGTCAAACTTCCACTTTTTATCGCCTTTGGTGATCCATCCTTTTGTGATCAGGAATCCTTCGGTTACAAATCCGTCGGTAGTTTCTGTGACGGTGTAGCCGGACATTCTCAGGAGGTTAAGTTGTGGTAAAAAACTCATGTTTTACTT
>JADKIZ010000032.1 GCA_016722445.1 Flavobacteriales bacterium | reverse complement strand
TGAGATAGATGTAGTATGAATCGTTGTTGAGGTCTTCTTCTGTCTTCAAAACAGACGCACGCAACCACGACTGAACACCTTTGATGAATTCACCATTCAACATGATATCAGCCCCAGCCGCATAACCGCGAGAGTTGTTCTCAGCGAAATAACGCAGCCTCACATTTTCTACTTCGTACGGTATCAGGTCTTCAAGCTGTTTGTAATACACTTCAGCATTCATGTTGAAAGGCCTTCCCCATGCGCGAAACACATAACTCGCACCGAGGATGTAGTGGATGCTTTTTTGTGCCCTGATTTCCGGATTGACAGCTCCCGTAAACCCGCGCATTTCTCTGTAGAAAGGAGGCTGAAAGTAATAACCCCAGGCAGCGGTGAGGCCCACATCTTTACGAACGGAATCGATTGAGTCATCATCATTCTTTCTACCGACAATCCATTCGGGTGTATAGGAAAAATTCACCCGCGGACCGCCAACAAGTTGTTCGTTATAGCTCCAATAATTACCCCGAACACCCACATTCAAAGCCATTTTCGAACCATTGCTCAGGTCCCATTTCTTTTCATCCTGAACATATGCTGTGACGCGTTGCGACATCACTTCATTGTAGGCACTGATTTTATCGTGTAAAAAAATGATTTGATTTGGTTGGAGAGCCGGATTGGTATAACCCAATGAATCATCAGGACGAGGCGAAGCATACCCCGCGGAATCGATCAGGGACCACTCTTTCAATTCGTCTTTGATGGATTCTGATGTCGCATCGAAACCCCATGAGATCACATTGTTGTGAGGTTCACTTTCTACAAATCCACGATGTGTAAAATTGAACACGGTGGCATTCAATTCGTTTCGAGCATGATCAAGAAAACCTCCTACACCGCGATTGGTGAGCACTTCGCCGAATTCATCACTGCCCAAATCACGTTCCAGTTCGTCGAGGCTGTATGCACCCTGAATATCGAAACGCTCGGTTTCGTAGGTATTGAAAGCACTCGCCGTGAAAACAAGTTGTGAAGTCGGTGAAGGATTGTATTTCGCAGAAAAAGCGCCGAATACCGTTTCGAAGCTGGTGATTTCCTGTCCTTCAAAATAAACGGTCAGACGAAGAGCTTCATTGATGGAACCTACATCCGTTGTTCTGGTACTCGGAATAAAATTGTATCGGTTATTCTGATAATTTCCCAAAAAACTAAATTCAAGTGGGCCATATTTTCTTGGTGTCCAGGTGAGAAATGTCTGAAGGTCCACATAACGCGGTTTGTAATCACCCTGCACGTCAAGTGAATTGAAAACGTACGCATTGTTTTTATATCGAACACCCGAATTATGGGTGAATTTTTTGCTTTTCGAACGACCGCCAAGTTGCACAGAACCTCCAAGCAGTCCAGCCGTAAACGAGCCTTCCGTTGTATCCGGACGCGCATATTGGATGTCCAGGACACTGCTCATTTTATCGCCGTATTTCGCCGCAAAACCACCAGCGCTGAACTTGATGTTGCTCACCATATCGGGATTTGGAAAACTCAGACCTTCCTGCTCTCCTGCCCTCACGAGAAATGGTCTGTACACCTGAATACCATTAACATAAATCAGGTTTTCATCAAAGCTACCTCCACGTACACTATAACTACTGCTCAATTCAGAAGCAATATTCACGGGCATACTCAGAAGGTATGCTTCAATACCCGGATTGATGGTAGGTAGTTTGGTGGGCAGCTTGGTATCAATGGTCCTGAATCCCGACTCACGGTTCTCAGAAATTTCAATGGTACCTGTTTCAGCTACATTCTCGTAGACGAGGTCCACATTGCGTTTTTCTCCATCGAACAAGGTGAAAGACTTTTCAATTGGATCGGCACCAATACCTTTAAAAACAACAATTACACTTTTTCCCGCCGGGATGGTGAGTGAAAATTTCCCATTTTCATTGGTCTGAGTTCCATTGTTCACATTGTCTTTTTGGGTGATGAAAATCCCCACGGCAGGATGACCTTCCACATCGCGCACAATACCACTGAGAACGCCACTTTGGGCGAAAACAGAAATGGGCAAAAGTGCAAGGAAAAAAGTAACGAAACGAAAAAACATAGGCGGCCAAAAGTAGGTTGAGGCGTCGCCATAACAGGAATCCGTCGAGATTATTTTAGACTCGTCGAAAGGAATCATTCATTCTTGTCAACTTTTCGCTGATAATCAGCCTATCAGCATGCAAATTTTCACGATCTCACAATTGCCGCATTGTTGATAAACTCCCAAGTTTTCCTCAAATCATCAACAATGCTTGTGGCCCCAACAGGTGGAAAATAGATTTGTGCGTTTGGGCTTCGATTTAGCCTTGATTTTAACAGGAAACGACATCGTTTCTCAATCTGAACAAACTTTATGATAACCAGAATTATCGGTATCAATACCGCGACTTACGTCAATGCAGAAATGCGACTCGACGATTGTGATTCCTTACAGCTTGTAGGGCCAAACAACGTTGGAAAATCAACATTGATCTATACCCTGAACTTCCTGTTCATCGTTGATGGATCTAAAATGAGCTTTTCCGGTCAGCGTCGTGGTGATAAAGAAACCATTCACCACTATTTCCCAACACACAATCAAAGTTATATCCTCTTTGAAGTTCGCAAAGGGAATCCTTATTGCATTCTCGTAAAACGCGACAGCGAAGGGGAATTGGAGTACTACCGACTTACCGGAGAGTACAACCACGAACATTTCTTCAAACGCGATGGTCAGCAACAACGCATCCGCCGTTGGGATGAAGTGCAGGATCTGCTCACCACAGAAGGCGTTGAGCTTTATCTCTTTAAAAGCAAAAGCGAAGTATTCAATGCTGTTTACCAGCGCGGAAGACGCAATGACGCCGTAGTATGGCTCGAAGAAAACGTTCGTACGGACGGATTGAGCAACAACTTCTCGAAAATCTATCGCTTTTTGATCAATTCGAAATTGATCACCAACAAAACATTGAAAGAATCTCTCATCGTTGCGGATAACCGCGAACATGAAGGGATCAATTTTTCGCAGAAAAATAAAAAGGATATCACCGACCTTCTTCGCATCAACGATGAGATCCGTGTAATCAAAAACATTCAGAAAGACTTCGAAGAATTCCGTGAAGTGGTTAACCTCTACAAAGCGAAATCACGCATTGTAAGTGACCTTATTTATGCATTCGAAAAGCAATACAACGGCACTGTGCAGCAATTGGACAGTTCGCGTTTGGAAAAAGAAAAGACCTATCAGACCACGCTTGTTCAGGTCAATGAAAAATTGAAGCCAAGACAAGAAGAACTCAACCGCGAAATCGGTAAGAAGGAAACAGAAGTGGAAATGAAGGAGAAAGAATTCATTTCCCTTCAAACACAATTGGACAAGATTTCATCGTACGAAGACAAGAAGTTTTTGGATGAATCGCTCATCAATCTCGATCAGAAACGACGCGACATTGAAGTGAGGATTACGATGGTGGAGAATCAAAAACTTGATTCCAAAAACATCGAATCCAAACTTTCGAAATACGATACAGAATGTGCCCGTATTGAAGCACAGATTAAAAACTACGACAACCAACTCATCCAGAAGATCGCAGATGATGAGGATACCAGAAAAATCCTCAACACCATTTTTTCACCTGATTTCGCGGCAATGCCGGATAAACATGTGAAGAAAAAAGTATCGAAGAGTGGTAATGTGATGAAGATTTTCGACGGTGAAATTGAATTGCCGAAGAAGATGGAACTTCGTGACATTCCTTCTGTAAAAATGCTGAAGGAAGAACTCAAAGAAGTACAGAAAGAAAAAGTTGAACTCGAAAAACTTTGGGCAGTTGCACTTCACATCGATAAAACACGCAAGGAACTCGAAAAAGTTCATGCCGATATCGAAACGGTGAAAGAAAAACTTCGCCACATCGCAGAACTTCCAAAGCTTGAAAAAATCAGTGGTGAACTTGGAACAGAGCTTCGCACCATGAAAGCTGAGCGTGAGAAAATCGAAGATGAGCTTTCAAAATTGAAAAAAGAGATCGGAGAAAAATCACTCCTACTCGATACGTTGCGTGAAGACACGCGTAAATCTGAAGACCGTTTGATTCAACTCCGCTCGCGTAAGCAAGAAATTGAAGCCTATGGCATCAATCCAACAGAGTATGAAACCACGGAAACATTGGATGAGATTTTCACCAAAATCCAGCATGCCAATGGAGACCGCGAAACGTTGAAAGTGAAGAAGGACAGGACCTTCGATCAACTCCGTTTCAAAACAAACAGTGCATTGGCCGATGAAACAGAATTCATCAAATATGTAGAAGATGAAATAGCCTGTATCACGGACAAAGAGAAATCCATCGATGGATTGCTCGGCAGCATTTCTACCCAATTCGCCAACCCTGCCTACAACCTACGTAAACGTTACGAAGAATTCAAAACCTTCGTATACAATCGATTCAATGAAAGTCTGGCCAAGACACACATCTCGAACATTGAGTCATTGCGCATTGAACTCGTAGACAATAAAAAAGTGCTTTACGAACTCGAACGAATTGCATCGATTGAAAACCTCAATGCACAATTGAGTTTCGAATTTGAAAGTGCGGAAGACCTCAAGATTCTCAACCATTATCTCGACACTGGCAAAACAGTTGATTTCGAAGATCTGTTTGACATCGAACTTATTCTCGATGTAAAAGGACAGATGAAGCGTGTCGACTTGAAAGAGCAGGTAGAATCAGATGGTACTGACCGTATGATCCGATTGGTGATTGTCATGTCCATCATCAACAGGCTTGCGATTTCTTCAGAAGACAACAAAATTGTACTCTTCATCGACGAAATCGGAACCATTGATGAGCACAACAGACCACAACTTGTACAGTTCTGTCGCGACCACCACTTCATTCCAATTTTTGCTGCACCGCAACCTTACGATGGATTCTCGAAATACTATTTCATTTTCCGTTCGAAAGGAAAAATCAACCTCAACGACAAACAACACGCCGTTCGTCGCGAAGAGCTCAAACTTGGAAAAGAAGAACCGAAGGAAGAACAAAAAGAATCATAAACTGGCCCTCAAGGCCCTATAAGAGAGCGGAGACAACAATTGGTTGTCTCCGTTTTTTTTTTATCACAATTTTTGGAAAGAGAAAGCAGGACAGAATGAGAATGAGAAGCAGAATGAGAATGAATAACAGAATGAGAATGAGAATGAGAATGAATAGTGGAAATGAGGCTGCGAACACAAAGATTTCCTAATGACCCCATCCGGGTCGAATCTCTCTAGCCCGAATGCAGACCAATGTCGGTGCGACCCTGTAGGGGTCGACTTTAGAATCAGAATGAGAATGAGAAGCAGAATGAGAATGAATAATTGAAAGCTGCGAGCACAGAGATTTCCTAATGACCCCATAGGGGTCGAATCTCTCTAGCCCGAACGCAGACCAATGTCGGCGCGACCCTGTAGGGGTCGACTATAGAATCAGAATGAGAATGAGAATGAGAATGAGAATGAATAATTGAAATAAAGTTGCGAGCACAGAGATTTCCTTATGACCCCATAGGGGCCGATTATTGAAACAGAATGAGAAGCAGAATGAGAATGAATAATTGAAAGGCTGCGAACATAAAGATTTACTGATGACCCCATCGGGGTCGAATCTCTCTAGCCCGAACGCAGACCAATGTCGGCGCGACCCTGTAGGGGTCGACTATAGAATCAGAATGAGAATGAGAAGCAGAATGAGAATGAATAATTGAAAGGTTGCGAACACATAGATTTCCTAATGACCCCATCGGGGTCGAATCTCTAACCCGAATGCAGACCAATGTCGGCGCGACCCTGTAGGGGTCGACTATAGAATCAGAATGAGAATGAGAATGAGAATGAGAATGAATAATTGAAATAAAGTTGCGAGCACAGAGATTTCCTTATGACCCCATAGGGGCCGATTATTGAAACGAATGAGAAGCAGAATGAGATGAATAATTGAAAGGCTGCGAACATAAAGATTCACTGATGACCCCATAGGGGTCGAATCTCTCTAGCCCGAATGCAGACCAATGCCGGCGCGACCCTGTAGGGGTCGACTATAGAATCAGAATGAGAATGAGAAGCAGAATGAGAATGAATAATTGAAAGGCTGCGAACACAAAGATTTCCTAATGACCCCATAGGGGTCGATTCTCTCTAGCCCGAACGCAGACCAATGTCGGCGCGACCCTGTAGGGGTCGACTATAGAATCAGAATGAGAATGAGAATGAGAATGAATAATTGAAATAAAGTTGCGAGCACAGAGATTTCCTTATGACCCCATAGGGGCCGATTATTGAAACAGAATGAGAAGCAGAATGAGAATGAATAAGTGAAAGGCTGCGAACACAAAGATTTCCTAATGACCCCATCGGGGTCGATTCTCTCTAGCCCGAACGCAGACCAATGTCGGCGCGACCCTGTAGGGGTCGACTATAGAATCAGAATGAGAATGAGAAGCAGAATGAGAATGAATAATTGAATAGGGTCACACCTCTACGCCGCGGCACAGAGGGGCCGGAGGTGAGGCCAGTTATTCTCCATCTCACCCCACTAATTCTGCCAACTGCAAATTGTTTATGACAATTCCAACACACACACCCTACCCGACCATATTTCCATTATGTTTGATACACATACCCTTTATGAAAAACCTTCTATACCCACTTTGCATCGCGGTAATGATCTGTTTGCCTCGAACCACCTCCGCACAATCGAATGACTCTCTCGAACGCGCCAAACTATTTGAGATATCCTTTGGACGTTCGCTTCTCTTTATATCAAATAGCAAAGTGGTTGATTTCAGAAATTCCAATGCAGCGGTTGTCCCAACAACTTCTATCCTATTGCTGGCAGAATTTCGACCTGAAAAAAAACTCAGGCTTCCTGTGTTCTTCAACCTTGCTACAGAAACCAAACAATTTTTGGTGAATGGAGAATTGATCAATGAAAAAACATCTCCCACCTTCGGCGCTGGAATACAATACCGGCCCATCGCCTGGGATATCGATAAAAAAACCCGACTTGAATTCGAATTGGGACCATTGGCAAGTTTCCTCATCACGCCATCCGGTAAAATTTTGGTTGCTCCCGTAGTGGCCGGTCGGGTGCGCCTCTGGAAAGGAGAAAGTGTTTCCATGTATGTTGGTACGAGTTATTCATTCGGCATTGACTGCTGGGGACTCTTGTACGGAACAGGCACGATCTTCTGATCAAGCCATTGATCCATTCATCCGGTTTGATCATCAACTGATACATGTCGATCAGTACTTTTACCCCATAAGAATTTTCCTATGAAATACATTTTCAGTCTTGCTGTTTTCGCGTTGAGTTTTTTTACAATCAACGCGCAGACATCACAACCCGATGCGAAAACCAAAGCAGCCATCAAACATCAAAATGAATCTGATCTTGATGGTCTATTCAAAAGAGCGCTGCAGGATTTTAATGTTCCCGGCATGGCCATCGCTATCGTGAAAGACAATGAATTGGTGCTAGCCAAAGGTTATGGCTTTCGCAAAGCAGGTAGCGATCAGTTGGTAGATGAGAATACATCTTTTGCCATTGCGAGCAATACCAAAGCATTCACCGCCGCGGCGCTCGCCATTTTGGTAGACGAAGGAAAAATCAAATGGAGTGATAAGGTTCGCGATTACCTACCCTATTTCGAATTGTATTCTCCCTATGTAAGCGAAGAATTTACGATTCGTGATTTATTGTGTCATCGAAGCGACCTTGCTACTTTCAGTGGAGACCTCATTTGGTATGGAACGACGCACAGTCGTGAAGAGATTATTCGCCGTGCGAAATACCTGAAGCCTGTCTATGGATTTCGCGAAGCGTATGGTTATTCAAATATTATGTTTCTCGCTGCCGGTGAAATTGTAGCTCAAGTAAGCGGCACAACCTGGGATGATTTTATCCAAACCCATTTTTTGAACCACTGGGCATGAAGACCGCGAATACAAGTGTCAAAAACTGGATACCGCTGGCAATGTTGCCATACCACACAATGAAGTGGATGGTAAAAATGTGGCCATCGACTATGTAGATTGGGACAATATTGGTCCGGCAGGAAGCATCAATGCCAGTATCACGGACATCAGCAAATGGATCAAATTGCAATTGGGCAAAGGAAGTTTAGACGGTAAGACATATTGGTCAGAAGCCCGTACTTATGAAATGTGGGAAAATCTGACCCCAAAACCAGTGGGCAAATGGCAACGAGAGAATATGCCGTCGAGACATTTCAACGGTTATGGACTCGGTTGGGAATTGATGGAATATGGCGGACACAAAGTGGTGAGTCATGGGGGTGGATATGACGGTATGATATCCAAAACGGTATTGGTTCCTGATTTGAATCTTGGTTTCGTCATTCTCACCAACAACATCAACTCACTTCCATCTTGTCTCACCTTCGATATTTTGGATAAATACCTTCAGATCAAAGAAGACAAAGACTGGACGGGAATGTTCCTTCAATTTAAAAAGGACGACGAAGAAGCCACGAAAAAAGCCATTGCAGAAGATGAAGCAGCGAGGGTTACGAATACATCGCCCTCCATTCCCCTAAAAGACTATTGTGGCACCTACTCCAGTGAGATGTATGGTGATGTGGAGATACTGCTCAAAGCAGATGGCCAGCTAGCGATTGATTTCAAACCAACCGCATTGTTTAAAGGTAATCTAAGCCATTGGCATTATGACACATTCCAGCTTAGCTGGACCACCCAGATGATGTTGCCCAAGGGCAAGGTCACATTTGTGATGAATGCACAGGGCAAACCGGAAGAGATGAAGGTTGTTGTGGATAATCCGGACTTTGACTTTACAGAACTTGTCCTCCTTAAAAAGAAAGAATAAGTCGGTCAAAATTGGCAAAAGACAGTTTTTTTCACCGAAAATTGACAAAAGCGACCATCCGACAGTATATTTGCGCCCCGTTTTACGGAAAATGTCACTGTAGCTCAACAGGATTGAGCATCCCGACGACGAGTCGGGAAGGTTTGGAGAAACGACTCCACCAGTGTTTTGAAAATATTGTCACTGTAGCTCAACTGGATAGAGCATCGCACTACGGATGCGAAGGTTTGGGGTTCGACTCCCTACAGTGACACTTCTAAAACCCGCGCTGGACGTGGGTTTTTTGTTCTACACACTACAGTCATGGGGTTCGATTCCCCTACGGACTACATAAGCAGAACGAGAAAGAGAGCGAGAGCGGAAGCTGGCGTTTTCTTTCTCGTTCTGCGTTTACGGAGTTTCCGTTTTGTTTCTCGCTCTATTCTTAGCGATCAGAAGGGCAGACTTCAATCTTGGGTTCGACATTTTTTTCATCAAACACGATTTTTTCAAGGGAAATCGAACCCAATCATCGTTGCTTTTTCTCAGTATCTGCGTCTCAAGTTGTAGGAGATTTTCCAATTATTACTAGCCTCTCATTTTTTTGTCAATATGTTATATCTAATTAGCATAATAGTTTGTTTCAATTTTGGTAAATCCATTGATTCGAATTGCAATGTAAATTCTTCGTCGAACGAAAATGCTGGATTCGCTCCTTCCGGAATTACCGGATAGTGATACATTTTGATATCACTTTCAAGTTTTTCACTAATTGATTTATCATTTACAACTAAATCAATTGGTTGATCTGTAAAGAAATCGAAGCCAGTTATTGCAAAGTCGAAATATTTTGTAAAGAAGGGCAACCGATTCGAGTCAATTCGAAGGGGCACTGATTCTCGCTTTATGAGTCGATTCCACTCCTTCGGCATATCATTTTTCAAAAAAATTGGGAAGCTTAATCCACTTTGATCGACCAAGTTTTTAATGCGTTGAATTGAGCGCTAATGGTTTTATTTGCCTCCTTCCTCAATTGTTCGCCTCCGTCCACGGAGGTATATTTCACATGAAGTATGACGTCGGCGATGGTATCGTAATCGAACTGATGTATTTCTGGCAATTCAAGTTTCCAGCTGCTTATTGCACCGGCGCCTTCAAACGGCAAATAGCGCTCATCTTTGAAATTCAATTCAAATATACCAGAGTCATTTTGTCCGGAACTGGTTGCAATGGACGTAATTGGAATTTGATAGGAGACAAACCTCTCGTCATCCGGTTTTTCAGGATAGCTTGTTGCTATTGCGCTATTTCTGAATCGGTTTTTGAGCAATTTCAAAGTTGCATTGACACTTGCATAAGGGCCTGCGATGCAGGGTATCGAAATAGAAATGGATTTGATCCTCCTTTTGTAATGACCCGGAAAGTCCAGATCGAATAGTACTTCAGGAATTTCGAATTCACATGATGCAGTTGACTTGAGTTGAATTATTGCTATTGAGTTCAATTGTTGCAATGAAACGTGTTTGGTTATCTCATAGTCATATCCACGTTTTTCCTGGTAGGCTGATTCCAGTTGTTTTAATCCGACATATAATTGTTCTCCAGATAACAAACCCTCTCTGCCGCTATCAAAATAGCCGGCTTGAATAAAGTTGGCGTTGCTGATGCCGCGTTCAAAGCAATACGCTTTTTCTGCCTTTTTCGCAAGATCGTATGCGAGATTGTAGACTTGCTTGTATAGAGTCTTCAAACCTCCGCGCATCCATGTATAAAGTTCTTCGTTGGTGTACTTGTTTTTTAGGAATTCTTCTACTTCATTGATATTGTCAATTTGTTTCTGGTGAATGGTGATCTCTTTGCTGGCAATATCAATTCTGATCTGTTGTGCTGTAATTTGTTTATCAATTTGTTTGATCTCATATCCCGCTGCGTTGGCTTGTTGAATTCGTTCCTGCAGCGAACGCTGAAAATTGCCTGTCTTTGAAGCATTATTTGCGTCGTACGATTTACCTGCCGCGTCATTTTGCAAAACTTTTGCCCAGGCTTGTATTGCATTGCCAAGCATAGGGCCTCCAAATTCAACTCCCAGAGTGAATCCAACTGGTCCAATGTGTGTTGACAAAGAAGGCATCAAGTGTAGTATACTAGCCAAAACTTCTTTCTGACCTGCGTCAATTTGGATGGATCTGGCATCACTCGATTTGTCCATTTCAAGCTTTTCGTACTTATTCAATCTGGAACCGCTAGTGTCGATTGGTGAGTCAATATTGTTTGCCAATTCTGTAAATTCAGCATCAATAACAGGTACTTTATCTTCGATTTCGCCGACCAATTTCAAAAAATACTTCATTCGGGCTTCTGGAGCTATTCTATTTTGTTGCAGCGTTTCCAGCGATTTTTGAGCTTCATCCAACTGAAGTTTTTTGATTTCCATCACCAGATTATTAATGGTGCC
Source organism: Flavobacteriales bacterium (assembly GCA_016722445.1). GTDB lineage: Bacteria > Bacteroidota > Bacteroidia > Flavobacteriales_D > Sanyastnellaceae > JAIBBG01. Next base: position 36,077 of record JADKIZ010000032.1, on the reverse strand, counting down.
CTCATGCCTGGCTCTAATCAACGAAATTGATTCGTTGTCTTTCTTTTCAATGGCAGATAGCATTGAACCACCAAGAGATTTTAATTCACTACATAACTCAAGCGCTTTTTGAAGTAAATAATAAAAGCGGTAGTTGGGCATGGTCGAATTCAGATCATTTACCACGCTGGAAATACTGAGGCCCTGAGCAGCAGCTTTGACCAATAAGGCAGGATCAATTGGAGGTTCAAAAAGAGGGAGTTTACGAAATGCACCATCAATGTTCTGACAATGTCTTATTTTGAAAAGTCGGTCTGCAATGGTGTCCCAGTAAGAGAGTAATTTTGGATTGCTTGGAATACAGAAATACAATGTGCTGATGCTGCCATGCATATCCGTTGTTGGTGCTTCACTTTCATTATCCTTCGAATCAATAGAAGCCTGTATGCTGTATGGAGCAATCGTTTCGAATCGCACCATAGCATTGCTATTTGCATCCCATTTTTCTAACAGCGAATAATAGGTCTGCGGTGCCGGCTTGCCCTTTTCAGGAATCAACATGGGCCTTCTGCCCAGAATATGTCCGGCCATCACATAGAGTTGAGTTGCCTGATTGATGCTTTCGATGGTATCTTGTCTATAGAGATAATCGCCCCAATCAAGGATATTATCGATGTACTTCATCACTACCCACTTCATATAAGCCACAGGTCTGCTTCGCGCTACTAAATGGGGTTTGAACGGATTGTTGCGCCATTCATTGATGGCTTCGTTATCCTTTTTTGAAGTAAGGTTTTGAAATATTTTTTCGAGCACATTTCTGCTTTCTACATCTTTAAATGGCAAAAACTGCCAATAGGGTTTTTTGTCGTTTTCATCTCTGGGCTGAGTCATTGGATTGAAAATGAAATGAAACCAATTCATGGCTTCTTCAAAATGTTGTGCTTGCCCAGGGCATCAGCAATCATCATGGGAGCATGAAAGAATAATTCCCAGTTGTAAAGAGAGTAGGGGCGTTTGAGTTCGTGGTAACTCTTCTGAACGCCTGTCTGGCTTTCATCAGTAAAAGTACCGAACGCATCTGAAAGGTCAATGGATATTTTATTTGCTTTGTAAAAGTTGAAGAAGTTACTCAGTGTATTTTCATTGACTAAACCAAATAGTTGGTGGATATGAGGATGATAATTCTTTTGAATTTTATTGGTATTTGAAAAATTACTTTTGCCGAATTCTTCAAACACAAATTGCCCAGGCTTAACTTGCAATTGAAAGGACTCTATTTTTCTCGGTTTATTGGCTGGATATTGATAATGAAAATTTGTTGGGTCGGTGGGGCCTTTCCACAAATATGTTTTCGAATCAGTAGTTAGATTCGATCCATCAAATTCAAATGATCCTATTTCCACTTTGTCTCTGAAAACCCTTATTCCAGGTAATGTCTCTTTTGTTGAATTAATGGATGATGCTGGAATAAATCGGAAGGATGATATTGGGCACAGGGAGTGAGTAATAACTTTTTGTTGACTTGCCTTTTCGTATTCCGCCTTGGGTATTTGAACATCTTTTTCTTTACCTTCAAGATTATTCAATGCTTCATCTCTTAATTTTTGCTTGTCATCTACATTTTTAGTTGCTTCATCCTTTTTTAGTTTATGTGCAGCAACGTAAACTCCATAGCTCCCTACTGGGTGAAGAACGGCCAAAGCAAATTCGGCATATAATAAGGGTTTCTTAAAATCATCAGGTTCATAAAAAGCCTGTGAAGCCAGCTTATTTAGAAATGTAGGAATGTCATCCAATTCACCAACTTGAGCTAGTTCGAATTTGGCCTGATTCAAATTCGAATCGGCGAGATTGAATTTGCCTAAGGCAATTTGCACATCTCCGATTGCGTTTTCGTAAGCTATTAAAATATTAGAGGCAACAGTAGCCTTATCCGTAATAGTCGTGCCATTGTCTATGACAGCATGTTCGCTAATTTTTTTCTGAGTCCACTTTCCATTTCTGTACTCACTCCAGGCCATCTTTATCTCATAAAATTCAATGTGCATCGTATTTGCCTGTGCGCCTTCATTAGCCGTGTTTGTAGAGTTGCTTTTCGCATCCGGATCTTTAATTGTTTTTTTTGTGATTTGAGGGAAGAATATCAGAAGTTTTCCATTCCAGACATAAGGTATGAGGTAACAACCTGAGTCAATAATAGTTCCGGTCGCGTCTTGATCACTATAACATGGTATATCCACTTGAATTTTTTCCCAGGGATACCAATGCATTTCATCCATTTTCAGATAACGATAGAAAAATGAACTTGGTGAATTGCGTGTGCGTGAAAAAACATGAAGTTTTTTTGGGCGGTAAATTTCTTTTTCCGGCGAGACAAGTTCCCCGCCAAGTTCTTCCGCCATATATCTCGCGGCAATTATTTCCGAATCCGTTTCGATATACAATCCCACCACCTCCATATTCGCTACCTCATCTACTTTATAGAGATAGTTTTTAAGTGCATCGGTAACATTCTCCTTGGTGATGTCTTTCTGTAATAGTTCACTTTCCAGTTCTTTGAAGAAAGGACTTTTGTCATCCCGTAAGTTACTTTCTATCCAGTTTTCGGGATATAACAGTACTTTCCGGTTGGCTTCCCAGACACGGTAACGCTGCATCCATTCCCAACGGTTTCGGTCAAGTACTGACGGATGAATTCCATCTTCCAGCCCGATCAAACACCTTTGAATGAATAATTGCACGGATGAAATGGCTTGCTTGATTCGTGATGTTTCCATGCATGTATCCATCTGTACATCGATCAGGAAAAATTCAAATAACCCATCAGCATCTGTTACGCCTGATTTTCTGAGTTTTTCTTGTTGCAGCAAATAGGATGTCAGTGCGTTTTTCTGGTTATTTCGCAATTGGTCATTCAATGGTTTTACAACCTGACCCCAATCCTTATGGTTGTATTTGGCGCGCAACGATTGTTGTACTTTCTCAGAAATGAATTTGAGACGAGCATAGGAATTTGTGAAATTCTCTGACCCTGGTCTTGCCCACTTAAACAAGTTATTTACGTCTATACCGGTCTTTTCAGCCACTTCGATGGCTTTTTGTAGTTTAATGAGATTTTGTTCGTTTTTATAATTCGCTTTTGTTCCAATATTATAATGTGCTACGGAAGTGAGTTGCTCAATGCTCTTGCTATTCCATGCGGTCAGGTCAGAAATTCGTTGAGTTAGTTCTTCCTCTCTGAAGTTTGACTGAAAATCCAATTCCAGAATTCTAGTATGTTTGTTTTGGTTTTCGGCAGTGAATTTCTGAGCTTGCAATACGACTGTATTCTGAAAAGGACAGGTAGAGAGAGTTCATTCAAATCGAACTCATTAAAGTATTTTTTGTTCTTTTGAAAGAATATCAATTCATCAGCTGTTAATGAGAATGCAGAAATAAGCAGCGACACTTTCTGAATTTTTTCCAAAGCATACCGGGTTTTTTTCCTGAAATGAGAAGGAAGTAATGCCTTGTTAGAAATTAATGTGTAATTCTTAGTTCTTGATTTCCAGGAAACATTTTCTAATGGTAATCCAATTATTGATAATTGATATACTTTACCTGCATCCAATTTGACCTCTGATGTTGACCAAACGGTGTTTGTGGATGTCGCTGATCGGTCATAGCCTAGTAACTCAGAATAGTCGATTGTCAGGCTAAAAGATTGATTGCCTTTGTTGTCGACGAGAAAAGTGTAAACTTCATTTTCTTGTGGTATGAGCTTTCCATGCCACGACGGTACAACACTAGTTTCAACTTTGCTGTCATTATCGGCTTGAGTCAGACTATCTAATAAGGAAGAATTTCCGGCTGTCAGAATTTCTTCGCTAAGTTTTTGAACTGTTTTTTTATCAAGGCCCACATAATCTGCAAGCGTTTCAACGACAATATTTCTCTTAAGATGAAAGCATATGATATCCAGAAAGATTTGACATTTGTCATTGGCGGATAATGTCAGTACACCACCACCAATAATGAGATTTTCAAGTTGTGTGGCTAATGGTGCATTCGAGCCATTGATGAAGTTTGCCAGTATTTTGTCGTATTCTTCTTTTCTGTCCGTTTGTCCGGATTTAATTTCTGATTGATTTCTATAAATTTCATCAATTTGATTTACCCATTCATCACCTAAGTGCACAGGATTAACGGCAGTGTTCTTTAAATTTTTTAAAGTAGCAATGTCAGCATTAGACAACTCACCTTGAATTTCCACTTTTCCTGTGGTTGGCTCAAAGGTGAATTTGGTGACTGAACTACTCAGCACCGGTCTGATAAATTCTTGTTGTTTAGGAACGTAAGCGATGAAATTATTATCAAGAGTCAACCATTTCATGATAAGTCCTACAACTTCAGAATCAAAAAGGAGAGCTGTCTTCGCTTTTACGATAGTGAAAAGGTCTTCAGTAGAATTTGATTTTACCGCTGTGGGCTCTTCTATTTCATTTAATGAGTCAAATATTTTTTTGGCGACAACAATCACATCCTTTCTGGAGGGAGAAATAGGATTCGAATGGCTGACAACACCATTAACGAAGTAGTTGATCGTTTCTATATTGATGCCGTCGCTTTCCAGTGAAGACCATTTCTCAATGAATTCAAGTGTTATTTCGAGGGTTTCAAAAACATCGCCGAATACTTCAAGTAATTTAATGAATGATGGAATCCTCAGCCCTAAGGTTTGTGACATCAGCCGGTATCGAAACAGAAGCGAAACATGTGATACATTCAAAGCCCAATCATCTGGAATGTTCTTATAGATTTTGATGGTTTCATAGTCACTGGCAGACAAATTGAATGACGTCAAAATCATAGGCAAATGATCCGACATCAGTCCTGCATTTTTCAAATATTCTCCATTTACTGGATGGAATATTTCATCACGCAAACTAAAATTTTGATTTAGAAATAGTCGATGATAAACAGAGGATTCACCGTTTGTTCCTATGTCACCCCAAAAGCAAATTAATCTGGATAATTCAATTCCGGTGTGTTCCATCAGTTTTTTAATCGGAACTAACTGATGAATGAGATGGGCATCGATATCGCCTCCTAATGACATTATTGCAATGTCCGTCTCATAAATGGAGAATCCCAGTAAACGCCAGAGTCGAATAAATCTATGGAATTTGTCGTACTCTGCGTCATTAAGCAACGATTCATCAAGATGCACCATTCGAACATTCTCAATGGTGCATTCATTGTCTGCAAATTTTAAGCATATACTATTTTCTGAAGGCGGATTAAGAAATTCCGTTTTTAAAAGATCAACCAGTTCAATGTACTGCAGACCTGTACGACGAAGAAATTCATCTTTGATATTTGCAAGACTTGATCGATATTTTTCATGTTCATTATCGAAGCCGTAGTGTTTGTAAACAGGAAGCAATCTTAAAGTCTCAAACTGTTTTGGACTTAATGAAATTATTTTTTCATCTTCGATAAACTTCTTATTCTCTAGCTCGGAATAGTTGACATACACTGTCTTTGTCAAGATTGTAAGTTCTTCTTCTGTAATTTGAAGAAATTCGGCATCAGTTATAATCCGTTGGTATTCGGAGTAGTATTTGGTTAAATTTTTTGATATGGCATCCTTATGCGGATCCGCTTTTGTTTCTTCGGTTTCCGTCGGTTGGTCATACCGAATCGGAATTACCGCATCCTTTTCATTGAATTGAGAATTGAAGACCGACATGAGTTCATGCCGGGACGTTCCCATTTGTTTGAGAAATATTCGAATGCTATCAATCGGTTGATGATAGGGTAATGTAAAAGGAAAGACTGCTTTGCTTAAAGCTTGATACGCAAATTCTTGTTCTGTGTTTTGTGGTGCAGAAAGTAGTTCTTCACTTGTTTCTTTAATTACGTTGAAAGACTTTGCATTTGCATATTGAGGAATTTGATGTGCCACATATTGCTCCATTACTTCATTCACCAAATCGACATACGGCAATACTGTATTGGTGTTTTTGCAGGTGAGTTCCAGATGGATAAGATCAGGGCGTCGCAGAAGTAATTTTTCCAGTGGGCTATTGGAAATGTCATTTGTTTTGCCCTTCATGGAATTGGCGCCTTCCGCATTCGGGTCAAGATTGTTGTTACGTAAATACTGCAGCAACTCTACAAAATATGCCGCCGGACTATACATGGAAGTACATTCACCGCATTCGCAATAATCGGCATCACCAAAGAGCATTTCCCAACTGAGGTGGTTGTCCGTCAATATTTGTTTTAATCCGCTTTGAGTTAAATGCGAATCGGTACGTCCCAATTGCCCGATAATGCCGCCTTCTACGGCCTGAATACCAGAGCCAAGGATGGCCTCACGAATAGTGGTAATATTAAGTTCATTTCTGATCTTCCGATCTTGTGCTTCACGATAAGTATGAAGCAGCGTTTCTCTGGGTAGTTCACTGTCCTTCATCATTGACAGAAACTGGTTAAACGGAAGACGGCTGACATCATATGCCGAATTGAATCCCTTTTTGAATAAGTGATGCTAAAACATTCGGATCAGACTGATGGCTAAAATCCGCTGATTCCGGCGCAGCAGGTCTTCCGCTTCCAATCTTTACCAACGTCTTTGAACTGATCTTGAAAACCAGCTTGAGCTATCAGATGGTTAACCGAAGTTGTCCGAATATCAAATTCCGGATGATCCATCAAAATATTACTAACTTGTTCGGCAATGTCCCTTAAGGGAAAAGTTTTGATATCTTCAGTTAAGATTCTGGATAAAGAGGCTGAAGGCTCGGTGATAAAGAGTTTTTGCTCCAGAGCAGCTATTGCATGTGCACCATTTTTATCGCCGAGAATTGTGTTTATTTCTGGGTTATTGGCTACCTCAGCAGTAAAATGAATGGCAATATCTCTTGTAGAATTGGTTTTGACATTGTTCTGAAAGTACTTAGTAAGTTCAGCATTGTCGTTTGTGAGATTTGCAACATCATTGGTAAAGGAGAGTTTTGCGATGATTCCTTCGTCAAAGGCATCATCCTTTACTAATGCTTCTTTTATTTCAGTCCAATCGCCATTCTTTTCGGTAAAATGTTTTTCGAAAGAAATGTTTTGCGATGTTTGGTCGCCAAGGTCATTCTTAAAAAGGTTGAACCGTTGGTTATCTGAAAAGGTGGTGGGATTTGGCATCTGGATTAGATATAATGGTCTATTTTTTTTGAATTTTGATAGTTTATAGCTCCCGCTCTTTTAAATGTTGTTGGAGCAAGACATTAAACCGGCGTAGGTCGCGTTCGTAGGCGCGGACAATAACATCGGATACGCCCGCGCCAATAGCATACTTCATGAAACCTTTAACTAAATATTTATTGTCATCATTGAGGGCGGAGATTTGTTTTTTATGTGGCATAATGGTTTTATTTCGTTTTAAGAATATTAGCTACTCTCTTTTGGGCTAAGTTCTGAGTTACAAAATCCGAGCAGCGTTCATCCTATTTGCTTTTCTCGGCAATAACACAACCAGCGACGTTTTTTGGTGAACATTGCTGATGGTTTGGAAGAACACTTTCATTCGCGTTTTGGCGGGTGGCGCCCGGTCTTTAAAACTTCCTGTTGTTTAGGTGTGAGTTTCGGCTTCACAGGAAAAAGCTTATATCCAATTCTCATAAACATAACTGCATCATCGCTTACAGGATGATCAATGTCTTCTCCCGAATCAACTCTTCGTTCACTCCTGTGAAAACCATTCAAATGTCCAAACTCATGGAACAAAGTAATTTCAAAATTTAATGGAAGGTCAACACGGTTCAATTGCCCGTCGGTAACCTTGATTCCAGATCTCATCAAATCCATTGTATCTGAAGAAGGAGAAACCAAGTAAGTTCCTGTGATATTTTCACTTGGAATCATTCTTATCAAATTAGTCGTTTTTTTACCAATGACATATGGATAAACATCAGCATTAACACCACCTTCCTTGACCAAATCCATTCTTCGTAGGGAGACAATCGTCGTTGTATTTATTTCACGTCGAAGATCCGTGACCAGTTTTTGAAACTCTGGAAATTCCTTCATTCCTTTGATGATTGCTTTTCTCGCTTTTTCATAATCTGACCAACCGACATCGGTATCGGGAAAATCAAATTCAATTTTAAAGAGATCATCAATTTTTTTTATCCGTTCCTTATGTGGTCTTGTGTTATTGTCTGCACCCACATCCGCATCTTGAGAAGAAGGGATAACACCAGAATCAATTTTATGAGGAACATTTTCATTAACCAGAGCAGCTACTTTGGTCTTCGAACCATTTGATACCTTTAATTCTGTCGCCAAATTCACTGTCTGGTGCATGCTTTCAACCATAGCTCCTTTAAATTCACTTTTTAGAAAAGTACGTTCCGGTTTTGCTTCCTTTCCATCTTGGTCGTTAAAGTTGATCGGATTGTTATTCACATAACAATAAATATTTATGCCGTCTTTCAGACGGTCCGGATCGCAACTCAACCACCTTCCCAGCCAGGGCAAATAATACCTAGCAGTGTGATAGGCCATGCCACTTTCTTCATCGCGTTCCATGCCGGTATAGCGGTATCGTTTTGCATTGGTATTTATATGTTTGTCCACGGCCTGGTAAGCTGTAGTGCCATAGGGATGGTATTCTTCGTAGGAGATAATTCTGCATTGTTCATCCAGTTCCAGACTTGCTGAGCCGAGGTGGTTGCTGTATTGGTAGCGGTATAAGGTTGTGCCTGCGGTATAGTTTAAGGATTGAGTGATGTGTTCAATCAATACCATGCGCTGAGAGCCGTCCACCAATTGAAGTGTTTCATTTTCTTCAACCAAATTTCTTCCGTTCCACTTGCGGTAAATTTCCAATCCACCGAGGTAGATGCGTTCTTCTTTGGTGCCGTTGGCATGTTCTACTATTTTTCTTGTACGTTGCTTTTGTGCATCGTACCGATACCCGGCCTGCAATGTTCCCTTTTGTATTTTTTGCAGGTGCTCGGTAAAATCCCATTCCAAATGGTTCAGATGCGGAAGTTTCGTGATACTGCCATGCGCATTGTAGTTGTACTTGTCTTGAAGGGTTCCTGCAGCGGCATAGAAAGGTATTGAATTGTCTTCCTTGTTGTTGGTAGCGTACAGCCGATTGTTTGTTTCGGCATATTGATATTGACGCGTCCAGCTTTGCCCGACACGGCTGCTGTAATGTTTCATCAATAGGATATTTCCGACAGCATCATAGGTGTATTTTTCGATGTAGGTTCCCATCTTGATGCCATCACCCGGGTGGCTAAGATTTGTGCGGTACGCATCACCTGGATCAGGAGGCATGGCATGTTGTCCTTCGTGCTCGCGGCCGGTTGCCTCAATCAAACGGTAGAGTGCATCGTATTGGTATGTATTGCTTGCATCGATCGCATTGCCGCTCGTGAAAATAGGTTTTTGCGCATTGTCTTGCTGGGCTGTAATATTTCCGGCAGCATCGTAGGTATAGGATAAATCCTGCAATGTTTCAATGGTAAACGAACTTTGATTTGTACTGAATTTCCTGGTGGTTTTTATGTTGATTAGTCGAAAATTGGTGTCGTCATAAGCATAGCTCGTTGCAGTTCCGTTGCCGAACAGGATCTTTTCTTTCTGGCCTTTCGCATTATAAGAGATATCCTTTATGATGTAGTTGGGATCAATATTGTTGACGACGACTTTCTGTATGCCTCTGACATAAAGCTTTTCGGCTTTCAATAAACTGCGCTGATTGTACTCCGGCAAATACCGGCTTGCCGGCATGGATGCTTTGTGCCAATTATCCAAATGCATCAATCTATTCAGTGCATCAAAACTGGATATCTGATCAAATGATTCAGCTTCGAGCAAATTAGTAGGGTCGTCTACATTCCAATCTATCTCTGTTTTATAATCTGCGATCTTGTCATTTTCCAGTGTCAGGCAGCGATTTACATGATTGACATTTCCTTTAAAATCACATTGCACATTGGTGATGCAGCCGCTTTGGTCGTAGTGTTTATAGAGTTTTCCTCTCAGGTTTTGCGCAACTCCAGTATTTGCGGGTTGTCCTTTCTGGTCTCCATAGACCTCCATCGATACCAGAACCGGCTGGGCGTTCCCAGATTTATGCAACCATGTTTTGATGGGACGATGTAAACCATCGTATTCAATGTGTATGATCTGAGAGCGACTGTCCATGGAGTACATGGGTTTTCCTGCGGCGTCCGTCAGCGTCCAGCGATCGCCGGCATCCATGCTATGTTGAAACAGCAAGTTACCCGCTATGTCATAACAAGGTGAATAGTGTTCCGGAATATCCTGGTTATTGACTGAATAAGGAAAATCATCCGGAATATCCTGGTTATTGATTAAATAAGGATAAACATATTGCATGACCAGGTTATTTCTTGCGTCCCTGATCCACAAGGGCTTTCCTTCGATATCTAGTTTAGTATAAGTACAGTATTTTTCTTCATGAATGAATGGACTTCCGTTTTCATTGGTTTGCCATTTGTTGTGTTGAACTGCGATCACTTCGCGCCCCAGCGTATCAAAAAATGTTTGAGAAGGCGTGTTGGCATGCATGATGGCCTGCTCGGCTGCTTTGCGCTTTTTTTCATCCGGTGAAGTGGAGTTGTGATCATACCATACATTTCCCGTCTCATGCAATGTATCATTTTGATCATATACCAGCATGAACCACGGCGTAAATTCTACTCTGCTGTATGAACCATCGGGCATTTCTCAGGCAACAAGCCTGCCGGCCGCATCGTAATAAATGATTGGTGTAACACCCACTTCTACTGGATCAGCATAGAAATGACTCGCAGTGAAGTATGGCTCGTATTGTTTGACCGGTTTGCCTTTGTTATTCGATATGGTTTTTCCATTGGTAATCCAGCGAAGCGGTCCACCATCGGTTTCTGGCTCGGCTTGCGATTTTGTTGCGATCACTGAGCCAGATCCATCGGCATACTGAAATGCGATCTGCAAAGCGCTTATTTCATTGGTTTGAAGTTGTGCAATGTGCTTTTCTCTTGTAATAGCTGCAACCGCAACGGGAGGGTTCATTGTCGGCGAGTGATCATTCGCGGTTGTTTCACCCAAATAATAAACATACCGGGCTGTTGCATTGCCAAGGATATTGCGTGCAACAGTTTCATCATATGGGTCGCTTGTGAAGAATTGAATTAAATCCGCATGATCAATTTCTATTGCCAGATTTGCAAGGTTATCTCCTTCATTGCCCTTTCCCTTGACGGCCATTGCAGCTGGCATACTTAGAATGTCAAAAACCATTTCGGATGCATTGCCATTCATATCTGTGATTTCGAGCGGAGCCAATACACGAAAATCAAATCGATTAATGATTGTCTCATTGTTGTGCGCATCTAAAGTTCTTTTTATGAACAGGTACTTTGAATCATATTCTAGTGAAGTGATATTTTCAAATGGATCCGTATATCTTTCCGGAAGGAAGAAATGCGAAGCCGCATCGGGATTGAATCCTGCAATGCCTGAGCGTATCCAATATTCTCCGGAGGTTTCTTCAGTTGTAAACTGCTGTGCCAGTTTAACACCACTTAAATAACCTGATTTTTTTGAGTCAGATATATCCGATTGTACTTCATTGGTTAGCTTGTTTTCCAAAACATGCGATAAGAAATCTTGTGTTAAGGCAAGAGTATATGTTTCATAAGGGATACCCAGATAGTTGTGACTTTTAAAGGGCAATGGGCTTTGCAAGTCGTCATGAAAATATAAAATCCGTGTATGTTCAACTATTCGCTTTGGAATTTTTTTGAATGGGTAAGTAAATGATATGCTTGTTTTGGAATGGACGGGATGTTTGCTTCTTGAAAGTCTTTGAGCGAAAAATATAGTCCAGGAGTTTTTTTTGGAACATTAGTCAATTCAAACATCTTTACTTCACACAGTAATGGCAATCGATGATGATTTACTGATTCACTATTATTTGCCTCAAGGGTGGTAAAATTATTTTCTGTATAAACAAAGTGACTGTCATGCTGAACCTCATTGACTAATTTTTCGGTTTCTTCAGATAAGGTGTTACTTGTATCTGTAAAATTTGAAGTGCGTTTATAGGCAATTGCTACCGATTCCAAAACATTCCCATACTTATCTATGTTCATGTTTAAGTTGTGCGATATTCTTGGATCGGGTGCTAATGTCCCATCTTCCAAATTCAGTTCATAGTTATAGCTGATCGATTCACTCTCTGAAACCAAAAAAACCGCGTGATGATTGTTAGCACGAGGCTGAATAAGTTGTATGTTACAATTGTGAAAGGCGGTTGTAAAGAGTTTTACCCGTTTTTCCTCATAAGATTTTATCGCTTCCGTTTCTAGTTCATAGACTTCTTGTCGCAACATCATACCCTTGCATGCGCGCAATGCCTCATTCAATTCATCAACATTTAAATCCAAATTAGAAATATCGGGTTCTGGTAATTGATGTTCTGTAAAATCAGTTGAATGAGGTGCAAAGTATTCCGATTTGAACTGATTAAGAATTCTCTCCTTTTCTAAATATGCTCCGGTATGGTACCAGGTTATCGTTTTTACCGGTGGCTGATAAAGGGTTTTGTCATGGGTAATGTAGGGACTATTTATGTTGCCATTAGAAAAGGTTCCATAGTCCTCGACATCTGTTTGTTCAACCCTTCCAAACCCTCTAAATTCCCTTTCCGTGTGGTCGTAGTAGCCGTGGTGATATGAATAATTACTTGCAAAGGTCGTATTACGCCATTTATCGTGAACAGTTGTTTTTGTAAGGCAATGCACCGGAAAATGCAATTTGGTGATCCAAAGTTTTCCGGCTTTTTTATCTTCCAGATAAAAGTGCGTGGATGGTTTATATTCCATCTTAACTTCTTTGCCCATATTATTCTTAAAGCCAGTCATAATATGTGGCTTTTTACTACTCATCAAATCAATATACTTTAAAGGAGCATGGGCATCTGATTCCAATGGGCTGCTCCAAACAATACAAGCTACACCATTGCCAAGCAGATCTGTAACTGTGATTGTAGCGTGATTATGAATGTCAGGAAACCATCGATTTCAAATGGAGAGCTGTTAAAACTATTTCCGCTTAAGTTGTTCCAGCACGTAAATTTATTTTTACCGAGATATATAATATCAGTGGTGCCTGAACCGTCGATATCCGCAAGTCTTATATAAGCAGGATTGAAAGCATCATTTGAATCAAAAAGAGGAGCGTTATCCATTAAGACTTTTGTTCCAAATTTTCCATATCCCAAGTTGGGCCAGTAACAGACTTCGCCATTTCGAATACGGACAATATCCGTTAGGCCATCACCACTCATGTCGGCCAAAAAGATACTTTGTGTGCTGTCTGCAAAAACGATGGCAGGGCCTGCTTCTTCATCCAAAGGTTTTTCGGTTCGATGAAATTTTCTAAAACCATCTTTTCCTTCCGACTCATACCAGGAAAATACATTGTCTTCCGAAATTAAAATTTCAGCTTTGCCATCACCGTTCAAGTCAAGCATTCTCGTGTTGGAATCATTGAAATTGATGTTGGGCAATGTTTGAAAATTTTTAAATGGAAGCCATTCTTCTTCATCAGTAAGTTCAAAAAAACCTCTTGGTTCTTCAGAATAATTCACTAATTGTTTGCCTCCATTGGCATCCAGATCGGCCAGTTGCAGCTGGCTGCCCAATCCTGCAAAGGAAGGTTTTGGTGAAACACATTTGGCACTTGAAAATTCACCATTACCAAGATTTTGTTTGTAATACCAACCATTTGCTTGCTCGCTGAGAATGCCTGAAACCCCTTCATTAAAGAGATCTGTAAACTGATACATCCTGTCGTATATGCCTGCCGGAACATGAACTAAATTTTCTTTAGAAATGGTTTTTAAGTCCTTATTCCAGGTGTGTTTCTGATAGGTGAATGTCGTTGGAGGTAGATTTTTTTGCGAATACGATCCGTTCGGATTTTTGATGTAGCCATATGACGTGATAGACTCGATAAACGTAAAGTCTTTTTGGGTTTCAAAATCATAATGAAAATCCAGCGACTTTACTAAACCATCATATTCAAGAAAATGATGAAAGAGCAGAACTCTTTTGCAGAGTCTTGTGGTCCTTATTTCAAATCCAGATTTGTAATCAGAAAAATGCATCTGATCGGAAATCCCATGAATTTATAGTGTCTGGCGAATCTGATTGATTTGATTTTTCGTCTGTCCTTAATGTACCATAATCGAATGCGGTTTCGAAAAAATATGCGTCGTTGTTGACGTCCGGAAATGTGAATCCAAAATGCGGATATGGAATTTTGTTCCCATAATAAATGCGAACCAGATATAGATTGGTGTATGTGATTTCGATTCCGTCACATCTGTTCTTATTATGAGATAATTCAGGATTGAAATCTACGTTGTCTTCTTTCCTATAAATGTAAGTAGAACAGTTGCCTTTGTCATCGAAGATAAATTCCGGAAACCATTCGTATATCCTGTTTTTGTCTGAAGGATCAGCTATTCGTGATTTTTCGGACCATCCATAAAGTGTTGTCGTGTTGTCTTTTGAAATAATGCGCCATTTCACTAAACCTGAAACAATTTCTGTCCAGCGCTCAATTTTCGAAAATAGACCTTCGATGCGTGGACGATAGTATCGGATCCTATGCTGGCCATCTGATGAGTCTTTTTCATTCAACGCATAAGTTCCCTCCATATCCTTCAATAGTTCGGGTACTAAATCTTCTGCAGCCGAAAACAGGAATACGTCTGAATCGAGATGGTCAAGATATTGAGGAAGTCCTTTATCTGTTTTTCTTTTGATTGATTGAAGCCCCATACTCCAACCCAGTCCAAATATGCCATTACCCTGGCCTGAATTATAGGCAAGTTGGAGGGCTGGCGAAAGACCTCGGGCAGATGCAAATGGAAGAGGAATGGAAAAGGACGCTGTGCCATTCACAGCATTTACAGAGAACTTCTCATCAATTCCTTTTATGGCACCGCCTCCTTTTGGCAAAGAGATCGATGGCACATCAATCGATTTTGATTGGGTTTTCTGTTCACCCATTTTTAAATGGTTTGATCCAATCTTGCTTTCTGAAGGCTCTTTCATGGAATATACGTAGTTGCTTATCGGAAAGGCGATTTAGAACATTTGGTTATGAATATATGGGGTTATTTCTCTTTTGATTTTTCAAGAGAAAAGGATTCTGAGTATTTATATGTAGAACTCTTGTGCCGTTTCTTGACCGGTTGAAATGAAAGCCAAGATCAAGTCTAAACTACACTGGTTAATGAATAGACATCAAATGTATAAATTATCGCTTCTAGAGAAAAAAATCATGATCGTAAATAGATTGCTATATTGTTACCCAATTAGAGGAAACACTCCATAAGTCCTCCACCAAAAAGTTCGACTCCAGTTCTCTCGCCTCTACAAAAACACTTGCCTGGACTGACTTTCAGAGCACTTCAGTAAACAATTGGGAAAATTAAGAACTGACCCGTTGGTCAGTTGTTTGTTTTATTATAGCCTCCAACTTTACCTTTTAACGCTGCTTGGCCCTTAACTCGTGGGGTATCAAGTCAGCATAGATATAGATCGTCTGCTTCATGTTAATGTCCTTGGCCGTTTAAAAGCCGCCTTCATGGGGCATAAGGCTCGACGTCCAGTATGTGGTGTAGGTACAACCTTACAGCATCAATAGGTGTAACAACTCAAATTTCTGCTTAAGTCGTTGAATAACGGTTATTTATCATGTGCATGCGGAGAATATTTGCACTATTGGCCGCATGATTTGCGAAGAATGTCTTAGTAATGCGGAGAATACACACTATATTGGTCGCATAAGATGCGGAGAATATGAAGTATATCTATCAACACCCTGACTGGCCAAACTTTACGTGGGATCAAGAGCGCTTACTCAAACTTCTGGCTAATGTAACCCACCATCAAGGCCGCCTCTTAGGGCGTATGGAAGTACTTGGCTTTCAGTTACAGGCTGAAGCCACATTACAAGCAATGACGATTGAGGTCATTAAATCAAATGAGATTGAAGGACAAACATTGGATGCCGATCAAGTGCGATCATCCATTGCACGACGCTTAGGTATGGATATCGCAGGTCTTGTGCCATCCGATCGCCATGTGGACGGTGTTGTTGAAGTTATATTGGATGCGACACGCAAATACAAAGAGTCACTAACGATTGATCGCTTGTGTGCATGGCAGTCAGCTTTGTTTCCAAGTGGTCGCAGCGGCATGCAAAAAATTGTTGTGGGAGCTTGGCGTGATAATAAGGCTTACGATCCCATGCAAGTGGTATCTGGTGCGATGGGTAAAGAGCGTGTACATTTCCAAGCACCGTCATCAGAAGTTCTTGATCATGAAATGAGACAATTTATGAGTTGGTTTAACTCATCAAATGATTTGCATCCAATCTTAAAGGCGGCTATTGCTCATTTGTGGTTTGTAACCATTCACCCATTTGATGATGGCAATGGCAGGATCGCTCGAACAATTGCCGACATGCAACTTGCCAGAGCTGATGGAACACCACAACGGTTTTACAGCATGTCCGCTCAAATTCGAATGGAACGAAATGACTATTACGACATACTTGAAAAGACACAGAAGAGGTCAATGGATATCACTGTTTGGCTGGAGTGGTTTCTAGGATGTTTAGATCGTGCTTTAATGACTGCTGACACGACTACTGGTGGTGTTATTGAGAAGGCGCGTTATTGGGAATATCTGTTAACGAAAAATCTAAATGATCGCCAGCGCCTGATGATGAACCTACTGTTAGATGGATTTGTTGGCAAACTCAATAGCTCTAAATGGGCAAAGATTACAAAATGCTCACAAGACACCGCACTGCGCGATATTCAGGATTTGATGAACCAAAATGTACTTGCAAAAGAACAGAGCGGTGGTCGAAGCACGACGTATATACTCATTAAGCTTGAGGGTACTTCCAAAAACCCAGTATATGATTCTCGGAGCTAAAATTCATCGAAGCCAAGTAAAATCGAAAGAGCATAACGGGCGCTACGTGATTTGTAACCTCCCCCAAAATTTGGACAGTTTAAAAGTAGATTTTTTTACCTTTAAACACCAAAAAAATGAAGAAATCAAAGTTTACCGAGACGCAGATTGTTGCTGCGTTGAAAGAGTATGAGTCCGGCAAGTCTGTGGCAGACATCTGTCGAGAGCTTGGAGTGAACAAGCAAACCTTTTATAATTGGAATAAGAAGTACAGTGGCATGGAGACGCAGGACCTGCAGCGGCTACGTGAACTGGAACAGAAGCATGCACAACTTCAGAAGATGTATGCGGATCTTGCCATGGACAACAAGGTTCTCAAAGATTTGCTTACAAAAAAGTTCTAAAGCCCTGCGAGCGCAAAGACAGAGTTGACTATGTCCGCATTGAACACGGTTATAGTCTTGCACGGGCTTGTAAATTAACCAACCTGTCTCGGTCGATGTACTATTATGTTTCCACCAGGGACGATACTGAGGTGATTGAAAAACTGCGGGAACTGGCAGAAAAGAAACCAATGGAAGGTCAGGATAAGTTCTTTCACCGCATCCGTAATCAGGGCATTAAATGGAATCACAAACGAATTGAACGGGTATACAAAATCATGGGATTGAATAAGCGCAAAAGAACCAGGAAGAGAGTTCCGGCGAGAATTAAGCAGCCACTGCTTACGCCTTTTGCACCAAATGAAACTTGGTCAATGGACTTTATGCATGACACACTGATGAATGGGCGGAAATTCCGTGTGCTGAATGTTATTGACGACTTCAACAGGGAAGCATTGAAGATCGAACCATATTTCAGCATAAGTTCTCAGAGAGTGATTACTATACTTGAACGCATCATCATGGAGAAAGGCAAGCCACTGGCAATACGTGTGGATAATGGTCCAGAATTCATTTCTAACTCAATGCATGAGTGGTGCATTGAGAAGGCCATACGGCTTCAATTCATCCAGCCAGGAAAACCAATGCAGAATGGGTATGTTGAGCGATTCAACCGATCATTCCGGCAGGATGTTTTGGATACAAATCTCTTTGCCAATCTTATGGAGGTGAAACTTGCAAGCGATGAATTTGAAGAAGACTACAACTACCATCGGCCGCATGAATCACTTGGAAACGTTAGTCCAATTCAATACAAGCAAAAGCACATGGGTTATGAAGTTTTTTAAGGCATACCACACAAAGAATATCCAAAAGAAAAATGCGCTGTGCAAACGCACAACGCATTCTATCGCGGAAATTCTCCGTGGCACAATCAGTATCCCTGACGAGTTGCTCTCCAGCAGTGCTCGCTGCCGTTTCCTGATGGCGCCACTAAACTATTTTAGCAATTGTATATTTACAAACTGTCCTAATTAGGGGGAGGTTACACTAACACCTTCAAAATATTTCGAAATAAACTCTTACTTGTGTCTGGATAAATAAAACCGGTATTCGGTAGACAACTGTATGGGAATTTCCAGGGTGAGTTTTCGTTAAAGTCGAAAAAGTGCTACTATAAATTCTTGGATCAAAATAATTGGATCACTTTTTTCGATCCGTAAAATGTGATCCATGTAAAATTGAATTATCAAAATGGTTTCCAATGCACCCCATTGAATTTTACTTTTTCATTTTGCCGATTGGATTTTAAAGGTCAAACAACAAGCGTCTTACTCCACCTTGGAATGATCCCGTTTTGAGGGGGAAGTCAAGGCTCACGTCACGTTTTATTTACACTTGTTCGGAAAGTCAGGCGGTGGCGGGGAACTGGCGTATTTGTTCAAAAAATCCTGATAATCCGCTACGGTTTCAATGTAAAAATCACTGTTCAAATCATTGTTCGTGGGGTCGTCAAGTTCATAGATAACAATGAATTCCTTGCCAAGCAACCCATCATCCTCCTGGCCTATACCATATCCACGTTCTTCACCACTATATAAGTTTCCATTTACGCTAAAATCATAATCGTAAACTACCTTAAATGGACTTGAATGATAAGATTGGATAGTACCAACGGAATAGCCAACATTTGCCTCATAGAGTTGGCAGATCCGATTTTCCTTTTGCAAGTGGTAATTGCCAGCACAACTAGTAAACAAATAATTGGAACGATGGACTTTGTCATAGGTATCAAAATTATCACTAAAAAGTTAGACAGTAATATCAGCCTTCTCAAACTTTAATTACCAATCACTAAATCCGCATTGGTATCAGCAAGCACAATTTCGAGTAGTCATTCTCCTGAGAGATTTGTTTTGGGCAATGCCTGAATAATTAATGTGATCGGTGCTCTTTGCCCACATGCTCTTCAAAATGCATATTTGATTTGAATTTGAGCTATTCACAACCAATACTAGAAACGCTAATGTCCATTATAAAAGAGCTATCATACTCATGAAATCTGGTTGACAAAAGGCCAACTAGAGTAAATTTCGATTTGTCAACCTGCCACTAAAATGAATTTGAATTTTTCTACATTATTGAATCATGCATTGATCATCTCCTTTGTATCAAGGGTAGTCCGGCACGGAGCCCAAAACTCAGCATTGTAACTTGATATCCGCCCTCAAGAAAAATCTGAAACCACGGATTTATGTTGTACTCCACGGCTGCAGATAATCCAAAAGATAGATTGCGTTGAAATGGTTCTTTCAAAAAAGGAACAATCTCCTGGTTCACGGAATGAAGAGTTGGTGTTGCAAATTTTCGGTAAAGCGCTGTGCTAACACGAAGGGTAAATAACCCGGTCATTTTGATTCGCGCATCCGCCCCAATGCCAAGAAACGCATACTTGAACTTCCAGGTGTAATCATACCCAAATAGATTTCTCTTTTGTACAGATTGACTTTGACCCCAACACAAGCTCAAATTCACCATTCTTTTACCTACCAACTCAATTGCGCCGTAATATGCAGGATAGACCGGATCGCTCAGTCGTTGCTGAAAACCACATTCGAAGCCTGTTAAACCCCGCCCCCAAATCGAAAACCTAGTGTTACCACTATCAGGATTAAGAAGTGTATTTTGAGCCGTCGCATATGTATTGAACAAGCCAATCATCAAAATACTGACAACCAACTTATAGAAGAGTGTTTTCATTCAATCACGTTATTGTTGCTGTCTGGTTTTTCAGGCAATGGTTTAAAATAAAAAGTTACATCTCCCTCATATCCTGAATCACCCTCGCATGTTTCATAACTCGTAATTACAAAAGTGGAATCACTTGTGATGATGCCTTGTCGGCGAGTAAGGGGCGCAGCAAATCCCATCGAGGGACTCCAGGTCTCAAGTGCAATTTTTCCTTCATGAATCAAAAAGACTCCCCATTTCAGTAAATCGTCCTTACTATAGTGCTTGTATTCGTCCGTAAACCAAAACGCTTCTGTTTCTGACAATTCTTGATCTGGTGCTCCAGCAACAAGCTTTTGAACAACTCCGTTCCGATAAAATACATAGTGGGGCTCGATATTTCCTGCATCATCGAGGATATAATAATATCCATGAATCTTTAAATCGTTGGATTTATAGTCCTTTCGATTCAATCCTGGTGACAATAATTAATTTTATCACAGCCAAAAGATATGAAGACCAATAAGATTGCACAAACCAGTTGTATTCTTTTCATTTTACTACCAGTTAGAGTTACCATTGCCATCCGAAAACTGAATAGACCATCTGGGTTTAATATCCAAGATCTTAAAGTGAGGAGATGTACCATGTCTGAGCCAATCATGTGCCATCTGATTCTGAAATGCGTTTCTTATACCTTCACTATTCCTGCCAATTCTGAAGTTGCCGAATTGAAAAGTGAGCACCCCATCACGATACTTATCCGGAGTTGAGCCATTGTATGAATGATATATTTTTGCCCAATCTCCGTCATTTTTTATTCCAAAACGTTCATTTTTAACATACTTGCCGTCATCGATGCATTCATAATAAGAATTGGGATCTAAATATGCCTGTGGACCTCCTGGGTCACCAGTAAACATGTTCAAATTTACCTTTAACATTCCCAATTTCAAATTCACTGCTGCAGTTCTGAACCTATCGCCATTATCTGCAGGTAAACTACGCATCCAATCATTCTCATATTTAGCAGAAAAGTTATGACTACCTATTTGCACGATACTGGTAGTTGGCGAATTTTCTCCGCTTGAATAATGCATAGTACCGACACTAAAAATAGACCCAAGATTTGCTTCCAAACCAAATCTTGTCTCCCATCCTTTTGGATTGTGATAGTTTTTAAAATAGTATGATGCGCCCAAATTAATACGACCACCAAGACCAAGATGATTTTTAGGAATTCCAATAGAAACATCAAAACCAAAACCTCTTTGCTCAGTTCCAAAGGGAGATGTTATTTTAAAAGCAAATGGTAAATTTCTTTTTTGCCATTCAAAATCGTGCTTTTCAATGAATGAACTTATCGTCCAAGTTCCATCTGGATCAATTAAACTCGTTGGATTGTTCCCCATGGCCAAATACGGATTTGCAAACTGCGCCTTTGGATCTGGGACCATCCATCTTCCAATTGTCCCATCATACATCCGTGCATGAAAATCATGGAGCATCAATCCAACGCCATCCCCAAATTCCCCAAACTGAAATTCTTTGTCTTGGAATGTGCAATCATATAGGTCATTATCTGCACCAGGCTCAGCAGGATTTCTCCAAGTGAGACCATATGGATAATAGTCATATGAGGCACGTACCATCGGTTTCCAGCGTTTAACTGTTAGATTGTCAAAGTTAACAGGAAGAAGGCTTTGAAAGCTCCCCCCAAACCTTAGTGTCCAAAATTATACTTTTTGAGTTATTGTTGTCATGTTGGAATGTGGGAAACTCGCATTGGCATTTGCGTAAGTGGAGTTTTCCATATTTCAACATGAACTCGGGGGGGGGTGTGATAATTCAATGCGCTGTGAGACTTTTCGTTATTGTATGACCACATCCAGGCGAGTGTATGGAAATTCCGCCACAGTTGACCACTCAATTCCTGCTCAAATTAATCACTCCATATATCAGGCCCGTGTGATGACCATTTGGGTCTATCAACAAGAGTGAAATTCTCTCCACATGTGGATCGTTCACATGCATACACCTTCAAAATATTTCGAAATAAACTCTTACTTGTGTCTGGATAAATAAAACCGGAATTCGGCTGTCAACTGTTTGGAAATTTCCTGGGTGAGTTTTCGTTAAAGTCGAAAAAGTGCTACTTCAATTCTTGGATCAAAATTATTGGATCACTTTTTCTGATCCGTAAAATGTGATCCATGTAAAATTGAATTATCAAAATGGTTTCCAAAGCACCCCATTGAATTCTACTTTCTCATTTTGCCGATTGGATTTTAAAGATCAAACAACAAGCGTCTTACTCCACCTTGGAATGATCCCGTTTTGAGGGGGAAGTCAAGGCTCACGTCACGTTTTATTTACACTTGTTCGGAAAGTCAGGTGGTGGTGGGGAACTGGCATATTTGCTCAGAAAATCCTGATAGTCAGCTACACTTTCAATGTAGAAATCACTGTTCAAATCATTGTTCGTGGGGTCGTCTAGTTCATAGATAACAATGAATTCCTTGCCAAGCAACCCATCATCCTCCTGACCACTACCATATCCACGTTCTTCACCACTCTATAAGTTTCCATTTACGCTAAAATCATAATCGTAAACCACCTTAAATGGACTTGAATGATAAGATTGGATAGTACCAACGGAATAGCCAACATTCGACTCATATAGTTGACAGATTCGATTTTTTTCTTTTTTACAAGATGTCATTACCAGCAAAACCAGCATACAAATATTTGGAAATATTGCCTTAGTCATAGAAGTAAATAATACTACTAAAAATACAATCTAATATCTCTTTTTGAAGCCAAATCTAATGTTAAATGCTATTATCAAATCTTCAATCATCTAAATTATAGCAATTTGAGTGGTTTCTTCAATGAATTGTTTATGCCATTGAATTCATAGTTTCCCGCAACACCGCTCTCGCACAAGAAATTATCAAAATGATTTTCAAACTACTCTTTTCGGTTTAACTCAAAAATTCGCAAACGAATCCCAACACTTAGTGCAGTAATTTGCCATCCTCCTTCAAGAAATAATTGACATGATGGTGACAGATCACATTCTACAGCCATTGAAAGTCCGAATGAAAGCTTCCTTTGAAATGGCTCCTTCAAGAATGGAACGATCTCTTCATTGTTAGTATTGAGCGTTTTTCGAACAAACTTTTGATAAAGCGAAGCACTATTGCGATACGTAAAAATCTTTGTCATCTTTATGCGAAAGTCCACTCCCACTCCAATGAAGGTATATTTTAATTGCCAAGAGTATACATAGCCAAACAAATTTCTTTTCTGAATTGAATTACTTTGCCCAAAACCCACATTGAAATTCAACATACCTTTACTTACGAACTCAAGTGCACCGCTATATGCAGGATAAACAGGTTCACTCAGCCGTTGTTGAAAAGCACATTCATAGCCTGTTAAAACCCTTCCGAAAACCGAGTTTTTGGGTTGTATACTATCCAAAGAAGCGCCAATAGACAGTGCATTTGCCATTGAATGATTTGTAGAAATCATAATTGAGCAAATTAATATTTGAGCCAACCGTATTTTCATTCAATAACGGTATTAGTGCTGTCCGGTTTTTGAGCAAGATGCTTAAAATAGTATGTATCTTCATCTCTTCCTGCCTCTCCAAGACAATTATTAAATTCGGTGGTCACAAAAATTGAATCGTTAACTATATAACCTTCTATCCTATATAGAGGAGGGGCGCCTCCGCGTGACGGCCCCCATGTTTCTATAACGATTTTATCTTGATGAACTAAAAATATTCCCCAATCCATATGAACATCTCTTCGCAATTCCTTGCTCCTCTCCGAAAGCCAAGCGGCTTCAGCATTTGACAATTCCATTTCTGTGTATGGTCCTCCATTCAGCTTCAACAAAACCCCATTTCTATATAGTATATAAGTTGGTAATATCGTACCATCGTTCTCCACAGAATAATAGTAACCTTGCACTCTAAGTTCAGTAGAATAGTAATCCATTCGATTGAGTTCCAACCTGCATTCTCTTATTTTCAAACAAGAGATCAAAGTAATTGTTGATAATAATGAACACGCTATGAGCCATTTCATTCTATAAAGTATTTACCAAGTTGAGTTGCCGTTTCCATTCGCGATCTGGAGTGACCATTTTGGTTTAATGTCCAAAATTCTAAAATGAGGTACGTCACCTTTCAAAATAATGTCATGTGCAAATTGGTTTTGAAATGCGTTCCTAATTGCTTCACTATTACGACCAATTCTGAATGCGCCAATTTGAAATGACATGACGCCATCTCTGTATTTATCCGGATCAAAACCATCATGCGGCTTGTAAATCCGCACCCAATCCCCATCATTTCGCCAACCAAAGATTGATTTATCGTCCACATATCTGCCATCATCATAACCTTCGGAATATGCTTTCGGGTCTTTATTGGAATTTGGGCCTCCTGGGCTACCAGTAAACAAATTTAAGTTAATTTTTAACACCCCCAATTTCAATATTGCACCGGTTGTTCTATATCTATCATGATTATCCGCAGGCAACCCGCCCATCCAGTCATTTTCGTATCTAAATGAGTTGGTGCCACTGCCTATTTGTACTACGCTTGTTGTTTGTGATGTTTCGCCGCTGGAATAATGCATTGTACCAATGCTAACAAATCTCACGAGATTTGCCTCAACACCAAAACGAGTTTCCCATCCTTTAGGATTATGATAGTTCTTATTATAATAAGACGCACCAAGATTCACACGTCCTCCAATAATCGAATTTTTGGGTATACCAATCGAAACATCGAATCCAATACCTCTTTGTTCTGTACCAAAAGGCGAATTAAACTTGATAGCAAGCGGAAGGTTTCTTTTCTGCCACTCGAAATCATGCTGATCGAGAAATGAATTTATCGACCAAGTTCCATTGGGATCAACTAAACTCGAAGGATTATTCCCCATTGCCAAATAAGGATTAGCAAACTGCGCCGCTGGATCAGGTACCATCCATCTTCCAATTGTCCCATCATACATCCGTGCATGAAAATCATGGAGCATCAACCCAACGCCATCCCCAAATTCCCCAAACTGAAATTCTTTGTCTTGGTATGTGCAATCATATAGCTCATTATCAGTGCCAGGCTCAGCAGGATTTCTCCAAGTGAGACCATACGGATAATAGTCATAGGAAGCACGTACCATCGGTTTCCAACGTTTAACTGTTAGATTGTCAAAGTTAACAGGAAGAAGGCTTTGAAAGCTCCCCCCAAACCTTAGTGTCCATAATTATACTTTTTAAGTTGTTCTTGATGTTGTCATGTTGGAATGTGGGAAACTCGCATTGGCATTTGCGTAAGTGGAGTTTTCCATATTTCAATTTGAACTGGACGGTGGTGCGATAATCGAATGAGCTGTGAGACTTTTCGTTGTTGTATGACCACATCCAGGCGAGTGCATGGAAATTCCGCCGCAATTGACCACCTTATTCCTGCTCAAATTAATCACTCCATATATCAGGCGGATGTGATGACCATTTGGGTCTGTCAACAAGAGTGAAATCCTCTCCACATGTGGATCGCTAAAATGCTAGCACCTTCAAAATATTTCGAAATAAACTATTACTTGTGTCTGGCTAAATGAAACCGGAATTCGGTAGACAACTGTATGGGAATTTCCAGGGTGAGTTCACATTGAGGCAAAAAAGTAGCACCTTTTCATGTAGCACATAAAGTGCTACACAAAAATGTGCTACTTTTTGGAGCATTTTTTTTGGAGCAAAATTTCTGCTCCATTTTTTTTGCTCCATATTTTTTAGGATCCCTTTTTTCGATGCATAAATCATGATCCAAAGAAAATTCTGTTATCTGCATGTTTTCCAACACAATACATCTCCTGCTTTCAGGATCAACCACGTGGACAATTATGAGTCGAGAAAGTGTGCGGCTTTGCAGGCAATCAGACTTGAATAAGATGAAGACTGCATAATCCGGCATAAAACCAACGAGCCCGGATATGCATCCAGGCTCGTCTGATTATGATGAATTCGATTTGAAATTGGTCCAATGCGTTTTGGCACAAAACCAGCATTTCTTTATTACTTACCCGTCATCACGAGTCTCAATGTCCTTTCATGATCACCTGACTTGACACGCACGAGGTAAATTCCACTTGCCTGTGGCTCGACCAGGTATTTTTGTGTTGTTCCATTGGACGAAATGAATTTGCATGGTGCTATTAGCTTGCTGGTGATATCGAATAACTCTACCATTGGCATACCGGTGCCGAAGTGATTCAGCTCGAGCACAGACATCGAATGGGTTGGATTCGGATAAAGAACAATCTCGGCATTGGACAGGAAATCTTCAACGCCGTCAAATGCAATTTCCGTTGTGATCACAAATGTTGCTTCACAACCATTCAATGTCACAGTTACCTCGGTTTCATATATTCCCCAGTTGTCAAACACATGAACCGGCGAGGCTTCTGTTGAAACAATAGAACCTTCAAACACCCAGCTATAAGAATCATATACTCCACTCAACGAGAAGGTGATTGGCTCTGTTTCAAACAAAGATCCGCTGGTGATGATTGCATCATCAAAGATGACCACAACGATGTTAGTTGTATATTCAGAACTTCCATACGTATTGTTCGCTGTAAGTGTCACGGTATAGTTACCAGCACTTGCATAGCTATGTTCCGGATTCGCATCGGTTGATTGAATGCCATCTCCAAAATCCCATAGATAGGACTCAGCATTTTCGCTGCTATTCAAGAAATAAACAGTTTGTCCGCAATCCGGATTGATGCTATTGAATTCTGCCACAGGCATGAGTACGCCATTGTCGGTTATTTCCACCAACAAATCAAAAGTATACTCACAGCCATCCACTGTCACGTGTACCTGCACACTATAAAATCCATCGATATCAAACACATGTGAAGGCGCTGCTTCTGTTGATGTTCCACCATCGTTGAATGTCCATTCATAAGTATCGTAAGTATCATTCAAAGCAAACAGCGTGGTTTGTCCTTCAATTTGTAAACCACTCAATAGAATATTGTCTGCGAATGAATGCACTGCCACAGACATATTGTATGAATCCTCTTCAGCGGCGCTGTAAGTGGTCAACACGACATCGTACATGCCATCCAATGTATAAGTATGGACAGGATTTTCATCTGTAGAAAAATTCCCATCACCGAAACTCCACAAATAAGATTCGCCGTTCGTGCTGTTGTTGATGAAATAAACCGTAGGTCCGCAATTGAGGTTAATGGTATTGAATTCGGCAACTGGTAGGTCACCAATGAACGCATCAATTTCCAATTCCATGGTGAACGAGTGTTCGCAACCATTCAAAGTAACATTCACCACTACCGTGTAAAGACCAGGTAGTTCGTATGCGTAGTAAGGAGCTGCATCGGATGAAGTTCCACCATCACCAAAAATCCATTCGTAGGAATCATATGTTTCTACCAAAGCGAAATGGAGCAATTCATTTTCGGTCAACACACCTGTTGCGAGAACAGTATCATCGAAACCATACACGACCACTGTTGTTGATTGCGTATCGGTGTTGCCATTTGCTGAAGCAGTCAGTGTAACTGTGTAAGTACAGTTTGCTGCGTAGGTATGCGTTGGATTTTCGAGGGTGGAATTATTGCCATCGCCGAAATCCCAGAAATAAGTATCGGCATTAAATGAGGCATTGAAAAATTCGATGTTCGCATCACAATTGTTGTCGCCCACTGAGAAAATAGACACCGGCAAAAGTTCTTCGCCAATAATGACCACCGCAAAATCCACAACAGATCCGCCTTCAGGAGCATTACATCCATTCACAATGGATGCGTTGTCGTCGAGGACAAGTCTCATTCTAATAGGCTGTCCGTAAACAGCAGCAGCAGAAACAAGGAAACCATAACTAACCGGATTGTCAAATCCGGACGTGATCAATTCGTCAACCGTGAATTGAAGGTCGTTGTTGTAATCGATATAAATCCCATACAAAGACTGACTGTTGAAGTCGAATTCAAGTGTCGTCAACTGCCCTACCTCCATATAGATGATATCGGAGCA
Organism: Flavobacteriales bacterium; assembly: GCA_016722445.1. Taxonomy (GTDB): domain Bacteria; phylum Bacteroidota; class Bacteroidia; order Flavobacteriales_D; family Sanyastnellaceae; genus JAIBBG01. The sequence continues at coordinate 7,894 of JADKIZ010000032.1, read as the reverse complement.
CGACATATCGGTATAATATGATTCTGCATTGATCAACAAATTGCTTTCATAAACACCGCTGGTGCTATGTAAACTCATGGCAGATGTTGTGCAACATGTTGCGGGTGCTACAGGAGAACAAGTAAATGCAGGCAAAGGAGAAGTAAGGAATACTTCAACTGTTTGGGTATCTGATACACATGTGAACGCATTGCATGCTTCCATCGTGATCATATAACTACCGGCATCTGGGAAGACCAATTCAACCATATCACCGGTAAATACGCCAACACCATCAATGGTCCAGGTAATGTTTTGCGTATTCAAAGAAGTGCTTTGCAGAATAGCTTCACCTCCGCATCCATTCATCAAATCAAAAGAAGGACATGGATGCACGTTGACATACACATTGACTGTAATTGAATCGATTGGATTCAATGGGTCATTCGAAAACACAGGCAATGAAGTAGTATAATATCCATCTACTAACGAAGAAGTATCCACGGACAAATTCAACACCTGAGAAGAACCCGGACTCACGGTGCCAGCCGTATCGATCAAAGTCAACCAATCAGGCAGTACCACTTCCGTGAAGTTATTGTTGTATTGCACTGCACGGCTTAGCGCAAGTGATGCATACGTATTGGTAGCGTAGTAATCAAATCCAAGCCAGTAGGCTCTTCCTTCACCAATATCACGGTAACTCATCACATCATTCGCTCCGTATGAAATCAGGGTGACTTTGTCCGCATTTGTGACGTTACAATAAGTAGTGAGGTTCACTGCTGTCATGGTCGTAGGAAATCAGAAGTCAGGTCATCCGCAGTATTCACCGTAAGTGATGCAGAAGAAGTAGTAGAATAGCTTGATGAAGCAAACAATGAGGTATTGCTGAGATCACTACTACTCTGTGGACCACATTTGATCACTGTTCCACCGTTTGAAACATAATCTAACAAAATGGCCGCAATAGATGGATAAAACGATGATCCCATATTTGTTTCCGGAAGCAATACCACATCAAAATCATTGATCATAGCGCCAATGACAGCAGCAGAACTCGAAGATGACTCCGTGAGTACATAATCAGTAAAGGTTGCGTTAATGGCATCAATCATATGTGCATTCTCTTCTGCGATATCCGTTGAATAGGTCAGCATAAGAACCTGTAAGGTTCCATCCTCCTGTGCCCCTTCCACTGACCAGATCAAATCACCAGAGCCTTCATTGAAGATGGTGATGGGTTCGGAAGTACCGGCATTGCAACCAACAAATACTTCATATACATCAGGTACAATAGAAATGGTAGGTGCATTTTGTACTTCAATCGTGTAAGAAGTCGTATCACTAAATGAACAGCTATAGGCAATCAAAGTGACTTCATAAACGCCAGGATCAACGTAGCCGTGTGTTGGATTTTGTTCCAAAGAAGTACTTCCATCGCCAAATTGCCAATACCATTGCATCGCAGTTGCAGCCGATGCATCGGTGAATTGAACTTCTTCCGACAAAGCAGGATTGTTGTCAGAAATCGTGAAATCTGCGGTCACAGGACCATTCGATAAAATGGTTGAATTCCATGAAAGATTAAAACCAGAAGAGACGGATGAACCATCCGTATCCCAATAAATAAACATACTTCCACTGGTGGCTGTCACACTGGAAAGACTTGGCGTACCACTATCACTCCAAAGCAGTGTACCAGAGGTAGAGGTACCATCATAGACATAAATGTAATCACAACAAGATTCAGTGCTGAAAGAATTGACAGTAAGTGTAATGGACTCGGCGCAAGGCGGACTGATGAGAAACGTACATGTTTCATTGTTGGTATAATTTCCAGAAGGTCCGCCGGAATCGTACAATACACCGGAATCCTGATTGGTCGAAATTCCTGACGTACACATGTTATAGACATTTACAATATTGATGTAGTCAACCTTTGTCATCGTATCAGAACCAAATTCGTTGGTTGCAATCAAGGTAACAGTGTACCAACCCGTTGCACCATATGAATTGGTAGGATTCACCAAATTGCTTGTGGTTGTTGTTGCTGATTCAAAAGTCCATTCATAGGAAGTTGCACCACCAGTTGTCAGATTTGTAAAATTGATGGTCTGACCAACTGATCCAACAACAGGATTGGCGATGAAATCAGCAACTGGAGGACCATCAGCAGCGACAACCATGACCGCGTAATCTTCTCCTTGTCCGATGTAAGGAAATGAACATGAACTGGAAAGCGTATAATCATCGGAAATAATACGCAAACGCAGTGGAGTATCCATTACCGCTGTGATTGGCACTGTGATGAAACCGCTGTGAGCGAGAACAGCCGATGTTGCATTGTAAAATTTCTCGGTCAGATTGTCGAAAGATCCATCATTATTGAAATCAATCCACATATAAGCATATTCTGTATTGTATGTCTGTATGTTGAATGGAACGATATCACCGACTGTCAATTCGGTCATCAAGGAACATGAATAATCGACGTAACCTTCAACACTGCTGCCGGAAGCATTTGAAATGGTGCCGAATTCAAAGTTTGCAATACCATAACTCGGAGACGTGCCGCTATTGTTGGGGACACACTCTGGCGCGAGCAAAAGTCCGTCTGTACTCACCACAATGGTTTGAGTCATAGTAGAACAGCCGTCATCATTGCACATCGTAAGGCTCACATCATAGCTACCAGCTACAGTATAAAGGTGTGTTGGTTCCAACAAAGTAGATTCTGAACCATCACCAAAATCCCACAATATGGTGGAATAGGTATTGATGGTCATGTTTTGAAAACTGTACAGATTGGTACAATTAAATGTGTAAGCAAAATCAGGACATGGGGCACCGGTGATATCTAAGACAATCGTAACTGTGTCCGTAGAAGTTGGAATTTCATTGCTATTGAATACAACAGGAATTTCATACGTACCATTGGACAAACTATCAGACGATACGGTGATATCAAACTCCAATTGTTCACCTGCTGGAATGGTCACTGGAACAGGAACAACACTGATGTTGTTGAACAAATTCTGCACATCCACCTGAAGAATATTATACAACAATTGATCTGTTGCAGTATTTTGGTCATAATAGTCAAAACCAAAGTAAATCACTTCACCCAAACCAATAGCGCGCGAAGCAGCAACGTCATAGGTATTATAAGTTACAATATTTTGAGCATCGACATTTGACATCGAGATGTAATACGTTGCATTGGGCGATAGAAAAGTTGATGGCATACCTGCTGCAAACTGCGAACCTAAATCGACTGAACAACTTGTTCCGGTTGTCAATAGTGAGCTTGTTGTTGTAGAGAATAAACCAAGATTGTTCAAATAACTTAAGTCTGGCTGAGAACAAACAATAACACGCCCGCCTGCTTCAACGAATGCATTGAGAATTGGATTGAGTGTCGTATAAAAGGACGAAGTGGACGATTGACCTTCCGGTATAATAATCACATCTTTATCGTTCACAAAGGCCTGAATAACAGAAGCTACAGTAGATGTACTGGTTGAAAGCGTATAGTTTTCTAATGTTCCATCGTTAATGGTGTTGGCCATATTCAGCCATTCTTCCAATACATCGGCTCCATATGTCAATGCGCCAATATCCAATACGCCATCAGAAATCGATGTAGCCTCTGTATCAACGAGTACAGGATAGTCATTGTAATTTGTAGCCAGCACGTGAACGGTAAGAGAATCGCCGCAACTTCCCAAATCAACAAAGATTGAATCCGCATTGAACACCAATCCACCACTCAAAACACCATTGGCATCCAAACACAAATTGAAAGGAGCGACATCATTGAGCACTTCTATATCCGCAAGAAAAGGTCCTGCAGCATCGAGATAACCACTAACAGACAACCACAGGCTGTCATTGGGAGCCAAAGAAGCAGGATTGGTATTGATATCAAACAAGCCCGTTGAAATAGTAAAACCGGAAATTTCAAGCGTATCACAACCGGTGTTATAAAGCCAAATTCCACCCGTTTCACCTGAATTCACAGGGAGATCACCCAAATGGATACAGTTGTCTTCAGCGGTCAATTCCCCTTCGCCTGTCACCAACAATTGCACTGGAATGATCACTTGAGGATTCGCAGGGTCATTGCTATAAACAACCAATTCCGCCTCGTAAGTACCACCCATCAGCATTTCAGCAGAAATGGTGATGTCCACGGTTTGCGTATCACCAGCAATCACAGTACCACTTGACGGATCGGCCTGTATCCATTCCGACAATTGATTGATGACCACATTGCTCACCATGTTGGAGAGCAGACGATCGGCAGACGCTTCGTTTTCGAAATAATCGATACCGATGAGGTATGCACGACCATAGCCAATGTTTCTATAGCCGGCTACCGAATAGTTTGCAGAGAAGTTGATCTCTTCATCCAAAATTGAAACATAATCTGCATTGGAAATATTATAAATCGCCGTTGCATTTGGTCCGAGGAATTCAACCGCTACACCTTCACACAGCGGGTCAGCAGGATCATTCAGGGTAAGTAATTCACTGGTGACACCTGTGCTGCCCACGACCGAAAACAATCCCAAAGCATTCACTGCAGAAGTTGAAGGATAACATTGGATCACAATACCACCATCATTCACAAACTGTTGCATGAGCACAGAAAGGTTGGAATAAATGGTCGTGAGGCCTGATTCATTTTCAGGGAAAAGAACGATATCAGCAGTGGCTAGTAATGGTTCAACCACAGCCACTGTTGTTCCGGAAGAAGCCACCAGATTATAATCCGTAAAGTTGCTGTTGATGGCATCGATGGTATTCGGGTATTCAGTGGTTAAATCTGAGCCAGAAGTCAGTGCAAGGATATTCAAAGTTCCTGTATTGCCAGTGCTACCATTCATGGCCCAAACCAATTCGCCTTCTCCGATATTCGAAATATCTATGGTAACAATGGTATCCGTATTACAAGCCAATTCAATATCAAAAGACAAAGGTGATACTTCGATTTCCGGTGCACCGCTCACTGTAACAAATTGAGAAGTGGTATAACTGGTATCGCATTGAACGACTTCCATGATCACTTCAAAAGTTCCGTTGGTGAGGAAGTTATGTGTCACCTCGTCACCTGTGGCATAATCACCATCTCCAAAATCCCAATTGGTCGATATAAAATTACCTACAGACACATTGGTAAATGTGATTGGCGTGTCAAAAGCCGGAGTGAGATCACTAATCGTCATGACAGGTGTTACAGGATCGAGGCTGTACAAAACCGAATTCCAATTCAGTTGGAATCCAGTATAAGGAATGCTAGAGTCGGAATCCCAAATGATATATACAGATCCACTGGTAGCAACTACTGAAGGAATGGTGGTTGTTCCTGAATCAAAAAACAACAAGTCGCCAGTGGTATTTGTACCATCATAGATATAGAGGTAATCGTATCCTGATTCAGTACTAAAACTCACGATATCAATGAAGATAGAATCAGCACAAGCAGGCTGAATCAAGAAAGTGCAATATTCTGAATTCTGATAATTACCAGTTGGTCCTCCAGAATCATACAAAATTCCATAAGAGGATGAAGAAGAAACATCATCGCAAATATTAACTGCGACATTCACAATAATATAGTCAACTTTGGTTTCCGTATCGGAGCCAAATCCATTGCTGGCAGTGAGAGTTACTTGATATAGCGCCGGGTGTATTATAAACGATGGAAGGATTTTGAGCTGAGCTTGAAGATGGCGAACCACCTGGGAATGACCAAACCCAATTCGGTAGCACCACCGGTAGACAAATCAGAAAATTGATCGTACTTCCAACGGATACAGACGTTTGAGAAGCAATGAAATCTGCCACAGGTGCAACAGTAGGACTGCTGAAATAAACCGGGTAGTCTTCCGTCTGACCACCACTAGGATTTGAACAGGCATTGGCCAAATTGGTCAAATTAGACGCAACCCTTATTCTCAAGGGCTCACCAATCACTGCCGAAGGTGAAGTATGGACAACCACCTGAGACAAACCCGATTGCTGCGCCGATGACATGACGCTCTCCGTTGCTTCGGTAAAAACACCATCATTGTTATAGTCTATCCATGCACGTTTGTATTCGTTTCCAAATGAAGTTACGGATAACAACACATTGTCACCAGCAGTTAAATATGCCGCGGCATCGCAAGTACGATCCTGATAATCCTCCAATGCATTTGCAGAAGAAACATCAATTTGGGCGAATTGAACCCGTTGAACCCCGTATGCTACATTTGGTGTTGTATTGTTGGTGACACAAGATGGCGAAATAGGGCTTTCGCCATCTACCACTTGAATGTAATCGGTGAATGTGATGGTATCCGAATTGGCGCCACAAACTGAAGAGCCGGTTACGATAAGACTTACTGTAAAAGTCCCGGCCTCGTTATATTGGTGTGCTGGATTTTGGAGTGTTGAAGTGCCCCCGTCACCGAAATCCCATGAATAAATTGAAGCGTTGATGCTTGTACTCGTAAAATTCACTGTTGCGGGAATAGTGCAGGCGAAGTTGCGGCTTGCATCTAACCCAGCAACCACATAAGAATCAAAAAGCTCACCTATCCCGACGGCATACCATGCATTGGTTACTTGTATGACTTCATCCGAACAAGCGCCGAATAAATCCTCCGCTGCGATGATACTCATTTCACGTGCATCGGCATATTCGGAACCAGCAGTGAGATAAGTGGTCAAAGTCCGATAGGCGATATCACCTGCAGCATCCATTCCAATGGGTGTGATGGTGAATGCATCGCCATTGTCGTTTACGCCAGAACCACCTGTACACAGCAGATAGAACCAATAGTTCATCACCTGACTGTTGGTGTGTACGCCACCGTTATCACCACCACTTGCATCCCAAAAGGTACCTTGATAAGTATCGGGTTGATCCGTGTTGTTTGGGTTTGACATATCGCGAAAAGGCGTACCGGATGTACTGATCACATCGCCCATGAGAAAGTTCGCATCAGGATTCAATTCGTAATCGACTATGACACCAAAAATGTCGGAGAAACTTTCATTCAATGCACCACTTTCATACGAGTAGACAAGGCTGGCACTGTATTCTGTCACGGCATGTGTGAATTCATGTGCGACCACATCTATGCTGGTAAGCGGAGTATATCCCGTACCACCATCACCAAACCACAAACCAGTTCCATCCCAGAAAGCGTTGGTATAAGCAGTTGAAAAATGTATATAAGCATTGATCTCAGCACCTGCCCCATCGTAAGAATCCAGTGAGTGCTCATTGAAGTAGTAGTCATAAGTACCTTCGAGTGCCCAGTGACAGGTATAAGCCGCATCATCCTGATTGGTTGTGGTTGTCCAGTTGTTGTCAGTATCGGTGAAATACACCGCACTGGCTTCACTTTCGCCATTGTTCAAATCCCAGGTTGTGATGCCCCTTGCATTGTCTTTCAATCTATAGTTACCGGCTGAAACCATATCAGCCACAATGTTTTTTGTTCCGTAGTACATGGTATTTGCCGTACCTGGAACGTCAGTGCAGATCACACGTTCGCGCACTTGAATCACCTTTCCGGAATAGACATCCACGAACACATTCTTACGGGCGAAAGGCGCCACCGAATTCACTTCAAATTCATAACACAAATGATAAACACCTTGATTGAGGATGATCTCCGGATTTTTGAGCACAGGGTTGTTGTCTGCATGTTTGACCGGACGCAAACCCGTGGATTGAATATGTGTCCAGGCATTTTGCAGGCAAACCTCACGGTTCTGCATGATGCCTTTTTTCATGTCGATGGGAGAAAGGCAAGCACCAGCGGCTCGCACGATTTCCCCTTGTCGCACAAAAACGTAGTATTGACCGAATTCCACGGCGTAACCGTCGTGATATTGCTGAAACACCAATCGCGTA
>JADKIZ010000031.1 GCA_016722445.1 Flavobacteriales bacterium | reverse complement strand
CAGTTCCTCTACACTTTTCGCGAATGGATCAACGAGAACACAAGCGGTGTCATCATAGTGCAGGTTCGCGATTTACCAAAGAACAAAGACCTCAGTGATAAAAAGAATTCCTTGTTTGGAAAATTTTCTGGACCGATCGGTGGTATTTATGGCAACATCACCAAGACCCATGATTATAACAGTGAACAATCTCTGAGGTATCTACAAGGGTGGTTTGGAGAACACATTCATTTGATCACATTTGAATTAGAACAAAGTCGCGATTCACACATTTCTCTTTCCTGGCACCTTACGAAATCTGAACAACAACAGATTCAACGATCTGTTTATGATGAAAAATTCATCAAGGAATTGAACCGATTGAGGGAGTTGCTACAGCGATGAGCTGAAAAAAGTTTGCGCTCTGCCAACCACTTCCCGAATCGAAGCTTCATCTGTTTCCGCCCAATTCATATCAAAGAGTGTTGAAGGCATGGTGGATTGTACAGGCAATCTTCCGCTGAGATGGTATTCACGGATGTTTTTTCTGAGCATGAGTGGAAAAGTGTCAGGCCGGATTCCTCCACCTGGCATGATGAAAATGCGGTCACCTGCGAGCTCAGCCAATTCGGCGATGTGTTCAACTCCTTCCGGTCCCGATGACTTTCCTCCTGAAGTGAGTATACGTTCGCAACCACTTTCAATCACCGCTTCCAGCGCTTCAGAGAGAAATGGTGTGCAGTCGAAAGCCCTGTGGAATGTGACAGGATAGGGCTTGCAGAAATTCACCAACTCTGAGGTGAGCTTCGTATCTACCCGGCCATCTGCATGAAGAACTCCGAACACAAATCCATCAGCTCCTGATTTTTGCAAATTTTCTATCTCGGATTTCATGACATCTACCTCAGTTTTGTCGTAACAAAAATCTCCCTCACGAGGCCTTATCATGACATATACCGGAACCGATATTAATTTCTTGACAGATTCTAAAAGCCCACTGCTCGGAGTGACTCCAGCAGTAGCAAGTGCTGAACATAATTCTATTCTTCCTGCACCACCTGCTTGTGCACGGATACAGGATAATACAGAGGAGGCGACAACTTCTATCGTGAATGAATGCATATCTGGTTATTTTGTGACCGCATCAAATGTATTCCGTATGAAACACTTTTTGTTTTTGTTGTTATTGATCTTCTGCAATGGATTTGTCAACCGTGTGAAAGCACAGGATTCATTGGTGATTGAAAACCTCGTCTTCGAAGGTGCGGGTATTCGAGGTATTGCATACTGTGGCGCTCTTATGGAGTTAGACGAAAGCGGATACCTTGACTGTATTGACAAAGTTGCAGGAACATCTTCGGGAGCCATTACTGCTTGCCTTGTGAGCATCGGCTATACGCCTCAGGAAACTTTTGAGATCATTGGAAATACAGACTTCGGTAAATTCAACGATGGTGGTTGGGGCGTCGTTGGCGGCGTACATCGCTTAAGAAAAAAACTGGGATACTATAAAGGAAAACGCTTCTTGTCATGGCTGGAAGAACTTGTTGCTGAGAAAACGGGATCACCGAATTCGACATTTCGAGATTTGCGGAACTTGCGTGGTAATCAGGAAAGATGCAAGGTGAAAGATCTTGCAATTGCGGCAACAAGCCTGAATCATCAATGCACCGTTATTTTTTCTTTTGAAACATATCCTGATATGCGCATAGTGGATGCGGTGCATGCATCCATGGCAATTCCATTGTATTTCGAACCGGTTGCCGTAACTCCGTCAGGCAATGTGGTCGATTACAAAAAGATGTCCGTTGACGATCATTTATGCGTTGACGGCGGATTTACGGCCAATTTCATCATCAGTTATTTCGATAGGATCGACACCAACGGCGAAGTCATTATAGCACCTACACTTGGATTGCGACTGGATTCTGATGAACAAATTGCCGAAGACTTACAGCAACGAAATCTTGCATATCAAAACATTCAGTCAGCTTCGGAATTTATCGGCGCCTTTTATTATATCATCAAGGAAACCATGAACAGGCAAACATTGCGTGAGGTGGATTGGGATCGCACGGTTTCATTGAGCGATTGTAATATGAGTCCTAAAGTGAAAAAACTTTCTACACAGGAAAAGGAAATGTTGATCAATAGCGGTAGGGAAGGAGTGAAGCAATACCTGAATAGAAAATCAACGAAAAAATAGGGAATTACCTTTCGGTGTGATGATCACCAAAACGACCAACGGCACAACTGACATAAGACTTGGCTTTCATGGCCAGATTGTTATGCCCGGACTCTGGATATCCGAGATGCTCTAAACGAGCGACCAGATGCTCTCTATCCATGTCGTCCTCACCAGAAACATGCACGGTACTGTGTTCTTCGTCGATGTGAACGGCTAAAACGCCAGGTTGGCGCAGAATCTCCTTGCGGATGCTAGTCATACATCCGTCACATTTGATATTCTCTACTTTGATTATCTCGTGCTTCATGGTATCTCGTGGATGAGACGCCACGAAGTTGCAAAGTGATAGGCGCATATTTAAACGACATAGGTCATGCCTGTCAAAAAATAGAATATGATTCTTATCACCTTTTTCCTGAAAGTCTTGTCATTGCTGGAAAAACGTAAGTTGAAGTGGGGGATAGTACATTGTGAAAAATTGCTTAGACGCGTCCATCGATGAGATTTCTTCAAATTTTCCTGAAGTGGTCAATGGCAATAAAGCATTTTGTGTGATAGGGTTTTGCACAAACAAAAAGCCGCCCGGATTTCCCGGACGGCCTGTCGATTTAATGATCAACCGTTGTATATTATTTGGCGCTTGCAGCGGCTTCTTCAGCCACACCGAAACGTTTTTTCTCTTGAATACGGCTTGCCTTACCAGTAAGTGAGCGCAAGTAGAAGATACGTGCACGACGCACACGACCACGTTTAGTAACCACTACGCTGTCAATGAAAGGAGATGCTACCGGGAAGATCCTTTCTACACCGATACCACCGCTCATTTTGCGAACAGTGAATGTACCTGTTGCCCCAGAACCTCTGCGCTGGATTACAACTCCTGTAAATTCCTGGATACGCTCTTTGTTTCCTTCTACAATTTTATAACTCACTGTAATGGTGTCACCAGCAGCGAAATCCGGCATATCCTTCACCGGGTTGAGTTGTTTCTCGAGTTCTTTAATGCGGTTCATGTTGAATGGCAATTAATTACGTAAAAATCCCAAAATTGGGGGCGCAATATTACGAAGAGAATCACTCATTCGGTGCTTCTGGAGTAAAATTTTCCTCAGTTGGGCGTTTATGCTTCCATCTTTTATGACTCCAAAGCCAGAATTCCGGCGCTCGGCGGATCTCACTTTCCAGTATATCATGGAGTTTTTGGGTGATTTCACCCATTTCCGTGGTTTCTGGATCATCATTCACTTTGATGTATTTCACAGAGTAAAATCCACGCTTTTCTTTCCGGATCAACCCATAAACGACCGGTAATCCGAATTCTTTGGCATATTTCTCTGCTCCATACAATGCGGCGGTCTCACGGCCCATGAAATTGATCCAAAGGCACTTTTTGGGATTGGATGGCGACTGATCAAATCCAAATACACTCACCTCCAGCTCTTGGTGGTGGTCTTTGATGTAAGTGCCATATTCTTTGGTTGGAACGAGCTTCAGTCCGAATTTGCCGCGGGTCTGTCGCATTTTTCGATCGAAAAAGGCATTGCTGAGTCGTTTATATATCGCCACCAGTTTATGTTCGAAAAAGGCGGGTGTAGCCACCGCCCACAATTCCCAATTGGCATAATGTCCGCCTGCCAGTATCAATCCCTGACCACGCTCTGCATATTCTTTGAAAAACTCCGGATTCAGTTGCTTCATCCGGGCATGTGCCTGCTTTTCGGTGATCGAAAAATTCTTCAAACTTTCGAGCACAAGGTCACAAAAATGTCGGTAAAACTTTTTTCGAATGGCAGCAATTTCCTGATCTGTTTTTTCCGGAAAACAACCCTTGAGATTAGTCGTGACCACTTTTTTGCGATAACCGACGAGGTAATAGAAAATCACAAAAAAGAAGTCAGAAACCCCATACAGTATAGGATAGGGAAGTAAGCTGATGGGCTTGATGACCAGCCAGTATAAAATTGCGCTCATGCGGGTATTTCAATTTTTAGTCCGTCGTAGGCAAGAAAAATTCCTTCCGGTAACTCAGGTTGAACATCTTCATGTTTGCCAAGCTGATGACTGATATGGGTGAGATAGGTCGCCTCTGCGCCAATTTCTTTTGCAAGATTGATCGCTTCTTCCAAATTAAAATGACTGGGGTGTTTTTCCCTGCGAAGTGCATTCAATACCAGAATTTTTGTTCCGCGTATCTTTTCCATCTCCTCTGGTTGGATAAAATTGGCATCGGTGATATAGGTAAAATCTCCAATACGATAAGCAAATACGGGAAGTTTGAAATGCAAAACTTCTATCGGAATAAATCTGATTCCAGCTACTTCAAAGGGTTGAAGAGTGATGTGATTGAGGTCTATTTCCGGTATGCCCGGATACTTCATCTCAGCAAATGCGTAAGCAAACTCTCTGCGCAGCGCTGATTCAACCAATGCGGAACAATAAACCTGTGCCCGCCATTGATTGAAATAATTGAATGCACGCACTTCATCCAAACCTGCAATATGATCCTTGTGCTCGTGGGTAAACACAATGCCAGAAATTGCTTTCACTTTTTCACGCAACATCTGCTGTCGAAAATCTGGACCACTATCCACGATCACATTGTGTCCCTCATGGCTGACCATGATCGAAGAACGCAGTCTTTTATCCCGTGAATCAGATGATGTGCACACGTCGCAATCACATGCAATGACCGGCACCCCTTGCGATGTGCCTGTACCTAAAAATGTTACCGTCATGCTCATCTTTGATGGGCGCAAAATACATCGGAGGTTGATTCTGTGAAGTTCTATTTCAACTTGTGATTAGACCACAAATCTCCGGCAAGAATCATTTGTCAATAAAATGAGGTTTTTGTTTTCCATTTTTGTTTATCCTTGCAACGTCTGAGTGCCAAACCCAGACATTCTCCACTACCCTGATCCTTTTCCCCACCTTAATTATTACGTTAATACTATTATTTGCATGAAAAATTCTACATGACGCTTGCCGCGTGTTTATTCATGAGCGGCAGTTTTATTGCACAAACCGTCTTGACGCCAGGCGACATTGCCATCATTGGTTACAATACCGATGATTCTGATGTCATCAAATTTGTTGCTTTAACCGATATCGCTGCAACAACACAAATCAAATTCACCGACAATGGCTGGAATGGAACTGCGCTGGCCTCAACGGAAGGAACATCCACTTGGACTGCAAGCGCTGCAGTTGCAAAAGGCACTGTGGTTACCATTACTATGGGAACAATGGCCCTGAGTACTTCAGGTGATCAGGTGTTTGCATATCAGGGTGCGGCAACCAGTCCTACATTCATTTATGGACTTACCACCAATTCATGGGTAACAGGGTCAATTTCATCAACGACTTCGCGGAAACCAGCATCACTGGTTACGGGTTCTACTGCTTTGGCATTTACTCCAGAAAGGGACAATGGCAAATACAATGTATTGGCCAACATCGGTGATAAAGCAACTTTGTTGACTGCTATCGGCAATACTGCGAATTGGGTACGCACCGATACAAGAATTACTACGTTTCCAGCCTGGACATTCAATATGAATACAGGCACACCGGAACCTGTGTCTCAACCTACGAATCTCGTTTTTTCTGATGTGAGAAGCTATCGATTCAATTACAGTTTTACGTCTGCTGCTCCCGCTCCCGATGGTTATATCGTGCTCAGAGCAGAAGGTGGATTACCAAATACTGACCCGATTGATGGCACATCTTATACTTTGGGACAAACTGTTGGAAACGCCATCGTTATTTCAATGGGTGCATCCACTGCTCAATTGCAGGAATCTGTTCGTGCGGGAATAACCTATGGAATCAGGGTTTATAGTTATCTGGGAAATGGATCAACCATCAACTACAGACAAGCTGCTCCTCTCAGTGCCACAGTTACAAGCAATGCAACAGAGATGGGGACTTATTATGACAGCGTGGACCAGAATGCGGGCACTTTTATTGCTGATTTGCAAAACAGAATTCGTAGTCCTTACGCCAAAGTGACCTATGACAATTATGATGAGACCATGATGACTCATTTTGCATTCTCTGATGCACCTGGTGGACAACGCACTGCTACTTGTGTGTATAGCGGTCAGAATTATAATTATACTCCTCCCTTCACATGGTATACATCAACACCATTTAGTCGTGAGCATACATGGTGTGTTTCATGGACTCCTTCAAATGCAACTTCAGGAACAAATGAGTATTGCGATCAACATCACTTGTTTCCTACGTATCAAAATGAAGCAAATGCGGTTAGAAGCAATCATCCACTCGGTGTTGTGACCACTTTAATCAGCTCCTTTGTTGACGGTAAATACGGATATGATGTCAACGGAAATTTGGTGTATGAGCCAAGAAACAATCAAAAAGGCGATGCAGCAAGAGCGTTGTTGTACATGTCACTTCGATACAATGGCGTGAATGGGTATGATTGGACTTTTGATCATTTGAATCAAGTCACACTTCCTGCTATGGGTGAGGATGCGCAAGACATCAATACCTTGATTCTTTGGCACAATCAGGATCTGCCAGATAGTTATGAAATGTCGCGCAATGATTATATTCAAAGTATTCAGCAAAATAGAAATCCATTCATCGATCACCCTGAATGGGTTGCTGCCATTGACTTCAACAATCTCTCACTCTACAACGCTGGTATGGCGCAATTGGAAGATGAACCAACGGAAGCTTCAAAAGGATTGGCAGCAAATCCAGTGATGATCGGAGCATGGCCAAATCCAACTCAGGATCAAACAACCATTTCCATAGAATCAGATCGGGAAACTTTTGGCTCTATCATGATTACTGATATGATGGGAAGAATTTGTGTCAATCAAAATATTCAGGTTCAATCAGGATTCAATCAACTGATGGTCGATTTGAACTCACTGAGTGTTGGAACCTATCTGGTGATTTATCATGATGGCATAAACACCATTCATACACGATTGATCAAAGAATAACCACACAGATTGGTTCATTTTGGATTAAAATGACCATTAGAAAGTATTGACAGATGAAAGAAGCGGCCAATGATGTGATGAAGTATCAATGGCAGCTTTTTCTTTGAAAGATGTATTGTTTGGAAAAGACAATTGGTGATGTTCTTCCTGTCCTGTGGCTATAGAATCATTTCATCATTCTTGCCGATGGAAGCATGCTCCAATCTACATGAAGTTAACCTTCCATATTCTCACCACCACTCTTCATGTTTTGCGTTTGAAAAGTGACTGATCCACTTTACCAAATTTCCATGCGAATTGAACACGCAATACCTGCCAATCCCTACGTCGAAAAGTGTCTTGTACAAAAAGATCGGTTTCGCTATGCGTATAGTTGACCCTTGTGCGCAGAACATCTTGCATGGAGACAGTGAGCGACATGTTTTTATTCTTCGTGAATTCTTTTTTCAGTGAAAGATCCAAACCATAAGTTGGTCTCACATATCCCTGCACTGTGTTGTCAGTACCACCATAGCCGCCGCCACCACCGCCACTGCCGAATCCGCCTCCACCGCCTCCACTGCGTTCACTGCTTCCTACTGTCAATGCTTTTTTACTGCTGTAATCAAACAATGCCTGGAAAGCAAATGCACCAGGAAGTTTGAAGATCGCATTCGTTTTTGCCCACCAACTTGATCTGCTGTTTGTGAGTGATGCGCTGATATTCGTTCCGTCTATGGATGATTGATACAAGTTCAAATTTGTGGTCAATTCGAACCATTTGGTGATCGTGTTTTTACTCACCAATTCCAAACCGAAAGCTGTAGAGCTTTTCGCATTGTTATAAGTATTGATCACAATTTCCCGCTCGAGGTATTCGCTGTATTCTGTGACCTGGTTTCGTACCGTAAGATTGGTGATGTATCGCGCGTATGCCGTGGCAATGAAAGTATTCTTTTTGTTTGGGGTATTTTGGTATGAAAGTTCAGCCAGATGGGTGAATTCCGGCAACAATTCCGGATTGCCGCGACTGACATTCAATGAATCGCTGTAATCGACAAACGGAATCAACTGCATGAAACCAGGTCGATTGATTTTTCTCGATACTGCAAGTTGTACATCTTGCTTCTCATTGATCACGCGTGTGAGAAACAATGATGGAAACAAACTGAGCGGATAAGAAATGTGGAAGTCCAGAGAAGTATCGCGCATTTGCCCATAATAATTGCTGCTCTCCAACCTCAGACCAAGTTGATACTTCCACTTTTCTGTGTTTCTTGAAACGGTGCCATAACCAGCGTAAACCTGATCGAGAAACTCATAATTCACCATCAAGCCAGTCAGTGCTTCATAATCTCCAGTTGAATCAACGTATGCATAGTTATTATAAATGCTTTCATAGTTGCGGATAGAACCACGCAAACCAGCTTCAACTTTGATGTTGTCCCTGATTTTGGATGTAAAGTCCGACTGCGCGGTGTAAAGCTGTTGTTTACCACCTCCGGTTTGCTTCTGCTTTTTGCTGTAATCTGCGCTGTAGACGTTGGTGTAGGTGCCCTCGAATTCGCTTTCGATGGCGTTGAAATTCACATCTGCTGTTAATTCTGTGCCTTCCTTCGCGAAAAGGTGTTTGAAGAGCATACTCGATCCAAAATTCTGAAATGATCTTCCTGTTGCTGAGTGTCGATCGTATGTGCTGAAAGGATAGGGGAGTGTATCGGTAAGAAGCGTGTCCGTTGTCGTGTAGATATCTTCGGTTGGGTTAAAACTTCCCTTGGTCATGGACTGCGAAAGCGTGAGGGTGTTGCGGTTATCTGCAAACCAGTCGATACCAATTTTGCCATTCGCGAAATATCCCAGATTCACACTATTTTGAGTTTGCGATAAATCGGTATAAGGCTCAGATGTCATGTTCAGGCGATCTGTTGTGCCTTGCGATACCGACTTGCGTTGATTGTAGTTTCCATTGACAAAAAAATTGAGTTTGCCTTCTCGCAAATTGAGGTCACCACCACCATTAAATCGGGGACGGGAATCTCCGCCAAGTCTCAAACTTCCGTTGTAACCCATACCGCGATTGTGTTTCATCACAATATTGATGATTCCGCCACCACCGCCGCTTGCATCGTATTTCGCCGATGGATTGCTGATCACTTCAACGCGCTGAATGGCATCTGCTGGTATCTGATCGATGGTAAGTGTAGTTGGTCTTCCATCTACAAAGACCTGTGGAGCTGCGTTGCGCATGGTCACATTGCCATCCATATCTACCTGCAATGATGGAACATTGCGAAGGACGTCTTCAGCTGTTCCTCCTGCATTGACAGGATTCTTTTCTACATCATATACTCTTTTGTCAAATTCAATACGGTATCCACCATCGGAACCATCAATCAAAACTTCTTTCAATTCAGTGGAAACCTTGAGTTTGATATTGCCCAGGTCTTTTTCCGGAATACCCATACCACCTGCGGGCAAAGTCAGCACGGTCTCATTTTTTTCATATCCAACGAAGCTGATCACGATCAATAAAGGTTGACCTGAAGGGATTTTGTCAATATTGAAATCACCATTGGTTGCTGTCAATCCTCCGGTGATCATTTCCGGTGGAATACTATCAGCTGGATTTTTATCTTCCTTGAATACCTGAATCACCGCGTATTCAATAGGCGACTTTGTATTGGCATCCTGCACTTTACCGTAAATACGTCCCGTGATGGACTGTCCATTGCGGCCTGGGCAGCGGCGACCGATTTGCCAAGCAGCACAAGCAAAATGACCAGTAAATTTTTGGAGCATAGGCGGCAAAGATGGCATCACTTACCCCCTTCAGAACTTGATGAATAACATTTTATAAAGGATTATTTCGTAAAAAATACAAAACCCACTGAAGTGGGATCATGCGGGTTTTACAAAATTTGAATTGACTTTTTTGTCGGGAATTCGGGGTTAGGGTGGAGGGTTTGTTGTGAATCTCTTCGCTTTCGGGTGAAAATTCATGTACTTGTATTGGTTTGAGTTAATGGTTCATTCTCTGACCAGAAATGACTAAACTTGCAAAAATCCCAACGGAATCATGAGAATATATTCCTTCCTTTTGTGCTTGTTCTTGAGCAATGCCCTTTTCGGACAAACCTATCAACGTGAGTATGATATCCCGGTCATTCAGAACAGTATTACACTCGCAAACCCGTGGGCAGGAGGATTGAATTCTTGTCAGGTATCGAGAATTGATGTCAATCTCGATGGGAAAAAAGACTTGTTTGTGTTCGATCGAATTGGATCTCGTATTTCCATATACCTCAATATGGACGATACTCCGGGAGTGATGAATTATCAATATACCCGTGAATACAATCACCTTTTTCCTACCAATCTCAGAAATTGGGTTTTACTCCGTGATATGAATTGCGATGGAAAGGAGGACATCTGCGGAAATACGGGCAGTGGTTTCCGGATTTATTGGAATTTGTCCGATACACAACTTGAGTTCAGTGCGCCTACAACCACCGTGCAGGCATATTACGACTTTGGCAGCAATCCATTTACCAATACCGTTTATTGCATCGCTCCGGATATACCAGCAATTCACGATTACGATGGTGATGGCGATATGGATTTTTACAGTTGGAATGAATACAGTACGTCGCTTTATTTCTATAAGAACATGGCTGTGGAAAATGGCGATTGCACTACGCCTAATTTTATATGCCGCAACAGATGTTATGGTAGGTTTGGAGAAAGTTCAGAGAGTTTTTCTTTAGCCATCGGCGATGCTTTTACTTGCGATTTTAATGTGGTAAATCCACGAGCAGAATCTGCTGGTCCAATGCGTCATACTGGTGGAACATTATTGGCCATCGACCTCGATCAAGATGGTATGCGTGATATCGTTATTGGGGATGTCACCGAAAATTACCTGGCTGCGTTGATGATCGATGAAACCGAATCGACCATTGATAGCACCACCTTTGTTCACTACGATTTTCCGGCAACTTTCCAAAACACCATCCCCGCCACATTGAGGACTTTTCCAGCACCTTTTTATGAGGATGTAAACAATGATGGCGTTGGTGATCTACTTGTGGGCGTAAACACGTTTACAGATGGAGAGGATAGACAAAGTCTTTTGCTTTACATCAATAATGGTCAGGATGATTTGCCTGAATTCAGTTTCGTGCAAAATGATTTTCTGCAAGAAGGTCAAATCGATCTTGGAATTTCAGCCTATCCTGTGGTATTCGATGTAGACCAGGATGGATTAAATGATTTGCTTTTGCCAAATAGAAAGTTCTTTGAATTTGGCAACAACTTTACTTCGAGGATTTGGTACTATCGCAATACAGGCACAACGGCAAGTCCGCAGTTTACACTTGCCAATGATAACTGGATGAATATTCCACTCCTGGAATGGCAAAACGTTTATCCAACTTTCGGCGATCTGGATGGCGATGGCGATGATGATATGATCATCGGTAATCTCGAAGGTGAATTATATTATTTCAGCAATACGGCGCCAAGTGACGCTCCTTCCAATTTCGTAATGGCATTGTCGCCCATGGTCGATGATGATGGTTCCTTGTTAGACGTCGGTCAAAGCGTTACTCCTCAAATCATCGATATGGATGATGATGGATTAAAAGATCTAGTGATTGGTGAATTGAATGGGAATGTCAATTATTATAAAAACACCGGTACCTTGAACAGCTATGAATTCACCCACATGGCCGATACTTTGGGTGGAGTAGTGGCAACCAGTTTGTTGGGTATTCAAGGAAAATGTGTGCCTTTTTTCTTTCGAAATTCTAATAATGAATTGGAGTTGTTGCTTGGTACTGAAACAGGCCAAATCAACCATTACAACAATATTTCAGGTAACCTGAATGGGACTTTTAATCTGGTTACTGAGGATTTTGAAAACATCAATGAAGGTGAACGAAGTGCAGTGTTTCTTGCCGACTTGAATGGTGACAATTTAAAGGACTTGCTCGTGGGTAATGTCGGTGGTGGACTGGGGATCTATATGCACAATCCAACAGATCTGTCGGAAATACATCTCAGTGAAAACTTGAAGATTTATCCCAATCCTGCGCATGGATTTTTTAGGGTAGAAATGCCGGAAAGCATGCCACTACCAGCACAGGTGGATTTATTCGATTGCACAGGAAGATTGATTGCACAACACACCATCACCACCAAACAAGCCATGGTGCCTTGCAATGAGTTGGCAGCAGGAACTTACATTGTCAGATTGAAAAGCGGACCATTCAGTGCTTCTGCACCGTTGTTGGTGAAATAAAATTAAGATTTCGGTTTGCTAAACATTTGATCATTGAATTCCCGTGATTGATTTTTCGGAATGCTCAATGATTTCCAATCTTGTTCTGCCACCATTTTCGAAAGAAAAACAATCTGACCGATGTGATAACTATAATGAGCAATCTGTCTGTTGATCGCTTCCATCACTGAATGCGGTTCATTTCTGATATACACCGTTCTTTCAAGATCAAGGTCCTGTAAATTGTTGACTACATCGAGGAAACACTTCCAGCCTTTTTCCCATGCATCCATCATTTCTGCGCGTGTGGTCAAGATACTTTCGAACTCACGATCTCTGTTGCGCCAAGGTTTTTCGCCATCTTCTTCATAGAAATTCGTAAAGCGTGAAATCATATTGCCACTAATGTGTTGTACAATCATGGCAATGCTGTTCGACTCATTGTTGAATGTCCAAAAAAGTCTTTTCTCTTCAACTTGAGACATGGCCTTTTCTCCAAGTGTTTTGTATTGAAGAAACATGGCCCTGATATTCTTGATGTATTCAGCCTTCATAGTCGCAGTTGGATTAGTCAGTTATGATTAGTCTTGGCGAATGTATAAAAACTATGGTTTGGAAAGTGGTTTTCTTGCCCTTTCGCAATTTTTCTAAATAATCTCCGATAAAATGCTTCCTTTATTTGAGCACAAAAAAACGGCCGCAAAAATTGCGGCCGTGGTATGATGTTCAGTTCCAGGGTAGCTTATCTGAGAACGTTTATCGTACCTCTGAATTCTTTGACGTCGTTTTCATGCACTGATTTCACTTTCAGGATATAGTTGTATACATCGTTTGGGGTGAAATATTCTCCGCTATGCACATCACCAACCCAAACGTCATTCATGTCTTTGGTTTCAAAAACCACATCGCCCCAACGGTTGAATACCAATAAGTGATATGAGGTAGGATCAATAGCTTCTCCTTCCGTGCGCCATACATCATTCAAACCATCATCATTCGGGGTGAATGAATTTGGGATATACATAGCGAATGGTTCTTGTTCAAAGTGAGCGACAACGGTATCGGAATGATTGAAGATAAAGTTCACTTCAGCTTTTTCCTGTGAAGGTGAAGGATTGGCGTGCAATGCTTCCCATTTGGTGAATTTGTAATAAGCCTCTGGGGTAGCAGTGAATCTCAAAGGAGTGTTTCCTTCCAGTTCCACAGTCATTATTGAATTGGTCACATAATTCGTTCCTGAAATATGTTCTTCTTCGAACTCAACACTACCGGAATACAATGGATCAACCATGACTGTAATGGTGTAGTGTGGAGTAACTGTGAAAACAGCAGTGATACTTCCACTTTCAATCAATTGCAAAATGATGCTAGGACTCAAGTTGTCTGGAGCCACGATGTTGCCATCAATTTCCCAATGGTCAAATACTGACCATTCGTCCTCTGGCAATGCATTGAAGGTGTAATTTTCTCCACCAAGCAGGTCGAGAGAAACATCCCCGTCGAGTGTATCTCCATTCATGGTAATGATTCCGCCGCCAATTTCACTTATTTCGATATCCAACTGGAAGTGATCGATTGCGATAAACACCGCAGTAATCGTATCAGATAAACATGGCTGAATGGTAATATTTGTGCTGGCGTCGTCCGGATTGATCGCAGAATGTATGCTTTCCCAATGGTCGAACACATACCAGTCATTTTCTGTCACCGACATTGAAGTCTCCAGACCGCCGTCTTGATCGAATATGTAAGGATTCTCCGGATGTGCGATACCATTCACAGAAATGGAACCAGCCTCGGGATAATTCATTTCGGTGGTGATCGTTACAGGACCAACTGAAGGTTCACTGAAATATGCAACCAACGTTACATCACTCGTAATTGTGAGCGTAGTAACGAGATCGGTGGAACTGCCCAAAGTACCAGTGCCACTTACAATTTCCCAATGATCAAATGATCCGCATCCTGTGCCTGTGGAAAGTGCTTCAATATCGATTGGTAGATCTCCAAAGTAAACTCCAGAGAATGGTGAGTTATCCTGATCAAGGTTTACTTCCTGGAAAATGATTTCCCCTAAACCTTCAATTTGTACTGTAACGTTGAATGCGGTGACATCATAACAATCTTCGATACCACCTACAATTTCACTGGCACAACGCAGATCGATAAAATCTCGCAATTGCTGCACATTTGCCTCCCATCCAGCTACTGTGCCACCCCAACGCTGACATTGTCTCGTCATTTCTGGTTCAATCACAAGGATCATACTGTCAAGCACCTCGTGCATTCTTTCGCAAGAGAAAATAGTATTGGAAAGGGTAGCATAACGCTGAATGTAATCTGCAAAGAAATCTTCATTGTCGAAAAGTGCATTGAGCACCGGAACGTGACCTTGACCTCCAACATCACCCATGCCTTCGATCTGACAAGGGTCTGCTGTTGGTTGGGTAGAAGGTACACCAGTGTAATTCACGTAATGGCCAAAAGTGGCGTCATTGTCCCACAAGGCATATCTCCATCTGCGGGCATCACCACTCGGATTTCTTCCTCTCCACCATGCGGTATTCCAATTGAGCCAGTCTGTACAAACGGTATAACCATTCAGGATGAAATAATCGATCAGACTCAGGTGATTATACTGTGTCAACACGTAGTCATAGTTGGCGGCAACTGTCATGTCATTGCCAGTGATGAAAGCCACGAGATCATACCAATCAGTACCGGATCCGTATTCTTCCCATGTACCGCCCCATGTTTTCAGGAAGTCAACAAAGCCATCGCCCTGATTGAAATACTCCTCTGTATAGTCGGTATCATCTACTTTTTCGCGGGCTTCATAAACGCCCCAATAATCTCCGTTGATATAAAGAACGCAAGATTCGGTATCGCGTTCATCCAAATGAAGTCCACCCAATAACGAAAGTTTGTGCACATAAGCATCTCTGATATGTGCTCCAGCACCCGAAGGATAGTTGTCGTTTGCAGCAGCTTTGAATATTAATCTTTCATAACCTTGTCTGTTGCTATCGTGGAATACGGGGTATTCAACTTCATTGTTGTAACCCAGAGCATCTCGGGTGATATAGTCAAATCCTCTTTGATCGTATGCGTTTGAGTCGTTACCGTGTTCATTGCTGTCGCCTGTGGCTTCCGTGAGAAATACACCATTGGGTGCAAAAAACTCAATGTGGGTAAATTCACCAGTACCACCGCCCCAACCCCAGCTGCCATCAGACAATGTTCCTCCAGAAATGGTCACAACCATGAGGTCATGTAAATCCGCTCCGAAGAAGTAGGTATTGGTTTCAATTAAACTTGGAAGTTTTTGCGGGTCGGCTGAATAAGAAATAGCTCTCAGTGAAGTAGTCGTAGACAGCGCAACAGGACCGGTATACAGAGTACTTGTACCTGTTGGCTCAGAACCATCGGTCGTGTAATAAATGGTCGCGCCAGCCTCAGCGGTGATGGTAACATTGATAGGACCGGCTTGATACCCGGCTTCAATATTCAACACTGGTTTGGTTGCATAACCGCTGTATGTAGCACCTGCATTCGCAGTAGCAGGAGTAGGATCGGTATGCGCCGTCCAGTCTGCACCACCATCTGCAGTGCGGGCATAAGAATGATTAGCCTGAAATGCCCCGATCATGCCGAGATCATAGCTTTCGAGCACAGTTCCGCCGACATTCGAAAAGACGATGTCATCGCCGTCTGTTTGAGTGACGCGGAAACTCGTGTTGCGATATCCTAAATAATTGGGGTCATAAGCGCCGGTTCCGGAGAAAAGAACAACCAAATAACCATTAGCTGGCACGGATGTACCTGCCGGGAATGCCCACTTGGTCGGATTGCTGAGGTTATTGCTGAGCCAATATCCTGTGATATCGACAGCGGCTCCGGTTGGATTGTACAATTCAACCCAATCTTCAAATTCTCCTCCTCCTCCTGGCGCCCAATCGTTGTAATTGGATGTGCAGAACTCATTGAGAACAACCTGTGAATTGGCTGAAATGGTTGTTAATACAAGCGCGAGCGACAAGATCAGTATTTCCCTGATGCTTTTCTTCATGTTAAAATAGGTTTACCTTGCTGGTTACAATTCCTTGACGTTCCAAATGTAATTCAGGTTGCATCGGTTCTCGTTTACTTTTTTACCCATTGTTGTTGGCCTGTTGTGGAAAAACCACATCTACCGTTTTCGCCCTAAATCCACTACTTTCGCATCAATGCAATTGAAAAAAGCCATCACCCTCATGCTTTTACCGGCTATGCTCGGAGGATGCGGTTTTTTCAGTAATGAAAACTCGGAAAAATCTACTTTCGATTTGAGCAAACTCACAGGCAGGTGGGAATTCATGAACAACAACACCCACCAGATTGAAGAATGGACTTCATTATCTGATCATGAACTCAGAGGCAAAGGATTCATCCTCGAAAATGGAGATACAACCTTCATTGAAATACTGTCCATCCGCGAAAACGATGGTGTTCTGACCTATTATGCCCAGGTTTCGGATATTGAATCTGCCGAAATCGTTCCCTTCAGATTGAGCGAACAAACTGGGCAAAGAATTGAGTTTGTCAATGAAAATCAAGACTTCCCCAAGAAAATCGGTTATGAAATAAGGAGCGAAGATCACATTCTTTCTTACATCGAAGGTCCGAGGGAGGGCAATAATGTGCGTATTTCTTTCGATTTCAAAAAAACAAATTGAAATGATACGCTCCGCACTCTTTGCATCTCTGTTGGTCCTTCTCTTGGGTTCTTGTCAAAACTCTCCATATCCATTACATAAACTGGAAGGGCGCTGGTATTGCCAAATGGATGATGGCAGCTGGATTTCTGAAACATGGGAATCCCAATCCGACAATGTCATGAAGGGTATTGGAAAGGAAATTGTCGGGGAACAAGAAACCGTTGTGGAATACTTGGAACTAAGAAGAGAAGGCGATGCTCTCATTTATTCTGCTACAGTTCTGACACAAAATGATGGGAATGCCATTGACTTCGCCTGCGATTCGGTTTCGAACGATCTCCTGCGATTTTCAAATCCTCAACATGATTTTCCGAAATTCATCGAATACAAACTCATCGATGAAACGCATATCAACGTGACCGTTGGTAAAGATGCCACTGATCAATTTACCCTGCATTTTTCGAAGGATAAAAAGTAACGGTGCTCTGCCAAGATCAATCGTGATGTTGTAATGCATGGATGTCGATTTATTTCTTTCGTTACGACTTATTAGTGTCTTTTATCCGCTTTAGGTGTGAATTGTACACTTAGTCCTAATATTGCGACCCATGCGGATTGTCGCCTTCATTCTACTCTGGATATTTCTGAGCCTGAAAATCAGTGCTCAGTCTTATTTCCTGAACGGTGATGCCACCGCACAAGCTGATGGTTGCTATACGATTACACCCGGGTATTCTTGGCAAAACGGAACAGTTTGGTATAGCGATCCATTGAATTTGAATGAAAATTTCACCATCGAATTTTTCATGAATTTTGGAAATATCGATGACAATGGTGCCGATGGAATGGTGTTCGTTTTACAAACCGTTGGAACTTCAGCGATCGGTTTGAATGGCGCCGGAATGGGCTTTCAAGGGTTTGATCCTTCTTTTGGTATCGAATTCGATACGTTCAATAATTCAGAATCGGCTGATCTGGTAGCTGACCACGTGGCTTTCCTGCGTGATGGTGTGATCAATCACAATGCCTCTCAGAATCTGGCAGGTCCGGTGCAAGCCAACGCAACTTCAATCAACATTGAAGATGGTGCGGATCACATTGTTCAAATTCAGTGGAATGCCAATACTCATACCCTACAATTGTTTTTTGATTGTACCCTTAGACTGACGTTACAGAATAATCTCATCACTTCCATTTTTGGCGGAAATACCATGGTGAATTGGGGATTCACAGGTGCCACTGGCTATTACTATAATCTTCAAACTGTTTGTCTTCAGGAAGTGTTTTATCACAATGTTGAGGATCAAGTCATATGTCAGGGTGAATCTGTTCAACTCGCAGCAACCGGCAATCCTCTGGGAACTTTTCAATGGTCACCTGTCCTTGGTTTGGATAGTCCTGAAAGCCAAACCCCAACAGCCGCGCCATTGGAATCTACTACTTATTGTTGTGTTTATACTGATCTGTGCAATCAACAAACAGAATCTTGCATTGAAGTGTTGGTAGAAGAAGATCCGGTTGTATGGGCTGGAAATGACTCCATCATTTGCGATGGTGAAACCATGGGTTTGAATGCTTACTGCGATGTGTCGGGAGTGCTGTATGCTTGGTCCACCAGCGACGGTGTCATTGATTCTGGCATGAATACCAATCAACCCATGGTGAGTTCAGGTGGCCAATATGTCGTTACGACTACTACGCCATTGGCCCAATGCACTTCTTATGATGATATTGAAATCATCGAATGGGAGTTGCCGTTGATTACGACAAACAATCTATACAGCATTTGTCCGAATGATGAACTGACTTTATTGGCTAATGCAAATGGAAATGAAGTTATCTGGTTCAACGGAATCACCGATGATGCTGTGGTGGTAAATGACCCCGGTGTTTTTGGCATCGATGTCTTCAATGAATATTGTTCTTCGCATTTTGAATTTGTAGTAGAAGAAGTCGTACTTCCTGAATTAGATTTAGGTAATGACATCCTCGAATGTGAAACTGAAGTGGTTCAATTGGAAGTGGACATTCCAGTGATTTGGAATACTGGAGAAAATACATCGTCAATCACTGTTTTGAATGCAGGCAGTTATTCAGCAAGTCTCACTGTGGAAGATTGTATTGTGTCCGATACCATCGTTGTAGAATTTCAGTCAATGCCGCTGCTTTCTTTGGGTACAGACAGAATTTTGTGTGAAGGTGATACAGATACTTTATTCATCGGTTACTCAGGAATATGGTCAGATGGAAGCGTGAGTCAGGAGTTTATTTTGGGTGAATATGAAGGCCCGGTTTCTGTTACCGTAACTGATGGTCCATGTGTCGCTCGTGATACCATGACTGTTGAGATCATTCCCATACCGGAAGTAGATCTCGGTAGTGATATGACCTATTGTATCGGAGAACAAATCCAACTGCAAACGCAGAATTGACAGAAGGCATTTGGCTTTGGTCTGATGGGAGCACCGAATCCATTTTGGAAGTGAGTAAACAAGGCGAATATTCTTTGCTTGTTTCGAACCAATGTGGCAGCGACGAGGACACAGTGAGTTTATATTTTACAGAATGTGATTACGCCATTTATGCGCCCAATGCTTTTACGCCGGATGATGATGGCATCAATGAGTTATTCAAGATTTCACTCGTTAATATCTCCAAAGCTGAACTCCATATTTTTGATCGTTTTGGTGAAATCATCTATTCCCAATCAGGCAACGATCTGTATTGGAATGGTAGCGTGCAAAATGGAGAATACTATGCGATAAACGGCGTCTATACCTGGCAACTGAAATATACCACAGATAAACTCGAAGCCGGAGAAAGACGTGGATTCGTGCTGCTAATCCGCTAAGCTTTTTTGACTCATCAATTCTCCCCAAACGGATTTTAGTTTATTGATCTGTAATCTCACCTATATAATGTGTAGAAGATAGGAAAATTTTATCTCCAACTACAACAGATGTCGGGCTCTAATATCTAAATCATCAAAAGTGCCTTCGTTCGCAAAGTCGTGACACCGAAGGTGTCACGACTAATTACCCCGACACACCGTCGTCATTCCTCTTCGCGAAGCGAAGAGGAACCTACGATCACTTTGTCAAATGAAGAGGAACCTACAATCACCCTGCCATTCCATGAAAGTAGTAACCAACATTCGCCCCAAGTCGCTTCGCAAAAAGGAACCTTCGATCACCTCATCATTTCTCATCGGCCCATCATTCTTGGTGATGGTATTGTTTTTGTCGCCGCATGAACCCGGAAGATTCGGTTGAATTCTTGAAATTGTATCAGTGATTATCATGACACAATTGATAAAAATCTGCGAATGATCTTGACTTAAAAAATCTACCAATCGCAGATTATGGATAAACCCGTGGATAATGTCCTTGTCATAGCCCAAATTGTTCTACCACATGCTGAACTAAATTTGCCGCGCTTTGTTCAAATGGATCTGCATCATAGTGCTTTTGTTTCCGTTGGGTATTTCTGCCCAATGGCGAGGTTTTGCAGGTAGTGATTACAATGTCACACCCGATACTGTCTGGATTATTAGCGGAAAGAAAGTACTTGACAACAATTTTCAAAAACAGAAACTGGATTTTGTCATTGATGCCAGACAAACCCTGATCAGCTCACAAACAGCGCGTCTAGGAGGACTTCGTCTTGGTGTGGAATACAGAAGGGTTCATCGTTTTGGTATTGGGGTCTATGGTCTCGGCGACGGTGTTCACCTCAAATCTCTTTCAGAAGTCGATACTTCCATCTCAGAAGCAGTCATGAATCTTTCTTATGTGTCGATGTACTATGAACGTGTCCTGTATTTCCATCCGAAATGGGAATGGTCTGCAACCATACACATGGGTAAAGGCAATATCAATGGTTCTTATAGAAGAACTTCCTCTGATAACTGGTACACCCTTGCTTCGCGTGAAGTGAAACCTTTTGAAATTTCGACCACCGGTTATTATCACCTGACGTGGTGGTGCAGCCTCGGTGTTGGTGTGGGTTATCGTTACATGAGATCAACTCCGGTTGAAGTCAGACCTGTCTACAATGCCCCGGTTGCTATTGTACGCGTGCGCATCAAATGCGGCAAACTCATTAAGAGCATTTGGAATAAGAATGCGAAATATGAATACTAGGGAATTATGAATTATGAATTATGAATTATGCAGGAGTGAGTGTGGAGAGGGCTTATACACTTCCTTTCGCGGTCCTAATACCTAATACCTAGTACCTAATACCTAATACCTTGTACCTTTTACCGAATACGGAGAACAATCTGCCAAATCTCTTACTTGTATGATGAATGGTGAGTTGGGGTGGGAGTAGTTTGAGTTTGGTTGCTCCAACTTCAGTGTGTGCTTCCAAAATCTTTTTTTATTCATGCGTGATTACCTTTCGGCCCATGAACGCAAATGACGCCCGCGAGAGAATTCATCAGTTGACGGTGGAGCTGAACGACCACAATCACCGGTATTACGTCTTGAACAATCCAACCATTTCGGATTTTGATTTCGATCAGTTGCTGAAAGAACTTGAAAACCTCGAAACTCAATTTCCAGAATTAACGGATCCCAATTCTCCAACCAAAAGGGTGGGAGGTGACATCACAGACAAATTCGAGAAGGTAAAACACCGTCATCCAATGCTTTCGCTGAGCAATACCTACAGCAGGGATGAAATCCGCGAATGGGAAGAGCGCGTTCATAAAGGTTTGGGTGAAAGTGCTGATCTTTTTTCCAGTAACCAAGTGGAATATGTGATGGAATTGAAGTACGATGGTCTTGCCATTTCCCTCACTTATGAAAATGGAAAATTGGTGAGAGGTGTAACACGTGGCGATGGTGAAACGGGTGAGGATATCACCGCCAACATTCGTACGATTCGCACTGTTCCTCTTTCACTTCGTGGAAATCATCCGGGTGAGTTTGAAATCCGCGGTGAGGTATTTATGCCGAAAAAGGAATTTGAAAGGTTGAATGCTGAACGGTTGGAACAAGGTGAAGAACCTTATGCTAATCCTCGTAATACTGCGGCTGGTACACTGAAACAACAAGACAGCGGAGAAGTTGCCAAACGTAAATTGGACTGTTTCCTCTATTCAGTTTATGCGGATAATCTACCATACGACAACCATTTTGATTCGCTTACGCATGCCGCAGAATGGGGATTTAAGGCGCCATCTTTTCGGGATCAGTACATCGGAAAGACAACAGGAATCGATGGCATCATGTCATTCATTGAGTATTGGGATCAACACCGTCATCAACTTCCATTCGAAATTGATGGCATCGTGATCAAAGTGAACAATTATGCTCAACAAGAGGAATTAGGCCTTACGGCAAAGAGCCCTCGCTGGGCCATTGCCTACAAGTTCAAAGCGGAAACAGTCAGCACCTTATTGCATAAAATTACCTATCAGGTAGGTCGCACAGGTGCGATTACTCCTGTGGCAAACCTTGAACCTGTGTACCTCGCAGGCACAACAGTGAAGCGGGCTTCTCTGCACAATGCAGATCAAATCGCGAAACTCGATATCCGCGAAGGCGATACCGTTTTTGTGGAAAAGGGTGGAGAGATCATTCCGAAAGTGGTGGGCGTGGATACTTCAAAACGTACCTCGATGTCAATGCCTCATCATTATATAACGCATTGCCCGGAGTGTAATACTGCTCTCATTCGCAATGAAGGTGAAGCGCAACATTATTGTCCGAATGAAAATGGTTGTCCTCCTCAAATCAAAGGAAAGATGGAGCATTTCATTTCTCGTAAGGCAATGAATATTGAAGGCATGGGCACAGAAACCATCGCCGGACTTTATGATAAAGGTTTGCTTACCAATGTTGCTGATATTTACGATCTGCGCGCTGATCAACTCACTGGATTGGAATTCGTCGTTACCGATGAATTCGGTGAAAATCCGAAAAGACGATCCATGCAAGAGAAAAGTGTAAACAACTTGCTTCATGGTGTAATTGCCAGTAAAAACATTCCATTTGAAAGGGTGTTGTTTGCGCTTGGTATTCGTTTTGTCGGCGAAACAGTTGCTAAGAAACTAGGTAAACATTTTCGCAACATTGACAATATTCAACAAGCTTCAATTGAACAATTGCTGGAAGCAGAAGAGATCGGAGATAAAATTGCTGGGAGCATCAGACAATGGTTTGCAGATGAAAAAAATCTGAACATACTGAATAGACTTCGCAACGCGGGATTACAATTTGAAACGCAAATGGCGGAACCTGTCCGAGCAAGCGATAAACTCTCCGGTAAAACTTTTGTGGTGAGCGGAGTGTTCAATTCCTTTTCTCGTGATGGTATCAAAGTAAGCATTGAGTCTAACGGTGGAAAGGTGAGTGGTTCAATTTCCAAAAAAACAGACTTCGTAGTCGCGGGTGATAAGATGGGACCGGAAAAAAGAAAGAAAGCTGAAGACCTTGGTGTGGCAATCATTTCCGAAGATGATTACATTAAACTAATTGGAGAATGACGAGGTCGGCACAGTCTGTTACCATTAAGGCTACCTGGTTGAGTATTCTTGGCAATTTTATTTTGGCTTTGATCAAATGGATTGCAGGTTATTTTGGCAATTCCTATGCGCTCATCGCTGATGCGATTGAATCGACAACCGATATTTTTTCGTCATTTTTGGTACTCATTGGTTTGCGGTATGCACACCGACCCGCGGATTCAAATCATCCTTATGGACATGGAAGAATTGAACCATTGGTGACTTTTATCGTCGTCGGTTTTTTGGTGTCTTCTGCACTCTGGATTGCACACGATGCCATTGTCAATATTCAAACTCCGCACGCTTTGCCCGAGTCCTACACCTTATATGTCCTTGGTGCCATTGTTTTGATCAAGGAAGTTTACTATCGTTTCATTTCAGCAAAAAGCAAAGAGACACACAGCAGTTCTCTCAAAGCCGATGCCTGGCATCATCGCAGTGATGCAATCACTTCGCTTGCGGCATTCGTAGGAATTTCTATTGCTCTTCTTTTGGGTGAAGGCTATGAATCTGCTGATGATTATGAGGCGATTCTCGCTTCATTGTTTATCTTGTATAATAGTTACCTCATCTTTCGTCCTGCACTTGGTGAAATCATGGACGAACATCTTTATGATGAATTGATTGCGGAAATCAGGTTGAGGGCAAAAGAGGTAGAAGGCGTCGTGGATACTGAAAAATGCCATGTGAGAAAAACGGGCATGAACTATTACGTCGACCTTCATCTTCTCGTGAATGGTCAACTTTCAGTGAGAGATGGCCATGAAATTGCACACCGACTAAAAGATCACATTATGGAAAACATGGATCATGTTGCAGATGTATTGGTGCATGTCGAACCCGTCTAACAACATAAGAACGAGCGGATTTGAATTTTTTACCCGTATAAACGATGAAAACAAAACGAATTTGTAATAACGGTCACACTTATTTCAAATCGTCGGATTGCCCAACATGTCCGGATTGTGCTGGTTTGGAAAAACCATCAGAAGGCATGCTCAGTTTGTTGGCAGCTCCTGCAAGACGTGCCTTGATTCGTGCGAATATCACAAGTGAAGTAGAGTTATCGAAGTATTCGAAAAATGAAATATTGAGCATGCACGGAATTGGTCCTTCTTGTATTCCAAAATTGGAAAAGGCATTGCAAGAAAAGGGATTGAAATTCAAAAAATCAGTTTAAGGTTTCATTTGAATCCATGACGAATTATCGATATTCATAGTTCATGGTTCATTGGAATTTGAAGGTGCGCTTAAGATAGTTTGTGTGCTTTTTCGGTTGAGAAACCAGATCATAAAAATCAAAGGCGCTAGCTCAAAACTGGATGCAATCATCATGATGATGGCGGCGATCATCGGATGAAGGAATTCACTGATGATACTTCCAACCCAGATACTCAATGAAATTCCTCCAATCATGGAAATCACTGCGATGTAAGTAAGCCAACGAGCTGCCCAGTGCTGAAGCCGGTAAAGAAAGAACCCTCCAACCAAATAAAGCAATCCCATCACCGCCATGCTGATGCAAATTTCAATATAATATGCAAGCAGTTTTTCAAAACCCTGCATGGGTATTTCACTGCGTTGAAAAATTTCTTGCACTTCCATCGTATTCCAGGCAATCGCACCTAGCGTATTACTCATGATCAAATACCCGGCACCAGCCATGATGATGATGGCTCCGGTTTTGATTTTCTTCAGCGATTTTTCGTTTTGGGTTTCCATCGTGATTAAGGGAATCGATTAAGTTCTGTTCAACGAATACACTCGCTCATGAAGTAAAAATACTCATGTAATGACCTTAACAAGACATCGAGCAACTGAGGGCGTCCCGAAAACCATGGCTTATATGTTTCTTTGCGGCAAATAAAAGCTGACAATTTCACTAAGAATTTGAAACGCATCCTCCTCCTTTCCGATACACATAGTCATTTGGATGATGTCATCCTGAAATATGCTGCGGATTGCGATGAGATATGGCATGCGGGCGATATCGGTGATTCCAGCGTTCTGACATCTTTACAAAACATCAAAACAACCATCGCTGTATTTGGCAATATCGATGATCATATCGTCAGAAAATTGGCCCCCGAAAATCAAAGATTCACTTGCGAAGGAATGGATGTTTGGATGACACACATCGGCGGAAGGCCGGGCAATTACGCCACTCCTGTGAGGGCTCAACTCAAAAGTAATCCACCACAGATTTTTGTTTGTGGTCACTCTCATATTTGCTCGGTTCAATTTGATAAGTCATTCAATATGCTTTACATGAACCCCGGAGCTGCTGGTAAACATGGCTTTCACCATATGAGAACCATGCTGAGATTTAAAGTGGATTGTGGAAAAATTAGTGACCTCGAAGTGATCGAATTGGGCAAAAGAGCTAGATAACCAGTGTTCACGAAATTCTGAGTAACCTTGCTGGAGGCATGATCCGATATGTATTGGGCTTCTTCAAATTCCAACTTTTCGTTCATCAAAATCTGACATTAACTTTACCCCATGAACTCTCTCGTGGTGATCGGTGGTGGTGCGGCCGGATTTTTTGCGGCCATCAATGCTGCTGCCCTCAACCCGACATTGAAAGTTACCATTCTCGAAAAATCGCAACATCTTCTGGCGAAAGTGAAGGTGAGTGGAGGCGGTAGGTGTAATGTGACACATGAATGTTTTGAACCACGTGAATTGATCAAAAATTATCCCCGCGGATCAAAAGAATTATTGGGTCCTTTCCACTCTTTCCAACCTGCTGATATGTTTGAATGGCTCGAACAACGAGGTGTTTCGTTGAAGGCAGAAGAGGACGGAAGGGTTTTTCCTGTTACAGATAATTCACAAACCATCATCGATTGTTTTATGTCTGAAGCAACTCGTCTCGGTGTAAAAATTGAAACAGGTGTGATGATCAAATCCATGGATAGTCAACAGAACACATGGCAGATTCAACTGGCTGATGGCAATTTTATTCAGACAGATGCCTTGCTCATCGCAACGGGAAGCGGTGGTACCATGATGAGCATGATCAGGAAACTTGGCCATCACATTGTTGATCCCGTTCCTTCGCTATTTACTTTCAATATCAAGGATCAACGACTGGATGGACTCGCAGGTGTATCAGCTACAAATTGTGAAGTCCGTATTGAAGGAACAAAGTTTCAGGCTAGTGGTCCAGTGCTCGTGACACACTGGGGCTTAAGTGGCCCGGGTATTCTGCGATTATCCGCTTGGGCCGCTCGTGAATTGGCTACGGTGAATTACGACTTTAATATCCGCGTCAATTGGGATACCCGATTCTCTAAAGAAACCTGCTTGGATTTTTTGAAAGAATGGAAAATTGAACATTCTAAAAATCAAGTCAAAACTTTTAGTGCGGTGCGAATTCCTCATCGTTTGTGGGTGGCACTCATCGAGAGTTTACCCAAAGTGTCAGATCTTAAATGGGCCGACGTTTCCAATAAACAATTGGAACTAATTGCCGACATCATTTGTGCTTCTTATTTCAAGGTGAGTGGCAAAAGCACGTTCAAAGACGAATTTGTGACAGCAGGAGGCATTGATTTGAAAGAAGTCGATTTCAAAACCATGCAGAGTAAATTGTTTCCGGGTCTCTATTTCGCTGGTGAAATTTTGGACATCGATGCCATCACGGGCGGATTCAATTTTCAAGCGGCATGGACAACTGGAATGGTCGCGGCAAGACACATTGCCAGTTGAATATCAATGGGTGAGGTGCAGCGTTGGCATCAGAACAAAACGGCTTAGTTTTGCGACATCTAATATCAACCCGAATTCCTATGTCGAACAATCTTCTGAAAGGTAAAAAAGGGATCATCAGTGGTGCCCTTAACAATATGTCTATCGCCTGGAAAGTGGCCGAAAAAGCTTACGAACAAGGCGCTGAAATCGTTCTTACCAACGCGCCAATTGCAATGCGTATGGGCGAAATCAACGAATTGGCTGCTAAAATTGGAAATGCTCCGATCATCGCAGCTGATGCGACAAACCTCGAAGACCTCGACAACCTCTTCAATAAATCCATGGAACACTTCGGTGGTAAGTTCGACTTTGTACTTCACAGCATAGGCATGAGCCCTAATGTGCGTAAAGGCAAACATTACACAGATGTGAACTATGAATGGTACAAACAAACACTCGATGTGAGTGCGACCAGTTTGCACAAAATGTTGAGCACTGCATACAAAAAGGATGCACTCAACGATTGGGCTTCTGTTGTTGCCCTCACTTATATCGCCGCACAACGTATCTTCCCTGATTACAACGACATGGCGGATGCAAAGAGCTTACTCGAAAGCATCGCCCGCAGTTACGGTTATCATTATGGGGTAAAAAACAAAGTGCGCATCAATACGATTTCTCAATCTCCTACTGTTACAACTGCAGGTAGTGGCGTGAAAGGTTTCGATGGTTTCATCAACTACTCTGAAGCGATGTCGCCTCTGGGTAATGCTGATGCCAATGCCTGCGCTGACTACTGTGTGGCATTGTTCAGTGATCTTACACGTTATGTTACCATGCAGAACCTCTTCCACGATGGTGGATTCAGCGTTACTGGTGTAACTCAAAGTGTGGTGGAGAAATTTGGTAGCGAAAAGTAATTCTCTCGCTCAAAATACACAGTCTTCTTCGTTTTCATGGGCAAGGATAAACTCAGGAAATGGGCGGAAAACAAAACGTTTCCGCATGTGTTCGAACCGGAGTTGATGCCTATCATCCGGGGTGAAGCTACTTTCAAAAAAGGAGAGTGGCATCAGTCTGTATTTGGTAACAACAATCCCCTTGTCCTTGAATTGGGATGCGGTAAAGGCGAATACACCGTTGGTCTTGCAAGACGTTATCCTAGTAAAAACTTCCTGGGCGTCGACGTCAAAGGTCATCGCTTTCACAAAGGCGCAAAAGAATCTCTTGCCGAAGGATTGAATAACGTCGCTTTTCTTAGAACGCGTATTGAATTTATTCAGGCGTTTTTTGGTCCGGATGAAGTGGATGAAATTTGGCTCACGTTCAGCGATCCACAACCTCAGGACAAAGCCGGAATAAGAAGACTGACATCGAAATTCAGCGCACTGAAGTACAAGTCATTCTTGAAACCCGGCGGACTAATACACATCAAACACGACAATCCTGGTGTGTATGAAATGGCGCTCGAAGAGTTTGGAAATGATGAACGTTTCTCCATTGAAGAACATCATCCAGATATCTACAATGGTTATGTGGACCAACTTTCAGAGGAATGGCAATACATCCTCAATATCAGAACTTACTATGAGCAGATGTGGTTGGAAGAAGGCAGAAAAACGAAATATGTAAGGATTCGTGTTCATTGAAGCATCATGGTGATGAAGAAAAAGAAATCATCCGCACACCTTCCTTTTTTTTGAAGATGTTTATCAAGTTGTAAGGCTGATTCCTAAAGGTCGTGTCACGAATTATGGTGCTATCGCAAAATATCTTGGAACAGGAATGAGTAGCAGAATGGTGGGTTGGGCCATGAATGCCGCGCATCTGGATGCTTCTATTCCGGCGCATCGTGTCGTGAATAGAATTGGATTATTGACCGGTAAAATTCACTTCGCAACGCCCACTTTGATGGAGGAGTTATTGACTTCAGAAGGATTAGAAGTGAAAAACGATCGCGTTCAAAATTTTGAGAAATACCATTGGGATCCAATGTTGGAATTGGATCTACAGAAATGATCATGTCAAAACAAAAGAAAATAGGTCTCGCATTGTCGGGTGGAGGAATTCGAGGTATCGCTCAATTGGGAGCTTTGAAGGCTTTGTATGAACATGGCCTCAAACCTGATGTGATCGCTGGTACCAGCGCAGGATCTATCGTTGGTGCCTTTACTGCTGCGGGTTATGAGCCGGAAGAAATATTCGAGATTGTTGTTAAGGAAAAAATATTCAGCTATCGAAATATATTATTCGGCAAAGCGGGACTTTTTGATATGAAGTCTTTCGAAAGACTATACGCGAAATACATTCCCAAAGATGATTTCGACAGTCTTGAAATCCCGCTTTATGTCATGGCAACGGATATCGTGAAAGCACAATCAGTAACTTTTAGCCAAGGCCCCCTGTATTCCGCTCTATTGGCTTCTTGTTGTGTACCTCTTGTTTTTCTTCCGGTGAAACGTGAAGGAATGATTCTTCTCGATGGTGGTATCACCAACAATTTCCCAACAGACATCATCAGGGATAAATGCGATTATTTGATCGGTATTCACGTCAATTCGCTTTCTTCTGATATCGAACAAATTCACATGAAGGACACACTCGACCGCAGTTTCCATATTGTCATTGGTCAAGCAGTTATTGATCGCTCCAAACTTTGTGAGCTTCTGATCGAACCACCAGACATGAGTCGTTTCGGCATGTTCGACTTTCGAAAAATGAAAGAAATTTTTAATGTCGGGTATGAACATACGATTTCGTTAATGGGGAAAACTGGCCATCATATTGGATGAATTTCGATTTGAATTGTAGGATTTAAGATTTAAAATTTAAGATTGGATCGAGGTGAGGTTGGGCAAGCATATGCTCCACTGTTTGTGAGCTTTCTGCTCCTGTTAGTTCAAGGAGCCGCGGATGTGAATGGAGTGTTATTATTTTATTTTCGAAAGCGTGTCTTGTGCCCTCAGTGCTAAACGCAGCGCCTAAAATCTCCGATGAGTGTGTATGGCTGCATTTTGTGTATGGCTTTCATATTGTATGCAAAATTGAAATCGTTCTTTGTGTTAAAACAAATTCGCCTAAGACGAAAGCTCCAATCTAGTCAAGCCATGAAAACCTTCATCACACACCATCCCGGAAATAAACACACCCTCACTCAAGAACACGCTTTTTTGAAATAGATTCGCATCATCAATAATTAGTGCAGTATGAGTATCTCGCGAAAGTCCATCATTGATGCTTTGTCCAATGTGATCGAACCAGATCTGAAGAAGGACATCGTCACCCTGAACCTAGTTAAAATTTTAGATGTCCAGGATCATGTGATTTCTCTCGAAGTCAAAGCGAGCAATCCTGCCATGCACAACAAGATGCGCATGCGTGAGGCTTGTGAATTCGCCATTCACCGCGCATTGGGAAATGAGTGGAAAGTTGAAGTGGAAGTCATTCCCATCAGCGGCGATGAAAGAGAAGGTGATTTGCGGAAAGTGCTTCCGGGAGTGAAGAACATCATCGCTGTAGCAAGCGGAAAAGGTGGTGTAGGGAAGAGCACGGTAAGTTCGAACCTCGCTGCAGGACTCGCCAAACGCGGATATTCTGTGGGTCTGCTGGATGCAGATATTTACGGTCCTTCTGCTCCAACCATGTTTGATCTCGTTCATGAAAAACCACAGGTTGTCGAGATCGATGGCAAAAACAAGCTTTCACCGATTGAACAATACGGCGTAAAGATTCTATCCATCGGATTTTTCGCTGAAGCAAATCAAGCCGTTGTATGGCGCGGACCAATGGCCACCAAAGCATTGAATCAACTTGTCAATGACGCTCATTGGGGACCACTCGATTTCTTGATCATTGACCTTCCTCCTGGAACCGGCGACGTTCATCTTTCTATTGTTCAGAGCATTCCTTTGAACGGAGTGATTGTAGTGAGTACTCCTCAAACCGTGGCACTCGCCGATGCCAGAAAAGGCGTCGGAATGTTTCGAATACCTTCCATCAACATTCCGATCATTGACCTCGTGGAAAACATGGCCTAGTTCACTCCGGAAGAATTACCCGAGAATAAATACTACCTCTTTGGAAGGGATGGCGCAAAAAATCTTGCAGAGGAACTCGAGATCCCTTTCTTGGGTCACTTACCTCTTTTCCAGAGTATTCGCGAAGCTGGAGACGCTGGTCGACCAGCTGTATTGCAAGAAGGAACGCCCGTTGAAATGGCTTGGAATGAAATCCTGAATAACTTTGAACGAGAAATACGCCTGCTTCCATTTAGGAAAAAGACCCAACCACAAACTTCAGAACAGTCATGACGCAACAGGAGATTTTTGAAAAAGTGAATGCATCACTGGATACCATTCGTCCATATCTGGAAGCGGATGGAGGTAATATCTCCTTGATCGAAGTGACAGATGACCTCACAGCTCGTGTCGAACTGCATGGTGCTTGTGTCAATTGCTCCATGAGCATCATGACCATGAAAGCTGGTGTTGAAGGTGCAATTCGCGCTGCGGTGCCTCAAATACGCGCCGTTGAAGCGATCAATCTTACAGTAGAATCAATCTGATTACTCCACCACTATTTTCTGGATCAATAGTTCATCGTCTTCACGGATCGTTACAAAGTAAATTCCTGGTGCTACCATTGGAATTTCTATTTGATTGCCACGAAGCGTTTGTCTGGTAATCTGTCTGCCCATTCCATCACTCAAAGTGACTTCCGCATTTTCAAATGTTCTACTGCATGTCAGTGATGAGCCACTGTTCACAGGATTCGGATAGAGTGCTAGGGTAAGGTCATTGGAAGGATTTGAAATGCCTACCATGTTTTGATAGTCACAGTTGTAATCCGTATCGCAGATGTATTGTGCGAAAAAGTGGGAAATCATATACAGCGTAGAATCGTAGACCGCATCATTACCCAAATAAGGCACGTGTCCACCACCTTCATTAATTTCATAACAATGCTCGAGTCCGATCGAGGTCATTTGCGCTGCTATGGGATTACTTCCCTGGATATCTGTTACGTCGATAATGCCGAATAACACGAATGTGCCGCTGTCAATTGTCACCACGCCATCTGCATCACCATGTGTAAGACATGCTGGTGTATCATCCGTTGGATCAATCCAATTGGCTTCGCCCAAAGCTCCTGCAACGCTATAAATAGCGGTGACATCACTTGGATATCCTGGATTACCACTTTCTCCTTCTAGTCCGCCTGTGAGACCAGTTGCATCGAGGGTGAGCCAAGCAGGAAGTTCACTTTCATCTAAATATGCATGATGCAATACCAAAAATCCTCCAGCTGAATCGCCTCCGGCAAAAATGAGATTGGGATTGATGCCATATGTATTGCCACCTTCAGCGGCATTTTTTCTAAACCATCTTACACAGGCGCGAAAATCTTGTACTGCACGCATCACGGTCTGGCCATATGGAGTTTGCAGTGATGCCAACAATTCTACACCAACCCTGTAGTTGATGGAGGCAACAACATACCCCATTTTGACAAAGTCTTCACACAATGGCACGACATCCGTTTCAGCTTTATCGCCACCTAAAAAATATCCGCCATGACAAACAATGATGAGTGGACGACTGGTTTCAATATCGCCATCAGGCGTGTAAACATCCATCAAAAGGGTTTCTGGTGCACCATTCAAGTCCACATTCGAACCATACTCAATGTCAGTTGTTACTGTAAAATCACTGAAGACAAAGGATTGATAACGATTGCCATCACATTGTGCACTCCATGAAGATGTCACCAGGATGGCAATTAAAAAAGAGTAAGGTTTTTCTCATAGAAAAGTAAGATTGAAGGGTTTATTAAGGTAGGAGCGAATGTAATCAAGGTTAACCAAAAATGATGATCCTCATTTTTCACCATGCGGACCGTGATAAACCTCACAGCGTCTGCCATGTAGCTTTGGTCATCGGAAGTTATCTTCGCCCGGTTTTTCTCTGAAAGCATGATTGAAACAGATATCATAATCATTGGTGCAGGTCCATGTGGACTGTTCACCGTATTTGAAGCAGGTCTTCTCAAATTGAGATGTCACCTCATCGATGCACTTCCCCAAGCTGGTGGACAGCTCACGGAAATCTATCCTAAAAAGCCCATCTACGACATACCCGGTTTTCCTGAGGTATTGGCTGGTGATCTGGTAACCAATCTGATCAAACAAGCTGAACCATTCAAGCCTGGATTTACACTTGGAGAACGCGCCGAATCATTCGAAAAGACAGAGGATGGTCGATTTATTGTGACCACAAGTCGCGGAACCAAACATAAAGCACCAGTTGTTGCTATCGCTGGTGGATTGGGTAGTTTCGAGCCTCGCAAACCGCCTATTGCCAATTTATCTGACTTTGAAGACAAAGGAATCGAATACATCGTGCGCGATCCGAATTTTTATAAAGGTAAAAAAGTTGTCATCAGCGGTGGAGGCGATAGCGCTCTCGATTGGTCCATCTTTCTTGCCAATGGCGTAGCCAACGATGTGACATTGATTCACAGAAGCAAAAGTTTCAGAGGTCACCCTGATAGTGTTCAGAAAGTGATGGATATGGCGGCTTCTGGAAAAATCAAATTGATGACTGATGCGGAAGTAATTGGTGTTAATGGTTCTGAAAGACTCGATAGCATTCATGTTCAGTCTGAATCCGCCGGAAATTTTGATATTCAAACGGATCACTGGTTGCCACTCTTCGGACTTTCTCCAAAGCTTGGGCCTCTTGCGGATTGGGGTATGGAGATTGATAAAAACTCAATCGTGGTAAATACATTTGATTATAGCACAAACATTCCGGGTATCTATGCCATCGGCGACATCAATACTTATCCTGGAAAATTGAAACTCATCCTTTGTGGCTTTCATGAAGCGACATTGATGGTACAAAGCGCATTTAAAAGAATTTATCCGGATAAAAATTACGTACTCAAATACACCACAGTAAACGGAGTCACAGGATTCTGATCAACCTCTTGTCTTGAACATGGATAATATCATCAAAATTACAGTAATTGATAGGGAAGGAGTGGAGCATGTTTTGGATGCGCCAACCGACATGAATATGAATATGATGGAGTTGTGCAAAAGCTATGAACTGCCGGTGGAAGGCACTTGTGGCGGTATGGCCATGTGTGCTACTTGTCAGGTTTATGTTTTGTCTGATCATGATTTACCCGAAAAAACAGATGATGAACAAGCCATGCTTGACGAAGCATTTTTTGTAAAATCAAATTCCAGACTGGGTTGCCAGATTCACCTCAAAAACGAATTGGATGGGCTGAAGGTGCAATTGGCACCAGCGTCGAATTGAATGAACGGTTCACGGTTCATCATGGTTCAATGTTCAAGGTTCAATGTTTAAGGTTGCGCCAATGATTGATTGTCTGCCATAATAAATTGGTGAATGCATTTTAATCCCTGACTACAATTTTCAAAAAAAACTGTGTCCTCTGCGAATCCACTGCGCCCTCTGTGTTGAATCCCACTACGCCGAAGGCGTCCATCGCCGAAAGCGTCCTTTCCACCTACAACTCCGCATTCAACAAATTTCCTGAGTCGATCAATTTTTTGATATATGGATGTGTCCTCGCAGTATTCATCAATTGAACATGCCCCATGTGATGACAATCAGATCCTAGAAACGTTATCATCCCACGATCGATCAGTCTCTCTGAAATGCGCCTTGTATCTGGCCCGTATTGCCCCGTAAGGCTATTGATGTTCAGTTGTAGATGCACATCTTTATCCAACATGCTTTCATATTTCCGAAAATCTCCATGCCAGAATTCATATCGTTCAGGATGCGCTAAGATCGGTGTATAACCCGCCAACCTC
Organism: Flavobacteriales bacterium; assembly: GCA_016722445.1. GTDB lineage: Bacteria > Bacteroidota > Bacteroidia > Flavobacteriales_D > Sanyastnellaceae > JAIBBG01. Next base: position 582 of record JADKIZ010000031.1, on the reverse strand, counting down.
ATATTGAAAATGGCCCTTCCCAAATTGACATTTTCCTGAGCAAATGATATTTCAAACAAGACATACTTTTTTGTTCCGAATGTGAGAAGCGTTTGTGCTTCGATTTCTTTTTCGAAATGCTCATCACAATAATATTCGGCGGCTGCTTCGATCTCAACCGGAATTTGCCTGCGAATGAGTTCTTCTTTTACAATCGCAAGTTTTTCCCGTATGATGTCGGGCGTATTGCGATACATATCCCAGAAGATGAGGTGTCGTGATGAACCGATGATAACCCAACTCCTTCAAATGAAGAATGATTTGCATCGAATCCTCTAAATCCGTCGCGCCGTCATCAATGCCCGGAAGCAAATGACTGTGCATATCTACACCTATTAATGATAAATCAACCGGAGCGATTGGCTTCAGTTTGCGATCGGGTTTCCACTTGCTGAATATTCCCATTGGGTGTTCAGCGATTGTATTGGGTTTCGTAATACTTCATATAGTCTCCTGATGTCACTTGATTCAACCATGTTTCGTTTTGGAGGTACCAGTCAATGGTTTTGGATAACAACATTTCAAATGGTTGGGTAGGTTCCC
>JADKIZ010000030.1 GCA_016722445.1 Flavobacteriales bacterium | reverse complement strand
CAAAGCTGATCAAAAAATATGACGTTGGTTGTTATCTCTTGGATGTCAAAGATCGAAAGCAATTCACAACATCTTTAAATTTGTTTTTTTTCAGGTGAGGGTTGGTTGTTATCTCTTGGTGTCAAAGATCGAAAGCAATTCACAACATGCGGCAGCTTTTTTATTCGCCGGTTTGGGTTGGTTGTTATCTCTTGGATGTCAAAGATCGAAAGCAATTCACAACGATCTGCTTATGAAGCAATCCGAGAGCTTTGTTGGTTGTTATCTCTTGGATGTCAAAGATCGAAAGCAATTCACAACCATTATGAAGTTGATACTCAATTCATGGATGTTGGTTGTTATCTCTTGGATGTCAAAGATCGAAAGCAATTCACAACCCAGAAACAGGGTGTGTAGAATTTCAAATTGTTGGTTGTTATCTCTTGGATGTCAAAGATCGAAAGCAATTCACAACGTTTGGAAATACTGTTCAGGGCAATACCTAGTTGGTTGTTATCTCTTGGATGTCAAAGATCGAAAGCAATTCACAACCGAATCGGGTAATGCACGCACAGATTTTGTTGGTTGTTATCTCTTGGATGTCAAAGATCGAAAGCAATTCACAACCGCCTGCTGCTTTTGGCTGCTTTTGGGCGCGTTGGTTGTTATCTCTTGGATGTCAAAGATCGAAAGCAATTCACAACCCGTAGCTGGTCAAACAATATTAGAAGGTGGTTGGTTGTTATCTCTTGGATGTCAAAGATCGAAAGCAATTCACAACGGGCTTTCATGGTGTTAAGTGCCATTTTGTTGGTTGTTATCTCTTGGATGTCAAAGATCGAAAGCAATTCACAACTAGATGTTGAATTTCTCTTTTCTACCTTCGGTTGGTTGTTATCTCTTGGATGTCAAAGATCGAAAGCAATTCACAACTGCTTGGATTCCTAAAAAATCAAATTTCGTGTTGGTTGTTATCTCTTGGATGTCAAAGATCGAAAGCAATTCACAACAGGCAATTGGGCAGAAAGGCATTAATGTTGGTTGTTATCTCTTGGATGTCAAAGATCGAAAGCAATTCACAACCTGTCCTGTCTTCTTTAAAGAATCCATTCTGTTGGTTGTTATCTCTTGGATGTCAAAGATCGAAAGCAATTCACAACCAAGTACGTAGTTTACATAATTGAGAATATGTTGGTTGTTATCTCTTGGATGTCAAAGATCGAAAGCAATTCACAACTTCTAAGGTTTCGTTATCAAAGTTTTTACCGTTGGTTGTTATCTCTTGGATGTCAAAGATCGAAAGCAATTCACAACCACATTAGCCGCATTTTTCAATGTAGTAAGGTTGGTTGTTATCTCTTGGATGTCAAAGATCGAAAGCAATTCACAACCACTATCACTATCATTCTTACTATCACTATGTTGGTTGTTATCTCTTGGATGTCAAAGATCGAAAGCAATTCACAACGTGAGTGGATTGTTTTTGTGTTGTGCGTACGTTGGTTGTTATCTCTTGGATGTCAAAGATCGAAAGCAATTCACAACTGGTTTTCCAAGATACTGAATCACCTTTTTGTTGGTTGTTATCTCTTGGATGTCAAAGATCGAAAGCAATTCACAACAAGATCCATCCAGTATTATTGCCACAGATGGTTGGTTGTTATCTCTTGGATGTCAAAGATCGAAAGCAATTCACAACTATGGCTGCTCTTACTACTTCCGAAGTAAAGTTGGTTGTTATCTCTTGGATGTCAAAGATCGAAAGCAATTCACAACCGATTTCAATTTTCATCATTCAAATTATACAGGTTGGTTGTTATCTCTTGGATGTCAAAGATCGAAAGCAATTCACAACCCACCATGCCAAGGAATGCACCAAGAGCCGGTTGGTTGTTATCTCTTGGATGTCAAAGATCGAAAGCAATTCACAACGCGTAAACATCAATACCAGAAGCACCCGTTGTTGGTTGTTATCTCTTGGATGTCAAAGATCGAAAGCAATTCACAACTATGTCGCCGCTTCTGATCATCTTCATAACGTTGGTTGTTATCTCTTGGATGTCAAAGATCGAAAGCAATTCACAACGTTTTGCTCTGTGGCGAACATTTCAATGTAGTTGGTTGTTATCTCTTGGATGTCAAAGATCGAAAGCAATTCACAACTTCACCACCGATATGATGGCGGCAAATCTTGTTGGTTGTTATCTCTTGGATGTCAAAGATCGAAAGCAATTCACAACCAGTCCACACCGTTTCAATATTTGTTCCAGGTTGGTTGTTATCTCTTGGATGTCAAAGATCGAAAGCAATTCACAACTTATCACACCAATAAACGAAATTGAGCAACGTTGGTTGTTATCTCTTGGATGTCAAAGATCGAAAGCAATTCACAACGACGAATGTTAATGATAGTATTTGAAGCATGTTGGTTGTTATCTCTTGGATGTCAAAGATCGAAAGCAATTCACAACATCTGCGCATAGTTGCCATATCACCACCTCGTTGGTTGTTATCTCTTGGATGTCAAAGATCGAAAGCAATTCACAACTGTCCTTCATAGTGGCACTCTGAGCACAGTTGGTTGTTATCTCTTGGATGTCAAAGATCGAAAGCAATTCACAACGGCACCGTTTATGGCTTCGCGGCCTTCCTTGTTGGTTGTTATCTCTTGGATGTCAAAGATCGAAAGCAATTCACAACACCATTTGGTTGTATAGAAATTTAGAAAATGTTGGTTGTTATCTCTTGGATGTCAAAGATCGAAAGCAATTCACAACAGACTGTCTAATGGAAGGAGAGTGGTGTCAGTTGGTTGTTATCTCTTGGATGTCAAAGATCGAAAGCAATTCACAACAAATCGGAGAATCCTGAGTTGTAACAGAATCGTTGGTTGTTATCTCTTGGATGTCAAAGATCGAAAGCAATTCACAACGGAAATTGTTGTATCTTTATGGAAATTGTTGTTGGTTGTTATCTCTTGGATGTCAAAGATCGAAAGCAATTCACAACCGAATATGGCATTGAGGTTTTCAGCATCCTGTTGGTTGTTATCTCTTGGATGTCAAAGATCGAAAGCAATTCACAACGCAGGTCTGAACCATCAAGTTCAACGGTATGTTGGTTGTTATCTCTTGGATGTCAAAGATCGAAAGCAATTCACAACTACCATAGCAAAGGTTGTTTGTGATTAAACGTTGGTTGTTATCTCTTGGATGTCAAAGATCGAAAGCAATTCACAACAATCATCATCTAAAAACATGTTGATTGTTTGTTGGTTGTTATCTCTTGGATGTCAAAGATCGAAAGCAATTCACAACGGGTTACTTCGGGTATTGACTTCAAAATGTTTGGTTGTTATCTCTTGGATGTCAAAGATCGAAAGCAATTCACAACGAAACATCTGAGCTATTGCCTCTTCAATTCGTTGGTTGTTATCTCTTGGATGTCAAAGATCGAAAGCAATTCACAACGCCTGTCTGCTGGCGTGTCTTTAGCAAGTAGTTGGTTGTTATCTCTTGGATGTCAAAGATCGAAAGCAATTCACAACAGATAACTTGGTAACAATGGAATCACGGATTAAGTTGGTTGTTATCTCTTGGATGTCAAAGATCGAAAGCAATTCACAACAAGGGCGTAGTAATCGCCTTGTGGTGGGAAGTTGGTTGTTATCTCTTGGATGTCAAAGATTGAAAGTTTAATCTCCCCGAAATTTCGTCATTTTAAACGGAGTTTCCAATCATCACAACAGAATAAGAATTTGATGAGAAATTTTATTGGTTGGGCGTTCCTCCATGTTTTTACGACTGATTTGATTATGAGTAGTGTGCTTATTCTTTCACGAATGATTTACACCAGTGACCTCCTCGTGACTTCACAACGATTGAATACATCCCATTTGGCCAGGTGGAAACATTAATCTCATTATCATGAGTGAATTCCACGATTCGTCCAAATTGATCATATACCCAAACTTCAGAGTTTGGAGAAAGATTTTTGATTCGAATTGAGTTATTCGTTGGGTTCGGGAATAGATCGATCTGTTGAAAATCCGTTGCAACTTCTGTCGAAGTTAGTTCGCACTCGTTTCCTCCTATATACTGAGCAATGCCATGGATTGTTGTGTTTTCGCTAACAGCTTCGAAGCTGCCCGCCACGATGAATTGGTCTTGGAAAAAGGTCATCAAAGAGACTGATGTTTGATTTTCATTGAGCATGAATGAATCAACAAACGAACACCAGTGATCTTCTTCCCAAAATGCTAAGTGATTCACAGGAGAGCCTCCCACGTGAGTGAAATTCCCACACGCATATAGTCTGTTACCATCAACTACCATGTCGGATACAGCCCCTATATCATTCGTGTTTGGGTCATTCGTTCCTCCAATAAAGGTGTTCCATGTTGCACCATTCCAACCAACGATTCCTGAACCTGGGTTATTCGGATTTTCGGCGACTGTGAAAGTCCCACTGATTATTAATTCATCATTGAAGTTAGCCATTTCGGAAACACTGGAAAAGCTACCGAACAAACCACCCCCAAATGTTTGCCAACTGTTTTCTTCAAACCGAATAAGGTCTCGTATTGTGACATTAGTATTGCTGAAATTACCAGCGACATACAGTGTATTTTGGTAAAGCGCAACGTCAGTTATCAAGTTTGGATTTAAAGGATCAAATAAAGGCAAATTATTTACGGGGAGCCAATCTTCACCAGACCATTTAGCGAGACCATTAAGCTCTACTTCTCCTGAGTGATAAAAATAGCCACAGGCATAAAGGGTGTCATTAATAATCCGCAAACGATTCACGCCAGAGTTGAACCCGTCTCCAACTTGTACCCAGTTTTCTCCATTCCAAGAAGCAATATTCATCATGGAATCAGTGCCACTTATCTGAAAATATCCGGCAGCATATAAAACGTCATGATATCGAATAATTGAAGCAACTCCTCCATTATATGCATTCAGGTCATCCGGGTTTTCACAATCCCAACTGAATCCACATCCGATAGGAGTAAATTCGTTACCGTCCCACTTAGCGATTTTTGAAATTGTCGACCCATCTTCTAGTTGAATGAAGCTGCCCCCAACATAGAGTATACTGTCGCCGTCATTGTATGGGCAATTGATCTTCGAGCCGCTAGTATCTAAGTCAATTTGTTCACTTAGGCTTGTCCAGTTTTGAGCTCCTAGACAGGACGAAATAAGCAAAATCAATGCTGTAATTATTCTTTGATGAAGCATGCAACGAAATTATGGCCTCCTGAATTTATTCTCACAACATATTGGCCTGAAGGATAACCCTCGAGAGGTATAGTTGTTATTCTGTAAAAATTTCCACTCTCCAGAAGTTGGCCAAGTAAATTAAATATTTCATAAGCGCACTTGTCTAATGAATTTTGAGTTTCTAAAATGATATTCTCATCTGCCGGGTTGGGGAATAATTGTATATTAAAAGTTGATGGTGCTTCTCTGATTGATGTATGCATTTCACCTAGTTCACCGCCACTATTCACCGTACGATAAATATAGTTTTCTGTACAGGCGTATGCGAACTCTTGCGAAGTAAGGTTAAGATGACGAAGTGTGATATTGGACTCGCCTTCATTTATCTGGACATATAATTCATACCAAGTGGTACCCCCATCGAACGTAGCAAGTAGTGCTGGCTCGGAGTTATATGAATCAAAACTACAGTAACCAAAGGTGTCATTAAGAAACTCTATGTCTGCATCTACAAAAGTGTACAACAAATCGATGATTTGATAGCTAAGTCCGCCATCGACAGTTTTCGCAATTGATCCGAAATTATTAAATCCACTTATTCCCGTGGTGGTCACAATGAATGTGTCTAGAGAGAATCCATAAATATGATATGCATTACGGTTGAAGGGTTCGTTAGTGGGGCTAAAAACCTGCTCATACGGAATGCAATCGTAGGACATACGTATCAAGCCACTAGCCGCGACATAAACGGTGCAACTGTCTAAGAGGTGGAGGTCTGTGCCAAGCGCTTCGTCATAAATGGACCAAGTGTACCCCCCGTCAATTGTTTTCATTGAATGCGCCCCAGTTCCGCTAGAAGAAGCTATGCCATGCGTTAAGGAACTAAATTGAATGTCTTTAAAATCTGATATTCCGGGCCATGTTTGAGTAAGTTCCACTAGACCTGTGTCCATCTGTTGCCAAGTCACTCCTGAGTTGTTTGTCATCCAAATATTATCGGAGTTTTCAGCGCACACCCAACCAGTTTCTTCGTTTAAAAAGAAGACACCACTAAACCGAAATGTATCATTCGATGGCAAAACAATCGTGTCGCTAAATAGAACCTCCCATGAGATTCCGAAATCTACCGTCTTCCAAATCATATTAAGAATAAGGTTGGGATTTACACTGATATTAAAATTGGTTACGGCCGCAAAACCAATACTGTCATTTAAAAAGTGAATGTCATTGATGGTTGATAAGGAGTCGATAGGGCCATATATTGGGTACCATTGGGCATGGGTCACCCATGATGTAATACAAATGCAAAGTGTAGCAATGAATTTCATGTATATAGTGAATTGAGGTGGTGAATTTTTCACCACCTCTATCAAAGATATTAAATTTTTGAGAAAAGTGTTTGGCAACTCTTACTTTTTTGATTTCAATCTTACAATGTATTGACCATCGGCAAGCGATGTAATGTTGGTTTGCTCCTTATTGTCCGGTTAATTGAGGGTTAATTCTATGGTTTACAGTTTTGTGAGTTATTCTATGAATGATATTTATGAACATATTATTTTGTTTGTTGATTTTCGCTATCTTGCATATTAATCTTTTACCATTATTAAGCCTAAACTATTTCTAAGATTATTTATGAGTAAAAAGCAAAATAAATCGTCATCGTCCGCTTGGCAATATGAAGCTGACTTCATTAAAATGGGCGACAATCTCAATATCGCGAAAATTGTAAGAACTGTTGATATAGATGAATTTTTGTCTTGGAGTCGGAGATCAGAAAATAAGTTCTTTGTAGTTGCACCAAAAGGATTGGGAAAGACCCTATTATTGAAAGCAAAGAGCAAAATAATTCGGGATGCAATGGATTTTTCGGGACCTACTAAGAAGGAGATTGTATTTATTCCTGAAAGTGAACTTTGCGAAAAAGTTGCAATTAATCCTGGTGTTTTTACATTTAACCAGGTACAGAACTTAATTGATGTGGTTAACTGGAAACGAGTTTGGCTCCAAACTATTGTAGTTTCTGTTGCTTGTGCTTGTGGTCTGGAATTGCCAGTTGCTTTTGCGAAGTTATTTAAAACTGCACCGAAAGATACGAATAGTGCGGATAAGGCGAAATTCTCTAGACCAACGGATATCTTAAATACAATTCTCTCAGATTTGGATAAATTCTCGCATAATGCTGAGTTCAATCAGTATTTCAATGATTTGTATCGTGAAGTAAGAAATATAGATATTCATGTGTATTGTTTTTTGGATAGTTTAGATCAAACTCTTCGTGACAATCTCGACCTTGATGCTTTCGCATTAAAATATTCTAATCAGGATGCTATCAAGTGTTGGGCAAATTGTCAGATTGCATTAATGCATACGATTCATGAAGTTTGCACATCTAATCGATTTATCAAGATATACTCTTCCATTAGACAAGAAGCATTTTGGCTTGATCCTTCCGAGGTTTTTTTACAAGTGAGGGAATATGCTACAATAATTAAGTATCGGAAGGAAGATTTATTCAGAATATTTGAGAATAATATTTTGATAACCCCGCGTGAAAAATTATCGAATCCGGATCATGAAGATCCTATGATAAGATTTATTGGGATGAATGAAATTCCACACAAATTCGTGAAAATAGCTAAAGGCTCTGAGAAAGAACTGGAGAATGTTTTTGACTTTATCTTTAGACATACACTAGGTCGTCCCCGAGAGCTTTTAATGATTGGAGATAAATTGATGCGGTTGCCTGTTGAATTGCGGTCAGTCAATAATATTCGTGAGTTAGTTAATTCAGAAAGTCATAGCCATATTTTTCGACATTTTCAAAGCGAAATAATTCCCTTTTTTGACCTCAAGAAATTATCAGAAATAGCCGGAAAAATTAAGTTCAATGTCTTCAGCTATAAGGAGTCGGTGAATATTGATAAAAGTGCTCTTGATTATTTTTATAAGCTAGGACTTTTGGGATTAGCTAAAAAGGACTCCAATCCAAAGATTAGTGGCTATTACCAAGAATTTAGACGAGTGGATATGTTTAATTATCATGAAAAGGTTGAGCTTCCAAAAGCTGATTTTTATTTTTTTCATCCAGCCGTTGATCAAAATTTATTGAATCATGTGAAGTATAGTACAACTAATATCATTGGGTATGGTAGAGCTTTTATTCGTCCAACTGAAGCACATTTCAAGACGAAGCGCAAAGTACAGAGTTTGAAGGTTGAGCAACTAACGGTTAATGGCAATCCTAGTTTAGCTGAAATACGACGAAGATTAACAGTATTTGTTTCTTCTCCGTCTGCACAACCTGAGCGTGACACGTTAATTTACAAATTGGAGAAAACTTTTAATGATCGTTATGAGGATACTCTTGGAGTAGGATTGAAGACTGTTTTTTGGGAATCTCTGCCTAGCCGCAGTGGCAATGCTCAGGATTTGATTCTGAAAAACCTGTTGAAAGGAGCTGATATTTTGGTGGCCTTTTTTAAGTTCAGTTTAGGTAATCCAGTAAAAGATGTAGATGGTAAAGTTCGAAGTGAATCTGGAACTAAAGAGGAAATCGATGAATTCATGAAGAACAATGATAATGGAATAGCTATGGTGTATTTTTATGAATGCGATGAAGCAGAGTTGCTCGAAGAAGCCAGGAAGAGAGGGCTATCGCTGGCGAAGATGCTACAACATTATGAACGTTTGAAGAAATATAAAAAGAAATTGCAAGCTGGTGTTTTTTTGACAAAGAACTATAGAGATAGTAATGATCTTCTGAATTTAATAACCGAAGATATTTTGAAAAACATTTCTGTCCAGGATCATAAATAAAGAAAATAATAGAATTGTGTTTGTCGAAATCACTCACCCCACCTCCACCCACCTTTCCATCATCCCCACATCATGACTTGATATCAAAACTGCAACGCCTGTGTCGCGGCAAAGGGTAGACATCAGGGTATAGAATTCTTCTCAGGCGACGTAGTCAAGGAAGGCGGTGGGTTTCGTCCATGATGATCAATGGTGTGGCCTGAATTAGGCACGGGCGATCATGGTCTTTTAATTCGCCGTCGGAGATATCGGTGAGGTTTTGTCAGCCAGATGGGTGATGCGCATGCGCTCCAGACTTTCATCTATTTTTTGACTGTTGTCCTTCGTATTGAAATGCATGGCGCCTTCGGTGGGATAGAGTCCCATTTCTACCAAGTCGCGTACGCGTAATCCACGCAGTCGTATTCGTTCGGTGAGTACAATACTCACCAAGGTTGCGCGGGTCTGAATATCTGTGCGGTGTATGTCTTTTCCCTGGATGAAAACCTTTCCGTTGATTGGCGTCAATAAACCACTCAATGTTTTAAGCAAGGTTGTTTTTCCTGAACCATTCAACCCTTTTAGTCCGACAAAATCTCCATGTTTTATGGCAAGGGAAAAATTTTCGAGGACCGGCTTGTGGTGGTAACCCACCGCAAGGTTTTCGGTATGTAGGATGGTGGTCGTCATCAGAATATCGTGTTGTTGCGTTGGCCTTTGATGATGATCCAGATAACCACTGGAGCTCCCAAAGCAGAAGCTACGGTGTTCAATGGGAGATTGAGCAGCAATGATACAAGATCGCAGAGCATGGCGGTTACAGGCCCTGCTACTCCTATCGCAAATGCAATTTTGCGGTGAAGCATGGTGCGATACCACGATCGGATGAGATGCGGTACTGCCAACCCTATGAAAGCCACTGACCACAATATGCCGTGGCTACCCCGCCAACAAACCTGTGATGAGAATCAAGTAAAGTGTCATCCTTCGCGTGTCAATTCCCATACTTTGAGCATATGAAGCACCCAGTAAAAAGATGTCCAATTTGCGGAGCAATGGTAAAATGGCCAATACCCCAGCGATCACTGCAATGGCCATGATGGCAATTTCCTCCATACCGGTGCCTGAGAAACTACCCATGCCCCAGGTGATGTATTTGCGCAGCGATTCATTGGAAGAGTGAAATTGTAAAGCGTCTACTATAGCTCCGTGAAAATGAGAGCATCACCCCAAAATGAGGAGTGTGGTATTGTCGCTCAGTCGTCTTGCGGCGAATGAGATGACAAGCAATACCGCTAACGCACCGGCTATAGCAGCCATGGCGATGGCCGCAGGTGAGGTCTCAGTTGCGGCAATGATTCCGCCCGACAATACCAGTAAGGCTACACCGAGAGATGCGCCGGAACTAACACCCAATACCGATGGACCTGCCAACGGATTTCTGAAAAGGGTCTGCATCAACATTCCGCCAAGGGCCAGACTGCTACCAGCAAAAATGGCGGTGAAGGCGCGCGGTAAACGCGAACTGATCACTACTATCCTCAGGTTTTCATTGACCATAGACTGAGCCGTGAGACTGTTCCAAACATCCTCGAGACTCACGTGCACCGAACCAAAAGCCAATTCGGCAAAGGCTATCAGGACAAGCAATATGATCAGAAATGGCATTTTTCAAAGTGTGCAAAAAAGTCGGTTCGAAGGGTGAAAGTCCTCATTCGACGGTGATCTACCCCAATTTTCTTCGTTTACCGCCAAAAATCGCCATGGTATGGTGGGGAACTGTCGGCAAATGACGACTTTTGCGCGCCTTTTTTAACTCGACATGAGATTTGATAAGAATACAGTGATTGGCTTCACCCTGATGGTGGTGTTGCTCATCGGTTTTGCATGGTACCAAAATGGTGAAATGAAAAAACAGGCGGAAGCTGAGCAGGCTCGTCTGGATAGTTTGGCTAAAGTTGAAGCTGCCAATCCGAAGCCGTCAGAACCTGCTCAGTCAATTCCAACTTCAGATCAAGCAGTCATTGTAGCTCCGGCAGCCAATGATTCTGCATCGATAGCCTCTGCATCTGGTTTGCTCCATGAGAAATTTGGAATACTAGCCGCTGCAGCTCAAGGAGAGAAGTCACGACATCAATGTTGAAAACAACAAAGTGAAAGTGACGCCCAATACCAAAGGTGGTATGGTGAAATGGCGGAACTCTCACTGATGGTTATAAAGCCTATCATTCCAAAAGAGAATATCCGTTTGTGGGAGCGATAGTCTTTCTGCCATGAAACTCGCTTTTTAACCTTTACGGAAAGAGTAATTTCAAAAGTGATGAATTCATTTGTGCCTTCTACGGATTACGCTGATGCGAAGACTGCGGCTCAATCAGTGTCCATGGAAATTGTCTACAGCAGATCCCAACAAATACCTCGGATTTGATTTATAGCCTTGCTCCGGATTCGTATCAGGTCGGCATGAAGATCAACGTTGTGGGTATGGGTGATGATCTGAATTGGGCGGTAAACCATTGAACCTTGAATGGTTCGTTGCTGGTCTTCCGAATGAAAGGGTATCAGCGCTGAACGCTCAAGATGTTCGGTTTAATACCAAGAAATGGAAGAGGACGGGATTACCTGAGCGAGACTGCGGGCAGACGAATATGTGTGGAGAAAAGGGTGAACTGGATGTCATTCAAACAGATTGTCTCGCTGCAGTGGTATCGGAGCAGGCTTCAATTCTGGATCGCTGATGCAGGTGAATATTCCACTGGATTCTGCCAGAACGAAATTCTATTACGCCAATCTGGGTATTACCATGAATGGTGGACCATCCCACCTCTGGTGATTTGATTTTCTACTTCGGTCCAAGTGATTATCGTGAATTGAAGAAATGAATGCTGCAGAATTTGATCGCATCATCGACTACCGGTGGATATCATCGGAACAGTAACGATGGTGTAAGACCATTGTTCTGGTTTTTTCGTCTTTCATTGGTTCACGGGGACTTATCATTCGCTATGTCACATTGGTCATCAAGACAGTTCTGTTCCCGATCACCTGGAAAATTTCATGAGCAGGCAAAAAATGCGCGTGTTGAAACCGGAGATCGATAAGACTCAATCGCAAATTCGAAGGCAAAGATGCCGTGGGAAAACAACAAGCGACTATGGCGCTGTATCGTCAAACAGGAGTGAATCCATTCGCAGTGGGTGTATCTCATTCTTGCTTCAGATGCCAATTTGCACGCGATGTTCCGTTTTTTTCCCAGCAGAGATTGTACT
>JADKIZ010000029.1 GCA_016722445.1 Flavobacteriales bacterium | reverse complement strand
AAGTTTACAACAACGTAGGACATGGTATTGAAACATACGACAAAGCACTGTGCTACGTTGGCGAGAAAATTAAAAACTACCGCTAAGTTGCTTTTTGAATCATGAATGGCAAATGGTCAAAACTGTTTCTTGCTGCACTTTTGGTTAATGCGCTGTTTATTGCCTGTACCCAACCATCTTCAAATTCACCCAGAGATCATACCGACTCACTTCCCAGGGTTGATACAGTCCTCGTCGTAGTTGATACCTTAGAGTCAGCAGACACCATAAAATTTTCAAATGTTCATTGTATGCTCCTTATCAACTATCCTAAAATGAGTTGTGGCGAATATGTTTACATGAACTACACTATCGTAAGAGGCGAACATGAATTTCGAATAGAACGTAAGTACAGAAATGGTCTGTTGAATCAAAGGAATATTCCGTATACGAAAGAGATGCTGGATCAATATGCTAATGAACCAGATTCAAATTCACAGAAGTCTAGGTTGGCAAATATTGAAATGGGATTTTCCCACTCTGACAATTATGTTTCAACGATAGAAACATACCATGTGAATCAGAAGGCATATAGAATCTTTAAACATATCGATTTCAATTGTTACGATCCTTTTTGTGGGACTAAACATGGTCATACCACTCATACCACCGGAGAGACCTATTTCAGTCCTGAATATGGGATACTCATTAGCAAAGACGAAGCGGATATGGAGTATGAAATTTTGGCCACCATTTTTGAACATGAAGTACCACATGATTTGATCATTGAGATTATGAAGAAAAATAATATGAATGAAAGAATCATAAATACTTACATTAAAAAGGTCAAATCGCTTCAGGGTGAAATCAATCGTTGACACTATCATGCAGGAATGTAGCGGTGAACCTTCTCAACATCGACTAACTATTTCATAGGATATACTTACTCCAGCATCAATTACCAGACTTTTGAGGTTCAATGAATTATTGGAGATTTGTTTGAAAGGGACATTCTTGGCTATTTTTGAAAAGTAGTGCCATCATGGTCCAGCGATCGACCTCGTTAATACTTGAGTGGTCAGTGCGACCATCGTTACTGGACAAAAACCATAAAATGAAAACAATCATCACAACAGCGATTCTTGTATTGGTCGCAATATTTACATACGGACAAAGTATGTATACCAAGACATTTGGTAACAGTAAAGACAAACCAATTATTTTTCTACACGGTGGTCCTGGATACAACTGTGCGAGCTTTGAAGCAACAACAGCGCAACTGCTTGCTGAAAAAGGATTCTTCGTCATAGTTTATGACAGACGTGGAGAGGGAAGGAGCATAGACCCCAATGCCAAGTATACTTTCAAAGAAACATTTGATGACTTAAATGCCATTTATCAAAAATTCAATTTGACGAAAGCATCCCTGATAGGTCACAGTTTTGGTGGCATTGTAGCGACACTTTTTGCTGAGTCATTTCCTAAAAAAGTTCAATCAATTTATCTCGTAGGAGCTCCCGTTTCTTTGCAATCGACATTTAGGAATATTCTCTCGGAATCGAAGAGTCTTTATCAATCCAAAAAGACAGCATAAACTTGAACTACATTTCCATGATTGAAAAGATGGATACGGCAAGTATTGAGTATAGTTCATATTGCTTTGGACACGCTATGCAGAATGGTTTCTATTCACCAAAAACACCTTCGGAAGACGCTAAAAATATTTACTCAAAATTTCGGACGGATAGCCTTTTGTTGAAGTATGCCTCTAAAATGACTTATGAAGCACCAATGGGCTTTTGGACGAACGAAAAATATACCATCATAAGCCTAACTAAGAATTTGGAAGCTTTGCATAAGCAGAACGTAAAAATTTATGGGCTTTATGGGAAGAACGATGGGCTTTATTCTTCAAAACAAGTTAGTGACTTACAAAACCTGATAGGTTCAGCCAACTTAAAATACTTTGACAACTGCTCTCACAGTGTTTTCATTGACCAGCAAATACCTTTTCTTGAAGCGTTAATGGAGTGGTCAAAGTAGAAGCGCTTTCGTTGAGAAGACAAGTGATCAATTTTTTACGATGATTTTGTTTGTCGCAATTGTTTGAAGGTCTTCGGTAATATGGATGAAATACAAGCCAGATTCAAGGTTTTCGCCAAGAATGATTATCTCTGATCCAGAGATGTTGGTGAGTTGTTCAACTTGTTCTCCCAACATATTTTGAATGGTTATCTGAACATTATTTACTGATCTGTTAAACTGTAGGGTAGTCTGCTTGGAAAATGGATTAGGATACGAATGAATTGTTAGAGCAGGATTTAAATTGGAATTTATTCCGACGTCGTTACTATTGATATACCTGGCAAGAGCAAAATCATTGTCGGTCCCGTTGTTTGTATTTCCAGCTGCTAAAATTTTACCATCACTTTGGATCAAAACGGCTCGTATTTCATCATCTGATCCGGATTGGCCAATATTTGTCGTAACAATTCCATTTATTCCGAAAGTATTGTCAATACTTCCATCTGAATTATAACGAACCAATGCAAAATCATTGTCAGCGTTTTGAGCAAATCCAGCGGCTACAATTTTACCGTCATTTTGAATGGACAAAGAAAATGGCGTATCCGCAGAGGACGTGGATGTTCCGACAGAGGTAATAACAAAACCATCATTGTCGAAGGTATTATCTAAGCTTCCATCGGTATTATAGCGAACGACACCGAAATCGTAAGTGTCTACATGGGTATATCCTGTTACGACAATTTTTCCATCGCTTTGCAATGCGCCGCCATAACTGGCGTCATCAATATCGCTTAGTGAAGTAGTCACAATACCATCGGTATCAAAAGTATTGTCCAAACTACCATCGGAATTATATCTGGTTACTGCGAATACACGTGTAGCGGAATCAAAACTAAAACCGATCACCAGAATTTTTCCATCGTTTTGGAGTAAAATTTTTCGTGCTTCATCGCCACCAAGCGCCAAAGCAGTTGTAACAACTCCACCGCTAAAGGTCGAGTCCAAACTGCCGTCTTCATTGTAACGAATCAAAGCAAAATCACGACCTGAAACTTCATTGGTAAAATAGCCAGCGACTAATATTTTACCGTCGTCTTGAATGGTCACAGCAAATGCCCTGTCATTGGAGAACAAAGCAAAACCAGTGGTAACATAACCATCTGAATCGAAACTATTGTCTATGCTACCATCCGAATTATAGCGCATTAATGCGAAATCGTTGTCTATTCCGTTATAGCTATAACCTGCCAGAACAATTTTGCCATCATTTTGAATAGCCATCGCATGAGCTCTGCCGCCATCTTCACCCAATGTGGTTGTTACAATACCATCTCCATCGAAGGAGTTGTCTAGACTACCATCACTATTGTAACGTGTTATAGCAATGTCATCCAATGTGCCATTATCGCTATATCCGCAGACCAGAATTTTACCATCTGGTTGAATAACCATTGCATATCCGAAATCGTCAGCATTACCTATTTCTGTGATGACTTTTCCATCAGAATCAAAATCCGGATCAAGCGTTCCAGCCTGTGAAATGGAAGAACTATGAAAGCAGCAAAACGCAAAAACAAGTGCGTAGGATAAAAAAGTAGATTTGGATCTCATGTGGTGAAGTATTGATTGAATGAAATTTTCCGATTCAACTCGTCTAAGATATTCTTTTGATCTTGGATTTTGAAAGTTTCAAAAGATGTTGTCGTAAATTTAGTGAATGGATAGCTTTGATACATATAAAACTTGGTGCGGCATCTTTTGCTGTTATAAATGGTGATCTATGATGCGTTTATCTATAAATTGGTTCAATATGAACAATCCAAGCGAAATTTGTCTTCTAATGGTCGTGGATTACAATTGTGTATGTGGAACAAGGACTTTACAATCATGAAATGAATAGCAATGCGTCGTATTTCAATTTATGAAACAATTTTTTGTGATTGCTCTTTTGCTTTTTCAAGTCAAATGGAACTTTTGTAAATTCTTCAAATTCGTAGCAATATCAGATTACGTCATCCGTCCTAACTATCTTTGCCACCTTTAGTTCCAGATATGTCGGAGCCTTCCAATAAAAATCCATCTCATTTCAATTCTTTTCAATCTGACATTGATGGAATTCCACTGCCAGAAAAGTTCAATTATCCATTTTACTATGTGCCTCATGAGCTTGCTTTGATGGCTTCCAAGGAGCTTCAGGAATATCTGCATACGCAAAGCGATTGGGAACATGATTTTGGTATGGATGTCGGCAATGATGGCTTAATCGTTGGAAAAATGTTTGGTGTGCTTGTGGTGAAAAATGCCTTGGATGAGTTGGGGTATTTGTGTGCAGTTTCTGGTAAACTGGCGGGGCATAACCAACACGAAAAATTTGTACCACCTGTATTTGATATCCTGTTAGAAGATGGTTTTTTTAGAAAAGGAGAAGCCATCATTTCTGAAATCAATGAACGCATTGAAGCGAAGGAAAGTGATCCTGAATTTGTGTTAGCCAGAAAACAACTTGCAGAAAATAGAAAACTATCGGAAGATGAACTTGATGCTTTGAAACGTGTTCAGAAGAAGAAGAAAGAAGATAGGCAGTTATTGCGCAATCAGCTTGAGCTCATGAAGTCGGGCGATGATCGAACAGCGCAGTTATCAGCATTGGATCAGGAGAGCATCACAGATCACTATGAACTGAAACAACTCAAAAAGCAATGGAAGCAAATGCTTTCATCGCTTGAATCTGAAGTCGCGCGTTTTCAGGATGCGATCAATGTCATGAAAGAAGAACGGAAAAGCCGTTCAGGAGCATTGCAAGACGCCATTTTTGATGAATACTATTTTGTAAACAAGGCTTTGGAGAAGAGGAGTGTGGGTGATATTTTTAAAAATACAGCAGAAGGTAGACCTAAAGCTGGAGCTGGAGAGTGCGCAGCCCCAAAGTTGTTGCAATACGCATTTCTCCATCAGCTGGAACCAATCGCATTGGCTGAATTTTGGTGGGGACAATCACCTAAAACAGAAATCCGAAATCATGGTCACTATTATCCCGCTTGTCGCGGAAAGTGTGAACCCATCCTCGGACATATGCTTCAGGGAATTGAAATGGATGAAAATCCAATGTTGAAGAATCCGGCTGAAGGAAAGGATCTTTCGATCGTATGGGAGGACGAGTATGTTGTTATCGTGAATAAGCCACACGAATTTTTATCTGTTCCCGGTAGAAGAATTGATGACTCAGTTCTTACACGTTTGAGGGAACATTTCCCGGAATGTAAGGAATTGATGGTGGTGCATCGATTGGATATGTCTACTTCGGGACTATTGATTGCGGCAAAAACCATGGAAGTATATAAGTCACTACAGAGTCAATTTTTGCGACGAGAAGTAAAGAAGCGTTATGTTGCAATGTTAGAAGGCATTGTGGAAAAGGACGAAGGTTTGATCGATCTGCCAATTCGCGTAAATCTGGAAGATCGACCTCATCAGATGGTTTGTTATGAATACGGAAAACCGGCTCAAACGAGATGGAAGGTTATTGAGCGCAACAATGGTCGCACAAAAGTTCATTTCTTCCCCATCACGGGTCGCACTCACCAGCTACGGGTGCATGCAGCACATATGGAGGGTTTGAATCACCCTATCGTCGGGGATGACTTGTACGGCAAACGTTCAACGCGACTGCATTTGCATGCTGAGCGTCTTGAGTTTCGTCACCCCATCACCGATGAAATGGTTGTTGTAGAAGTTCCGGCAGTGTTTTTATAAGGGATTTTAATAATCTTAAAACAGATTTAATTTGACCTTCAATCGCTCATTATCGATGGAAGTTTATTTTCCATAAGCTCATTTTTCTGATAAATTTGAATCATTGATGGGAAGGTCATTTTCTTCAGAATACTTCAGAGGTACATAACAAAACTATGAGCAAAAAGCTTTCAATTTTCTTGATCCTGATCCTGGCGTTGAAGAAGGGTAATGCTCAGTCCAGTGTAGAAGTTCTTGATATGGACTCTGTTTACGTCAATGGTGTTATTCCTTTCACTACTTCCGTGAAGCAATTGATTGAGAAACTGGGCAAGCCGGACAGTATAGTAAGCCGCAATTATGATTGTGGTGGATATTTTGAAAAACCTGTAGAAGTTTATTGTTATGGTCAAACTCGCTTTGAATCATTTGAAGACGAAGTGGTCATCCGTGAGATTTTTTTCGATACGGGAAAATTCAATTTGAAAACCACAACACAAGTCTGGACAGATAAAACTACTTTAAAGGATGTCGGTCGCTTTTTTCCTCAAGCCGTGAATGAATCCTATGATTGGGAGAATCCGTCAAATAAAAAGATCTATCGAATTGTTAGAATTCAACCGAAAGCGAATTACGATGACCTATGGGTATTGAAATTTTACAATGGAAAACTCGTAGAGATGGAGTATTGGATACCGTGTTAAACTTTATTTTTAGTCATTGAATCAAGGTAATTGTTTATCACAATTTGCGTTTTGATCAACACTTCGATACTACCTGGCATTGTAAAATTTACCTGTTCACTTGAAAATCTAACATGAGAATATTCAAGATCATTTTCAGAATTGTGGCTTTCATCTTTCTGACTGTTTTGACACAGGTGGGAGGAGTCTTTTATCTGTTCTCCTTATGGACACAATGATATACCGACAATTGGACCCCGAGCAAGTATCTTAGGATGACATTGCGATGTGCATCATTTCTGGTCATTTACACTCTGGCAACTTTTCTTATCGTTCCGATGTTGGCGAAGCCATTCGGCCGTGTTCCTCTTCCGATGACTGAAAAGAATCACTTACAACCTTTAAACATTTTGACTTGCTTACTCAATCGTCATTATGTTAAGCCTGAACTAAGACAGGTGGCATTTGATGTTGCAGTTGAAATGAATCATCAATTCCCAGGAACCACGTTAAATTATCTGGATGCCAATTTTCCTTTCATCGACAAATTTCCGCTCTTGCCACACCTGAGTCATCATGATGGAAAAAAGCTTGATTTTGCTTTTTGTTATCGCGACGCTAAGACAAATAATCCAACCAACGAATGTCCGTCTTTCACAGGATATGGAATTTGTGAAGAGCCACTGTCCGATGAGGTAAATAGCCCTGAAGATTGCGCGGGAAAGGGGTATTGGCAATACAGCATACTGATGAATGTTATGCCTCAAGGAAACAAAAAGGACTTCATATTTAACTTGGAGAAAACGAGGGCGATGGTAAATATCATTGCAGAGCGAACGGAAATTGAAAAAATCTACATTGAACCACATTTAAAGAATCGCATGCAATTGATGTCGGGTAAAATCAGGTATCATGGCTGTCATGCTGTGAGGCACGATGATCATTTGCATATTCAGATAAAATAGAAAATGTATGAAACAATACGTTTACAAATCAGCCACAGAGTTGGCAAGACTGATCAGAGAAGGCAAAGCGACAAGTTCTGATATTGTAAAGCTCACCTTGATCAGATCAAAAATCATAACAATACAATCCATGCGATGATTTCCATTTTCGAAGAGGAAGCATTGAAGGAAGCGTCACTGTGCGATGAAGAGGCCAATGAAGACAATATCACTGAAATTTCATTCAATAAATACCAAAATTAGTTTTAACCTATGAAAATGAAAATTGCTTACATCGGTCTGATCGTCCTGAATTGTATGGTCTTATTGGGTCAGCTTTGGCCTGAAGGTGCTCCGCCATTTGCCAGGGTCGTGAATATTCTAACAATATCGTTGAATCTGATTCTGATTTTATCTCTATTCAAAAAAGGGAAGTCATGAGGAATGGTACAACTGAATTTCCCCAATATGTCGAATTCGGGTATATGATGGTTGAATGTCAACGCATGTTCAACCAGAATTAATATGAGTGCTTCTTCTCAAATTAGACCATTTGCACTGATGATACTTTTGAATTTACTGGCCTGGCCTTTTTTCTCATTTGCGAATAAAGATGCCAGAATGGTGAAGAAGGTTGGAAGGCGCTTCGAAAAAATCCATGCCACCGACTATGCTTATTCATTGAGAAAAATTTCGGATTCAGAAGCAGCGGAAAAGTTTTATACCGAAGTCAAAAGGATCGATAAAATTTACCATTCCATATCAGATACAGCTGCGATTCAAATTCCTTTAAAAAGCTTTCTGGATAAATGGAATACGCTTGAAGTCATTCACGATTCTATTTTAAATGGCGATCAAAAGTTTATGGCTGATGTCACCGCTTTCAATATGCAGGGTTTGGTCAGAAGAAGAGAAGGTTCAAAACTCTTTTTCCTGCATACAAGGCTTGAGTAATATCAATCTGAATGTTATGATTCGCTTTTTGCAAATGAGGCACAGGTAATTTTGTTTTTGTAAAAAATGTCATTCAAGAAAATTAAGGTAATACACCATGGATCAAAAAGAACAATTTCAATCAAGTGTGGCACCAAAGCCGTTTGCACAAACATATTTTCATGGGACGAAGGCATCTTTGAAGTTGGGTGATCTCATCGAAGTGGGAGTACAATCGAACTTCGGTGATAGAGTTCCGGCGAAGTATATTTATCTGACTTCTACATTGGATGCTGCCATCTGGGGGGCTGAACTTGCTGCAGGTGAATCTAAAGGGAGGATTTATCTTGTTGAACCAACCGGCCCGATTGAAGACGATCCGAACCTGACCAATAAAAAGTTCCCAGGCAATCCCAGTATGTCATACCGATCTAAATCACCTTTCAAAGTGGTTGGCGAACTTGCATCTTGGCAAGGCCATGCAGAGGAACAGGTGAAGGCGATGAAGGAAGGTCTCCAAAGCTTCGCGAACAGGGTTTGGATGTCATCGAGGATTAATCGTCACATCAGTGAGTGCATTAACTGTAGTTACATTGTTTTTTCCTGCAGATGATCGATGAAGCTATTTTTTTGGTTCCTATGTTTGGATGCAATGATGATACATGTTGATATATGTGATGCGCAAAGTCATATAACTTGTTCATAAAGCACTTCGGAAGTGTCTACCTTTAGCATGACATTGAAATCATTCATGTCATGGCGTTTTTTTGTTTGAAAGTATGATTACAGTCGACAATTATCTGGACAGTCATTATATCCATCGGAGCAATTGGCTCAGGCAGCGGTATTGGGAGCCAATGATGGTATTATTTCTATATCGAGTCTGGCCATTGGTGTGGCTTCGGCGAGTGATGCCCGTGATCCTGTTCTTTTGGCCACAGTTGCTGGTCTTGTAGCAGGAGCATTATCCATGGCAGCAGGTGAATATGTCTCTGTGAGTTCACAAACCGATATTGAAACAGCCGATATTGAAAGAGAGAAACGCGAACTTCAGGAAATGCCTGTAGAGGAAATGAAAATTCTCGCGGCGATTTATGAGAAGCGCGGACTCAAACCTGATACTGCTATGCAGGTTGCAAAAGAGTTGACTGAAGCAGACGCATTGGCCGCGCATGTGAGAGATGAACTGGGTATTCATGAAATGAATCAAGCAAAACCCGTTCAGGCGGCTGTCGCTTCTGGTGCGGCTTTCACGGCTGGTGGTGTATTGCCTTTGTTGGTCACCCTCTTTTCTCCTGTCGCTAACATGGAGTATTTCCTTTATGGAGTAACCATTTTGTCGTTGATTATCCTTGGAGTTGTTTCCGCAAAATCGGGAGGTGCAAGTGTTGGTAAGGCCATCCTCAGGATTGTCATTTGGGGTACAATGGCCATGCTTATTTCTGCATTGGTGGGATATGTTTTTGGTGTGAATGTTTGATCTGATCCAACCTTAGAAGGTGTATGGGATGGCTTAAACACATTCGATCATAGTATTATCCTCACCTTCCAATTTCAGCCAAAAGGTTGAAAAGTCTTTTCATGAGGCTTACAGTATGACGAATAATTAACTTTGTTTGCATCATTATACCCTTGCCATGAATGGTTTTAAAATCATCACATCAGAACAACAAGAGATCAGGTTTGTCTTCTATGAAAAAGAAGCACCAATAACCTCGAAAGCTTTTGTCGGTATTTTACCCTTTACGCGGAAGTTTTTTCACGCGAGAATTTCAGGTGAAGAAATTTGGATTGATGATGTACCCACTTTGGATATCATTCAGGAGAATGCTTCTGTTTTTACCGAACCTGGTGAGGTTGTATTCGGTCCAATGAATCCTTCCAGAACCCGCACTGCGAATTGTTTTGGTATTTACTATGGCACAGGCAAGGGTTTGGATGCTTGTAACATTTTTGCGAAGGTTATGGATGAAGACAAGGAAAAGCTTGCAGTTCTCGGACAATCGATTTGGAAAAATGGTGCCCAGGAATTGACGATTACCTCGTACTCCATCAATGAAACATTGTAGCCATAAAATTTTAATTCGAAAATGAAAGTCAATTATTCATCAAGCAAATACTCGAAGATCACAACAGTTGTTTTTCTTGTTTTGTCGTCGAGCACTTTCACTCAGGTGGATCCAGGTTTTTTTCCGGATTTTGTACCATATCAGGCAAATCCGATCATAAGATATGGAGATGGTTTTGCGGATGCTGCATGGAACGATCCATGCATATTGAAGGAAGGTGACCAATACATCATGTATATCACAGCAGCAGATGGTTTTATTTTATCGGAGGAAAACACCGTGAAAGTATTCAGGCAAGTTTCCATGGATGGCTATGAATGGACTTTGTCTCCAATCACACCAGTGCTTGAAGCTGCATCAGGAACTTATTTTGCTGGGGGTACTGAAACACCTTCGGTGGTAAAGAAGGATGGTATCTATCACATGTATTTGACATGTTATCCTCCGGGAAATTCACCGTTTGAGTTTGTGATTGGACATGCTACTTCATTGGATGGATTGAGTTTTGACATGGACGATCAACCTGTTTTGGAATCGGATGGCAGCGCGACGATGTATGGAGAATTGGTTGGTGAGCCTGCTGCTGTCGTTTTCAATGATAGCATTTTTGTGTTTTTCACAGCAGGCGGAATTGTTTCTGAAGTGCCTGTCAATTCAATCGGTTTGATGAAATCATCGGATGGAATTAACTTCAATGATGCACAAATTGCTGTTACTCTTCCTGAAGATGTTTATCCTTCATCAGAAGGATATTGGGGACTATCAACTCCGTCCGCTCTCGCTATCCATGATTCACTTTATCTTTTTACAGATGTTGCTCAAATGATTGATGGCAATTGGACACAAGTTGCATTGCATCAATTCAAAACATTTGGAAGTACAGGAATATGGTATCACGATGATGCGCCTATTCATACCAGAGCTGATTTTGATTGGACCAATGGAGATTATCTTGCTGAAATAAGATCAATCACTCTTATTTGGAGGATGACGGACTCTTGCGCATTTGGTACGCAGGCAATAACCTGGCGAGTATTTCTGGTACGGATACTACGTACAATATCTTCTTTGATCAGCAAGGAGGCATGCATGTTGATCCGGATTACTGGGGCATAGGCACTTCTGAATATCAGTTTCCAATGGTGAGTGGCATGAAAGAAACAGGCGTTGACCAGCTTCACCTATCCATTTATCCAAATCCGGCAAACGACATGCTTGTGGTATATACCGGAACGGGCATCAACGGTTATGATTACAAAATCTATGATATGACTGGAAGGAGTTATCCTGTGCGTTACGAAGCTATGGGTGACAAGGTGCGAATAGATTTATCCATGCTATCCGGTGGTATTTATTCTTTGTCGATGAAAAAAGGAACAGAAATGCTCAACAGCAAATTTGTAGTGAAATAGGAGAGTGGATCTCCAATTTATTTCACCCTGCTTTTTTCCATTTCGGCTCCTTCTACATTTCGCAGCGAACGAACTTGCCCTTTGTTGAAACGATAGCCGAAAGCAACGGTCACAACACGAGAGTCAAAGAAGCTATACCAGTTTGCAGTAGATTGATACAAATTGCGAATATCACCGCCGGGTTGGTAGGTGTAAAACACATCATTCAACACAAGTTTCAGGCTGCCTTTGTTATTCAAACAATTCAAGGCCAATGCTGCACGCACTGTTGCTACAGGTATCAATAGAAATTGTGCGGATACAATTCTTGTTTGATATGATCCTCCCAATTCCGCGGAAAGTTTGTCATTGAACTTGAATTGGTTGGTTGGTCCGATATACCAATATGTTCCGGTGTTGTTGAGTTCTTGTCCATAAATTTTAGCAGAATAGTCCATGTAGTTTACAGCAGTGTAGAATTGCAATGTCCACCATTTGGCTAGTTCCGCCGCACCACTCAGCGCAATGCCATAAGATTGTTGTTTGCCAATGTTACCGGGTCTGCTGTAAAAAATATTGGTGTTTTGTTCAATGGTTTCGCTGATCATGTTTTTGACATCACTGTAATACAGTGTAGCTGTATAACGATTCAGTAGCGTATAGGATAATTCGTAATTGTATGAGAAAGTGGGTTGTAAAAAAGGATTTCCCGCGTACAGTGTAAATCGATCCAATGGGTAGGTAAAAGGATTCATGTCCTGGTAATTCGGTCTGTCAATACGACGGCCATAGTTGAAGGAAAGGATGTGATTCGCAGCAGTATCTATTTTATACATGGCATAGAATGTCGGGAAGATATTGTCATAGGTTCTAGTGAACACAGAGTCGCGGTGAAGCGAATTGCCATGCTGATTACCTATGATGTCGGTATGCTCATACCGCAATCCCGCCTGCAAGGATATTTTTTTAAATTCTTTGCTGTAGTTGATATAGCCGGCTTGAATTTTTTCTTCGTATTCAAATTGGTTCGAGAAATCTTCGTTGATCGTCAAAATTCCATCGTTCTCATCATAAAATTCTGCGATGTTATTGGTTTTGATATAGCTGCTTTTTCCGCCAAAATCAAATCGGGAACCATCATGAAAAGGTTTGGAATAGTCTACCTTGGCAGTTGCAATTTGTATGTCAGAAGGAAGTTTGCTGATGAGATTCGTTCGACTCAGAAGTGAATCTGAGGGATCATAATTTTTGCTGAGCAAGGCTTGATCCATGGCTGAATGGTATTCCGAATAGTCCAGGTTCACCGACAACTGTGAGTTGAGGCTATCCAATGTCCAGGTGTAGTTTAAATTGCCGCTGCCATTGACGAAGTCGCGGCGTGTCGGACTGAGTGCCACAACCGTTGTCATCAATGCATCCTCAGCATTTTTGATGGTGGCAACGTTGGTGGTGTATGTATCCGATCGCTCAAAGAATCCAGAGGTGAGAAAACCGATGGTATGTTTTTCATTGGGATAATAATCAATACCAAATCTTCCGGTTGCGCTTTTATTTTCGTTTTTAATCAATGTATTCTGCTTGAAAGCAGTTTGCAATTCTTGTGCTTCATTGAAGTAATTTCTTTCAATGGTCAGATCATGATAGCTATTGTTTTCATTGTAACTTAAATTGGTGAAAATATTCACCTTGTTGATGCGGTAGTTGAGGTTAATGCTGTTGTTGGTTCTGTGGTAAAAACCTTGCCCGTAACTGACATTGAATCCTCCATTTAATCCTTCAGCTTTGCTTTTTTTTATTCGAATATTGATGATTCCGACATTACCTGCAGCATCATATTTTGCCGGAGGCGTTGTCATGATATCAATGAATGCAATGGAGGAGGCAGGAAGCGATCTTAGATACGATGCGAGTTCAGAAGATCCAAGGTAAACAGGCTTATCATCGATGTAAATGACAACACCTTGTCTTCCATTCAAACTGATGTTGCCATTGAGATCAACCTGCACACCGGGTGCTTTTTCAAGTACTTCAAGTGCTGTGGCTCCTGCATTCGAAATCATGGCATCGGGATTTACAGTTACCCGATCAATTTTCTTTTCGGCGAAAGGAATTTTGGAAACTACTTGCACTGTTTGCAGTTGTTGACCATTCGAAAGGAGTGTGATATTTCCAACTTGCCACACCGGTTTTGTTTCGTTGATTGACTCGGCGGCACTCTCAAATGTTTTGTATCCCACAAGTTGAATGACCAGATAAAAATCTCCAGATTGCGTCAGTGAAATTCTGAATTGTCCATCGGCATTCGGGAAATCCGATTTGATGAATGTGCTGTCCGATGCGCGCAATACCTGAATGATGGCATCTGATAACGGTTGCGCTGTGCTATCTTTTACTTGACCGGTGATCTCAAAGGAAGTTTGTGCATCGATGCATTTTGAAAAGAGTATGAAACATAGGAGCAGGATTGTTTTGCTTACTGTGATAATGCCATTCGTCATGCGGCGAATATGGTGACGGCATTTATGCTTCCGTTGTCAATTCCTGTTAATTTGATCCAGACCACTTACTCGGTGGGAATCCGAACTTCTTACTAAAAGCTTTACTGAATGAGGACAAGTCAGCAAACCCCGTTTCGTGGGCAATGAAAGAAATGGATTGTTGTTGTTGTTTGATTTGTTGAAATGCCCAATTCAATCGCACATCGATGAGGTATTGATACGGACTGATTCCAAACGCTTTTTTGAAAATTCTGAAGAAGTGATACTCTGACATACAACACAACTTGGCAACATCTGCAATATCCCACGGTTCGCGGTAATGCTGTTCAATGAGGTTTTTACCCAACATCACTTTTCGCAGCAAGTCTTTGCCTGTGGCTGGTTTTATCCTTCCAAGATTTTGTAATTGTCTGTAAGTTGGAATGTGATCTGTGATCAGGTTTTCTGCAAGGGTATAATAAATTTCATTGGAGATGATGATTTCCTGATGAGGATTCATGCTGATATAACCATCCAATTGTCGCAACATTTTACCCAAATGAGTTTGACTTGAATGATATTGGTTTTCTGGATAACGATCTGAACTGAAAAACACATCCAGTCCTGGATCGGGTAGGGCAGTATCGGGTCGACGATAACTTGCCACAACATCTGCGATAAGTGTTGGCATCAACTCAATGCAAATTCCACTCACATCGGTATGACTATCGATATGGATTCTGCCTTCCGAATGCTGATTGGCGAGGAGGTATTCTCCATCTTTGATGGGAAAACGGTTGCCGTTGATGTCATAAGTTTCATTGCCTTTGCCAACGTATTTGATGGAGAAATTTCTGAAGGGAATCGCGCTGTCCAATTTTTTGAACAGGGAAAAATTCACCAGATTAAATGTTTCCGGTAAGGAAACAACGGGTCGATGATTTTCACTGGTGAAAAAGTACATGATCCTTCAACTTGAATTCGTGGTAACACAAATCTATGTTGGCTATTCAGCAACACCAGTTGTTTTGTGATGAGCGGTAACATGTTTCGCAGTGGGCTAAAAGAAACGGACCGGTGCATTCTCCGGTCCGTTTGCAACAAACTCCTTTGTGTCATACCTGTGATACACAAAGAGAGTGCTATTTGATCAATTTATGTTGGGTTCTTGAGCCTTGGTCTGAAATAATTTCGACCATATAAATGCCGTTTGGCAATGAGCTTAATCCATCGAACAGCGTAGTTTGTGTGGAGTTCAGCAATGAAATGTTGTGATGAGAAAATACAATTCTTCCCTGCGCATCCAACAACTTTGCGGATATTGAACGGCCTGAAAAATTTTGAGAGGTTTGCAGATTTAATTCATGGCTAAATGGATTCGGAAAAACTTGCCATTCATCATCTGCAGAATACAAATCTGCAATGCCCGTATTGAGTTCATTATAGTCATCAATGGTTTGAAGTAATTCTTCCACTACGACGATCAGATCCCAGGAAATGGTACCCGCGTCATTGTTTGATACAGAAATGCTGATATCCAAGTCCGGGAAATACCATGAACTTGCAGAATATCCAAGATCGCCTCCATGACCGAAACCGGTATATCCCACGAAGTTTTTTTTCATGAGGCCAAGCCCATATGTGGTGGGTGTACCTGGAGCAAAAATGGTGGTCTTGGCTTCCGCCATGATTTCCGGCGAATGCAAATCGCCACGCATATAAGTACGCATCCATTTGGACGTTTCCAATGGTGTGGCAAAGTATCCGCCGGCAGCACCTGCCACAGAATTGAGTGACATGTAATCCATGTAAAAGAAGTTCGCATCTTCAACCAAACCATCACCGGTGATATCGAGCCAGACATGAGCTACAGGTTGATTGAAATCTTCGAATGCTGGGATACCAAAAGTGGTTAACCCCAATGGTGTGAAAAAGCGATTTCTGATTTCGGTGTAGAACGGATTGCCGGATGCGGATTCAATGATCATCCCCAACAAGAAGTAATTCGTATTGCAATACGACCATCCATCTCCGGGAGCAGAAAGTGGTGCTTGGATATAGTCTGTGATCACATCTTCCGCATTCCATATGGAGTCAATATCCGCATTCATGGCTTGCGTGAGGCTCATATTGGTGAGCACGTCATATAAGCCGCTGGTGTGTTGCATCAATTGTCGCAGCGATATCCCAGGATTGACATGAGGCAATTCACCAAGCCATTGTCCGACTGTATCGTCAATGGATAAAAGTCCATCATCGGCCATTTGCAGGATACATGCTGAGGTAAGGGTTTTGGCAACACTGCCGATTTCATATGCGTCATCCGGTGTAGGTGCGACCAATGGAATTTGAGAAGAAATCCCTGTAGCGCGGACCCAATGTGCATCATTCGGATAAACGATAGCGGCGCTAAGCGATTTATTGCCCAGGACCACATGCATACTGTCCAGCGTCTCATCAAGGAGCAACCGGAGTTCATCGGTGAGGGTTTGTGATTGTGTTGAGTGAAAAAGAAAAAGAGTGCAGAGGAGAGGAATTGTCTTTTTAAATGTCATACGGTGTTTTTGTTACAATGCATGCAACAAACGTAGTTGGATGTCAGAAACTTGTTGTTGTCAAATCCTGCTAATCATGATGTGCGGATGCAACATGTGATGGATGGGAAATTTCGCATATAAAAAAACAGGATGAACATTCACCCTGTTTTTTTTGATTGATGTTGATTTATCCGAAAGATCAATCAACATAGTTTCAATGTGACTATTTCACTTTTTCACCTTGCAAGTTGAAATTCCGAATGGCGCATAGAGTGGACAAAAACTGATGAGACTTGTCAGTGTAAATACTGCTGCAAGTACCAAAAGCACGATACCTACTGTGCCTGTCACTACATGAGTGAAATAAAGTACAACAAAGATGGCAGCAATGATGAGTCTGATGATTCGATCTGTGCCTGACATGTTCTTTTTCATAAGAAAGTAATTTTAGGTGTTGATTTGTTGAATGAGGATGACCAATGCAGTGATGATCCCCATACAAAGGACACATACCAGGATAAACTTGTATATGTTTTTCATCTGACTCATTGGTGATTCAAAGATGAGCGGCATAAAACAAGTGTTCAGTAACTAAAGTCACAATCCATAAAGCAACGTGATACTTTCAAAATGATGTTTGACTTTTTCCAATAATTTCTTCTTTTATCAAATCGAAGAATGATGGACCAGAATTTTTGTAGCCAGTTGACCCATTTCATGATCTGTGTGAATGATGGTACTACTATTAACCGAAGTCCATTTGTTATCATAAAAGGCTCTGTACCTTTGCGCCTTCAATGGGAAAAAAAGTCGTTGTTGGATTTTCTGGCGGAGTAGATTCCAGCGTTGCAGCTCACCTGCTGCTGGAGCAAGGTTATGATGTCATCGCCATCTTCATGCGAAATTGGCATGACGAGTCGGTCATCATCAACAATGAATGTCCTTGGATCGACGATAGCAACGACGCGATGCTTGCCGCTGCCCATCTGGGAATTCCATTTCACGTATTGGATATGAGCGCGCAGTATCGTGAACGCATCGTCGACTATATGTTTCGTGAATACGAAGCGGGTCGAACACCCAATCCGGATGTCTTATGCAATCGTGAAATCAAATTTGATTTGTTCCTACAAGCAGCTTTAAATCTGAAAGCAGATTTTGTTGCAACTGGTCACTATTGCAATTGGTTTGCCCAATGCATCAAAAAAGGACTCACAAGGTTTGTGTTTTATCGGAAAAGTAAAACTTCCTGTGTTTCTGCAACAACAGCTTGAAGTCAAGAAAGGTAAGATTTACGAGATGCCCGACAGTGAGATGATATTTCCAACCAAAGAATTGAAAGATGAATCTGACGCGTCATTGGCGTTTTATTGTTCGCCCTATAAATTTCAATCCAACGATGGTGTTTTAGCCGGCGACCACAACGGCGCGCATTTTTACACGATTGGTCAGCGCAAAGGCCTTGGAGTAGGTGGAAGGGCATTGCCCATGTTTATTCTGGGAACTTCTGTTTCGGAAAATCAAATTTTTGTGGGTCAGGGTGAAAATCATCGGGCTTTGGTTCGCCGGGGTCTTTTCATGAAAAAAGCAGAAGTTCACTGGGTACGACCAGATCTCGAGCTGAAACAGGGTGAGGAGGCGGTCTATGATTTGCGAATCAGGTACCGTCAGCCGTTGTTTACTGGTAGATTAATCTGCAAGAATCAGAATTTATATGTCTTTTGATGAAAACCCAGCGAGGTCTTGCCAGTGGTCAGTTTGCTGCTTGTATCGGGGAGAGGAGCTCATCGGTTCTGGGGTAATTTCTTGATTTACTCACAAATGCAACTTTATTTAAGTTAAATGTGTCAGGATATGTAGATCTTGCTTTTAATTAGCACGATAGAAACCAAAATTTTAACAAACCCAAACCCTAAAATCTCAGCATGAAAACACTCTTCTTACGCTGATGCTGTTCTTTTCCCTTTGTACAGCATCATTCCTGAATGCGCAGGTTTTGCCTGGTATGGTATGTAGCGAAGCTGTCCCTATGGAATGTAATTCAGCATCCTCGGCAGCACAGTTGGCGTACCATCCGATGCAAATTCCTTTACCTCTATCTGCGGCACGTCCGTGAGCACTGGTGGCCAGATGTGGTATTCTTATACCGCAACAAGTGAAGATCAGATTACTGTCGCAACTTGTAGTGCTGGTACCTTTGGACACTAAACTCAATGTTTTTACCGGCGATTGCAGCGCTCTCGTTTGTGTTGCTGGTAATGACGATGCATGTAATTTGCAGAGTTCAGTTACATTCACTGGTGTTGCAGGTACTCAGTACTTGATCCGCGTTGGTGGATTTTCATCACAAGCTGGTGCTTACACATTGACAGTTTCTTGCAATGAGTACACTGGTGGTTGCATGGATCCTGGAGCATCGAACTTTGACCCAACAGCAACATTTGACGATGGAAGCTGCGCTTATCCTGGTTGTACCGATCCTGGTGCATTGAATTACAGCCCTTCTGCGACATTTGATGATGGTTCATGTGTGTATTGCAACGGTGAAAACACTGTTTCAGCTACACTTTACATCTGCACTTTTTCAAATGGTGAATTTGTGAGCATGAATATTACAGACCCTGCTGGTAACGTTGTTTTTTCTTCGCCTGTTCTGGGTAATGGTCAAATTTTTTACTACGACCTTTGTCTTGATGCATCCACTTGTTATACCGTGAACATGTCCAATACATCTGGCGGTACAGGTTGGTACAATGGTTATTTCTGGATCAATGGCGGTGCTGGCCAAATCATCAACGAATCACTTGATGCGAACGCAACTACTGAGTCTACTTTCTTTTCTGTAGATGGCTCATGCGCAGCAATTCCTGGTTGCATGGATCCAGATGCTTCTAATTACAACCCTGAAGCAAACATCGACAATGGTACTTGCCAATATCCTGTGAACTGCGAAGGAACAACTGCTGTTGTTCTGCATATGCACACTGGTTCATTTGCAAATGAATGTTCTTTCTATATTGTTGATGCAACAGGCGCAATTGTTTATCAAAGTCTGCCGTATACATTAGGTAACAACGATACTTTCGAAACAGTATGCTTGGCTGATGGATGTTATACCATCTTCTTGTATGACTCTTTTGGTGATGGATGGAACGGCGGTTATCTTGATTTCTTCTACAATGGCGTTGCCACACAATTCAGTTTGGCTTCGGGATCAATTGGTGTGAATGCATTTGGTTTGAATACGACAGAAGAGAGTGTGTTCCAAACGTGAGCACCGGTTGCACAAACCCATTGGCTTCGAATTACGACCCAACTGCAGTTTATGACAATGGCTCTTGTATCCTGGAAGGTTGCACTGATCCTACTGCAATGAATTATGATGGTACAGCCAACACAGATGACGGCAGTTGCGTGTACTGCAATGGCGAAGGAAGTGTTATGGCTCAGCTTTATATCTGCACGTTCTCAAATGGCGGTGAAGTTGAATTGCAAATCACAGACGATGCTGGTAATGTAGTTTACACTGCAAGTGGTCTCGGAACAAATGCGATTTTCACTACAGATCTCTGCCTCCAGACTGGTATGTGTTATACAGCAACCATGATCAACAACGTTGGTCCTTATGGTTGGTATAACGGTTATTTCTGGATCAATGCTGGTGGCGTTCAAATCATCAATGCTTCTCCAGCTGCTACTGCACAATCACAGTCTCTTCCATTCAGCGTGGATGGCATGTGCTCTGCAGTATACGGTTGCATGGATCCAGCTGCTACCAACTACAATCCTGATGCTCAAATCGAAGACGGTTCTTGCCTCTATCCTCTTGGTGGTTGCACAGACCCACTCGCTTTGAACTACAATCCACAGGCTACTGAAGATGACGGTTCATGTGTTTACCCAGAAGCTTGTGATCAAAACTTGATGGTAGTGACGCTTACTCCTGGTGTATTTGTGAACGAAGCTTCATTCGACATTCTTGATGCGAACGGAATGCTTGTTCTGAGTGGATCTGGTAACTCTACACAATATGCGTGTGTTACTGATGGATGTTATGTCCTCAACATGTACGACAGCTTTGGCGACGGTTGGGACGGTGGTGGTTACATCACAATCACCATCAATGGTGTTCAATATGTGTACTCGCTTGATATTAGCCTTTCATTCAACTATGTTTCATTTGGCATCAATGCTGAAGGA
This sequence comes from Flavobacteriales bacterium, assembly GCA_016722445.1. Lineage (GTDB taxonomy): Bacteria > Bacteroidota > Bacteroidia > Flavobacteriales_D > Sanyastnellaceae > JAIBBG01. The sequence goes on along the minus strand of JADKIZ010000029.1, from coordinate 4,554 downwards.
TGTGTGCCTGTAGTTTACGGCTGCACAGACCCAACTGCGCTGAACTATAACTATGCAGCTACTGAAGACGACGGTTCTTGTGTTTATGCTGAAGATTGCACATCGAATCTGGTGAGCATCATCATCAATACACAAAACTGGGGATCAGAAATGTCATGGAGCCTTGTGGCTGCTGACGGTAGCGTAGCAGCATCTGGCAGCGGTTACAGCAGCTGGGGTTATTACGAACAATATGTTTGTCTAGAAGACGGATGTTACGGAAATGCAATTGAATGATTCATGGGGCACGGATGGAACGGTGGTTATTTCCAAATCATCGGAGCCAGTACATACGCTGAAGGTACAGTCCTCTATGGCAATGACATGAATTATGTGATCGGTATCAATAGCGAATGCGGAACAATTGAAGGTTGTATGGATCCACTTGCGATCAACTACAATCCTCAAGCGACATTTGACAACGGTTCATGTTTCTACAACAACATCAACGGTGGTAATTTGCCACAATTGAACAATGGCCTCGAACTTGAGTTCAACCTCTTCCCGAATCCAGCTGATGCAGGTATCAATATCAATCTGAATCATCTTGCGGTTAATACCCCAATTCAGATCAGCATCACCAGCCTTGAAGGAAAATTGGTTAGCTCACAGACTTATGGCAACAATGACAGCAACCGCATGATCCAGCTTAATATCGCTGAACTTGCATCAGGTTACTACTTTGTAAGAGTCGACAACGGAAGCAATTCTCAGACACTCCCATTGATCAAACAATAATATTTTGCAGGTGTCACACCTGCTGAACTTGAAAAGGGCCGCTTGCGCGGCCCTTTTTCGTTATCAGTATTGAGTTATTAGTATTGAGTATTGAGTATTGAGTATTGAGAATGAGGGTAAATATCGTATGAGGTATTAGGTACTAGGTACTAGGACCGCGAAAGGAAGCGCATCTGCCTACTCAATACTCACGACTCAATAATTCATAACTCATAATTCATAATTCATAATTCAGAACTGATTTTGTAAGAATTTCGTCCCGGCGCGTTTCTCGTAATGAGTTCGCCAAGGAATCCGGCGAGGAATAGCTGAGTTCCGATAATCATAGACGCTAGGGCGACGTAGAAGACCGCCTGATCGGAAAGCAATGGAGCTTTGGTATGCCAGATATATAGATGAAAGAATTTATCGATAATCAGGTAGATCGAAATGAATGATCCGATGAGGAACATGGCTGCACCGATTGTTCCGAAGATATGCATCGGACGTTTTCCAAATTTGGAGATGAACATGATGGTGAGCAAATCAAGAGGTCCGTTGATGAAACGTTCTAGTCCGAATTTGGTCACGCCATATTTGCGAGCCCTGTGTTCAACCACCTTTTCACCGATTTTTCTGAATCCTTCCCGATGAGCCATCACAGGAATATATCGGTGCATTTCACCGAAAATTTCAAGAGATTTTACTACTTCAAGTCGATATGCTTTGAGTCCGCAATTGAAATCGTGTAGGTAGATTCCGCTCATTCTGCGGGTAGCCCAATTGTAAAGTTTAGTGGGAATGGTTTTGGATAGTGGATCATGGCGTTTCTTTTTCCATCCACTTACCAAATCAAAACCATCTTCACGGATCATGCGCACGAGTTCCGGAATTTCATCAGGAGAATCCTGAAGGTCGGCATCCATGGTGATCACAACCTGACCTTTTGCTAATTCAAAACCAACATGCAATGCTGCACTTTTTCCATAATTACGTTGGAAACGAATCCCACGAATCAATGAATCATTTGCTTTCAATGATTCAATCACTTGCCATGATTGATCTTTCGATCCATCATCAATGAAAATAATTTCTGTTACCAGTTTGTGCTGATCAGTTACTCGCCTGATCCAGGCGTGTAACTCACGAAGAGATTCGTCTTCGTTGAAAAGCGGTATTACGATGGATACGTCCGTCACAGTTGAGTTAGTCTCGTTTAAGAATTGCACCAAAGATTAATCCCACGATGAGATTGAATAGCACTGAAAAAAGAATGACCATCATTCCCATAAAGACAGGACCCATGAAGAAAGACATCACTTGCAGACCTTGTTCGATCTGTTCATCTGTCATTCCTCTTTTTTCCATATCCAAAATGGCTTGATTGGTCGCCTCGGTCATGAATTCAGGATGGATATAGGTGATGAAAAAATAGAAAAATATGGCACCGAGGATACCACTAACCAGCCCCATGAGAGCGCCTAAGCCTACACTTTGACCGATTCGCAGCCTTTTATTGTTGCGATTGTCGCGGTAATCTTTGATGCAAACAAACAGAATGGTACCAGAAATCAGCCAGACTGTGCCTTTGTATGACAAACTATTCATGTCCCATCCAGACCAGGTGGCAGTGAGCATGATGACAACCGTAATCAAGGTGGTGATACCACCATAAATGAGAGCTGGAATGAGTTTCGGAACATTTGGGTTTTCCAGGCCGTAGTTGTCCATGTTTTCCATAGTTGGGGGTGTTTTGGAGGTCAAAGATAGGAGGTAAGCTAAGAGAGAAATTTTTTATGAAATCAATTATGCACGTTGTTTTTTTAAAAACCATATTACTTTCGCGGCCAAAGAGCAAGTCTTTTACGACCAGCTCCTGTCCAATCCTCCAGGGCCGGAAGGCAGCAAAGGCAGACGGTTGTAGCGGTGCGATAAGAGTCGCTTGCTCTTTTTTCTTTTTCCACAATGGATATTCAGAACTTCTTCATGAAAATATCCTGAAACGTATCATTCTTCTATTTTAGCCGCCGTCAAAAACCAATATGAAAAAACTTAACTATGCGTACTACGTGCGCAGGGCACATGCGAAGAAGAAAAAACTCGCGGCAAATCTGAAAAAGCTTATCCGTAAAAAGCCGAAAGGTTTATTGAAAGAAGTGAAAGCAGCTTCGGATGATGCTTGGAAAGAAATTTCCTGTATCGAATGCGGGCATTGCTGCCGGGAAATGACACCGACTTGGACGAAATCTGAGATCAAAAGAGTGGCAGAACATTTCAAAATGACAGCTAAACAGTATTATGATAAATACCTCTATACTGAAGATGAAACTGGCGATATCATGAATGCCAAGACGCCTTGTCAGCATTTTGATAAAAAAACCAGACTCTGTACCATTTATGAAATCAGACCTAAAGATTGTGCTGAGTTTCCACACTTTCTCATCCTTGTTCCTCTCTCCTCAATTCCAAATTAACCTCATTCCATTTAAAAGATTTACCGATCGGTAATGATGTAATCATCCCCAATATGCCACGCTGTCCGGCAACGCTTGTCATGGTTGAGAAATTGGAAGAACGCATGAAAGAAAAGGGCGTGATCTGATTGCCCCATTAAGCAGGCGTATTTTTGTCGCATGAAATCTTTGCAGCATCCATCGCGTGTGCCTTACATGGTATTTGCCGATTCTGAAGGAAATATCTTTGAAGACACGCGGTATGAAGCGGTTGGTAGATCGGGATACAATGTATATCCACTACAACCTGAAGATTTCATTGAAGTTCCATTTGGTAGTGATATGCTCACTCTACCTGGCAGAAGACCATATGGATTAAACATCACAACAGGGGAATTCGAAATCAGAGAGGATGTTCAAGCAGTAGCTGCCTTAAATGCTCCAGCTTATACCCAATTGTATATGGCAGCTTTTGGAACGGATGAGGAAAATGCGCCCACATTGCCGTTGTACTGCTATACTACGGTGGGTTGGTTAGATGGCAAGTTCTACACCACAGCTGTTCGCATTGATCCGGATGAAAGACAGGATCTCGAAAATTTCGACCGTGAACTCATTGTGGAAGAAACCAAAAAGCGACTTGCGAAACACCCTGAGAATAGGCTCATTCAGCACCTAGGAAATAACTGCAGCATCAGGTATTGTTGTCCTGCCGCCAGAAACTTTTTTATGGGTCGATGGGAATGTCCAATTCCAATTTCACCGGCATGCAATAGCAATTGCCTTGGTTGTATTTCTTTTCAACCAGAAGAACATGATCTCACAGCACCTCAGGATAGACTTGCTTTCATACCAACTGTCGATGAAATTTTGGAATTCACCATTCCTCATCTGGAAACAGCGGAACGACCTATCGTCAGTTTCGGTCAAGGATGTGAAGGTGAACCTTTGCTGGTGTGGCAACTGATCAGAGATGTCATCATCAAAATCAGGCAGAAAACCGATCGTGGTATCATCAATGTCAATACGAATGGCAGCCGCCCAAAAGCGGTGGAAGAATTGATGAAGGTCGGTTTGAATTCAATAAGGGTCAGCACCAATTCTGCTCGTAAAAACATTTACGAAGCATATTATCTACCGAATAACTATTCCTTTGAAGACATCCGCGAAAGTTCAAGGATCGTTCGACAATACGGCGGTTGGGCAAGTATCAACTATTTTACTTTTCCCGGTATGACCGATCAAGAAGAAGAATATGAAGCGTTGCGCGAGTGGATCAGATTCGCCGACCTGAGTATGATTCAATGGCGTAACTTCAACATCGACCCTGATTGGTATTTGGGAA
>JADKIZ010000028.1 GCA_016722445.1 Flavobacteriales bacterium | reverse complement strand
TGAAGACTTTCCGGAACCTCTTCAGCCACCCGCAGAACATTTGGATTATTTGATTTCATGAGCGATTTCAATGCTGCGGAAGCCCGCATCATTTGTTGCGATGACGTAACCAACGCCTGAGTAGCGTTATCCAAATCCAATTCGGCTAGAAAAAGATCACTATTGTTGGCCAGTCCTGCGGACATCCTCACTTCAATGAGTTGTTTTCTGGCCTTTGCGCTTTCCAGCAATTTCAATAATACTTTCTCATTCTGTTGTTGGGCCACCAGTGTTGTGTAGGCAGAAATAACATCACTGAGCAGGTTCTGCATTTCAGATTTAAGGGACAATTCTGCGAGGGTTTGCTGCTTGTTCAATCTTGCTCGAGCAGCAAACATTCTACCGCCATCATACAAAGTCATGTTCGCAGCGATTTGAGCGTTCAGACTATTGGAATTTACATTGTTGCGAACGATTTCAGAGCCATTGGCGAATTCTTGTCGAAGATTGTTATTGGCGGGTGAATCAGAAATGTTCAAACCAACATTTGGCAACATACCTGCCTGTCCAGGATGATTGTTGTTTTCAGCAATGGTGACATTGTTTCTTGCCACTGCAATGCGATAATTGTTCATCAATGCAGAATCAATAGCCTGTTCGAGGCTCAACACCTTTTGGGCCTCTGCTGACAAGCAGAACAAAAACAGCAACCACAACGGAATATTATATTTCATCTTGATCATTCACTTGTTTCTTGGCTGAAGATAAATATGTATAAACTGCGGGAATGACGAATAAAGTGAGCAGCAATGAAAAGAGATTCCGCCCACGACCGAGCTCGAGCGGTATTCTGCTGGTGGCGCACCGAGAGACAAAAGCAATAGGAGCACCGGGGCAGTAGCCAAGCTGGTCATCAGAATTGGACGCATTCTCGCGACGGCAGCATTCAAAACAGCCTCCTGTTTTTCTTCACCTCTTCTTCTTTTTTGGTTGGCAAATTCAACAATCAAAATTCCATTTTTTGTTACAAGGCCCACAAGCATGATCATACCAATTTGAGAAAATATATTGATCGTATTTCCAGTGAGCCAAAGTGAAATCAATGCACCAGCGAATGCCAAAGGCACGGTGACCATGATGATGAACGGATCAACAAAACTTTCGAACTGTGCTGCAAGTACCAGAAATATGAGGATCAGTGCCAATACAAAAGCGAAAGAAGTATTGGAAGAACTTTCTGCGAAATCTCTCGAAGGACCGCTTAAATCCGTTCTGAACGTTTCATCGAGCAGTGAGTCAGCGATTGCGCGCATCACTCCTACTCCATCGCCAATTGTTTTGCCAGGAGCGAGTGATGCCTGGATGGTGGCAGACTTATAACGATTATAATGAAAAAGCTGAGGAGGAGCGCTGCTTTCCGTCATATTTACCACTTGTGTCAATTGTACCATATCTCCCCGATTATTTCGGAGATAAATTCTGGATAGATCAGTTGGATCATCTCGCATTTCTCGTTCCATCTGGCCAATGATCTGGTACTGTTTGCCATTCATGATAAAATACCCCATCCTGTTGCCACTTAATGCGCTTTGAAGGGCTGATGCGATTTCTGCAGTTGAAACTCCAAGGTCTTTGGCCCTGATTCTATCGATGGTAATCTGTAATTCTGGTTTATTGAATTTCAGGTTTGCATCGACAGTTTGGAAGGTTTGATTTTTTCGCGCTTCAGCTAAAAACTTTGGCAGAATTTCACGGATTTTATCGAATTGAAGATTTTGGAGAACGAACTGTACCGGCAATGCTCCCCGTGAACCGAGACCCACGCTGATGGTTTGTTCCTGTACCAAAAAAGCGCGGCCGTCATTAAATCCAGCGAGTGCTTTATTCGTTGCGTTCACAATATCGTTTTGACTCCTTTTTCGTTCATCAGAATCCACAAGCACCACACGACCAAACGCGTTGTTTACAGAGCCCGTTCCAGCGAAAGAAGGATTGGTGGCAGCGAAAACAAATTTTCTTTCTGGAATACTATCATAGAAGTATCCTGCTAGTCCCACAACATAATTGTCCATGTAGTCAAAAGACGTACCTTCTGGCGTGGTAACATTGTATCTGAACTGACCACGGTCTTCGATTGGAGCCAATTCTGTTTGAAGGGTTCCGAACAACAATATAATAATGGTAAGGCTGCCTCCGAAAATGGCCCAAGCAACCCATCTGACGCGAAGGAATTTTTTGAGCATATTCCGATAACCACTTTCCATGCCCTGAAAGAATGGTTCTGTTTTTAAGTAGAACCAACCATGTCCAGAATTTTTGCGGGTGAGAAGCACATTCAAAACCGGTGTGAGGGTTAATGACACAAAAGCGGAGATTAGAACGGCACCAGCGATCACAATTCCAAACTCGCGAAACAAACTACCTACAAAACCCTGAATAAATATGATGGGCAGAAACACCACAGCTAATGTGATCGAAGTTGAAATCACGGCGAAAAAAATCTCTTTCGAACCCGCTTTGGCGGCTTGATAGATATTCATACCGGATTCCAGTTTTTGAAAATATTTTCCGTCACTACGATACCATCGTCAACAACGAGTCCTGTTGCAAGAACGATGGCGAGCAATGTGAGCACATTGATACTGAAACCCGCGATATACATGATGAAAAATGCACCCACAAGTGATACAGGAATATCGATGAGCGGACGAAAAGCGATGGACCAATTTCTAAAAAAGAAGTAGACGACCAGAACAACCAGAATCAAAGCGATGACGAGCGTTTCTTCCACTTCATTTAACGCCTTTCTCACATTCTCTGTGCTATCGAGGACTACGGTAAAAATGATATCCTCATTACCCTTTTGTTGTTTGATTTGCTCGACACGTTTATAAAATTCATCCGAAATATTGATATAGTTAGCACCCGGCTGAGGCGCAACGCCGCAAGCTACAGAGTTAATCCCATTGAGTCTGAAACCGATTTCTTCCACTTCACTACCGAGATTCACATCGGCAACATCGGAGAGGCGCACGATACCATTGGCATCTTCACGAAGTATAAGATTCCGAAAATCCATTTCGGAGGTAAGTCTACCAATGGTTCTGACTACCAATTCTGTATTGGTACCGTAGACCTTACCACCGGGAAGCTCTACGTTTTCCTTATCCAATGCGGCTCGTATATCAGCGAGGGTAATATTGAAAGCTTCCATGCGATCCGGTTTGAACCAAATTCTCATGGCGTATTTTCTTTGACCGAAAATATTCACTCCACTTACCTCGGGAATGGTTTGAAGTTGTTCGGCCAAGGTGTTTTCCGCAAAATCAGACAGTTCGAGAATCGTGCGTTTTTCACTTTGAACCGACAAAATCAAGATGACATCACTGTTCGCATCCGCTTTGGAAACAACAGGAGGTGCGTCGATATCGGCGGGAAGGTTGCGAAGAGCCTGACTTACTTTATCGCGTACATCACTTGCTGCAGCTTCGAGGTCGATATCCAGATTAAACTCAACAGTGATGACACTTGAACCCAGATTACTTTGAGAGGATATGGTTCGAATGCCTTGTATACCATTGATAGCCTTTTCAAGCGGTTCGGTGATTTGAGTTTCTATGATATCGGAATTCGCGCCTGTATAACTTGTTCGAACCGTGATATTGGGTGGATCGATCGCTGGATATTCCCTCAGGCTTAAGAATTTAAAAGCAACACCGCCGAAAATCAGGATCACAATACTGCAAACCGTCGCGAAAACGGGGCGTTTTAAGCTAAGTTCTGAAATGTTCATTTCGCTCCTGCTGTATGAGATTGAACTGATCTGATCGCAACCGGAATTTCAGGTTTAAGAAAAAGAAGTCCGGTGATTGCGATACTATCACCTGGAGAAAGGCCCGAAACCACGCGAGCACTCGTTTCAGTGCGCTGAGCCGTTTCGATCACCTTAAAGAGAACTTTGCCATTGTGGATGGTTGCTACTTTTTTGGTTCTGCTATCTGGAATGATGCTGTTGGTCGGAATGAGTATCGCATTCACATCAGGTTCATGATTGACAAAAACATTCACAAAAGCACCGGGTTGAAATGAGTTCGTTTGACCATTGATCACCGCTCTGAACTTGATGTTTCTGCTTCCTGTGTTGATCTGAGGTTCTATTGCCCGGATAACAGCACCTATTTTAGTTCCATTTTCACTCATCACTTCAACCATGTGACCGGCTTTCAAATCCGAAGCTTCGGATTCAGGCAGGGTAAAATCGACTTTGAGTTGTTCGATTTGCTGGAGTGTTGCCAAGACCGTTGTTGGCGTGACATAAGCACCGGGACTCACATTTCGAAGACCTATGATTCCACTGAAAGGCGCTTTGATTTCAGTTTTTCTGATTTGGGCATCGATGAGATCCAGATCGGCTAACAATCCATCACGCGAGCTAAGAGCCTGATCGTAATCCTGTTGATTCAATCCATTTGCATCAAGAAGTTTTTTGAGGCGCAGAACAGTTTTTTCAGCGATATCCAGATTGGATTTGATTTTTCGTTTTTGTGCCTGTAGTTCTTCGTCATTGATTTTTGCAATCAAGTTACCAGCGCTGACAGCAGTGCCTTCATTGATGTTCAATTGCACCAATCGACCGCTGACTTCAGAACGAAGTTCTACAAATTCATTTGCGATGATTGTTCCACCAGCTTCGGATGTATAAACAAAAGTATCAGGCTGAATGATGATGATATCTACTTGAGGTGGCGCACCGCCAGCAGCAGGTGCACCGCTTTGTTTCTTATCACAAGCCGTAGCCACAAATACCAAAAGAGATATCAATACGAGATTTGCTTTTTTCATTTTTATCAAAAAATTGTACTTCCGTTTCTAGCAAAACAAAATGTGCAGCATAGCATGCATGCTTCATGAATAACGGATCTTCATTTATAGATAAAGCAAATAAAAGACAATGCCATAGCGATTCAAAGTGACCTTGCTCAAGAATTGATCAAAACAACCTTATTTAACTTAGATTATCCGAGGATTACAATCAAAGCATGGATAAAGCCTGGCAAAATAAAGAGCAGCCATAGGATCAGATTGATCCAACATGTGGTATTCCATGAGCCTTCATGCAGATAAACAGCAAGCGGTGAGATGAAAATCGCAATGATGATAAGCAACAGCGTATCGGCGTCACCTGAATGATTATGATCCATTTGAATACCAGCGTGTCCCACATTGGTTTCAAAGGTTTTGTGTAAGGATTTTCTTCCAGCAGCACCAGCAGTTGGCACATATGTGTTACTGCTCCTTTCGACAGGAGTAGTTGTCATTTGAGCTTTCTCAACAATAGAAGTAGGAATCACTGTGGCCTTATTTATCCGTACTTCAGATTCAATAGGTTCAGAAGAAACAATCTCGGTTTGTGATGTATTAGTTGTCGTTACATCTACGGTCTCAATAGCTTTAACGGAATTGATGCTCTCATTTTTTGCATAACCACCATCATGCTTTCTATTCCACTCTACATGATATCCATCTGTGTAACGGCGTTTTTCGATGGTACAAGAAGAGATAAACACTGTAATAGCAGCTAAGAAGAGTAAGAATTTTTTCATTTTATCAGAGATTAAGCGACGAAAATAAGGATGGATTCAATTCAACTTAGAAAAGAAAGACCGAAACGTAAAACATGTAAATATTGGGAATTCAATTGCATGAAGTCCGCGAATAGCAATATTCGGTTATCACATTTTCAAAGGCAACCAACAATGTTTGAAATGCAATTGATTCAAGCGATCGATTTAAATCCCAAGCCATGTGTCCAAAAAAAAGTTAACCAAACAATGAACGAACCGGAAGCTGGTTTGTACCAAACTTCACCAAATACAACCGGACCCAATGAAAAACTTACTTTACGCTGTCATTGCATTGACAGTAGCATCCATCATTCTTTATGTAGAAGGCATCTTCAGTCAACCTGGTTCTGAAATATGCCAAATAGAGAGTCCATTTATTGCGCCACCATCAAGCGGTGTGGCACCAACACCAGTTCCAACAGAATGTGGACAAAAAATTCATCAGCATTTGTTGAATTTTTCCATCGCAACCGATCACAGCTATTACAGAACAGATACGATTGGGCAAGAATGTTACCTCTATCTTGAAGTAAGGCAGATCAATACCAACCACCCGTGGAGGATCTCAGACCTTCAGTAAATCTTGCGATTGTCATTGACCGAAGTGGATCGATGGCAGGAGATAAATTGAGGTATGCGAAGGAAGCAGCGAAATTCGTCGTGAATATGCTGGAAGATCGGGACTTCGTTTCGATTGTAATGTATGATGAAGAAGTGGATGTTGTAGTAAAATCAACATCCGTGAAGGACAAAAAGTCCATCCTTCAAAAAATAGAGGGCATTCAGGAAGACGGCGCAACCAATCTGTGCGGTGGTATGATGGAAGGATATCAACAGGCAGCAAAAAGTAAGGATCCACATTACGTCAATAAAGTACTTCTATTGTCTGATGGTTTGGTGAATGAAGGCATCACAGATGAAAATGCCATCCAAAATATTGCCATGAAAGAAGATACCGAAAGCGGCATTTCCATTTCAACTTTTGGTATTGGACTAGATTTCAATGAAAAATTGATGACCGGTCTAGCAGAGCGAGGAAATGGCAACTACTACTTTATTGCGAATGCAGAGAATATACCATCCATTTTCGATCGCGAATTATCCGGACTCCTGAAAGTAGTAGCACAAAATACGCGACTCATCGTAGATCTTCCATTGGGTGTACATGTGAGCAAAGCATATGGAGGCAACTATGTACTTGCGGGAAATCAGGTAAGTATCAATCTCCGCGATATTTACTCTGAAGAAACCAAGGCGATCATGATCAAATTCAAAATAGACGATGGCTATGCACAACCACTTGCCTTTCAAACACACTTATATTATGATGATGCAGTATCCAAGACAACCGCACAAGAGATTGGACTAAGCACAAGTGTGATGCCTACTCCGGTAAAACAGCAATACGCAAGCAGTGCAACAGCATGCGTTATGCAACAAATTGCTATGTATCGAGTGAATGAGCGATTGGAAGAAGCCATGAAGGCTACTGAAAATGGGGATGTTCAAACCACTTATATGCTCCTAGATGCCAATGCGCAAGAATTGGAGGAAATTTCTTCGGTGTACGGTACATCCATTGAATTGCAACGCATGGATTCACTCAACGTTGGTTATACCAACAAAGCAAAAGAATATGATCAGATGTCGTCGCAAGATCAGAAGATCATGATGAAATCTTCACGAGAAGCGAACTATCAAGTGAGAAAGAAAAAGTAGAATAAAAATTCAATTCAGGATGGCATGTACGAGACGCATGTCATCCTGAACATTATATTTTACACATGATCAACCGCGTATAAAAGCAATAACGTGATCAGTGATGTATTTCAATTGCTCATCTGTAAGTTCGGTATGCATAGGCAACGAAATAACAGACTTACACAGCGCTTCGGTATTGGGAAAATCTCCCTCTTTGTATCTTGAATCCAGATATGCCTTTTGCATGTGCAAAGGCACGGGATAGTATATCATTGCGGGGATATCCTTTGATGCCAAAAACTCCTGCAATTTGAGTCGATCAATACCATTTGTCACGAGGGTATATTGATGAAAGACATGGGTGGAATTTTTTACCCGCACAGGCGTTTTCAATTGCGGTATATCACGAAATGCCTGATCATAATAATCAGCAGCTTTTCTTCTTGCTGCGTTGTATTCGTCGAGTTTGCGCAATTTAATTCTCAGAACAGCAGCCTGCATGGAATCAAGTCTTGAATTCACTCCGATGATATCATGATAATAACGCACTTTCATACCATGATTTGCGATCATCCGTAGCTGCGCTGCCAGTTCATCATCATTGGTAAAAATCGCACCGCCGTCACCATAACATCCCAGATTTTTTGAAGGGAAGAAACTCGTTGCTGAGACATGTCCGATTGTACCCGCTTTGGCAGTTTTACCATTTGCATGAATATAATCCGCACCGATGGCCTGACAAGCATCTTCAATCACAAAGAGATTGTGTTTCGCTGCGAGAGCCATGATTTTATCCATATCGGCACATTGACCGAAGAGGTGTACTGGAACAATGGCTTTGGTACGAGGAGTAATTGCCTTTTCTATGGAATCGATACTCACATTAAAAGTATCAGGATCAACATCCACGACAACTGGCACAAGTTGCAGCAATGCAATCACTTCAGCAGTTGCCACAAAAGTGAATGAAGCCGTAATGATTTCGTCACCCGGTTTCAACCCGAGCGCCATCATGGCCATTTGCAAAGCGTCTGTTCCGTTGGCGCAGGGAATGACATGTTTAACACCAAGGTAAGTTTCCAATTCCCGTTGTAGGTCTTTCACTTCCGGGCCATTGATGAATGCCGTGGTATCCAACACATTTTGAATAGCCTGATCCACTTCAGGTTTAATTTTCGCGTATTGGGCCTTCAGGTCCACCATTTGAATTTTCTCCATAGACTACAATTTTCACGGCGAAAGTAATGAGGTCGAGGAAAAATAAAAAGACAGGACCTTGGTCCTGTCTTCTATATTGAGTTTGGGTTAATGGCGATTATTGATATGAATCACCAGATCGTAGTCTAAATCATTTCGCCGAAAGTAAGAATAGTTATTGCTTAACTATCTTTCTATTGAGAATTGTTTTTCCTTCTATTACTGCATTCACAAAATACACGCCAGCTGCAAGATGAGATAAACCCGTTTCAATTTGTTTGCCTTGTTGCATGCCTGTTTTCATGGACCAAATCAATTGACCTCTGGCATCGTGAATTGTGAAAGCGACATCAGAGGATAAATTCTGATTCATGGTGAACATCAAGAAACTTTGACTCACAGCCATTGATACAGGCACAAATCCATCTTCACCTGTTCCCACCTTTTCCACCAAGATAGAAATCTTATCTTCATCTTCGCATTTTTCGTTCGAAGCATTTAAACCCAGATCATATTTTCCTTCTTCAAAGAATGCATATTGGAAATCTGCACTGTTGGATTCGTAACCATTGCTCAGCGACCAATAATAATCAGACGCATTTACACTTTCTTGTTCGACATAGATGAATTGGCTACCTCCTTGGACGATCGTTACAAATATGTCATCCGAAAGGATGGTCACTTTCACTGCTTCAGGATCATTCAGATCAGCAAGCAACGAATGTGAACCACACTGATCATCGATTGTGAGTGTGTAGAGTTCTCCTGGCACATCATCAAAAATGAGGAGGTCCTCATCAGAAGTACCAGATCTCACCTCCACACCATCCGGTGAGGTGAGGTGATAGGTAAATGAATTCATGTGTTCCACTTCGATGCTCAGCATTCCATTCACCCCATCAGAACAATTAGCTGGAGTAACAGATTGCAGAACGACACTTGGTTGCATAGGCTGAGCGATGACGATGTCAGACTCCGTTACCGGGCAATTTGCTTCTTCGTCGCTCACAATGACGTGATAAGAACCAGGCATCAAGTGATCGAGATATGGCACGGCTTCACCTTGATAGATGGATTCACCTGAAGCTTTCACAACAGATACTTCTGCCGTTGGAGAAATATTATTGAACATGATTAATCCATTCGCTTCACCATAACAAGTGACATCTGTACTGAGCATATTCATGGCTGATCCGCTGCGAATGACCAGTCTGTTCCCTGCATAAGGTTCAGACACTTCGATCTGTATCACTTCACCTTCAGACAAAGGAATACTTTGTCCAGTGTAAACATCGGCCACATACAAACAACCCACATCATTCAGATTACTGAGGTCATTAACATGAAACGAATACACACCAGCACCGGGTAAATTGACATAAACCGGAATATTGATGTTTGCATCCAATTCTTGTCGACAATAGATGGACAACTCCTGAGTGTCCGTTGCAACCATAGCACAACCTACAGCTTCAGGAACGGGGCTATATAGTTTTGCAGCATCATATGCAGGATCAAAAGCATCGCTGGCATTTTCATGGATGCACAATACCACTTCATCGCTTGTACCATTGAATGATTTGAGAATGAAAGAAGCGAAAGAAGCTGTTGTAACATCATCTTCTTCTCTTTCAAAAGCCACACCTTGATTCGATTTGAATACTTCACGGAATTTCAAATAAGAACCAGCACCTGCCGCTTTCACAAAAAAGCTTTGAGATGAAGCTATATAACGAGAAGCATTACCAACGTTTGTAACCGCATTGTAGGTTCTATAGTTGCTGATCTCAGCATCATAAATGCTGTATGATGACACACCCACTCCATTCAGCGACATCTGACGGAAGTCGATCTCACTAGGGTATTGATTGGACAACAAATTCCAACCATCACCAGAAGCATTTCCAGTATTTGTAAAACTTAGGTTTTTATCAAAATCGTGTTGATAGATATTTCCTTTCACAACTGGCAATTGTGAACCAGTCTGCATGTAAACAAAGTATCCGCGATCGGTATAAAGAGCATTGCTCACGTTGGTTGCGTATTGATATCCGGCATTAAAACCACCGGCGGTAGGTTCATTGTACCAACTGATGTTGTTGAAACTATATGGTGGCGGATAATCAGAACCAGCAAAACCAGTGGTGATGATATCATCATTCCAGTCTTGAATAGTACAACCCTGCACTGCGCAACTCAAATTGAGCCATGCACCATAAGGATAGTTCGTTAAGTTTGGAATAAAACGTTGCATGGTAATCTTACCTTCCAGTTGTCCATCATCTCCAATGGTACCAATGGATGCAGTGCGTGCAGCATTCGAAATCAAGGTGAGTTTATCATTTGTCACCAATGTTCCTGTCGGTATCCACGCAACACCATTCAAATAAGTTTCATTAGCACTAGGAAGAATTACATTGTGATCAACTACATCCACTTTCATATTGTTCAATGTCAATGAACCAGCAGAAGAAGTAATAGTATGATCCACATCACCGCGGAAAGTGATCATACCTGTACCTGGAGTGAAGGTTCCGTTGAGTGCTACATTACCATAAGAAATGATTTCTGAAGATCCAGCTTGAAATGAACCGCCAGTGTTCACCTGAAAATCTTTGGTGATCAATTCACCATTCAGAGAAAGTGTGTGACCAGATTGCACAACTACATTTTTATACTGTGACATTTCGGTTGCAATTGGATCGCCAGTAGGATCTGTTGACCAAATTACTTCGGAAGCATTTCCAGCGGCACGAGTATAATATGTACATTGACAAGCCGTTTGCTGAACACTGATATCATCTACGGATAATTGACCTGAAGTATTGGTAGAATTTCTATACCACACTGAGAAAAATTCTGCTCGTGAAATCGTTTGATCAGTTCCAGAACACATCAAAGAGAGGTTATCAAATCCACCGTTGGCATCCATATAAACGTACCATGTACCATTGTCGCTGCGCAATACAGACCAGCCGATAACTTGATCTGTGCTATTGAGGTCATAACCCGTAGAAGCAATTACTTGTACAGGTATGCCGGCGAGTGTGCGATAGAGTTTGATGATATCTGGATCAGAAGACGATGCAGGCAATACACCAAGTGCATAACCTTGAACACCTGTTCCAGATGGATCTGCATCAGTGGCACCGAGATAGATTAAAAATGCATCATCCTGGTTTGGATCGTGTCCAAAGTGATTTACATTAAATTTCCATTCCGTGGTAACACCAGTGATCGGTAAATGCGTGAGATCGCGGCTGATCCATGAAGTACCAGAAGTTCCATTGCTGACATGTCGAATGGAACCACTTCCATTGATGGCTTGTGTTGATGAAATACCCCATACGCCAGAAGCAGACATTCTCCATAGACTACTCAAACCCGATTCCGCATTGTCTGTGAAAACAACAGGTTCGATCGTTTCATCGTCATCTATGTCAATGGTCAACACAGCGTTTGTGCCGACAACAGCATTGTAGCCACCATCGATATTCATCAAGCTGAATTGTATTTCATTGGTCAGGTCGCAAATACTATTGTTTGTTACAGGTATACTCACCACTTGTGAGGTTGAGCTGCCTGCCACGAAAGTGACAATTTGCGAACTGAATTGGTCAATCCTTGCACCATCGCCGCTGGTCAACACCACAGCAACAGTCACAGGATCAACAGGAGAAGGATTTTCAATATTGATGGTGACATCAATTTGTCCACCAGTTTCATCCACAGATGAATTCGATGAAACATAAGACACTACAGTTTGTTCTTGAACTACCACATCAAAAGTGCAAGTGGTTGCGTTGCCACCTTCATCAGTAGCAGTGATGGTCACTGGAGTAATTGACCCTGCGGACAAAGCTTGTCCTGCAGCTGGAGATTGCGAGTATTGAATATTTTCAGCTTGTGAAAGATTGTCTACAGCGCTTACGAGAATGGTATAGTCTGGCAAGATTGCAAACTCACCTTCTGCGATGATCTCCTGATTTTCAGAACAAGTCATTGAAGGAGGAGTAACATCATGATGTGTTACGTCGAAATTACATTGATCAATATTTCCAGATTGATCATGAATAATTATGCTCACTGAAGAAGTTCCCATTCCTGAAACCAAGCTACCTGCAAGCGGAATTTGTTCAATAACAAGATTGGTTCCATCACAATCATCATTCATGGTTGCTAACGCTGAATAGTCCGGTAGTACCGCATAACCAGAATCATCCATGTCGAGAAGTTGTGTTGCCGGACAAGAGATCACAGGTTCAATCTGATCAATGGTATTGACAATAAACAAACAAGTATTCTGATTGCCTGCAAGATCAGTGATGACAAAATCCACAGTTGTTTCAGAAACACCATTGATTAAAGTACCAGGTTCTGGCGATTGTGCGATGGAAGTATAATCTAAGTTTGAACAATTGTCATCGATCGTCGCGAGTTCGCGATAATCAGGCATGATTGCGCCACATGTACTATTGAGAATCAATTCCTGTGAACCAGGACAAGATATTTGTGGAGTGATATGATCAACCACAGAAACATTCGCTGTACACGTTGATGAATTGCCGCTGTTATCAATTACAGTAAGGACAGTTGTGATCGGATTGGCAGCAAGTGTAATAGTTTGAGTATTGATACCGGGACCGTTGATTTCAATTGTAATATCATCGCAACCCAATAAATTTGGAGTTGCAGTAGCACAATTCGTAGCACTTGTCCATGCTTGCGTTGATGTCACAGTGCCTGTTCCACCCGCATTTGGTAAATCAAAAAACAAGCTGTTCGATCCACATCCAATTGATCCCTGCAATGTCCACAAAGACGCTGGAATATTAGTACCACTGAAAGTTATTTGATAAGATAATTGTACCGTGTAGTTATACCCCCATTCACAAGTTAACGAAGAAGGAACAACAGAAACAGCAGTAACATTGATGTCAACATCATAACCATCAGTCGAAGAAATAGTACCTGTTGGCGTAGCGCTTGCACCAAGATGCGAGCAATCAAAAGAAGTATTGTTCAGTGACATTGAAGCGATTCCGCAATTGTCGCTTGAGCCATTGTTCACTTGATCTGCTGTTAACGATGCCTGTCCATTATCATCCAGTTCAACAGTTACATCCTGACATACAGCAACAGGAGGCGTTGAGTCAACTCCATTTACAACGGCAGATCCGGATAAATCGTCTGCAGTCGCTTCGCACTGAGCATCGCTAAGTGTCGCTACAGTGTATGTCACACTTGATGTAACAGAAACAGGAATGATTACCGGCGAAGAAGAACCACTGAAGGTCGCACCATTGTTTAATGTTCCTGCCCATGGTCCCGATCCAGTTACTGCAATCGACAAATCAACGGCATTGCCTGGACAAACTGTTTGTGACCCACTGATGACAGCGGTTGGTCTTTCGTTTACGCTAAGAGTGATACCAGAAGAAGTAGCAGTTGTTGGTGATACACAAGCCTCATTGCTGGTCAATTCACAAGTAATAATTTGACCATTGGTCAATGTATTTGTTGTGTATGTATTGCTGTTTGTTCCAACGTCGGAGCCATTCACTTTCCACTGATATACAGGAGATGTGCCACCATGAGAAGGCGTAGCTGTGAAAGTCAAAGAAGAACCTTCGCATGAAGGATTATTTCCTGAAGTCAATGCAATAGAAATGGAAGGCACAACGACAGGAGACTCGGTGATGTTAATACTATTGGAGATTAGTGCAGAAGAATTTCCGTCCATGGCAAAATACATATTCGGACGTTCAGACACAACCCAACCCATCGCTTCAGTGCAAGCTCCGGATCCAATAGGACCGTCAGATTGATAGATTGTACAAGCATTAAATGGTGCAGCTGTGCAATAAGTACGATATGCAGCATATCCGATTACCTGATTTGAAAAACAAATGTCAATGCAGATATTGCTTGTACCATCCCACACAAAAGGAGAAGCGAAAGTGTGTGTATTCTGTGCATTAATCGAAGGCGAATAATCCTGAGGACCGAATACCGTTGTGAAGGTTGGAGAAAGAAAAGACGCGCTTGCTTCTGTTTCGGTTATTTGCGCCATCTTAATGGTATATCCATTCAGTATGGCTGGATCACCAGTAGTGCCAGAAACATCAAAACCTATAGAGTAAATATTGCCTGCAACAAGACCCAATGCTTCGAATTCAGATGCCAGTACAATCCATTGCTGACGACCATTTCCATAATATGTCGGATAGGCAGCACCAATATCGCTGGTAGTTGTATTTGTTGAGGTTCCATTACCCAATTTACCGATGGTAGGACAAGACGCTGCTGATAACAACTCGCAGGTGATCACATCGTTTGTGTTGAGTGTTGTAGACGAATATGTTGATTGATCTGAGCCTACATTTTCGCCATTCAATTTCCATTGATAGACCGGAGACGTTGCATTTTCCACTGTTGCAGTGAAGACCGCGTTAGCACCTTCACAAATTGGGTTTGTACCTTCCGTTTGAGCGATGGAAATTTGTGGAATACCACCATCAGAAACAGACATGGTGATGCTATTGGAAGCGACCATTTCTACCGAACCACCAACTGTGAAAGTTATGTTTGGGCGATAGTAAGTTGTCCAACCACTGGCCATATTGCATGCATCCGCACCGATAGAGCCATCCGATTCATAGTATGTACAAGCAACAAAAGAGCTCGCAGTTCTGTAAGTTTTATATGCCGCAGTCCCAACCACTTGATTGGAAAAACACATATCAATACACAAGTTACTTGTACCGTCCCACGAGAATGGCGACGTGAAATAGTGTGCATTGAGCGTGTTGAGGGCAGGAGTATAATTTGTTGGACCGTACACCGTAGTAAAACCTGTCGTTAAGAAAGTGCTTGTAGCTTCGGTGACATTCGTTTGAGCTATCTTGATCGTATAACCCATAAGTGTTTCCGGGTCACCAGTCAATTCTGCTACGTTGAAACCCATAGAAGTAATTTGTCCGGCTGATAATCCCAAGGCACTGAGTTCTGATGCACGAATGATCCATTGTTGTCTTCCATTACCATAATAAGTTGGATACGCAGAACCAAGATCATTGGCACCAACATTTGTATCAGTTCCGTTACCCAAAGTGACTATTGTAGGACAAGAACCTGCAGAAGTCAATTGACAAGAAACAACATCATCAAAGTGAGACTTGAAGTAGTATAAACTGTTCCGTTCGCCCCAACATTATTTCCATTCAATTTCCATTGATATACCGGTGAAACAGCATTCAATGGTGTTGCCGTGAAAGCGGTGTTTGAACCTGCACACATCGGATTTGATCCGGTCGTTTGTGCAATACTTATCGTAGGAGCTTCCCCCGTTGATACAAACATAATAATACCATTGGATGTAGCCGTACCAGAAGATACACAAGTAATGGACGAGGTCATTTCACATGTCACGACTTGACCGTTGGTGATTGCAGCCGTGGTGAAAGTAGCACTGTTAGTACCCGCATTTGTCCCGTTGATTTTCCACTGATAAGATGGAGTTGAACCGCCATTGACAGGTGTTGCCGTAAAGGTAACAGCAGATGCATCACAGAGAGGATTACTACCATCCGTTAATGCAATAGTTATAGTAGGTGTTACAAGATCTGTGATGGTCATAGACAAAGCACTGGATGTTGCAATAGTTGGACTCGCACATGCGGCATTTGATGTCATGGTACAACTAACCGTCTGTCCATTGGTCAAAGAATTGGTTGAATAAGTAGCACTATTGGTGCCTACGTTAGAGCCATTGACCTGCCATTGGTAAGAAGGAGAAGTACCGCCATTCACAGGAGTTGCGGTGAAAGTGACAGAAGCGCCACTACAAGCAGAAGTGCCGGAATTCGAGGCAATGGAAACAGACGGCACAACAGGTGAACTATAAGAAACAGAGGCTGCACTTGTTGTAGTAGCACATCCATAAAAATCAGTCACGGTTACAGAATAATTGCCAATATTGCTTACACTAATGGAAGAAGTGGTAGAACCATTGGACCACAAATAAGATGCGCCACTGACGGATGTTGCAGCTAATGTTACTGATCCACCACATGACAGTAATGCAGTAGAAGGTGTAATCACCGGAGATGTTGCAGTGCCACTTGAAATCAATTTGATGTCGTCGATGTATAAATCGCTTGCACCAGATCTGAGAAATCTAATGCGCAAATTTGAAGTTGCGGGTATTGAACCCGTTGCATATCTCAAATACCAAGGGGTGGAAGTTCCAGTGCCAGTTGGCAGCGTGCTGTAAGTTAAATCTGTCCAGGTAGTTCCATTTGAACTAACTGAAACAATGAATCCACTGCCATTAAAACTATTGCTTGTCTTTTTGATGGCGAAACAAATCTGCATATTAGAGAGTGCAGAAGAGTTGATTCCGGAAATGACAAAATTTCCATTTCCATCAAAAAACACAGCACCACTTCCACTTGATCCGGTATAACCACTTGACCCACCATTCGCCATATAAACGTTTGCGTTGGATGATGAAGACATGGTATAAGAATCATTGTCGAAACCATTGCTCGACTCCAATGTTCCAACATTGGTATTCGCACTCACCGTTCCACAAGATTCACTGAACGCATTGTTCGCGGGCAATAACATACCTATGGAAATATTTGTACCGTTGTCAGAGCCGGTAACAGCAGGTGACGATGAAGTGACGCGAATCCGATATCCCGATCCCGAAAGAATCGTAGAAGGCACGACTATGGAAATCGTACCCGAACTTGCTGTCGAGGTACTCGTTCCCAGTGTAACTGGTGAACTGAAGCTACCCGAGGCATTGCTCAGTTGTGCGGTATAAACATTTCCGCTGGTTGGAGAACCACTACCGCTGAGGGAATAACTCACAGAAATCGTTGCACCAGTGCAGAACGAAACAGAACTTGTGCTCGTTGTAATGGTATACGCCATTGCCACATTCTGGCAACCAGCATAAAACAGCACAAAGAGTAATCCTGTCAAGTAATAACCATTCAGGAGTTTGTTGGACCAGTTTGGTCGGTTTTGGGTGGAAGTAAAATAGAACATCAGATGATATTTTTTCAATTCATAATCATGGCTTTGGTTTATTCAACCAAGGTCATTTTGTGGTCACCCGGATAGGATTGGGTTTCCGTTGTGTTGTAAAAAATCACCTCTCAGTGATTGCAAACAACACCATAGTTATTCATCTGTATGTAGTGTTTTCTAGATCTAAAGAATAGTTGTGTTCATGATGTTCATTCAACAACACATCTACAAATCCAAAAATGCGTTTTATGATTCCGATCATGTAGGAAACCGGAACTATTGAGGTTTAACGCGGCGAAGAGAAGGAAGGTTTCGATTTTTTTCACTCGACAATTGTAAAGGGTTGTGTATTGATCCCAATTGAGTGTGTTTAACCCAAATCATGCAGTCGAAATCTATTACAGCGCTGAAAGCCTTCAATGCCGGTCACTTCCTCGATTTTTATTTTCACCGTATGAATGATACGCTTTCAAATAAAAATCTTGCGGGAGCGCCCGTCCTTTTTGGCTTTCAGCGCTTCATCACGATCCCGACTGCATGATTTGGGTTTAATGTTGAAGATTTATTTTAGATGGTTAGAGTCTTTTTTTCGTTAGCCCAGTTGAAAAACATTCGCACGGAAACCGAATTCTTGATCGATTTAGAATCGAACATTTTTATACATTCGACACGAGAATAAACCACGCATTGAAAACCTATTTCCCAACCATTCATTTACTGCGTGGCATCGCGGCTACGTTGGTCTGTTTGTTTCATTTCACCGGCTACGAAGAATTCAGAGGCCAGTTATTTCCAACCGACAGCTTCATTTATCAAATGGGACGGTTTGGTGTCAATGGCGTATTTATTTTCTTCGTGATATCCGGATTTGTCATTCCTCTGGCTCTGTCCAAAGACCGCTTTCAACTCAAATATCTGCATCGGTTTCTTTGGAGAAGATGCATCAGAATTGAAATTCCCTATTTGGTTTCGATACTACTAGTCATATCCGTTGGAATACTCTTCGCACTCAAGAATCACACACCATTCCATTTCAATATCGCACAATTCCTTTACCACATCGTGTATGTCATTCCCTTCACGTCGTATGAATGGTACAACATCATTTACTGGACACTGGCTATAGAATTTCAATTTTACATCACCATTGGACTACTCTACTATTTTCTTTCTTCGGATAAAAAAATAGTCATGATCATCGCACTGCTTCTGTTTGGAGCTTTGGGCATGATCATTACGGACAACAGATTAGTCTTTCACTATTCCCAAATTTTCCTTCAAGGAATTATCCTGTTGCTCATTAAAACAGAAAAAATAAATCCTAAAATAGGATCATTTCTTTTGTCACTATTCATCATACAGACAGCGTATTTTCATTCCATCGAAATATCTGTTTTCACGACAGCAACGTTGATGGCAATACACTTTCTGGACATCAACCGCAGTTATACCAATCGATTTGGAGACATCTCCTATTCACTTTACCTCACTCATGGTCTCGTAGGAGGAAATTTATTGTATTTGTTATCGAGATATGTAACGACTGATTTCGGAAAAATACTGCTTGTTATTGCCGCCATATTTGCATCGCTTGTATTCTCATACCTGTACTGGTGGCTCATTGAAAGACCCGCAAAGAGATTGTCAGCAAAAGTGTCAATCACTCCCCTTTCCGAATAATTAGGCGCTAAGCAAATAAGCTTGGATACTACGTTGTTTGTTATAACAACTGACATTCCTTGTTCACATTCCTTCCTTTCATCGATTTATTCAAAAACAACGATGAAAAACACCATATTCATTTTCCTAGTCCTGGCTATAATGAGTTGCAATGAAACAGACCGTCCAACAGGATTTCCTCATTCCGAATCCACCGACAACGATGGAATAGAAACTTTGACAACACAGAGCGAAAACAGTGAGGAGCATGTTGTAACAATCATGGACAAGGGACTGCAGATAGCCATGTGCCAATATACCGTACCAGCCGGTTGGGAATGCATTCAGGATGTGTCGAACAATCCATCGGATGGAATGCAAATGCGACATCAGGTGGATTTCTCTTCGACCAACAATCAGCTCATGCGTAATAAAGGAACGCTGGCCTATTATCACATACTAGGTACAAACAGAGATATGATGATCCAAAAATTGATACAAGAAGGTTGTCAGGATGTTTCACAATTGCAAATGGGTCAAATGACCTTAAATAAAAAAGTCATGAATGATCCGGCAACGATGCAAAAGATGTCAGCAATGCTTCCGCAAGGCACCCAATTCGAACAATTGGAAGTTCCATTCACGGGAGTTAGGAATGGACAAAGCATCCAAGGAAGGGTTGACATATCACATTTTGGATTACAGGATTATTCTGGACAAATTAGCGGTGGACAGGTCACTGTACGTTTATTGATGAGCTCACCTACCCTATTTACATCTACAGAAGAAATCGCAAGTCGAATCGATAAAAGTTTCAAGTCCAATCCTGCGCATGGACAAATGGTCGCACAGATAATGAGCAATACAACCAGGCAAATTGATGCCAATACGGCAGCCAATACAAGAGCCCATGAACAACGTATGGCCAATATGCAACAGAACTTTGATGCGCATCAGCAAAGAATGTCCGGTATGCAGCAATCTTTTGATCAGCAGAATCAGCAATGGATGGATCGCAACTTTGGCAACTCCAGCACTTCATCAAACAATGGTTATGGCAATCATGAACAGTTTATTGATCAGATCTATGAACAATCCACTTTGGCTGATCCCAGCGGATACAACGTTCAACGAGATGGTCAGTATAACTACTGGTATACTGATGGTCAAGGTCATTACCATGGAACTGATGACATCAACTTTGATCCGTCCAGCTTGGGAAATGGGTGGTATCAGACGGAGGCGCTTAAGCCGTGAAAAATAATTATGAAGTATGAAGTATGAATTATGAAGTATGAAGTATGAAGTATGAATTATGAAGTATGAAGTATGAATTATGAATTTGGATAGAATGGGGTGAAATATGGAGATGAGAGGGGGTGATGAAATGGATTTTTTGGAATTTGGGGAAAAGCCTGTGAACATATATGACGCCGTAATCATTTCTATGAAGTCAGATTGATAGTCAGTCGGTATTGGCGCATGAAAATTTCACGAATACATGAACGTGAATATTGATTTCAATTAAAATTTCCTGCGCACATAGAATAAGACGGCACCTAAAACCAACAACGTTAAACCACCTATCACTAACCAACATGGAAATGTACTTTCGAATTCCATTGGTTCAGTTTCGCCGAGGAGAACCATACCTGCCCAGTAATAAGGAGAAGATAGTTCGTCATCATGTGAAGCGAGGTATTTCAATTTTGCTTGTCGCAAAGCTTCATTTCTAGGCATACCATCAGAAAGGTTGGCGTAAAAATTTTCAATGATCTCGATCGAAGTTCTTTCATCTACTTGCCAGAGGGACATTACCACACTTGGACAACCAGCATAAGCAAAACCATATGCAAGTGAAAAAACGCCTTCACTATTGTTGGGCTTACCAGTTCCAGTTTGACAAGCAGTGAGCACTGCTAACTCAGCCTGCAGGGAAAGGTCGTAAATCTCGTAGGCGTGCAGATAACCATCGTTCGAAGAAAGTGAATCACTTCCATCCGTAGACAATATCAAACGTGATAGCAATGGAGATTCATTGTTTACTTCGGTGTGAGTACCGAAATGTATGATGCCATATTTCGACATATTCTGTCGAAAGTTTTCTTCCGTAGCGTGATCACCAGTTAAACTTACACCCGGGATAATGTTCACCACCTGATTGGCACTGCGCAATGCAAAGGGTTGTTGAATACAATTCAAAAAAGCATTGTCCAATTTGCGAATGCCAGAAACCCTGCCGGCATACCTTTCCTTTTGATCATCGGTAAATCCAGGAGCAAGTGCAAGTATTCCTTTCACCCCATGCTTCTTTTGTAAAGACTTAAATTGCAAAGCAGTGGTAACGGACAACAAATAAGAGAAGGTATAGTCCTGAATGAGTAAATCTTTATTACCCCCAAGAGGATTGCGTTGAAGAATATCAAAATTGACATTAAAAATTTCATCATCTGGAACGATTATCACCTCGTGTGAGGTCAGTAATTTTTCCACCGGAACAAAAATTCTTTGATACAATTCAAAACCAAATGCGTCAATGTCACTTTCCTTGAAATTTACAATTGCATCATTAAAATCACGAATGAGATCGGCTAATCCAGCCCGAGGAATGGATACCATATTTGATCCATTTTCAGTGATCAATAAGCCATAGAAAACAGAATCCGAAGCAATGAATTCCAGGACATTTCTTCCTCCTTTGCACAATTCCTGTTGGACAAGTTGAATATCTGCTACACGATCACCATATTTCATATCATAATAGCGAGGAAAGTCCTTCTTCAATTTAATCAGAAGACCATCCAATTCCTTCTCTGACTTCAAAATATCGCTGAGCTTATATTCTGATACCACACTTCCTTGAAGCTTAGACAACAGATCATTTTCAACCTTTTGAATGGAATCCGGCACATCAGCAAAATGCATCGTACCAAACGCACTCAATTGACGTCTGAGCATGACCGTTTTGTTTTCTTCGGCTACTTTGAGTACCTCTTCCAAATAGTGCTGCTCACCAGATTCCGCATATAATTTATATAGCAAATCTGAACCGTCGTGAAAAACAGATTCATAGATATTATAATATTCCAATCTGGAAGCGTTGTGGTCGATGGCCTGCTGAGAGGATCTGATTTCTGTTATCGCCTTCCTTATCAAATCAAGGCTTTCAGCATGCCCCAAATGATCCACCTTTGTTGTCATGATGATACGCGCTTTGAGGTAATAGATGTCAGGCAGGTAAGGTATCATTCCGGTTAACCTTCCCGAGTATGAAGCGAGATGTTCTCGGTATTTCGATAAAACAGCAAGAGCCTCTTCATTGAGTGCCAAAGCAGAAGCAAAATCATGAGCGACAAAATAATTCTCAGCCATCATGTATTTGCATTGCGCAATTTTAGGATCATGTTCACTGCGATTCAATGACAATAGCTCCAATGACCTCTGATAATCCGCTTCAGATGATTTCAAATCACCTAAACGAGCATACGATTGAGATCGACCAATGAGACAATCAGCAAGATCCTGACTACTTTCCTCATCAGAAATATTTTCGAAAATTCGAATGGCTTTGGTGAAAGCAATTGTTGCCAATTGATATTCCTTGCGCAACATATATATCTGCGCCAAACGCTTACTTGCAAAACCATTCCAGAAACTGTTTTCACCATAATGCAGCATGCAACCCGATTGATACCGAAGAATACTTTCAAGCGCCCTATCCGTTTCTCCAAGTGCGAGGTAGTAACTACCAAAGGATTCATCGATCAGGTATAAACGCGGATCATTGGGTTCTAGTAATTTGGACTTTTCGTTTCGAGCCAACTGCAACAATTTTTCAGTTAATTCGAACTCACCAATTCGCAAATAAATCGATGCCAGATTGGTGTATCCTTTGATTTTATTGTCATTCTCTTGATGCACCAGATCAGGATCGGTAGTCGCCTTTAAAGCAAGTTCCCGATGCTGAAGTGATGATTCCAAATACTCCTTGGCTTTGATAAAATCTCCCTCATCCAAGGCAACGAGGCTCAGATTGCCATAACAATTGGCAGTGTTACTCTGTATCTGATATGGATCTTTAGAGAGAGATGCGTAAAAAAATGTCTTCAAATAAGCGTCCTTCGCCGCACGATAATCGCCCAGCCGATATAGTCCAGACCCCAGGGCATTGTAACGCTTCAGCAGTTCTTCAGCATTTGAGACAGAGTCGGAAAGGAGCGGATCAATAGCCAGTTTGAAATACTCTACTGATTTTTTTCCGTTTCCAACAGCGAGATAGTCAAAGCCCAAATTGTAATAACCATTTGACAATTGCACGTGATCCACCTGATCATAACTTAGACAGATGTCGAGATACCGCATATCCGTTTTCAAACACAAAGAATCATTTCCAGTCTCATAATAGAACCATGAAAGTTCCGATAAAGCAGTGAGATGATGGTCTTTGTTTGGATCACGCTTGATTACCTCACTGATCAATTTTTCTGCTTCCTTTTGCCCGGTAATTGCATCATGCACCTTCCAATGACACCTGCCGATGAAAGCGGCATAGCGATAGAGGGAATCGAATGATCCTGAGGATTGAATTGATTTGATTTGTTGATTGATCAATGAAAGCGCTTCAGGATACTTCTCATCTTGAAAGGCTTCTTCAAGCTGCACATACTTTAAACGATATAACGCTGTATCCAGGTTTTGCGACCAAATGTGATTGGTAACAAAAAACAAGATCAACAAAAGAATGTTTCTTCTCATCACTTCGGCATAGATTCAAGTAATGCTTTGATCTTTTCATGATATGGAGAGATTGAGTCCTTCGACAACTCTGTCAATTCAGCGATCCGATTTTCTTTATACGCCATCAAAGCGAGATAAAATCCGGACTTGTGATAAAATGTCGAACCCGCATTTTTCCTTACCAAGAAATAGTAGTCTTTTGCTTCAGGAAATTTTCCCAGATTAAAATAACAAGCTCCGATATAATACATCAGTGTATCGTTCTTTGCATCGGTCAAGAGTTGTGGTTGCCATTTCTGGATGGCTAGCTCATACTGCTCGTTTTTATAATCCACCATGGCATCATAAAAATCATATTGAGTATCTGAACTCATCGGAACCGCAAGTCCAGGATCAGGTTTGGCATATTGAGCATATAGATCTCCGCTGTTGGGATCACTTCTTAAAAACCAATAGGACATTCCAAGCGCAATGACCACAGCAGCAGCAGCCGACAACCAAACCTTCCAAGAAACAACATTGATACCCCTAGAGCTATGAGCTATTGTTTTCAATTCTTCACGCAAAGCACCAGCTTCCACTGTTCGAATGAGCAGACGTTGCCTATCGACCTCTTCAGACAAGGTCGGATTTTTTTGCATCTCGTTCAAGAACGCATCGTTTTCTTCTGTCGATAGTTCCTTTTGAATGAACTTTTCGATGCGCTCAAAATCCTGCTGACTTATTTCTTCAAAATCTTTCATTCAGGTTGTGATTCTTTCAATTTCTGATGTTCACTTCTTAGTTTCATCATACATCTGTATTTCATGGTTCGGATAGATTCCGCAGGAAAATTCAGAGCCTCACCGATTTGTTCCAAGCTCTTTTTATCGTAATAAAACAAAGAGAGAATTTTACGACATTGTTCACCAAGGATACCAAAGAGCCTATTCGTATATAGGGCAGGATCATCAATCGTGGCGGTGTCCAACTCTGGAGTATCCTGTAATTCCTTCACCACCTCCATTCGAGATGTCCGTTTCATCCTGCTGGATTTGAGCTGATCGAGCCATTTATAACGGGCAATTTGTGTGATATAAGCATGTAGTGAAGACTCTCCGTTGGGTATGAATTTCCCCTGCTGAACATTTAGCCACGCAGCAACCATGGCATCCTGAAGGACATCTGATGCATCATCACCACTACCACCGTTGGCCAAGACGTATTTCCTCACTACCGGCAGAATGTCGCGATACAATTTCTTCAACACAGCCGAATCGCGCACTGCAAAAGCATCATGAGTAGGAATACTTGCCATATCAGATAAAGACGAAGTCCAGTCTAAGGCAAATATATCCGACAACCCCATATTTTGGTATTGAAGCGTCAACATCTGTGGTAGAATCGAGGGAGTGAGGAAATGTGAACAATAATTATGAATTATGAATTATGAATTATGAATTTCCTTACCGTGGCTGTTCACATTTCAATTTTCATTCGATTATCTCCCAAATACCATTCACATCATACACTTTACGCAGATGAAAAGAAAAATTACGCTTGTTGGGTTGTTTGGGATCATATTCATCATGAAGATTCATGCACAAGTTCCCACCCTCATTCATGACATTGCGCCTGTCGGTGACGACTCCTATATATCCTATCTCACCGCTGCTGGAGAAAGATTGTATTTCAATGGTAATGATGGCGAAAGCATCAAACTATGGAGTAGTGACGGCACTGGTGATGCGCTCACGGCGCTGATGACGGTTGATTATTACGCAAATGATTTTCAAGCTCTGGGAGATCAAGTGTTCTTTCGCAGCGGAGATCCAGACACCGGTATGGAGTTGTATGTCACTGACAACACAGCGGCGGGCACACATCTTTTTATGGAAATCAACAATGGTCCTGATGATGGCACTGGAAGATTACTCGGTGTCCATGATGGACTACTCTACTTTATTGGTAATGATGGTGTACACGGAAATGAATTGTGGACAACAGACGGCACGGTCTCCGGAACAAATATGGTCAAGGACATTCATCCTACTGATGATGCCGTGGACTTCAATGCCGGTCAAAACTTTTGGTTCGATGGTAAGGTCTATTTCGAAGCAAATGATGGTATCCATGGTTGGGAAACATGGTCATCAGACGGAACGCCAAATGGCACGAACTTACTTTTGGACATCAACACATCGGGAGACATTTACTTCCACGATGCATTTGTGAAAGACACGGAAATGTATTTTACAACTGTTACTTATGGCACAGGATCCTTTCTTTGGAAAACAGATGGAACAACATCTGGCACCCAATTCATCAAACAGATTGGTGCAACATCCACATTTGGGGAAAATATGATTCTATTTAACGATCAAGTATACTTTGAAGTAGGAAGTTATTTAGAAAACCAAGGTGACATATGGGTTACAGATGGCACTGAAAGCGGAACTGTATTATTCCGAGAAAACTCAAGTATTGGTGGCGTGATGAATGATGAACTCTATTTTATTGGTGTTACAGACAACAACTATTATGCGGTGTATAAAACACAAGGTGTGCAAGGAGATGAAGAATTCCTGATTGAAACTCACGAAGCCACACCATGGAATTTTCCATCCCACGTGTTTCAGGTATGGAATGATAGGCTTTATCTTTTAGTTCGGTTTGAAGATCCATCTGCTCTGTATGTATGGAGCTTTATCTATTCAACCGATGGTACAACTGCAGGGAGCCATATGCATCTGGAAGAAACCGGAAGTGGAGGCATGTTGATCAGAACCGGTGAAGGACTGAAACCGTTTCAAAATGGGCTGTACTTTGTTGGAAGTTATTCCAATGTTGGAGAAGAGCTATTCGCATTTATGCCATTACCAGGAAACATAGCGCATCAAATCGATACCAATTCCATAGACCTTTATCCCAATCCCGCTTCTGAAAAAATACAAGTCATTTCAGATGTAGGAATGATCGGCAGCCTGCTGATTGTAGATGCATATGGCAAGCTCATCAAAGAAATACAAGCCTTTCATCAAATGAATCTAATCGTGCAAATTGATGACTTGGTACCAGGAATCTACTTCATTCGTGCACAAACAACAACAGGTCAAATGATCTCGCGAACTTTTGTAGTGCGATAAGAAACACCAAATCGAATAAATAAAAATTCCCCGCGGAGATAGATCTAATCACATCTCTGCGGGGAATTTTATTTCACGGAAAATTTTTGTTTAACCCTTATACCTGATCCATTTGATCAATTCACGGTAAGTAGGTTTTTTGCCATACATCAAAATTCCCACCCGATAAATTCTTCCGGCGATCCAAATCACACCAAGGAATGAACCTATCAGCACAACAATTGACAAGAGTTTAAGCCATATAGAAACACCGATGGCGGTTTTCACCATCATCACAATCGGAGAAGTGAAAGGAACAACCGAAAAGATGGTACCGACACTGCCTTCCGGATTATTCATCATCATCACCGATACAATGTAGGCGAAGATGAGTGGTATCGTTACCGGCAGCATGAATTGTTGAGTATCCGTTTCATTGTCGACGATTGCCCCGATAGCTGCGAAGAGTGAAGCATATAGCAGATAACCTCCCACGAAGAAAATGATAAAGGAGATGATCATATCAATCCATGGTATCTCCATAACAATGGCCAACATTTCATTTCCTTCCTCAAAATTCATGTTTTTTACATCAGCCATATTTGGCAATTGCTTAACCGCCTGATCCTGGTTGAGTGCCTGCATGTTTTCCATTTGCATGGACATAAACTTTTCCTGATAAGATGCCAAACCAATTCCTGAGATCACACTGGTGAGAACAACCCACATCACGAATTGTGTCAATCCAACCAAACCAATACCAATCACTTTCCCCATCATCAATTGGAAAGGTTTCACGGATGAAACAATGACTTCAACAATACGATTGGTTTTCTCTTCCATCACACCTCGCATCACCTGTACACCATAGAAGAAAATGAACATATAAATTACCAATGCGAAAGCGAAACCAAACATGGCTCTTTCAGAGGTATGATCCTTTTTGTCACCTTCACTTGGTTTGATGATGCTAAATTCAACTGGTTGTCTGATGCTTTTATAAGTTTCAATCGGAATTGAATTCTTTTTTGCACGATACAATTCCATCGCATCTTCAATTTCATTTTTGATGCGATTTTGCAAAGTCATGCTAGGTGCTTTTTCAGCAAATAGTTCGACCTTGCCATCGGTATAAGATATTTCCGAGAGTTGGATCACAGCAGTGTATGCGCCGCTTTCAAGTTCAGCTTTCGGATCGACCATACCTTTTCTAAAATCATAGGTAAGCGATTCTGAATTGTTGAAACGAGGACGATCGACATGATTTTGTGCATACACCAAAATTTCATCTTCGAGGAAATAACCGAGGTCATCGGCGAGTAGAATTTTGTGATTTGTCGTATCCGAAGCTGCAAGCATCACAGCGCCGATGATGAGCATAGCAAAAATAACCGGTCCAAAAATCGTCATCATGATGAATGATTTTTTCTTGACCTTATTGAGATATTCTCGTTTGATGATCAGGGCAATCTTATTCATGGCTGGCGTTGTAGTTTTTAACTGCTTCAATAAATATTTGGTCCATATCAGGAATGACTTCATTCACAGATACCAATTGTACGTGTTGAATGAGAGATCCCACAAGGTCATTCAGACGACGTCCTTCAGGGATGCGAATGGTGGCAACGTGTTTATCATCGACCATTTCATTGTTGATCAATTCGAAATTTGCCCAAAGACCGATACCAAGATCCATAGCAGTACCTTCAAAAACCATCTGGTAGGTGTTATTCCGGAATTGCTTTTTGATGTCCTTCACTTTACCATTGAGGATGACCTGAGAACGGTTGATCAAAGAAATTTCATCACACAAGGCTTCGACACTTCCCATATCGTGGGTAGAAAGAATGATGGTTGTTCCTTCTGCTTTCAATCGCAACATTTCATTTCTGATCAGTTCTGCATTGATTGGATCAAATCCGCTGAAAGGTTCATCGAGAATCAGCAACTTTGGTTTATGAAGCACAGTGGTGATAAACTGAACTTTTTGTGCCATACCCTTTGACAGATCCTCCACCTTCTTATCCCACCATGTGTGAATTTCAAAACGTTTGAACCATTCCATAAGTCGGCTTTTGGCTTCTTTTGAAGAAAGTCCTTTCAGTTGTGCGAGATACATACATTGTTCTCCCACCTTCATTTTGCGGTATAGTCCACGTTCTTCAGGTAAGTAGCCAATGTCTTCCACGTGCAGTGGATTGAGTTTGCTACCGTAGAAGATGACTTCGCCTTCATCGGGACCGGTGATCTGATTGATGATTCGGATCAGTGTAGTCTTCCCAGCGCCATTGGGGCCAAGCAAGCCAAAGACGGTGTTTTCCGGAACTGTGATCGAAACATCATTCAGCGCTTTGTGTGCGGCATATGACTTATGGATATGCCTCGCTTCAAGTGCATTCATGCTCAAAAAAAATTGTGGTAGCGAAGCTATTCCACCCAA
This sequence comes from Flavobacteriales bacterium, assembly GCA_016722445.1. Taxonomy (GTDB): domain Bacteria; phylum Bacteroidota; class Bacteroidia; order Flavobacteriales_D; family Sanyastnellaceae; genus JAIBBG01. Next base: position 1,960 of record JADKIZ010000028.1, on the reverse strand, counting down.
AATGAATCTGGGGAAAATGAGATGAAAAGTTTCACCGTGTTATGAACGGCAATATTGACTGACCACCAATTATAACATCATACCCAAACCAAATTTTATACTCATCAAATTGTAATATCGCGAATTTGACCGAAGATTATCATAGAAGTACATGGTCTTTGCATCATTCGGTAGAAAGTTATTGAAATCGAATGTTTCTTGACCATCAAACACAAAGTATAAATCAAAACCCGTAGAAAAATAAAAAGGTCCATCTATAGGTTTCATAAACCCAATTCCAACGTTTATTCTGGCCGAAACATAGCTCTTTGCATTAACGTCCAATGTTTTGATATCATTTTTTGAATGCTCATAAAATTCAATGCTCTTCTCCTTCCGTTTGTAATTAAACATTGTCCCGCCGACACCCACTTCTTGATAGAAAACCGATAGGGGCGATGAAATCCTTGTGATAAAATCGAGCTCCAAAATCTGCACACCTTTCCCAACCTTTCAACACAAGATCCAATAATGAATACACGTAATATCATCATCCTCCGGTATATCCGGATCCAAGGTTAAATAGACATATCTTTGGAGAAAGACTTTACGATTTCTGCTGTCCGATTATTCAAAAACAAAGACATTTTTCTTTTCTTACAGACATTGCAGAAAATGTCCATTCATTATCACAACCCCGATTTCACTAGGATACGTAAAACCTCGTGAACCACTTGAGCTAGCTTTTACACGACCGTATTCATTGATATCTGAAATTCTCGAGAAAAAGGGTGTCAATTCCATATGGTAACCAACTGAATATTTCATACCCATGTAACCAGGTTGGGAGAATCCTTTGAGATTAAAGCTCAAAACAAACAGCAAAACAAACTTACTTTTCATCATTTTCAATTTGGATAAATAGAATCAAACATCAACGAATTAATATAACCTTTCTTACCACTTCGATGAATAGTCCTATCATGTATCCATTTAACCTGACCTGTTCTTATGTTATATAACATACAATAATAATAAGTGATTCTCTTAGGTATACAAGAATGTAAAATCACAATGGGCAGTAAAGGCCAAGCCAGAATAATGGTAGCTAAGATTTTTCTACCGATATATTCTCTCATGGACGTACTTGTAAATACCCCTGTATAACAAACAAAATCCGTTCCCAACCTTTCAGCAACAGGTCTCGTAAATTCAGTTTGTAAAGGAGTAATTTCCATGTTTTGTTTTTCATGCATCATTCGCTCGGCCATCCAATCATTCAAAATTGCCAGGTCATTGTATTTGGAAATTTCATCTTCCCGCATTGTCTTGCAATAAAGTAAGTCGATTCCAATTAATGCTTCAGCACAATCTCTTTATTTATTGCAAAAACTCAAAAAGACTACGTTCAGAATCCACCAACTTTACAACATTTCCTGTTTATCCAGTTCATAGTTACGTTGATCCATAGAAAACTACTTTGTCAATTCCTAGAGAATAACCATATTTTCTATATTTACTTTCATTATAATGCAAATCTTCATTCCACGCTTTGGTAGCAGCCCATTTCTCTTCCAATTTCAATTTCAAACTATCAAAACGCGGAACAAACGTCTCAAAATTCACATTTGAATATGCCAAGAAATGAAAAGTATTCCATTTCGCGGCACTATCAGCTTCCTTCACTTTCCAAAACTTCCACTTCATCTTGATGCTTTTCTAAATTTTCCCTAGTCGTTCATACTCGAAACCATTTTCACTTTTGACTCAACCGATAATACAGCAATGGAATCCACTCATTATCATCCATAATGCTCGCTTTGTGGCTTTCTTTAAAAACGAACGAGCTTCCGTCATAAACCATCTTTGATATGCTTCGAGGACAACTCTGCTTTCCTTCATACCATCCAAGATCAAATCATTAAGAATTAATGTAATAAATGGACTATGGTATTTTCCTCAATCATGAATAGATATCGCA
>JADKIZ010000027.1 GCA_016722445.1 Flavobacteriales bacterium | reverse complement strand
GCGATTTGCCTCATCGGATATTTTGCAGAAACAGAAGGACTGATCAGCGCTATCATTGCACATACGGTGATCGATGTATACCTCCTTCACTACATGCAGAAATTGGCCGGACAGATACCCATTACAGAAAATCATCATTTAACGGACATACTAGAAGATGAACCTGAAGAATAAAGTAACGGAGGGATGGTGTATAGCACCAATCCAAATTTCAAAGCTGAAGAAGAACAAGTTTTTGCGACAACCTTGCCACCTGCTCAGCAGGATCTTCGAATCTGGTTGGAAAAAAATCACCGAGGTGGTAAAATCGCCACAGTCATCAAAGGTTTTGTTGGCACTGACGGCGACCTTGAAAAATTAGGAAAAACGCTGAAGCAAAAGTGTGGCACTGGAGGAAGTGCGAAAGATGGTGAAATCATTATACAAGGCGATCATCGTGACAAGATTTATGATCTTCTGAACAAGGACGGATACAAATGCAAAAAGGCGGGATCATAACATGAGTCTATTTCAAATCAACATTAAAACGCTTCAGAATCTTGAGCCAGTGCTCGAATCTGAACTGCGCGCACTTGGCGCTGCTGACATTGTTTCGGGCAGACGTATTGTTTCATGTACAGTAGATCAAAAGCTATTGTACAAACTCAATTTGCATCTTCGCACCGCGTTGCGCATTCTTGTCCTCAGCAGAATTTCCAATTCGCGAAGCTGATGCCATCTACAAACAATCGCTGAAAATAGATTGGTCGAAATACCTCGACCTCAACCAGACCTTTGCCATTGATCCGAATGTGAATGCTTTGTTCATCAAACATTCCAATTATGCTTCACTGCGATTGAAAGATGCCATTGCTGATGTTTTCATTCAGCAAAATGGCAAACGTCCGGATGTCAATCCAGAGAATCCAGACGTGTTGTTTAACCTACATGTAGATAATCACCGTGTTACCATTTCACTCGATAGCAGCGGTGAATCGCTGAACAGAAGAGGATATCGCGAACGTGGTGCAAAGGCTCCGCTGAATGAAGTACTTGCAGCAGGAATGATTATGCTCACTGGTTGGCATGGCGAAACTGATTTCTACGATCCCATGTGCGGAAGCGGAACATTGCCGATTGAAGCTTCTATGATTGCTCAAAATTTACCGGCTCAATTTCTTCGATCACAATTCGGATTCATGCGTTGGAAAGACTTCGATGCTCAAATCTGGAAAGAAGTGAAGCAAGAAGCGAGTGCAGGCATGCGCGAGCAAACCTGTAAAATTTATGCATCAGATGCAGATGGCAGACAATTGCGCAGTGCTAAAATAAATATCGAATTGGCAGGATTCGAGGAACAGATCGATGTATCCATGTGCGATTTTACCGAGTCAGAACCACATGGCGAACAAGGCGTCCTGATCATGAATCCGCCGTATGGTGAGCGTATTGAAGAAGACAACTTGCTTCTTTTGTACAAAAGAATTGGTGATCACCTCAAACAAGCATGGTCAGGTCATCGCGCGTGGATCATTTCTTCCAATAAAGAAGCTTTGAATAAGATCGGATTAAAACCTTCCAGAAAAATCCCCATCATGAACGGACCTCTGGAATGCAGGTTTCAACAATATGAACTATTTCGTGGTGCAAGAAAAGACCATGTGGTAAGTCAAATCAAGTAAGCGAATCAGTCTAGTTTTAGTTTGGATTCTGTGAATGTAAACTTCACCGGTTCCACTTTGTAACCCCTTTTCTTCAACATAGCAATCATGCCCTCTGATCCAGCGAGGTGCATCGCACCAACAGCGCAGAATACATTGTTCGATTGAAGTAACGGAAGGAGATTTGCGACAAATCGCTCGTTGCGTTTACCCAATAAAGATTCTGTAAATTCATCGGGCATCATCTCGTCCATTTCACCCATCATGACATTCAGTGAATCCAGATTTTGATCCAAATAAGCGTTTTCCAATCGAACCATATCCTCTTGCAAGACTGGAGTTTTTGGCGGATTCAGTATAACGCGTTCAGGATCCTGAGCATCTACAAATTCCAACAGCATTCCAGCCTGATCTTTCAGTGAAATTGCTTCGATGGATTTCGCTTGTTCTGCGGTGGATTCCAAACCAACGACTTTCATCTTATTCTGATTGGCCAATGCCTGAAGACGAATGTCCATGACCTGTGTAAAGGGTCCTTCATTTGTCGGCATCTCCATGATCGATGCCATGATATAAAATGGTTTCATCCTACCAACTACCATGATACTCCTCGAATCGAGGTGGTCGTAAAGATACTTTTTCACACGGGCAAACTCATCTGGTGTGTAAAGGTCGCTCAATGAAGTTTCCTTCATCATGCTGTATTCCAATGACGCCATCATTTCTTTTGGATCAGTTGAATTCACTTCACCCGCCAAAACCTGACAAGATAAAAATGCACGCCACCATTCATCGCTGAATGTATTGAGCAAAGAATCGTTGGAGTGAATTGATCCAAAAAGATAGGAAGTGTATTGCTCTTCAGGTCCTGTAATTTTCCACAACAAACTATTGTCCTGTGATTTTGCAAACAGTGGAAGCAGAAGCAATAAGTAGATTGATTTCATAGGTATTCGGGAGAGAACTGAAAAATGATGTTACACTAAATGCTATTCGATATGTTTTGATCTTTGGAATGATGCAGATTAAAGACTTTCGAGAAAAGTGATCAATGCATCACGATCTGCTTGCGGCAGTTGTTTAAAATATTCAATGGTCCAGTGCGCTTCGCCACCATGCCAAAGAATGGCTTCTTCCAATGTTTCAGCCCTACCATCATGAAGGAACCTTGCGTCGGGATTGATTAGTTTGGTTAAACCAATACCCCACAAAGGCGATGTGCGCCATTCATTGGTACTGGCATGAAAATCTGGTCTGCCATCGGCCAATACTTCACCCATGTCATGTATGAGCATATCAGTGAAAGGATGTATGACGATTCCATTCAGCTCCGGTAGAACACTGCCGGAAGTAGTAAACTCTTCATGATGACAAAGATTGCATTTTAGTTCGTTGAAAACTTCTTTGCCACGTTGAACCGTAGGATCATCCTGATTACGCCAATTCGGTACGGCTAGGGTTCTGACGTATGTCGCCAAATCATCAATGGTTTGTTCGGTAATATCAGGTGAAGCAGATGCACCTGAACAATTCGCCTGACCACTGCAATTTTCAACCGGAAAATATCCTTCAGATGTAATGCCCATATCTTCATTGAAAGCACCTGCCACTTGGTGTTCTATGGTGGGTGCAGAAGATTTCCAACCAAACCTTCCCAACTCTTCCTGTTGCGTTTTCACATTCCAAACAAAGTTGGGACGCCCACTGATGTAATTGCCATCGGCATCCGTTTCATCGGCCAAGGCGAGAATATCGCTTTCAGAAATGGCCTCTAACAAACCTAATCCATAAATGGGAGAAGCATTGCGCATACTGAAAAGAATATTATCAGGAAGCGGGGCGTATTCATTGATGAGTATGTGTGATGGATTGTGTAAAGTGACCGAGTTCCCATCAGCATATGTGATTACCGCATTGCTATAACTGAAGATGTAAAGCGCTTCAGCTTCATTCCCACTGACGCCCTGGGTTTGCAATTGAGTTCCATATCCAGGCACGGCGATGGGTTCACCATGTGGACCTTCACCTGCAAGACTGAATCGCATGAGTAAACCTGAATTGTAATCCACTTCCGACAAAGGAGGTTGAGATCTTCCATTGCCTGGATGACATCCCACACAAGAATTTTGAATATAAAGCGGACCTAGTCCGCTATACTCCCCATCAGGATTCTCGGTGAAAGTTGCAAAAAACACATCGGAACCAACGGCATGCTGACCAGCAACTGATGCGTTCATATCTGGAATGAGATGCGAATAAGCATCTACCCCACCATCATTCACTGTTGCAGATCCCGCAATCAATGGGAGTTCCGGGTCAGGTTTTTCATAGTACTCGTCGGAAATGACATCGTCTTTGCATCTCACCAAAAGGAAAAGCAGGAGCAACATGGCTCCTGCTTTCCATATTTTCCTTTTGGTGTGCATTTGGCTTGAAAATTTTCCTTTCGCACAAAGTAACACCAAAAAAATTAAGATCAGAAATAAGCACAGATAACACCACCCATAATCATGAGGGTAACCGCCCAATATCCTGTGTGAATCATGATATATTTCCAACCCTTTCTTTCAAAAAGTGAAATAATACCAACTATAGGCAAGACAAAAAACAATGATGCAATAAAACCATGCAATGCACCGTGTTTGAATGTGCGGAATTTATCCGCATTCGCCATGAGAAAATTCATCATTTCAGAACCTTCTTTCATAGCGTTCTCGTCACCTTGATATAAGGAACCAATGTGCATCTGATGTATCACAATGCTGATCAACGAAGCAGAAATCAGAAGACCAAAAAAATAGGTCAATCCGAAGATCAACGCCATGTTACCACCTGCTTTTTCAGGATCAACTCCTGAAGCTTTTTTCCAGGGATTTCCGAAAAGCATATTGCTATACCAGATAAATCCTGTAACCAACGGAATGAGTGCCGTTAGAAAAATAATGTACCAATTGAATGTCATAGAATGTGGGTTTTGATTTGTTTGGACGAACGTAAGAAAATTTCTTTTACAAATCCCTTGATTTATGACATATTCGCAATCACTTCAAAAGCATGAATTCCAGACCTTTCGCCATTCTTTCCACGAATGATGTTCGCTCAGTGATTCATTGTGCCATAGAAATTCGAATGGCAAATTCATTTTTTTGCATTGATCCTTAAAAAACATGATCTCACGTATGGCCTCTTCCGGCGAGAGCTGAAGGTAGTTTTTTAGCGTAGTATCCATGATGACAAATGGATGAACGAACAATGTCGTTTTTTTATTCAGGATCAAATCGAACCAAGGAAAAGGCAATGCTGTTCCTGCCCGATATCCAGCGTCCTCGGCAAATCCCATGGTATAATCATCTGTGATGTTTTCATGAACCAACAACCGATATGTTTCAGGCATGGACATTCGCAAATAATGCTGCCTGCTTCTTTTCACCGATTTACTTAAAATCGATTGCAGTCTGCTTAGTTCTTCGTGCAAGTGTTCGGCGTATTCGGACCGATGATAACCAGGATGAATACCAATATCACCTTTCTGATTCAGGTCAACAATGAGGTTGCGAAGTCCAATACTCTTGTGTGACACATTGATATTTTCATGGCTTAAATCGCTGAGAAGGAAAAACCACTGAATGCGTGCCGACTGAATCATCGCATCAGCAGTAGCTATGGCATAGGTATCATATGGATCTTGTTTCAATCCTGTGATACACAAAAAACGATGGAATGCATTGGTCCATCTCAACTGAACGATGTCTTTAGCGAATCCACCGAAAGTCCTTTTCAACCCTTTATGCCTGTATGCAAAAGCACTGTCCACATCGATCGTCGGTTTGATTTCAAATGAAGTACGACGAAAAGCCACAGAGGGAAAAAGTTCAGCTATTTTTCTTTCGACCTCTGCTCTCCACATGTCAACCAGCGGAATGCGATAAGCTTGTCTTTCATGCAAAACTGATTTTGATGACATGAAACGTCCATGTTGATCGAGCGTATTGTCTTGATACTCTTCCATGCGAGATAACATGAAAAATGTGGCAGCAAAAACATCGAATGCTTTATCATCAAAACACAAATGAAAACCTTGCTTAGTCGGAGTCAATTTTGATTGAGGTTTGATCAATTGATCATTCCAAAAAATAGGATTGACATAAAATGAATTTGACAATTCGTTCTTGCGATCATAACAAATTTTCGGACCTTCAAATCGATCAAAATCTTCTCTGGATTGGGTGAATACGAGCGATCCGGAATAATTCATCAACACCATTTCGGCTGCATACCGAAAACGTGGATGATCAATTTCGGAATAGATGAGCATAATCAAATCGATGCCAATAATTTTTCACAAATAAAATCTGCAGCATGTCCATCACCATAAAATTTCGGCCATGTCAAATCACTTTCGGCGATGAAATGTTGCACAGCAGCGGATATTCTATCCACATCTGTATCGCAAACGATGGCATTGCCATTTTCAACCAATTCCGTCCATTCGGTTTGTGGTCGCATGATGACACATGGCTTTTGAAAGAAGAATGCTTCTTTCTGCAAACCACCGCTATCGGTGATCACTATTGAGGCATCACGAAGCAATGCAATCATATCAAGATAAGACACTGGTTCGATCACTTCCATGGATCTATTTGACTCGAGTTTCGCGATTATTGCCGGAGTAAGTTGGTTGGATGTTCTGGGGTGAAGCGGTAAAATCACGCGTTGACCTGTTTCGTTCGAAACTCGCATCATTGCATCCAATGCTTCATTGAGTTTGGATAATTGGTCCGTATTGTGGTCGCGATGCAGGGTGGCCAACATGTATGGCGCGCCTGTTTTCAATGATCGCACTTTCGAAGATTCTGGATTTGTTCCGAAATGAAGCGCATTGTCGTACATGATGTCCCCACAATGAAAAATACCCGGATGGTCAGGAGAAAAAGGCCCGGTTTGTTCTGTGTTAAATCCTTCCTTCCGGAGATTCAAAATGCCTTGTTGTGTGGGAACGAACATCAGGGTTGCGACATGGTCGGTCATGATCCTGTTGATTTCCTCAGGCATGGATTTATTGTAAGACCGGAGTCCAGCTTCCACATGTGCCACTGGAATACTCAAAGATGAAGCGGTTAAAGCACCCGCCAGTGTAGAATTGGTATCACCATAAAGGAGAACCACATCGGGTTTTTCATCCTGTAAAACAGAATTCAAACCGGTGATCATCGCACTGAGTTGGTTTGATCTCTCCCCTGAGCCAATATTGAGATTGACCTTGGGAGCAGGAATTTGGAGTTCATCGAAAAACAACTGCGACATACCATGATCATAGTGTTGTCCTGTGTGTACAATCACCTCATACAGCTTTCCAGCAAATGATTTACGTACAACACGTGAAACTGCTGCAGCCTTGATGATCTGCGGTCGGGCACCAACTATGGTCAGAATTTTTTTACTCATTTTATCAAATTACCATCATCTGCATAGCTGTAATAACCACTGTCTGTAACGATGATGTGATCGAGCAGTGGACATTCCAGCATTTTCCCATTCATCTGCAATTTTTCTGTCAGTTTATTGTCTTCCGTACTCGGATTTTTATTGCCGCTAGGATGGTTGTGTGCAACGATAATACTTGCGGCATTATTCTCCAAAGCAAGCCTGAATACCTTTTTCGGATCAGCTACGACTGAACTCAGTCCACCTTCGCCGATTTTTCCGATGCAAAGTACGTTGTTCGATCGGTTCAGGCACATGACCCAGAATTCTTCATGTCTCAGGTCACTCATATATTCGAGAAAGCGCTCATAGACGTCGCGTGATCCACGAATTTGGTGATCGGCTTTGAACTCCCCTGCCCTACGCCTTTTGCCAAGTTCAACTGCCGCCATCAAAGTGAGCGCTTTCACCGGACCCATGCCCCGAAAAGTAGTCAGGTCCTTCAAACTCATTTTACCCAGTTTCACCAAATCATGATCAACTGTTTTCAGCATACGTCTGCAAAGATCCACTGCACTTTCTGTCCTGCTGCCCGATCCAATGAGGATGGCCATCAATTCGGCGTCCGACAATGCAGAAGCACCTTTGGTGAGCATCTTTTCCCGTGGGCGGTCTTCCTCAGACCATGTTTTGATCCCTTTCAAATGATCCATCTTTTTTGATTGATTTAGAAAAGGCAAAAAAAAACCTCCCCGCGTGCGGAGAGGTCTATACTTTATTCCCTACAGGAATGAATTATTTCAATTTATTCACGTATTTCTGGAGGCTGCTTTTCAGGTTAGAAGCTTTATTCTTGTGAATAATGCTCTTTTTAGCCAGTTTATCCAACATACCTACAACAAGATGCAACATTGAAGTCGCTTCTGTCTTCTTAGAAGTTGAACGCAGTTTACGCAGCGCATTACGCGTAGTCTTGTGGTAATACTTGTTGCGCAGGCGTTTGGTGTTGTTGCTGCGGATACGCTTTATGGATGATTTGTGATTCGCCATCTTTCTTCAAAATTGGGCGGCAAATATAGTCACATTTCCCTGTCGGACAAGTTCCTGTAAAAATATTTCACCCCTACCAAACCTTTTTCGGTCACAGGGCGTAAAAATCGTCATTAAACACCCATACGACTTGAAACCCTTGCGAAGATTACTCCTCCAGATTTTGCCCGCTATGGCGGCAATTCTTCTTTGCGGAAGGGCAAATTGCCAATCTAACCACCTCACAGACAGCCTCAAACACATTTTTAATGGGAATTGTCCAGATTCAACCAAAGGCAGATTGGCAGAGGACATCAGCTATGAATATTACAACCTGAGCATCGACTCAAGCCTTTACTATGCGCGGATTTCCGGGCAATATGCCATAGAAATCGACGATAAAAGAATGTTGGCCCAATCTCACAATACCCAAGGTATTTGTTATTTGGGAAAATCAAGTCTGATGAATGCTCTGGACCATTTCCAGACGGCATATGAACTTTACCATCAAATCGGAGATAAGAAAGGTGAAGCCAAAATGCTCAACAATTTGGGGGTCATTTATACCGAAACCCAAGATTATCATCGTGCGAAGGAAAAATACGAGAACAGCTACCAACTGAACAATGAGCTTGGTTACTGGGAGGCCGCGTCGAATGCTCTTTACAATATTGCTGGGAGTCACTTCTTGCTTAAAAACTATGACGAAGCGTTGAAATTCGCCAAAGACCTCCGTCACTACCGTGCATTGCATGCCGAAGCAACCAACCCCGATCCCATTTTCGGAGATATTTTCGAACAAAAAGGACAACTGGACAGCGCTTACTTCTACCTCCAGCGTGCCGTTGCCGAACAGGAAGACAAAGGAGACCTGATCAATTGGACTTCAGGCATTCTCAATTTGGCAAGGGTCGTTTCCAAACAAGGTCGTTATCAGGAAGCCAATTCATTGCTTGAAAAAGTATATCCCATTATTCGTGACAATGAATTTATGGAAGCCGAATTCGCCTATCTCACCCAGAAAGCCGAAATATTTTCCAAACTCGGTGATCCGGCGAACGCGTACGATTTCCTAACACAGGCATTAGATCTGCAGGATTCTATTGATCATCTGAATCAGATGAACATGATCAATGATATGAATACCAAATATGAGACCGACAGAATGGAGTCTCAGATTTCAGAACAACAGGCCACCATCGAAAACAAACAGTTTTGGATGGCAGGAATCCTGATCGTTTTGGTGTTGATCAGCGCAGGATTTTTTGTCGTGATCATCATGCTGAAAAAGAACCGAAAGTTGAACAATTTACTCAAGTTGCAAAACCTTCAAATCAACCATCAAAGACAAAAAATTATTTCATCGATCAATTACGCTAAGCGTATTCAGCAATCCACTTTGCCGAAAGAGAATGAATTCAAAAAGCTTTTCAAAGACTCTTTCATTTACTTCAAACCAAAAGACATCATTTCCGGTGACTTCTACGCATATCAGAAAATCGGAAATCAGATTTATGTGGCTGCTGTGGACTGCACAGGACACGGAGTACCTGGCGCATTTATGTCGCTCATCGCCAATGCCAAGCTCAATAAAGTGGTGAATGAAATGGGCGAAAGAGATCCAGGAAAAATCCTGAGTAAGATGCACCGTGAAATACAGGAATCATTGCATCAGGGAACAGGTGATGATCAAGCGATGGATGGGGTTGAGATGAGTCTTTGCGCCATCGATTTTGATAGTAAAGAAATCGCATTCGCCGGTGCTGGATCATCAGTATTCCTTTATAGAAGAGGAGTGTTGTTTGAATACAAAGGAAATATCAATGGCCTCGGTGGTGCTGATTATGAATGGAGCGGTAAAGTGAATAGCAACGAATTTGAGACACAAAAAATCTCTTTTGAAAGTGATGACTTGTTGTACATGTTCTCGGATGGTATTCACGATCAGATTGGAGGTGCTGCGAAAAAGAAGCTGAATAAATCAATGTTCCGTGAGCATGTGATGAAAATCTCACAACAGACATTCGACTCTGCTGTTCAGCAAACCGAAAAAATCATCTCTGATTGGAAAAGCAACAATCAGCAAACAGATGATATGCTGTTGATTGGAATACGTCTCTGATTCTGATCGTTAAGGAGAGTTTTATTTCATGCAATTCACGTCTGATACGATCAACGTATTGATGCATACTATCAATTCTGATGCTTGCAAATGAAGTCCATCACATGAACCTATCACACAAGATTTTCTTTGAATAAATAGTACATAATTGTACTGATTCATTGGACTCGTTTACCTTGATTTGGTGAAATGGAAAAAGCAATTGATACGAAAAAATAACCTGGATCATCCAGTCGAAATTTATTGCAGCGTGCAAGCATACAATAGCATTCTCTGTGAATGTTTCGGAATTAAACGACTCTTACCTCAAAAGGGACATCGATCAAAGACTTGAGTTCTTCACCTTTATCGATCATGAGTTCATCGTCTTTATCACATCGCCAGATGATGCGATACGATTGTTTATGTCTGGACTGTTCCAGAATGTTGAGTATTTCGAAAAGATATCTTCCAGATGAAGAATTGAAATAGTCAAACTTCAGTTCAAGCATGAGTGGTGTATCCGCACGAAGGGCAAATTGTCTCATCCACAACACCACTGGTTCGTAAAACTCGAATGCATTTTCCGGAAGAGATTTTCCTTCAATTCTAGACAAACCTCCATCCGCAACCAGATTTACTTCGGGTGTCTCAGAGGTGGCAGGTATGTGTAAAGATTCTAGTTCCACTTTTTTCGGGGGCGCAAACATCATCAAATGATGACTTGTAATGCAAATAAATATTGATCTTCTCCGTGAGGGTAAAATTGGTAGCGAAGTGATTCGCTGCTCGCTTGGGCAACTTCTATCAATCCAAGACCTGAATTTGTTTTGTTTTCAAATCGCACAGAAGCACGCAATGTACTGCGGTGCAATTCTTTGAGTCCGTCATGATCCAAAGAAATCAGGTAGTCCAGTTTTTCTTCTAAAAATATTTTTTCTGAAACCGGGACGATGTTACCAGCTAAAATGCTCAAAGAGCCATTCATTTTACCCATCATAAAAACGCCAAAACGCTGACCATCCGCATCGACGGCCCTAGCGTGTTTGGAAATATTCTGTAACACTTCTACGGTAACGTGTGCTGCCCGAAGCGTGCGCTTCTGACCTGCAGATTTATCGTGAAGCTTATGTTCGGCCATATCTAACAATGGCATGATTGATTTCTGATTAAAATCGCCTTTATAGAACAAAACCATATTCTCAGCGGTCATCCTTTTGTAAAAATCACCTGATTCCTGAAGCATACTTGAATACTCTGTTGAATCACTGGTATTCTTCCTCACCGTAATCTGCTGGTGAAAAAGCGAATATTGGTCGTTCAGTTGTTCTGTATCGTGAAGGATTTTTTGACCCGATTTTCTGGCCATTTCAATCAATCCCAAACCAGCACCGCCCTTGTCGTTGATCTCATTGTTTCTAAGCTTGTCGAGATAATACTGTTTTAGATCGGCTTCGTTCATTGAATTGACATTCTCGACGAGACCGGTAAGTCTTTCGACATCCTTGTTGTAAACCAAATTGATTGAATTGATGACGAATGCACCATTCAGACTTTTGAAACTGAACATGCCTTCACCAGAAATATCCTTTTGATCTTCTGGGAGGATTTCAGCGTGTTTGATGACATTCTGAAAACATTCCACCAGCATATAGGAGATTTTTTTACCCATATTCTGTTGAATCTCCATCCCGGGAGAAGCCTGTGACATGTCCAGGATAGATGGCGTAAACCTTTCCAGAAATGGTCCCCGATAATAGAACGAGGGATTCTGACCAGAGGCCTTATCATAGAAATATCTCAGGGTATTGAAATGCATCAATTGTATAGTTGTCGGTTATACTCAGGTATTTACATAGGAAAACCCGAGAATAACCTGAATTACCAATACTTCGATACGGCATCGGATCTCGCTTTGTTGCGAAAAATCAAGAAAAATTGAATGGAAATGTTAGAGTGGAACTTCCGGAACATGGAATATTGCCCCTGCTTTTCCCGCAAAAAAAATCCCCGAGAATTTCAACCGCACACTATAACAATCCAAATGCGAGTTTTTCCGTGGAATGATCGATTCCAGAAAAGATCGCATCAAAAAAAAAGCCCCGTTAAAAACGGGGCCGGCCAATATTCTTTATTGCAGATTTCAGTGAACGACGGCGGTAGGTGCAAGCAGAGCGTGACATTCAGAGGCTATATCCTCTATCCAAGAATGCTCAATGTAGTGAATGACTTTTTCGTTGATTTTATGTTTGGTGCTTGAATCTCGCAATTGAAGCAATACCAAATCCTGATGATCTTCGGTGGTAAATTTTATTTTGATTTCCAGATTTGCATCTTCTTTAACGACAACATTGTCCTCAAAGAGATTGGCCGCTATGGCAGATTTCATTTCAGCAAGAGGATGCTTTAGTCCCTCTTCCACGATTTTGAGTTGTACTGTAACCATTGGAGTAATTTTTTGAAGGTTAAAACATGGTTGTTTGTACGGCCTCAGGAGTACACGATACTGGATCAGTACGGCGGGGTCGAGGTATTTGAAAAGAACGTTGGCCTTTAGCACGATAAAGGTAGGAAAAAATCTATTCCTTTTACAATTCCTTAAAATTTTCGTCACTCATCCTGAATTACACTTCTATACCACTTGATATACCGGATTTTTTTTAGAAAAAAATTTAACTTTGCACATTATGAAAAACACCACACCATTTTCTATCGCCTATTTTGTTGTCTTCATTTTGTTCGTGTGCTGTCAAAGCAAGACCACAGAAGCATCTGCTGCGAAAACGACCACTGAGGTGTCAACTATTTCCACCGTGGACTTTCTGAAACCGGTTGGTATCTATGCTAGTATTTCCGATAATTTGGTGCAGGTCGCTGAACCTGGCACACTACACCTCTATACACCGGATGGAAAATTTGAATATCTCATTACTTGGGCTGGTGCTGATCAAACACCCGAAAAAATGAAAGCGGCACTGAGTGTTGGCACAGCAACCCAGCAAGGCATGATTCACAAAACCAACGGAGCTGTAGTGAAACTGGGTGAAAAAGTTGAATTGACCCCTTTCGGTGTTTATGACATCAGCATGAACAATTCACTTTTCGAAGGACTAGAAATACACGACTGGAGTTCTTCACGTGGTATTCTGGTCATTACGATAATGTGCCGCAAAGAAGTTGCACCTCAACTCGAAAACAGAATAAAGAGTCTTTATCAAAGTGTCCGAATTCCAGATCTGACTGAGCTCGAAAATATCAAAGCCAAAATCAAAGCAGACCGACAAGCTGGTATCAAAAGCAAAATCGAAGAAAAATACTGGAACAAAGTAGTTGGTCAGACCTTGCTGAACAGTCAAATCGTAAATGGACAACCTTTCAACAAAGTAGAACAGCGGTTCGAATTGTGTGATACTGGAACGGCCAAATTCACCACTGAAAATGCTGGTGTCGTGACTTCAATGGATGGCAAATGGGATATTGTTGAAACGGAAGATGGCGTGACACTTTTGGTGATAACAGACATGCAAGGACTTGAGAACAAATGGCAGATAGGTCCACATATTTCCGGGAATGTGACACTTGGCAATGTCGAATTCAAGCTGCATCCTATGGGATCTGCTGAAGGACCAAGAGATTGTCAATGAGTTAGGTCTTCGGCAAAAGCCTAATATATGTCACCAGATTATTTCAATTTTAATGACTTTTGAGTTAGGTATAGGGATAAACAATCCTTAACTTGGGCGTGATAATTTAACTTAATTAACCTAAAGTCTGATTCTGCCTGACTCATTCAGGCCATTAGCAGATCATTTGTTACGCCGCTATGATTAAAAATCTACGTCTGCGCGACTGTTTGTCAGTCGTTGTTCTCCTCTTCATCCAAGCCATTGCAACAGCACAGGCAACTGGAGATTTCCGCACCTCAGGTTTGAATACCAATTGGAATAATATCGCGGCTTGGGAACGGTATAACGGAAGTACATGGGTGGCGGCTACTACTGGCCAAACTCCTGGTGCGTCTGGTCAAGGTGGAAATACTTTGATCAGAGATGGTCACACCATTACACACAACATAGCTATAGTGACGGCGCTAGCCAGTTTGACCGTTGGAGAAGGAACGAGTGGTTCCTTGACGATTGGAGCGTTTAATTTTTCAGTAACGGGCACAACCACCATTGCGGCCGGAGGTTCTGTTACCGTCAGCAGCGCCACAGGTACCAAAACCTTTACAGGCGATTTTACCAATAATGGTACTTGGAACAATACCGGCAATTCAACCATCACTTTTGCAGGAAATTTTGTGCAGAATGGCACATTCACCTCAGGCACCGGCGTTCAAACTTTTAGTGGTGCTACAAAAACTTTCAGTGGAAGTGCAGCAAGCACAACCTTCAATAGTGCAACTATTACCGGGACTTATACCAATAATATTTCCACATTGATTATTTCCACTGCGCTTGCAGGGACAGGAACTCTGACGATGGGTACAAGTACCATTCTTCAAATCACAGGAACTTCTGCAATTACGACTTTAAACTGTACAACAAATACACCGAACGAAGTTGTTTACAATAATACAGGGGCCCAGACTGTAAAAGGCACGACCTATTACAACCTTACTAAAGCGGGCACTGCAGCGTCGACTTCAGCAGCAGCTATCACCGTGAACAACAATCTCAGTGTGAGCTCGGGTACATTCACCATGAACGGCGCATTAACACTTGCTGTAACTGGAACAACAACTGTAAGTTTGGGTGCGACATTCACATCGTCAAGCACAGGTACACATACTTTCACCGGAGATTTTACAAATAATGGCGCTTGTACAAAAACCGGATCCGGAGTTGCCACACTCAACGGAAATCTGCTGAACGATGGAACGTTTACAAGTACTGCCGGGACTTATGCTTTTGCTGGTGCCTCAAAAACAATCAATAC
Source organism: Flavobacteriales bacterium (assembly GCA_016722445.1). Taxonomy (GTDB): domain Bacteria; phylum Bacteroidota; class Bacteroidia; order Flavobacteriales_D; family Sanyastnellaceae; genus JAIBBG01. Next base: position 16,512 of record JADKIZ010000027.1, on the reverse strand, counting down.
GACGAATGCTTCCGCCATTTCTATCGCAAATGCGACAGTGTCCGGCACATATGAAGTTACATCCAATTTCACATCATCGAATATTTTTAATGTAACAGGAACACTCACTGTTTCACTCGCTACTTCTGTCCTTACCAACAATGGATATGTTTCCGCTGCAACACTCACGCTTACCAATGCTGCATCCTCATATTTGAACAATAACACGACGACTGTGACAACCACATTTGGTGGTTCAGCCACTGCAACATTCACCAACAATGCGAACTCAGCTTTATATATAGGAGCAGCTTCGGTGACACCCTTGATAAGTGCCACTGCTGTTCCCAATACTGTTGACTACAACCGCACGAATACGCAAACCTTACGCGGAGGAATTACATACCATCATCTCTCGGTAAGTGGATCAAATACCAAAACACTGGGAGCAGCCATTACAGTGAACGGAGATATCAACGTGACAGGAACTGCTACCCTTGCCGATGGTGCTTTTCAAATCACGGGTGATGCATCCCGCACTTTGACTGTTGGTTCAGGATGCGGATATTATACCACACGAACTTCTGTGTCATGGTTTCCATTGAATATTCCAATTGGATCCATTTCTCTTGACAACAACAGTACAGTCACGTATGCTGCGGCAGCTACCCTGACCACGGATATACCTGCCACTTATGGTCATCTGGTCTTTTTTGGAGCGACAACCAAAACGCTACCTTCCTCCTATCCTATCACAGTGAATGGCAACTTCAACATCGCAAGCGGAACTTTCAATGACGCAGGGAACACTATTTCTGTTTTAGGGAATATTGCTTCATCGGGAACACATAGTGGAACAGGCAAAATTCTGTTGACCTCCGGAAGTGCAGCGCACAATATCCAGGGAACCGGTTGGAATATTGTTGAATTGGATGATGCTTTTGGCGCAACACTTACTGCAGCTTTCACCATAGGTACGCAGACTACTGGTTCATTCATACTCACGAATGGTGTTGTGACCATGGGGAATTTCAGTTTCACCATCAGTAACGTAAACAGCGTTGGATTGCAGGGCAGCGGTTTCTCAGATACCAAAATGATTCTGCAAAGTGGTACTGGTAATTTCATTCGAAATATTGCAAACTCAGGATTGCCGATCACTTACGTTTTCCCAATAGGTGAAAATACTGGAACCACTGAATATAGCCCGGTAACGTTTACAGCATCTGCAAATGCTACCATTGGCACACTCGCATATCGTATCACAGATGCGCAACATCCGAATGACATCAACACCACCAATTTTGTTTCTAGATATTGGACTGCTGTGAGTACAATTAGTTCTTTTACCTATACAGCGAGTTTCGGATATCCAGCAGCTGATATTAACGGCACTGAGTCATCGTTTGATGTGTATCTCTATGATCCTTCGGCGCTGACCTGGGAACTCATACCTGCAACGTCGGGTAGTGGACTTGCAACGTATGACGGCAGCGATGGCTCATTCTCCAACAACAATGTTTTCATGGTAAAATCGGCGATCAATATTCCTTCCACGGTAACCATTGATGGAACAGGAGGAACATCATCGACGTTTGCTAGTTTAACAGGAACAACGGGATTCTTCAATGCCGTGAATCAAGGTGTTGTTACAACCAATGTCACGGTGAATGTATCGGCAGCGAGCATTACTGAAACTGGTGCTATTGCGCTGTATGAGGCATATGAAACAGGTGCTGGTGCAGGCACATACACCATCACTATTCAATCTTCTGATGCATCACAAAAAGTATTGACTTCTACATATGGAATTGCCACTGTGGGACTTCAAGGAACCATTCGTTTGAATGGTGCAGACCGTGTAACTTTCAACGGAGGTACAGGCACAGACCGCAAATTACTTTTGAGAAATACTGACACAGGTGTGAATGGTATTGTAGTGCATCTTCTCAATGATGCTTCCGACAATCAAATCAACAATTGTGTCATTGAAGGATCGATCACCAGCACCACAGCAGGACTGGTGAATATTGGCACTACTGTCATCACAGGAACTGGTAACGACAACAACACGATCACCAACAACGACTTCAAACAAGCAGGCGCAAATACGGCTTCTATCGGTATCAGTTCGAATGGATTTAGTGCCAGCGTAACCAACGACAACAACGAAATTTCGAATAACAATTTTGCCAATATTTACAGAACCAGTTCCACTGTTGCTGCGATATACATTGTTTCCAATACAGGTGCAACAACGATTGATGGAAATCGCATTTACAATGACACACCACGAAGTGGGGCCATTACAACAAACCTATATGGTATATATGTGAATGGAACCAGCAATTCCAACATTGATATCACCAACAACGTGATTGGATATGCCAATAGCAGCGGTACGGGAATTACCTCAATCATTTCTACAGGTGCAGTGCGCTTTAATGCCATTTCTGTTTTGGCAGCTTCAAGTGGAACGTGCAACATCACAGGCAACATCATTGACAATATAACACTGACTTCAACAAGCGGAGGTTCTACTACCTTTCCATTGTTTGCGGGTGTATATGCACAGACGACAGGCTACCTCATTGATGACAATCAAATCGGCGGACTAAGTGGTTCGCCATCTATCATTTTGTCGTCGACCACAGCAACCACTTTGGCTAACGCTGTGTGTGGTATTTCGGTTAACTCCACTGCAACTACGCAGACGATCAGCAACAATAAAATTGGCAGCTTGTCTTTCACGCTGCCTTCAGGAACACTTACCATGAACATGAATGGTATCAAAGCCATTGCAGGTTCTGTTACCATTGATGGAAATGAAATCGGTAATGGGACAGCCAATTCATTTTTACTTACAGTTCCTGTAACAAGCGCTGCAGTGAACTATGGTATCTATACCACGTCTACCGCGAGCAATGTGATGAATATTCAAAACAACATCATCAAAAATCTCTCGGCATATGGCGGTGGTACCGCGTCACAGGCGGTTGGTATATTCTCTGGAGGTGCTGCACAATACAACATTGATGACAATGAAATTTCATTTATCAGAACAACATCTACTGGTGTAAGCGCCGCAGGCAGTGCTTCCGTCATTGGCATCAATCTCGGAGCTTCAACAACAACCACGAACTACATCAGACACAACACCATTTTTGCCCTCACCGATTCATCCACGGTGAATGGTGTAGTGAATGGTATCGTGCTCGTAGGAGGTTCTGCCATCTATGATGTAAGCAGAAACAATATTTACAATCTCAGATCAGGAACTGGCACTGCATCTGTTGTGAATGGAATTCATATCAGTACTGCACAGGTAACTGTCCATAACAATATGGTGAGATTGGGATATGATTCATATGGTAGCCCAATTACCAATACCTCTGTGATCACAGGAATTTTAAAGGACAATGGATCTACCAACAACAGTTACTATTACAACACTGTGTACATTGGAGGATCTGGTGTTGGTACTACAGCAAGCAACAGCTATGCATTCAGAAGAGCTGTGACTGGTGCGAATGACAATGTCCGCGACAACATTTTTGTCAATACAAGATCAAACGCTACTACTGGTGGTAAACACTATGCGTTTTACATCACGAACACCACTACACTGACATCAGATTACAATTTATTTTATACCGCAGGTACAGGAACAGTGCTGGCTTACAATGGTACTGCCGATCAGGCCACTATGCAGGCATGGAAGGCGAATACAACATTCGATGACAACAGCATCAGTGCGAATCCGCAGTTCATTGCACCAACAGCAGTTACTCCTGACCTCAGACTAAACACCGCTTTAAACTCACCGGCAGAATCTGCAGCCATAGCCATCAGCGGTATGACAAATGATATTGATGCCGTGGGAATCAGAACTGGTTATCCGCTTGGTGGACAATCCAACGGTGGAGGAACAGGTCCCGATATCGGAGCAGATGAAAGCGACATGATACCGATGGATCTTCTGCCTCCAACCATAACTGTCGGCACCATTCCGGCAATCAACGCTGCATGCGGCTCAACACAAACTATTCAAATCACCGCAACGATTACTGATCTTGTTTCAGGTGTTGCTGCCGGTAGTTTAAGTCCAAGGCTTTGGTGGAGACTCAGCACGGGTCCTTCCTATACTTCGATTGCTCCGACAACTGTAGTAGGCAACCTTTATACATATGATGTTACCATTAGTGGACTAGCTGCATTACAAACCTATCAATATTATATCGCTGCCCAAGATTCGGCCACAACGTCGAACATTGGATACAGCCATTTCGATGCGACATCTCCGGTTCATGCTGATGTGGCAACAAGTCCATCTACCATCAATGGTGCTCCTGGTACCTTCACCATTCTTGGTAGTGTCCCATTATCTGGAACAGTGAATGTCGGATCAGGACAAACCTATACATCTCTGAATGCAAATGCTGCAACAGGATTGTTCTATGCACTGCAAACGAATGGACTTCAAGGCGACTTGACTGTGAACATTACGAGCGATTTGAATGAAAGTGGACTTTACTATCCATTGACCAACATCGTGGAGTTTTGCGGATCAAATTATACGATCACCATTCAACCATCGAGTGCTTCAGTTAAAACCATCTACCAGACTTCAGGAGGTAATCCGCTAATCAACTTCAGTGGTGCAACACGAATTGTTATTGATGGTAGCTTCGGTGGCAGTGGAAAGTACTTGACGTTTGCAAGCAGGCAGAATACACCAACATTCTATTTCAATGGAAATACTCAAGACATTGAAATCAAAAACTGCACGATTGAAGGTAACAACACCCTTACAAATAGTGTTGGTCCAGGTGTCATCAATTTTGCTGGATTGCTCGGAACCGGAACAGAAATTCGCGACATTATCATTGACAATAATATCATCAGGAACAGAAGTGACTTAGCACAAAACGCGACAAATACTCCTGTATCATTGATCAATGCCGGCGGTGTTTTGGGCTTTTTCAATGGAACCAATGCACCTCTGAAATCCAACATTACCATCTCGAACAATGAGATGTTCAACTTCAGACAATCTGCCATTGCCTTCAGTCAGAATATTAGCGGCCAGGGAATCGGCGACAGCATTATCATTGACGGTAATAAAATCTACAACGCCATCACACAAGCACAATATCAATACATTGTATATCTCGAAGGTGGTTCCAACTCAATTGGTCATACGATTTCGAATAATCTCATTGGAGGAAGCGCAACACCATCACCGGACATTACAGGTACTTTCGTCAACAACTTAGCGGATGGTGAAATCTGGGCGATATATGTAAACAGCGGAGGAACCATCAACGGCGAGGAAACAGTGATCCACAATAACAAGATCAGTAACTTCAATGTTTCCGGAACAGGATACAGCAATTTCCTTGGAATCCGTGTCGAATATGGTAAAACCAATATCACCAATAACCTCATTGGAAGCTTGAGTGCATCCCTGACTACACCTAATATCATTTGTGCAGGTAGCGGAGACGTATTTGATATCAGTGCCAATTCTGCTGTATTCGGAATCTGGACTCAGAGTACAGATGAAATTCTCATCGACAGCAATACGGTATGTGGTTTATCTGCAACAGGTGCATATTCATTCATGGATGGTATTGCACACGGCAGCAATGTTTACTTCAACTATTTAACCTATTCCACTCCTGGCGGCAAAGCGACCATCACAAACAACAATGTGATGTACAACAGATGCGCTAGTGCATTGCAAAGTCTTGTCATTAGTCCGGAAGCTTTCATGGGAATATTCTGTTGGACCGATGACACCACCAATGTCATCGCAAACAATAAAGTCTACAACTGTGGAAGTGGAACTTCTATTTACAATACGAATGTTCGCATTCACGGTATGTTCGTGGGGGTAAACAATTCAGAAACGACACATGGCGGAATTGTGGATGGCAATGAAATCAGTTATCTGTTCAATGAAAATCCCGGTGACAATACCAATTCAACTTCACGCAATCCGATCATCTATGGATTGACGATTGCCAATGGAGATTGGACTGTCTCCAACAATACCATCTACCTCAACAATGGTACACTTGGAGGATCACTCATCACAAACACCAATACTTCCATTCGCGCACTGAATGACAATCTATTGTATGATCAGGCCAACTGCGCTGCACGATATTACTACAATACTGTCCTTGTGGACGGAAGCAATACAACTGGTGCAGGTACAGCGAACAGCACTTACGCCTTCTTGAGATTCCCTCTTGATTTTGCACTTATATCGATCACTGCAGGTGCGCCGATAGAATTGCGCAACAACGTATTCATCAACATTCGCGGAGGTCAGGGTAATCACCGCGCAATCGGAAACATTGCAAACAGCAATGCGAATGCCTCTATCAATTGGTCTTCTACAACATCCGACTACAATTTATTGGCGGGTCCTTCATTGACGAACATTGCACTTTGGGGTTCTTCAACCACATACACTCTTGCGAACTGGCAGTCGTTATCATCCAACTGTGATCTGAATAGCAATGCTGTTCTTACCACTACCGGAACCTCCGACGCAACACACATCAACCCATCGGAGTTGTTTGTCAACCTCACTTCTGGAACACAAGCAGACCTCCGCATAGAGACAAGTCCACCGAATCCTCCTTATCCATATTCATTTGTGGATGGTCTTGGGACACCACTTACTGAAGTCACCACTGACATCGATGGCACAACAAGAAGTGCCAGCACACCAACACTTGGCGCTTTCGAAATGAATCCATGCGCAACACCAACCATTACTGTGGGCGCAATTTCTACAGCATGTTTCTCAACCAGTTCTCAGAATGTAACTCTTGCCTATTCCGGTGCGACAAACAGTCCGGATGAATACAGTATCACCTGGGGAACTGCTGCTTCTACTGCAGGTTTCAGCAATATCACATGGGCTTCACTCCCATCGAGTCCGATTACAATTTCTGTTCCTGGATCGGCTGCAGCAAATAACTATACTGGAACCTTGGTGGTGAGAAACAGTTCAACTTCATGTGTAAGTCCAAGTTATAACATCACCGTAATTGTCAATGCAGCGCCAACCATTACGCTTGGTTCGAATCCTGCTGTATGCTTCTCTGCATCTTCACAAAATGCTTCATTGACATACAGTGCAACAACTGGTTCACCAAATCAATACAGCATCAACACCTGGAGTGGTGGTGGATTCTCGAACGTGACCAATGCTTCACTTCCTGCAAGTCCAATCAGCATTAGTGTTCCTGCGGGATTGACAGCTGGCGTTTACACCGCCGTGATGACAGTGACCAATTCAACAACAGGATGCGTAAGTGGAACATACAATATTAGTGTAACAGTAAATGAAGCTCCTGCAATTACTACCTATAGTCCCGGACCACTGCCTGCCAACTTCATCAACAATATTTGCGCAGGAACGAATACATCATTCGGTGTTACGGCAACAGGTTCAGGGTTGAATTATACCTGGCAGGTTTCTACAAATGGTGGATCATCCTGGTCAACATCCGGATTAGGTTCTGCACCTTATTCAGGTGCAACTTCATCAACACTCAGCATCAACAATGCTCCATCGGGTCTGAATGGAAATTTATATCGTGTAATTGTAAGCGGATCATGCAGTCCTGCTGATACTTCTGATGTAGGAACGTTGAATGTTGGCTTTGCCAATATCGATACACAACCTGCAAGCTCAACTATAGTTTGTGAAAATGGAAATACCATCATTGTGGTTGCTGCATCAGGCAATAACCTCACCTATTCTTGGGAAATTTCAACGAACGGTGGAGGATCATGGTCAACACTTTCTAATTCCGCAATCTATTCTGGTGTTTCCAATGACACACTCTCGATCACCGGTGCGCTGTTCACCATGAACACATATAGATATCGTGTCATTGTCGGAACCACTGCATGTACACCATCTACTTCGGGAGTTTCAATACTTACCGTCAATCAGCTACCTGCTGCTGCCGGAACCGTTAGTGGTACCAATACTGTTTGTCAGGGAACGACTGGTATTACATATAGTGTTAGCGCTATCTCGAATGCTACCGGATATGTTTGGTCACTGCCGTCCGGAGCCTCCATTACATCCGGATCGAATACAAACTCCATCACGGTGAGCTTCTCTGGCTCTGCCACTTCTGGCAATGTGAATGTATATGGTACCAATTCATGTGGAAGCGGAACTGTTTCCGCGGATTACGCAGTAACTGTCAATTCTGTTGTTGTGCCTTCAGCTACCATTGGTTCTGATCTTGGCGATGTAGTTTGCGAAGGAGCTATGGTCACGTTCACAGCAACACCTGTGAATGGTGGAACAACTCCAATCTACAATTGGAAATTGAATGGCTCCAACGTTGGAACAAATAGCTCAACCTATTCTGTTGACACATTGGATACAAGCGATGAAATATGGTGTGTGGTTACGAGCAATGCATTGTGCGCAACGCCATCAGTGGTCAATAGTGATACCATCGTTGTCAGTGTCCTCCCAAATGTCACTGCCTCTGTTACCATTTCTGCCAATGCGAGTGTATTCTGCACTGGAAGCTCTGCCACTTTCACTGCTACAACTCAATTCGGTGGATCAAGTCCATCATTTCAATGGAAAGTAAATGGAGCCAATGCTGGAACAAATAGCCCGACATTCACAACAAGTTCGCTTGCTAATGGCGATCAGGTGCATGTAGTTCTCACCAGCAATGAACAATGTGCATCCACAACTCCTGTGAACAGCAACACCATTACTGTTTCTGTGATTGCATATGTTACTCCTTCTGTAAGTATCGCCGTATCACCTTCCAATACAGAATGTGCTGGTAATATGGTGACATTCACTGCGACACCTGTAAATGGTGGAGGCAGTCCTCACTATCAATGGAAAATCAATGGTGCGGATGCAGGTACGGACTCAGACACATTCAATGTGAATGATATCGAAGATGGAGATGTTGTATCTGTTGTATTGACATCATCAGAATCATGTTTGACGATTGCGACTGCAACGAGCAACAACATTACGATGAACATCATCGCTGCACCTGAAGCTGATGCAGGAATAGCCATGTCGACCTGCGGATTAACCGCCTATGTTTTTGCAAATGGCGCATCAGTATCCAATTCTCCTTCGTACACGTGGACGGAAAATGGTGCGGGATCAATCACAGCAGGTAATGGCACACTCACACCTACTTATACACCTGTGAGTGCAGATCTTGGACAAACCATCACCTTCACCTTGATTGCTACTGGCAATGGAAATTGTGAAGAATCCGTTGACAACGTCACTTTGTTTATTCAAGATTTCACATCTTACTATATCGATGCCGATTCAGACGGATTCGGTGATCCGGCTTCTACACCAGTGCTTTCATGTACACCTGTAGCGGGCCGTGTGGCTGATAACACCGACTGTTGTGATACCAATGCAGATATCAATCCTGCATGTGAATGGTGGGCAGATCAGGACGGTGACGGATTTGGATCTTACATTTATACTTCTGGTTGTATTTCAGGATGTACCATTCTTGCACAACTTTATCCATGGTATCCGCCTGCGCATGGAGGACAACCTTATGTCGCAGATTGCAATGATTTCACCATCACGGCATATCCAGGTTCAACGGAAGTTTGTGCCAACAGTATTGATGATGACTGCGACGGAAGTACAGATGAAGGTTGTAGTGGAATCCCAAATGATATTTGGGGCAATGCGCAAACAGTCAGCGTTACTTCAACCAATGCTATTTATCCAAATTGTCAATGGGTCAATGGAACATTGTTCAATGCAGACATCTCTGCTCAGGGTAATCCTGTGAATGTTGCACCAGGCGGAGGTAGAGATGTTTGGTATAAATTCCTAGCGCCATCAACTGGCGTTCAAATTAAAGTTGCACCGAATGCATTCAACGCAGTGATCGAACTGCAGAACTCATCAGGCAGTCAACTTGATGTGGAAAATGCCAATACAACCGTTGGCGGTGGTGATGTACTGAATTACGGAACACTTACAGTTGGACAATGGTATTGGGTTGGTATTCGCAATTATGATGCTACCTCAGGTGGATCATTTAGCATCTGTATCTCTCCGCTGATGCCAAGTGGATGCGCGACTATCGTACCTGTGGATGGACTTTCATTGTGCAACAGTTATAAAGCTACTTATCGAGGCGCTACCAATTATACTTTCAATTTCACAGGAACAGGAGGAGGTGCACCCGCTGTGACAACCTCTGCAACTTCCACAGGATTGATTCCATTGACAACTCCAGCGCTAGCCATAAGATATGGCGGTATCTACAATGTGAGGTTGACGCCAATTACAACCTCTCAAATGGAATTGGTCAATCGGAACCTACAATCACCGTCCTCGGGAATATTGCATCATCCAATTGTAGCAATGTAAAAATGATCGATCAACCTTTGGTTGAAGTAAAATCAACTCAACGGTGCCCTGCTGTTGTACCTAGAACCACATACCTCATCGGATCTCCGGTTCCAGGTAGCGCAAGCATTTGTGGTGCGCTTTCATACACTTATGAATTCCAACAGTATTCCGATTGCAGCGGTACTTCCGTTGGCATGCCATTCACTGTAAATACCCCAACAAACACACCTTATCTCAGTTTGATTAGTGCGTTTCCAACACCAACTTATCCAATGGCGGCGAATGGTACATGGCGTGTGAGAATCAGACCAAACTTTGTTTATGGCAATGGTAACTACGGTCCATATCAAATGGTCATTGTAAGTTCGACTGCCGCTGCTTCTGCACTTGCACCCGATGATGGAATGATAGAGGGTGAAAAATCTCTCAGTGCAACAGTACAAGCGCGTGTTTTCCCTAATCCCAATGATGGAAATGACATGTATTTGATGATCGAAACACCTTTCGAAGGCGATGTTCAAATTCGCATTCTGGATGCAGTTGGAAGAGAAACTGAAAAAAGAACAGTTCATGTTGATCAAATCCTACAGTTCAATTATGTATTCAACCGTTCCCTTGAATCGGGTGTCTATTTTGTTGAATTGAGTTTTGGTGAACAGATTATCACAGAGAAATTTATTGTCAATCAATAGTATCGAATTCAACGCTTCAAAAAGCCTGATCATCGCGATCAGGCTTTTTTGTTATCTGCATTACATGCCCTGCTCCTATTTTTGCTGAATCACCAATCTATTTGAAAAACATGCAACCCATTACCGTACAAACGATTGTCAAAAACAAAATAGAAACAGTCTGGAACGCTATGACAGACCCAAAGCATATCGTCAACTGGAATTTTGCAGAAGACACTTGGCACTGTCCGAAAGCCTCCAATGATTTGCGCCCGGGTGGAAAATTATCTGCCACCATGGCTGCTAAAGATGGAAGTTTCAGTTTCGAATTGGTAGGAATATATGATGAAATACGTCCATTGGAAAGCATCCGATATACGCTCGCTGATGGTCGAAAAGTAGCATTACAATTCCACGAAAAAGAAGGAACTGTAGTTGTTACAGAGACATTTGATCCGGAATCAGTAAACCCTGTTGAAATGCAACAAGCAGGCTGGCAAATGATTCTCAACAATTTCGCGAAATACACAGAATCACTCTGACGATCAATTTCACACATTCCTCCTACAATAACAGCGAAAGTTTAACCTCGAACCTGCGTTTTAAAAGCCTATATTGCACCTGTCTTCCGCTGATTTGGAAGCCTATTTCCATGTCATTCCGGACGCCACGATTTTGACATATGTCCAAAAACATCAGTGAATTATCTGGCCGAAAAGGTCTCGAAAGAAATCTATTCGAGCAACTCGGCATTGCTGCCGAAGAAACCGGCACTCCAACTATTGAAGCACTCGAATCACTTCGTGAAGAATTTTTAGTCGGTAAATCCACCGTATACGGCACTGCTTCTTTTTATGATTTTCTCCGTCCGGAAAATCAAGGCAAAAAAGGTTTATGTCTGCAATGGAAGTGCATGCCTATCTGCAGGAACACAGGACAAACTTGTCAAAAATATCCGCGCATTTCGACGCACACGAAATCGGAGAAATGTGTTGTCTAGGTCGTTGTCATGAAAATTCAGCTTTCCATCATAATGGAAAAAAACTACTCGGGCAATGACATTGACCTGATTGCCGATATCAAAAAATCTCAAGCTCCTTCGAAGGAAAAATATCATGTAGAAAGTTATGGAACACCTATCCTCACCATGGACTACGGCGACATTCATGGCTATTATCAAATCCTGAAAACCGCATTGAATACAAGCCGCGAAGTATTGTTGGCTGAACTCAAAGACTCCGGTGTGAGAGGACGCGGCGGTGCGGGTTTCTCCATGGCCTTCAAATTGGATTCATGCAGACAAGCGCAAGGCGATACAAAATTTATCGTTTGCAATGCCGATGAAGGTGACCCGGGTGCTTACTCTGATCGTTATATCCTCGAACAACGTCCTCACGCATTGCTGATGGGAATGATCATCGCAGGATATATCGCAGGTGCTCAGCATGGTGTTGTTTACATCAGAGGTGAATATCCTGAAGCTGTCGACATCATTCAACAAGCGGTGAATGATTTGGAGACATTCGGATATACCGGAGAAAATATTTTCGGAAGTGGTTTCAACTACAGATTCAAAGTGATCAAAGCGCAAGGCGCATACATCTGTGGTGAAGAAACTGCATTGTTGTCATCGATAGAAGGTCAGCGTCCGGAAGTCCGTGTGCGCCCACCTTATCCTACACAACAAGGATTGTTCAACAAACCAACTGTAGTCAACAATGTTGAAACACTGGCGAACCTTCCTTACATCATGTCGCAAAGCGGTAAAAAATTCGCTTCCATAGGCACTGAAAAATCAACTGGTACCAAACTCGTATCGTTGGATGGACATTTCAATCGCCCAGGTATTTATGAAGTTGATATGGGTACTCCACTCAGTGTTGTCGTGAATGAACTCGGTAAAGGTTTCCGATCAAAAGTAAAAGCCATGCACATTGGCGGGCCACTGGGCGGACTCGTTCCGATTGACAAAATTCCCACTTTGAGTGTCGATTTTGATTCATTCGCAAAAGAGGGATTTCTCCTCGGCCATGCATCGATCGTTTGTCTTACCGAAGATTTCCCCATCATTGAATACTTGCGACATCTGTTCAAATTCACAGCCCATGAAAGTTGTGGAAAGTGTTTTCCGTGCAGATTAGGTTCTACTCGCGGCGCTGAAATGTTGGATAAAGCGATCAATGAAGGTTATCAAATCGATAGTGAATTGTTCAATGATCTCATCAACACGATGGAAATTGGTTCCTTGTGCGCGCTAGGTGGTGGTCTTCCACTCCCCGTGAAAAATGCACTTCATTATTTCGACGCTGAACTCAAACAATATTTCTCTGCCTGATCAGATCGGGTCAAAACAGTTCAACATGGTAACAAAATTCTGAATACGGAACACAGAACATCATCAGGAAATGATCGTGGTGGTGCTACCGCAACAGATCGTAAGGTGGCTTACGTCAACAATAAACCATACGACATCCGCGATGGTGAAACCATCCTTTCTTTTTGAAAAGGAATTTTGGTCAGGACGTGGTGCCAACATTGTGCGACGCACCGAATCTCGATCCATTCGGATCATGCCGGGTTTGCAGCGTTGACGTTGCTTTGAAAGAAAATGGCCCTGCCAAAGCCATGGCTTCATGCCATACGCCGGTTATGCCGAATTCTTTTATCTATCCTGATTCTGATCGCATTCAGAAGCTCAGAAAAAACATCATCGAATTGGTGCTCACCGATCACCCACTCGATTGCCTCACGTGCGAAGTGAACAACAACTGCGAACTGCAAACTGTCGCTGGTCGTGTCGGTGTTCGCGACGTAAGATATCCTGAAGGAAAAAACCACCTCGATAGAAAAAAAGACAAGAGTCATGCTTACATGACTTCTGATTTTTCGAAGTGTATCAATTGTTTCCGCTGTGTGAGAGCTTGTGATGAAGTTCAAGGTGAAATGGTTTTGAATATGGCTGGTCGCGGTTTTGACAGTCACATCATCAAGAGTTTTGAAACCACTTTTAAAGAATCCGATTGTGTAAGTTGTGGCGCATGTGCACAAGCTTGTCCAACTTCTGCCATCTCAGATATTTTCGAATCGAAGTCTGTTGCTGTTGATGAAAAAATCAGAACAGTATGCACCTATTGTGGTGTTGGATGTAATCTTGAAGTTGCTGTAAAAGGTGGAAAAGTAAAATCAATTCAAGCTCCTTACGATGCTGAAGTGAACACAGGACATACCTGCCTCAGCGCTGTTTGCATTTTCATTCTACAACCATCCTGATCGTTTGAAAACTCCGTTGATCAGAAAAACAGAGAACTTGTTCCGGCGACTTGGGATGAAGCATATGATTATATCGCATCAGAATTAACCAGAATCAAAAACGATTTTGGTCCTGACTATATCGCAGGTATTTCTTCCGCTAGATGCACGAATGAGGAAAACTACCTCATGCAAAAATTCATCCGAGCAGTGATTGGTACAAACAACATTGACAGTTGCGCGCGTGTTTGTCACTCTCCAACTGCACTGGGTATGCAGCGTACGTTCGGAACAGGAGCAGCTACAAATTCCATCATCGATTTGAAATTTACCGATTGCATTATGGTAATCGGAGCCAATCCAACAAGTGGACACCCGGTAACAGGTGCCAAGCTGAAGCAGTTTGCGATGAAAGGCACGAGCATCGTCATCGATCCGTGTAGAACAGAACTGGCGAGATTTGCTACATATCATCTTCAGTTGAAACCTGGCACAAACGTGGCCATGCTGAATATGCTTTTGTACTATATCATCGCTGAAGGTTTAGAAGATAAATCATTCATTGAACAACGTACAGAAGGATACGAGGATTTCAGAAAACATGTGATGTCATTCAACATCGATGAACTTTCTGCCATCACTGGTGTCGATAAAGACCTTGCTCGCAAAGCAGCCATTGCATACGCTTCAGCAGGCAATGCGATGTCTTTCCACGGTCTTGGCGTGACAGAACATTCACAGGGAACATACACGGTAATGCTCATTGCCGATCTGGCGATGATCACCGGTAACATTGGCCGTAGAGGGGTTGGAGTGAATCCACTCCGCGGACAAAACAACGTGCAGGGTGCTGCAGACATGGGATGTCAACCGCACCAAGGTGCCGGTTATCTCGATGTCACCGATCCGCAAATTCACCAGAAATACGAAAACTTTTACAACGCTAAACTTCCAATTCACATCGGTTATAAGATTCCACAGATGTATGACGCTGCCATCAATGGCAAACTGAAAGCACTGTGGTTGATGGGCGAAGACAACGTGCAAACTGATCCGAACACCAACCATGTGAAGAAGGCACTGAATGAGCTCGATCTTTTGGTGGTGCAGGAAATATTCATGACTGAAACCGCTAAAATGGCGCACGTGGTATTGCCTGCTTCTTCCTTCCTCGAAAAATCCGGAACGTTTACAAATGGCGAAAGACGCATTCAAAAAGTACAAGCAACAGTAGCGCCTATTGAAGGTACAAAACCAGACGGACAAATCATTGCTGAAATCATGCAAAGAATGGGATACGCTCAATCAGATTACGATCCGAAAACAATATTGGAAGAGGTTTCACAGATCGTTCCATTCTTCGCCGGTGTAAAATGGGATGAATTGGGAGACAATGGAAAACAGTGGCCAGTGCTTCCAGATGGCAGTGATACAGAAATTTTACATACCGAATCTTTCAAACGCGGTAAAGGAAAATTCATCACAGCAACTTGGAAAGAAACGACTGAACTTTCCGATAACAGTAGAGAATTCCCATACATCCTCACTACCAATCGTGAGCTTGAACATTACAACTGTGGCACCATGACGCGCAGGACAAACAATGCGCAAATACTGAAAGAAGATGTTCTCATGATCAACCCTGAAGACGCTACCAACCACAACATCAAGGATGGCGATATGGTTTGTGTGATTAGTCCGCGAGGAAAAATTGATGTGAAAGCGCGCATTACTGATGAAGTGAAACAAGGCGTGCTGTCATCTACATTTCACTTCCCGGAAATCAAAATGAATGACCTTACCTCAAGTGTTGCCGATTCCGATGCACTGTGCCCTGAATACAAAGTGGTGGCGGTGAATATTCGGAAGAGCAAAGGGATGAGGGTATAGTATTTAAGATTTAAAATTAGTAGGACTCTTAACGTCCGAACTTCACTTTGATGGCTAAGGATAGTTCAATTTTAAATATTAAATCTTAAATTCTGAATCTCCTCCCCCATTTGCTCCGCCATTTTTTTCGCCTCTGTCTTAGCTGCGGAAGCGAAATCAGAACCAGAAGATGCGTAGAGGATGTTCCGTGATGCGTTGATCAGCAACCCAACATCTTTATTAGCCCCATATTTGAATACTTCATGCATATCGCCGCCTTGGGCACCCACTCCAGGCACAAGCAGAAAGTGATCCGGAATGATTTTCCAG
>JADKIZ010000026.1 GCA_016722445.1 Flavobacteriales bacterium | reverse complement strand
GACTGGAAGGAAGGGAATATCATTGCATCAGCCAGCCAGCTATTCAAGTTCTATAAAGTGTTCGAAATAGGTGATTATGTTGTGACATATGATAGAATATCACGCAAATATTTAATTGGAACAATTGATTCTGGTTATAAGTACGATGATCAATTGATGGAATATTTCCACACAAGAAAAGTGGTTTGGGTTAAAGAGAAATCCAGAGATGAATTGTCAACTTATTCCAAAAATACATTAGGATCAACTCTTACAATATTTGAAATCAATTCAGATGTTGCCTCGGATTTGATTGATAGCACTCCTCCCGCAAAAATCGTTGAAGAATCTGAGTCGGTTTTACAAGATGAGGATTTAGACGAAATAAAAGATGAAACTATAGAGCGGGCCAATGAATTCATAAAAGATAAAATTGCAAATTTATCATGGGATAAAATGCAAGATTTCGTTGCTGGGTTACTGCGTGCAATGGGGTATATTACTCAAGTAAGCCCAAAAGGTCCTGATCGTGGGAAAGATATTATTGCATCACCTGATGGACTGGGGCTTGAAGAACCACGAATCAAAGTTGAAGTCAAACATCGAAAAGGTCAAATGGGCGCTCCAGATATTCGGAGTTTCATTGGGTCAATTCGAAGTGAAAAAGGTCTCTACGTTTCTACCGGTGGATTTACTCGCGAAGCAAAATATGAAGCGGAACGCAGTGATAAACCCGTAACGCTTTTAGATCTAGATGGTTTAGTTGGGATCTCAATTCAGTACTATGATAAATTTGATAATGAGGCGAAATCCATACTTCCACTGAAAAAAGTGTATTGGCCTTTGTGATAAAAATAACACATAATCACAATTCAATAATGGGTGCGATGTGAAAGTAATACGAGAGACAAACACGAAAACTATCTTAGAATGCGCGTTTTGTTCAGGCAATGGAAAATGGCCTGATACTGATCTTTATGAACAACATTCGATAGCCCCGTGCCCAGTTTGTTTTGGTCGCGGTGTAATTGTTGAAGTCACTCAATCCGACAATATTTTCGATTGTGCACTTTGCGATGGGACTGGCAAACAATCAGAAGATGATTGTCTATTTCATGGTAAAACTTGCTCCAACTGCAATGGTAAAGGAATTTATCGAATCGATGCCGACGGATTTGATAATTCCATATATTCAATTCTTCACCCAAAAGTTCGTGAAATCATTGAATCGCGATTTGCCGTCGGACATTTTGCTGATGGAATTGAATCTGCTCTGAAAGAAATCAATGTAGTTGTAAAGGCTATCGTCATAAATTCGACTGGTCTAGAATTGGATGGTGCAAACCTAATGAATAAGGCATTTTCGCCACAGAACCCAATTATCAAACTGACGCCAATGTTAACACATTCAGAAAGAGACGAACAAACAGGATATATGCAAATATTTGCGGGCTCAATGACTGGTATCAGAAACCCAAAAGCTCATGGTAATATTGAAATCGATTACAAACGAGCAATGAACTTAGCCTCATTATGCAGCTTATTGATGTATAAAATTGATGAACGAATCCAATGAATGCCGTGTTGAATCTAAGTTTTCAACATCATAAAACCATAGCCATTTTACCCACTAGATCAATCCTAATGAAATGATTCGATCTCATTACAGATTATCAGACAAAATCAACAAAAACAACATGAAATTGAACCTGATAATTAAATAAATCAAATTAAACGACTGCCAATGTTACCACTGATCGTCCCTAACAATCCAATTCCACCACGATCGCGGGCTCGTTGTTTTGCCGATTCCCCGCGACGCGGTGAATATGGGTCGTTAGGGAGACCTTCCAGGCGGGATTCAACAGCATGATAACTCAGATCAAAACAAAAAACACCAACTCCGCCAACTCAACCAATAATATATCTAGGAGCAACCATGGCATATAGAAATGGAACGTATGTAGCTTTCCATGCTGGCGGAACCACAAATCCAATCGCATCGGATATTAAGTATTACAATCTAATGCTTGGATGGACAGCAAATCGCAATATTGAATTCAGCCTTATTAATAGCCATGAAAAAACTTCGTCTGTTAGGGATTCATCCGCAAAAGATACGCTTCGACGATCACTGATAACGCGATTGAACAACTCAAAACACATGATTCTAATTCTCACGCAAGAAACCAAGAGCGATACCGACTGGGTTCCGTTTGAAATTAGTTATGCAATTGACAACTGCAACATCCCGATTATTGCAACATATCCAAATTATACAAGCATCCTCTCGCCACGTGACCTCGCACCATTTTGGCCATCAGCCTTAAGCTCAAGGATTACAAGAGGGGAAGCTCGAGTAATTCACATTCCCTTCAAGCAGGCGCCAATTTTAGATGCAATTTCACAATTTGGCGTCAATAATACAGCCTACCCAACTGATGGCTATGGTTTTTATAGCCGAGAAGCACACATAAATATGGGGTTGCTTTGATATTTCACTTCATCACGCCAGCAAATTTAATGAAAACGGAGAACTGAATGAAAACAAAGGTTGGATTATTCAATCAAACGCTATTAAAAACCTACCTTGCTACCATTTCAACCGTAAGTCTATTTGTCTCCTTTGCAATGATTGCGATACAGGTGCCGGATGGAATATGCTTACGAGTTGTTATCGGATTAGCCTTGGCTGTCTTGTTGATTGTTCTATATATCATGATGTGGGTAAACGCAAATCAGGCAAAGGCTACAAGCCTGCGAATCAATAACTCCGATATTGAAATCAAATGCGGAGACATATTTAAAGCGGAAGGGCTTAAAGTCATTGCATTTAATGAGTACTTTGATACGCTGGTTGACGATCGAATAATTGCGGCAAGCACGTTAAATGGCAAGTTCATATTGTCAAATGCCGATCTTGCTCAGAAAATTGATCGATCAATCGAGGCTGATTCACGACTGCAAACCAAGGTTGTTGAGATTAATCAAAATCGTCTCGCTGGAAAATCCATCAAATACGAATTAGGGTCGCTTCACCAATTTGGCGATTATTTACTCGCTGCATTCACAAGATTCGACCAAGATAACAGAGCATACTTATCAATGAGAGATTACGTTGATTTCTTGATCAACTTTTGGAATGAAATGGATGTTTTGTACGCAGGAAAATCCGTGTCAATTCCATTGCTTGGATCTGGAATTACGCGATTCAAAGAGTGCGGTGATATCAGTGAGCAAGAGCTCTTGGAACTGCTAATTTGGTCATTCAAAATAAGCAGGATTAAGTTTCCCTACCCATCCAAGGTAACGATTCTCATTCATGAATCCATTATGGATAAGATAAATTTCTACAAACTGAAGGAGCAGAAGAATGGCGTATAGGACTCGAACCTACATTGCGGCAGACTGGACCAGCGATAAAGATGCTGTTGATCAGCTTCACAAATGGAATGATGACAACAACCTTAGCTTGTCGTTCACAGATGCGCATGATTTATCTCAAGCTAGAGACGAAAGCTTGAATTGTAATATCAAACGCTCACTCGGAACAAGACTCGATGCTTCAAAAACATTCGTTCTTATCGTAGGGAAAGATACAAATAGCCTCAGAAGTGGAAGCTGCCAATATTGCAATAGCTATAACAGCTGGACTGGTAGTTGCGCACGCGGAAATTCTGTGGATCTACGAAGCTATGTTGAATACGAATGCTCAAAAGCAGTGCGCGATGAATTGAGAATCATTGTTCTTTACAAGTTTGCCGCGGTAAATACATCCAAGTGTCCAGATGCTGTTAAAGACGTCGGAACCCATGTTGCGATGCTCTATCTTAAAGACAGCAAATATTA
Source organism: Flavobacteriales bacterium (assembly GCA_016722445.1). Classification (GTDB taxonomy): domain Bacteria; phylum Bacteroidota; class Bacteroidia; order Flavobacteriales_D; family Sanyastnellaceae; genus JAIBBG01. The sequence continues at coordinate 45,568 of JADKIZ010000026.1, read as the reverse complement.
CTGGGACTATCAGACGGTAAAAAATGCAATAACTAAATAATTGCAAACCATCCGATGAAATCCATTCTTAATCTTGCAAATAGATTGGCTATCATCGTGGCCACAAGATATTCCCTAACACCCGCATTCCACCTAGATCGCGCCTCGTTGTTATGCCGATGTGCGCGACTAGGTGAATAGCGACCGTTAGGGAGACGCCTCCGGCGCGGGAACAAAATTGAGCAACGAATTCATTCACCAAGTAAATAGCGGTTTCCCTGGTGAGGGATTCTTAAGTTTTGAACCTTGCCAAACACCGAAATTGTCTGCTTAATTTGCCGGAAAATTGAACACAATAAGTCATTTTCGTATTTGATTAACAATAAACACAAAAGTTCATCAATATTTAACATTGGAACTTGGTCCAGTTTCAAAATTGATTTTTACCGTTCGAAATCTGATGCAATTTTCACATACCACAATATTCTCTTTTACAAGGTACTTGACTTTTGTTCGCCATGACTATAAGTTATGTGAACTTGTGTGTGGAGGTGAGTCATGGCTACAAATCTTGCGCTTGATGATATGCTTCTTGACGAAGCGTTAAAAATCGGAAATTTAAGAACTAAGAAAGAGACTGTTACTACCGCATTAAAAGAATTTATTGCTCGCCGAAAGCAATTAAAATTTCTTGAACTTGCTGGGACATTTGATTTTGATTTGGAATACGACTACAAAAAAAGCGCGCAACCGATGACAAAGGTTTTAGTTGATACAAATATTTGGAGCGCCTTCTGAGGCGTTCCAAGGAAGAAGAGCAAGTATTAAGGCGAAACATCTTCGAACTTGTTGAATCTTCTAGAGTAGCCATTATTGGTCCAATAAGACAAGAAATTTTATGTGGTATTCGAGATCCAATTCGATTCGAAAAGCTACTTGAATATCTAGATGGATTTAGTGATGAAGAAATAGTTACAAAAGACTATGAAGATGCTGCTCGTTTACAAAACCTATGCTTCTTCGAAAGGTATCGCCTCGTCAGCGATTGATCTATTAATTGTAGCATTTGCAGTGAATCGGGGAATAGAAATCTATACTAGAGATGGTGATTTTATACGTTACTAACAAATAGCAAATTTGCATTTGTATGAAGAAACTTGAATCTTGAAAATTCCCTGCAAAATTTGGATTAATGTGATATCACAAATGCGAAATTTGTTTGTTCAATATGGAATTAGCAGCAAATGGTCCCTAACACCCCAATTCCACCACGATCGCGGGCTCGTTGTGTTTGCCGATTCCTCGCGACGCGGTGAATATGGTCCGTTAGGAGACGCCTCCGGCGCGGGAACAAAATTGAGCAACGAATTCATTCACCAAGTAAATAGCGGTTTCCCTGGTGAGGGATTCTTAAGTTTTGAACCTTGCCAAACACCGAAATTGTCTGCTTAATTTGCCGGAAAATTGAACACAATAAGTCATTTTCGTATTTGATTAACAATAAACACAAAAGTTCATCAATATTTAACATTGGAACTTGGTCCAGTTTCAAAATTGATTTTTACCGTTCGAAATCTGATGCAATTTCACATACCACAATATTCTCTTTTTACAAGGTACTTGACTTTTGTTCGCCATGACTATAAGTTATGTGTGAACTTGTGTGTGGAGGTGAGTCATGGCTACAAATCTTGCGCTTGATGATATGCTTCTTGACGAAGCGTTAAAAATCGGAAATTTAAGAACTAAGAAAGAGACTGTTACTACCGCATTAAAAGAATTTATTGCTCGCCGAAAGCAATTAAAATTTCTTGAACTTGCTGGGACATTTGATTTTGATTTGGAATACGACTACAAAAAAGCGCGCAACCGATGACAAAGGTTTTAGTTGATACAAATATTTGGAGCGCCTTTCTGAGGCGTTCCAAGGAAGAAGAGCAAGTATTAAGGCGAAACATCTTCGAACTTGTTGAATCTTCTAGAGTAGCCATTATTGGTCCAATAAGACAAGAAATTTTATGTGGTATTCGAGATCCAATTCGATTCGAAAAGCTACTTGAATATCTAGATGGATTTAGTGATGAAGAAATAGTTACAAAAGACTATGAAGATGCTGCTCGTTTACAAAACCTATGCTCTTCGAAAGGTATCGCCTCGTCAGCGATTGATCTATTAATTGTAGCATTTGCAGTGAATCGGGGAATAGAAATCTATACTAGAGATGGTGATTTTATACGTTACCAACAAATAGCAAATTTGCATTTGTATGAAGAAACTTGAATCTTGAAAATTCCCTGCAAAATTTGGATTAATGTGATATCACAAATGCGAAATTTGTTTGTTCAATATGGAATTAGCAGCAAATGGTCCCTAACACCCCAATTCCACCACGATCGCGGGCTCGTTGTGTTTGCCGATTCCCCGCGACGCGGTGAATATGGTCCGTTAGGGAGACGCCTGCGGCGCGGCCAACAATTTTATTCCGTTGAAATAGCTGCAAACAAACGAACGCAATTTCATTAGCCCGTGCTAGATTGGATTAAATCAGCCACAGATAGTTTTCAGCCAGCATCATTCGCTTTTGTAAAACAATGAAATGCAACATAATCACAGCTAGAGGACAACTATGAATCGATGGATATTTACTGTTCTATATTTGGTATATCTTATTGCATTTTGGTCATTCAATTCCACAATTACGCGAGCCGTTGATAGTATCTCATTTTCTGATAATTTGTATTTGGTGTATTTTGTAATTATGTTCGGCCCTCCGTTGGCGCTGATATTGATGTCGAATTACGCAGCAGACAATATTCTTATCATGTTTAATGCTGCTGTTGCCGCTATTTTAAATGGAAAAAGTGAAAGTGAAGCATTCTTCCTTTGTGTGGTAGGTATACTAGGATCTTCAATCGGCGTTATGTACTTTCGAAATTTCAAAACCGTAATTGGCACTGATCAAATCCGTATCTACACAAATCTCAATGAATTTGAACGTGATTTGCTAGATCTACAAAAGAAATTTTATGCTTGCATTGCGATTTTGGTCACTTTGATAATCTCAATTGTGGTATTTGGAAGTGGTATGGGATTTGAATTTAAACAGTTTTTGGTTATTGGTGTTGTCGTGTTTGTTGTAAGAATGCAAAAACAACACAAAACAATGCAGTATAAGCATATTGGGGAAACTGCTCGATATGAAAATTGAATATTTCTTGCTTCGGATTATTTACAAGTTAAAGCCTAGATCCATAAAATCCGTAAAGATAGAATCCATCGCGAAAACAATTAAAAAGCATGAGCACCTTTTTAAGGTTTTTGGATTGCTGTCTTTTGGGCTTACGATGTTTATCGGCGTATTGTGGGCTTTGGGCTGCGAATTTGAGCCCATCACTTTCATCATGGGCGGTATTAGCTCTTCATTCTTTGGAATAATTGAAATTGCGAAATATATCACTCCAGACCGGAAGCAAATTCGGGATATGTCTCTCGATGAAATGCTACAAGTTATTGAAGAATCTAATCCAACGACAGACTGGAAAAAATTCAGTACAGAATATGCTACTGAATTGGTTTTACTAGAAGATCCGAGACTTAGATTGACGATATATCAAGATGAACGTGGGACTCAGTGTGATAACTTCAAGGAGCCATGGGCGAATTGCTTTCCTGATCCTACTGCACACGGATATTGGGTAAATATTTCCTACGATAGAGCTGTATTAGATCGAAAAATTCTTGTCTCAGTTGATGGCGGACGTGCTATGCTACCTGTTCCAAAAGCAAGAAATAATCTTTTTGTATCAAAAAGAGATTATGCGATAGCCAAACTATTTGATAGTCTATCAACTCTTGATGAATACATGCGTGGTGCAAAATTATCGCAATCCATTGATTAAATAAACGATGAATACCCTACCTAACGGAGTAGTGTGATAATAACCACATGAATTTTCATTTGAACAATAATTTGATGCAATGGAACGACTGCCGATGTTACAACTGATCGTCCCTAACGGAGTAGTGTGATAACAACAACATGAATAATTCCTTGAATAATAAATTGATGAAATTGAACGACTGCCAACGTGACCACGGACCGTCCCTAACACGCCCGTTCCACCACGACCGCGGTCGCTTTGTGTTTGCCGTTTCACCGCGTGCGCAATTCGGCGAATCCGGCCAGCGTTTCGGCTCAATCCGGCCAGTCACCCTGGGCGTTATTGGAGTCTCCAGGGTTCAATGTAATCAGGTGGTCGGATTGGTCCGAAATCCTCCTCTCCTCGACGCCCCTTTGAGGGTGATTCGGTGGCAATTTTCCAGAGCCTGTCGCAGATGGCCTCGGCGGCTCCGGCCTCTCCGATGACGTTGCCCCATTTCTCGATGGGCACCTGACTGGCGACCACGACGGACCCTTCCAGCGACCGCTCCTCGATCACGTCAAAGAGGATCCGTCGCTGATCTCGATTAGCACGTCCGCGCCCAGGTCGTCCAGGACCAGTCTGGACTTTCGGAGCTTTTCCAACGTCTTGTGATAGGTGCCCAATGCCCGATCCGCCGCCAGCGTATCCAGGAAAACGCTCACGCGCCAGTAGGCTGTTTTCACGCCTCTGCGGCACGCCGACCCAGCGAGGGCGCAGGCCGATAACTCTTGCCAGTTCCTGCCGGACCCGAGATCATCACGTTGTGCGCCTGCTCGATCCAGCGTCCGTTGGACAGCTCGCGGATCAGGTCCTGGACACACCTCGGTCGGGATCGTAATCGAGGGATTCGAGAGTCGCCGCCGAGTACTTCAGCTTCGCTCGACGCAAAAGTTCTTGCAAGCGACGTGCGCCGCGATGCTCGTACTGGCGTCGATCAGCGACGCGACGGCGTCCTTCCAATTCAGGTCGTGGCACTTGGGATCGTCGGACATCTCCGAGAGCGTCGCGCCATCTGGGACAAGCTCATTTCACGCATGCGATTGATCGTCATGGTCTGCATGATCAATACCCTGCGCCCAAGGGGAAAGTCCGTGGAGATTGTCGTGTTGACCACCGGGATCGCCCTCCTCCCGCCCCGGCGGCTCCTGATTTCAGCACCAGCTCGTATTGCTTGCAGGTGACCATGCGCCGATCCAGCGCGTAACGCGCCGCTCGGTCGGCCTGCGACTGGTCCTGACAATTTTCGGCAAGTCGTACGATCCCCAGACACGCACGCAAAGCGGCGACGGGTTGCGCCACGCCGTCGATGCGCGCCTTGACCAGTTCACGCACAGACGAGCCGATCCGCTGGGCGCGCCACAGCAATTGTTCCAAGCTCACCGGTAGGCCGTGTTGTGTGATTCAGGCATGCGATTCTCGGATCGAATGCCCCCAGGCCGATGCATTACGCGAGTGCACGGCGATCCGCTCGCGATCCAGATAGATCTCGACCGCCGTGGCCGTCACGCGTATGTCCGTCGACTTTCCGACTAGCGTGTGTGGGCACGCTGTACCAGTGACGATCCACCTCCACGCAGTAATCCATCCGACCCGACGCACCAGCCACTGCTGGTACCGCCACGCTTCCTGGGGCAATGACTGCGCCGCCGGACGGTCGATCTCCTCGAACACTACGGCGCGTCTTGCCGTCATACCCTGCATCGGAGCGTCGTTGATGCGATCCACTTTTCGCGCACGGCGCGGTTGAGATCAGCAAGGCTGTGGAAAATCCGATCCCGCAGTACCGCCACAATGCGTTGCTGCACGATCCGGCACCGCTCCTTCCACCTTGGCCTTATCGCGAGGCTGGCCAGCGCGAGCAGGCACCGCCACCACGTTGTAGTGCGTGCACATCTCGACGTAGGTGCGATTGATGACCGGGTCGTAGCGGTGCGCCGCGGTCACCGCGCTGCGAAGGCAATCAGAAACGGTCGTCGACGGCGCGCAGTCGCTATACTCGAAACCGCGCACATGCCCCATCGTCCAATCCGGCAATTTCCGACTATCCTGGGCTTCGGGCGTACAATAAGTTGCTCGCCGCCCAAACCATCACGAACAGCTCCTGTAATGCACCTCACCGGTCAGGCGATCCACCACCGACAGACGATCGCCGCTAGTCGACCATCCCCTCTCGCCGGGTTGTGGTTTTGGCGCATCACCAGATCCTGACCGCCCCGATGCTTGTTGTGGCGATCGCAAAACTATGTGTAGCCAAGGCCGGTTGGATGGACTTTGCGGTACTCCTCCACAACAGCTTCAGCGTGACGCCGGACGCTTGAGTTCCGAGGCGACGTGGTCCATGTCTGGCTCTGCGACTTGAGAACCCCGCTGATTCGGACGGGCGAACAGATGCCTTCCAGGTCCGCATCTCCAAGTTGTAAAGCCTGCTTCAGGGGCAAGCCGCTGGACTGAAAACGCTTCAACAGATCCTTCAAATGTGCTCGAACCGATGCTCAGGGCGCGGGCGGCCTGGTTGCGACTCATCCCTTGTTGGTAGACCAACCGAAGGGCTTCTCGAATTCTTCGCACGGACGTTCTCTCTCGCATTTCTTGTCTCCTTTGGCAGGAGGCAAGATGGTGACAGAGACTCCAGCGACACCTCCTGGGCACCAGGAGGGACAGGACCAAAAAGTGGCCGGATTGAACCGAATTCAGGTGGCCGGATTGGTCCGAAACGGGGTGGACGGATTCAACCGAATTGACCGGACGGATTCAGCCGAATTTTGCACACCGCGGCGCGGTGAACAGGGAGCGTTAGGCAAACCCTCCGGGTGGATGCTGCTTCGTGAACGACGAACGGCCTTCGGCCGTGATGAGCGGCCTCCGACCAGCTTTGTTTGACGGCCTTCGGCCGACTGACCTGCTTTGTTTTATAGTTGACCCCCTTTGTGAGTCGCGCTGTCAACGACATATTTTGTGGACAAGTGCGATGGACTGCAAGTTCTAGAGTCAAAAGGATTTAGGTGAAAATGAGTAAAATGCAGAGAAAATTCTCGTTGAACCTCAACTTTCAAAGTGTATCATCGTTGTTTGATTTTGAATGTGCTCCTTCAATGTGTAACTGGGAAAGGGTTTTGTTAAAATGATTCATTTTATGTTGATTTTTGGGGTGTTTTTTAGTGGGGATGCTGAAACGAATATCCCAATTCGAGAATTCATACGGACAGGCTTAAGTGTTGTTGCTTCAAAAAAATATGTATCAATAAATGGTCGCGTGATTTCTCCTGTCATTGCAAACGCCAAAGATAGTTTGCCCGACCTTCCTGATTCCACATATGATGGATGGAGAATTAAGAAAATATACGAAGCAGCTTTAGATGAGCCAGGATGTCGTGGTTGCAAGCCTGAGTACACAGTTGAATCAAGATTCCCTTATGCGTTTTCTAAATCAATAATTCTTTCTCTTTCCGATGCTGGCTGGAGGAAGTTTTCGCTAAAGATGCAGGGCGGAACTTCTGAATCGGAAACTATACGTCTGCAAGCGCCTGATGATTGTGATTTGGAAAGCGTAACAATGGATAATGAGTTGCGTTTGTATAGGGATAGCATTGTACTTAAGAAGCGTATAAAGCGTGGCTCATACGCGACGGTATTCTCAATGCCAACTCGTTTTGATGTGATCGATTACACTCAGTCAGATATCATGAAGCTGGAGAAAGCGTTGCGTTCATTTGATACTTCTGCAGTCGGTAATGTCTATTTGGCTATTGATCCTCATCCAACGACACCGATGAAAAGAGTGTTTCAGGTGGTATCGCATATTAATAAGCTGAAAATGAGGCGTGGGATCTTTGTTCCGTTTTTAATTGGTATTTACATTTGCCAAGACCCGTAATTGATCAGTGATAAGTTGTGTTTGACCTATACATCCCAGCAACAAAAATCCGTTGTTACCTGCTTTGTTTTGAAGATAGGTGATCAATGAACGACTGCCATTGTAAGCTGACCCTGCCTAACAACCGCGTTCCACCACGACCGCGGTCGCGTTGTGTTGCCGTTTCACCGCGGCGCGGTGAACAGCGACCGTTAGGAAGACGCCTGCGGCGCGGCCAACAATTATATTCCGATGAAATAGCAGCATACAAATGAACACAATTCCATTAGCCCGTGTGATAGCGGTTTCCCTGGATAGGGCATTTCAAGTTTGGATCCCCGGTGAACACCGATAAGGTTTCATGATAATCCCATACCTTCACACATAAATAGTTGTTGCTTTGTATGCCTTGGTGGATGTATATTCTATGCATTAACTCTTGGAGGTCCTATGAGAACAACACTCGATCTGAACGAAGTACTGATTGACGAGGCGATGAAAATCACTGGCGAAAAGACCAAAACATCAATTATTCATCGTGCTTTAAATGATTTGGTACGGCGTGAGAAAACGTTAAAACTTCTTGATTTTGCAGGGAAAGTTGATATTTCTCTCGATTTAGATATTTCTAGAGGACGTAATTCCAAATGGTAAAGGTTATAGCCGATACCAATATTTGGATTAATTACTTCAAACACGGCTTACACGTAAACGAAATTCGGGCTCTCCTTGAGCAGCAATGCTTAGTGACAAATGATGTAATTATGGCTGAATTGCTCCCAATTATTATTCATGACAAAAAAGAGGATTTAGCCGATTTATTAAATGCTCTTGAGCGGATTCCTGTTTTTGTTAACTGGAATGGCCTCATTGATGCTCAACAAAAATGTTTAAAAAATGGATACAACAAAATTGGTCTACTTGATCTTATGATTCTTCAGACCGCAATCGAGCACTCGCTTGAAATCTTCTCCGTAGACAAGCATTTTCAAGCCATGGCAAAAATATTTAAAGTCAAACTTCATAAACCTCAATAACTGATCGCATATTGTGACATCTTCGGATTCAATTTTATAACAAATATTTCTCATAAATTTTAAAACACAACAACAATTCCCAGCATGACCACAAGACAGTTCCTAACACGCCAATTCCACCACGACAGCGGGCGCGTCGTGATTGCCGATTCCCCGCCGCGCGGTGAATATGGTGCGTTAGGGAGACCCTCCGGGCGGGATTTTGCTTCGTGAAAAATCAGCAACAAAACAAAAACGATGCAACCTTCATGCTAAATAGCACAAATTTTGATCACGTTGTTTTAAATTGGTCTAATAGCTGCAACAGCTCGTGGTCTATTTACGCAATTTCGTTAGCCCGTTTAATAGAACATTCTGAATCGAAAATTTGGGATTTACTTCATAAGGGAACGAATTTCCTTGAAAGCGGAAGAATCAAATGAGCACATATATACTGACCTGGAACCCACAAATAAATCCATGGGTTAATCCAATCAATGATGTAATCAATATTCGTAATGGAATTTTAGTCCCTACAAGATGGAGTACGGGTAATACAAAAAGAATATGTGAGGGAGATATTGCGTACTTTTTACGGCAAAGCAGTAAATTAAACGGCCTTTTTGGAAAGGCCGTCGCAACGAGAGGAAGTTTTCAATCCGAACATTGGGATGAAAACAAAGCGGGGCAGAATGCTAATTATGCAGAATTCAATATCATAGATTTAATTGATCCTAATTCGAATTTGATTTTATCCACAAAATTTCTTCAAACGAATATCCCTGAAGTAAACTGGAAGCCAATGGCTTCAGGAAGCACTATTCCATTAGAATTTGAAAAACGCGTAAATGAAATTTGGAATCAATTTCGTCAAACGGAAATGGACGGCAAAAATGCATAAATTCCTAGTCTATGGCTTATTTGCCATTGCAATGTTAAATAGCGAGACATTTTCGCAGGAAAGTCCCCGTTCATCAATACTTATGCGAATGCTCGTGGAAAAACGCGAGCAGGATCGAGTTCAAGAAACAGATTCAGGAATGTGGTATTCGGAAAACGAAGTAAACGCTTTTATAGGTAATGATTCAATCCAACAAACTGGACTCAGATTTTATATCTACAACCGCTTTCTTACCCCAGATCAAATTAATGTGGGCGTTTATTATCATCGCGACAGCATAGAATACGCGATTAATCTCGGGTTTCAAGTGGTTGACGACCGCACTAAAATCCATAAGATTTTAAAAATGGAATACGATAAAAATATCAATTCCGGAACTCACAGTACAATTATTTATGATACTCTGCATGATGTCACATGGAACCGTAATGATACATGGTATCACTCATCATTGGTTCCAATAACAATAACCACAAATCGTACTAGTGGAACTGCTGACAATGGCGTTATTAAAATTCAATTGTCCCAGGCTTCAGATGATGAGAATGCACACGAAGTTATTAACTTTCCAAGTATCAAATTGGATCGCGATAATCAATTGCGTTTTATTGAACAGTTATCAAATAAAACAATTCGAGATGTCCTTGCTAAATTTGATCAGGAAAATGGTGTCAAGTCAAGAGGTGACACAATCTATGTGGCGGAATGGGTTCAAGAATATTCAAATGGCTCAGCTATGCTTGGCGACCAATTCTTGCTTATTGCTGTAAGTGGAAAACACTACATCTTTCAAAATGGAAGCCAATTCATTGCTGTAAAATCCAAGAAACCTAGGAAAGCCAAATTTGGATCTCCTTTGATTCAAAATTTCCGAAAAATTGTGACAACCGGTTCTAACTGGAAATATGTTCAATCAAATGGTATTTCAAAAGAAATTCCAGAATTTGAAGGACGTTGATAGATGTGTTTTGGAATTAATTAAATCACAAACAACCATGAATATCACGAAAATACAATATCAAATAATAGAACGACTGCCAACGTTACCACTGATCATCCCTAACGTGTGTCCTGAAGAATAAGGAGAAAGGAATAACCACCTAAATCCGAGATTCATGCTGTGGAAATGATGATGGTATGGCCCATCGCAGAAGACTTATCCAGATAGGATTCTGCAAACCACCCTCCGGTGCTGGATTCGCAAGGATTTGGTGTTGAACGGAAGAGGGAAAGGGGCGGCTCTAGACCGCTTCAGGTGTCTTCAAGGGAGCTGAACGCGAGTGAACCGTCGATGAGGTGTCGAGACGATGTATCGGTCTGAAAACCCCGAGAGCGTTAGGGCTTGGGCGACAAGCGAGGAGGCATCGAGCTGGAATGGCCGTCCTCGTCGGACCCGGCATATAGACGGCAGGACCCATGGAGAGGCTTTTCCACGGAACAGGAGAGGTCGCGTGTCGATGCGAACCGGAAGGTACAAGCGGAGCTCCCGCAAGGCCGAGAGAAGGGATGCGACACACGACGTCAGATGGGGTCGTAGTAGTGCCTGAAGTTCGTCGTAATGACGGATCAGCGAAGGGCCCCACGGGACAGTATTTGTCATGTCCGCCACCTCGAAAGAGAAAGAGCGGACCGACGAGTGCGAAGACCCAACCCATCGAGAAACGGCAAGTATGGGAATCCTGGAAACGGATTCGCACGGGCGGGAAAGGTGTTGGCGTCGATGGTCTCACGATCGCCGAAATCGACAGTGCTCCCGGCCAGTACTTGTACCCTGTATGGAATCGTCTTGCCAGCGGGAGTTATCAACCTCCAGCGGTGCGAGAGAAGAGCATTCCAAAGGGCAACGGCAAAGAACGCAAACTTGGGATTCCGACGATCTTGGATCGAGTGGCGCAGCAGGTGATTCGAGCGGAGTTAGAACCGCTCCTTGAGCCAATGTTCCATGCGGATTCCTACGGCTACCGACCTGGACGCAGCGCGCATGACGCCTTGGCGAAATGTGTACAGCGCACTCGGTCGAAGCGGTATGTGATCGACTTGGACATCAAGGCGTTCTTTGACACGATCGACCACGAGAAGTTGATGGAGATGTTGGCGCGTTACACCGACAAGAAGCACATCCTGATGTACTGTCGGCGTTGGCTCCAAGCGCAGACGATGAAGCCGAAAGGCGAGCTGGTGGATCGGACGGAAGGCACGCCGCAAGGCGGCGTCATCAGTCCACTGCTTGCGAACCTGTATTTGCACGAAGCGTTTGATCAATGGATGTCGGAACGATTTCCACGGATCGAATTCGAGCGGTACGCCGACGACATCGTGATCCATGCGTCCAGCCAGGAACAGTGCGAGATGCTGTTGGCGTGTATCAAGAAGCGACTGGGGGAGTACAAACTCTCCCTGAGCGCGGAGAAGACGAAAATTGTCTACTGCTGGAACAGTCGAGTCACGCCAAGAAGTCGTGACGAGATCGCCCAGGAGTTTGATTTTCTGGGCTTCACGTTCAAGCCTCGCTACTTGAGTCGCACAGATGGCAGCAGCCGTTTCTGGGGCTTCTGGCCGGGGATCAGCGCGAAGAGTCGACAGAGAATTGGCGCTGAACTGAGGGGCCTTGCTTTCCACGCCTGGCAGGAATTGTCCTTGCGAGAACTGGCGAAGCGACTGGCTCCGAGGATTCGGGGGTGGCTTGGCTATTTCAGCCGATACAGTCCCCATGAAATCGCACCCGTGATGGGCCAGCTCAATGCTAGGTTGATCAAATGGGTGCGCAGAAAGTTCCAATTCCAAACCGTCGAGTATGCCAGATCATGGCTGCTCAAAATCGGGGAGCGCCAACCCTCATTGTTCTTCCATTGGTCGAAAGGTTTCGGCGTGGATCAATGTCTGTTCCGAAGAGCCGTGTGATGGGAGACTGTCAAGCACGGTTCCGTGAGGGGCTGGGGTGTGATTCCCGAGGCCTACTCGATACCCGCATTCCACCTAGATCGCGCCTCGTTGTTATGCCGATGTGCGCGACTAGGTGAATAGCGACCGTTAGGGAGACGCCTGCGGCGCGGCCAGCAATTTTATTCCGATGTAATTAACGCCCTTCGGGCGAGAACAAAAAATCATATATATCATGTTAAATATGAATTTGAACGCAATTCTTCGATGTAATAACGACGACCTTCGGCCGATTAACGCAATTTTATTATCCCGTGTGATAAAGGCTTGACTCATTGGTAAATGGCCTCCGGCTATAACTCAATATTCGCGAAGTCAAATTTCCTCTGTAAATTTTACAATCTAAACAGATGATTTTGAAACTCGCAACAATTGATCTTGTATGTAAAATATGGATTTCGCGCCAAGTGGCAATTTTATTGGTTGTGAATCAACAAATGCATTCAGATGGATTTCATAAGGCATAGTTTCTGATTGCTATAAAAACCAATTGCAGTAATTCATTATTGCAAGTAGTATTAATTTTATCCACTCCATTTCGTTTTCCGCCCCAGGAAGGTCACATCGCGCATGCACGGTCACCCGCTCCGTCTCCTGCTTCTCGCGCTTCTGGGGTCCCTGGTTTTCTCGCTGGCCAGCTGTGGCGATGGCCCGGTCTCGAACCCGGGTGGAGGCACCGACTCCACGACCCACACCGACTCGTCGTGCAAGGTCAACTGCAACCCAGACACCTCCTGCAAAGTGAACTGCGTGCTCACGCCGGGGCCTATGGGACTGGCGCCGTACGTGGCCTTGCGCCAATCCCAGATCGATTCGGCGACCGACTCCATCCCGGGTGTCCACTTCCGGATGATGCGGATTCCCGCCAAGGGAAAGTCGTTCCTCTCGGGCGTGCCAGACAGTAGCTACCCACTGGATCACTACGCATTTCCACAACATCGCGTGTACTTCACCTACGACTTTTACATGGACAAGTCGGCAGTCGAGGTGGCAGAATTCGTCCGCGTGATGAATTGGGCACGCAGGCAGGGGTTGGTCGAGTTGGTGGTGAGTTCGGACGAGGTCACGAGATCGATCCGGATTTCCCATGGCGGCGAGGTCATTTGCTATGTCCAAAATGTCGGAGACAATTCTTCTACTGAAAATATTTGGTACGCCAACGGTGAGTTCTATTCTCATCGCAACGAGTACACGATGGGAATGGTCTACCTCAACGGTGCTAAATACTATGCGAATTTGCGCAGTCGATTGTATGGTCTTGAGCCCGTCTATGATACCACCAACTGGAGAGGCGACTTCCGGAGCAACGGTTTTCGCCTTCCCACCGACGCGGAGTTCGAGTTCGCACTTCGTGGCGGAGTAACAACCAAGTATCTGTGGGGAGATCGCTATCACAACAATCTCGCCTCCCAATGGGGCCGATCCGACACAAGAAACTATCCGGCATGCTCCGGAAAACAGAATGCCTATCGCCTGTGCGATATGGTGGGCGGAGAAGATGAATGGATCGAAGGTGTTCGACCCACCGAGCCAATCCGAGAGCCTCAGACGGATCCAGTCACACTTGTCGGCGTTCTTGGTTCTCAATCCTTTCGGTCAGGGCTCATCGATAGCTTGCGTTCGCGTTGCGGTAACAAGTTTTTCCAACCTTCTGATTCTTGGGCAGGTTTCCGACTCGTTCTCCCTATTCGCTAATTTTAGGTTTCTTCCGTCGCTCCTCAATGCGGTGGCTAGCTGTTCGCCTGTCTCGGGTATCCAAGTGATTGCCAATGAATGTTGCATTGTATTAAATCAAAGGAACATCATTCAATGTAATTAAATTTTAACCTCAATGAGATATCTGAGCCCCATGAAGTCTGCTGTTTTGAATTTCTACGCGATGAATGCATTAATCAGTCAACAATACAAAGCTAATATAGCTGGCATAAAATATGCAACAATAACAACACAAAAAAACTCATGAAAATTAACATGATGAAATTCAACGACTGCCGATTTGACCACCAATATTCCCTAACACTCGGATTCCACCACGATCGCGGGCTCGTTGTTTTTGCCGATTCCCCGCGACGCGGTGAATACCGGGCGTTAGGGAGACGCCTGCGGCGCGGCAAACAATTTGGTGCCAAGGAAATAGCTGCAAACAAATGAATTTAGTTTGATTTTAGCGCCTTATTGTTTCGATGTAATAGCCGCATGTACAACGCTTCGAATTTTGAAAAACTCTAAAAACGCTTGACTTTCTGTATCCAAAAGGATACATTGCTTCTTGTGTACGTACTTAAAGAAACCGAAGACTTTTCAAAGTGGCTTCGAAAATTACGAGATATTAACGCTCGTGCAAATATTTTGAAGCGCTTGATTAGAGTTAGAAATGGAAATTTGGGTGACTATAAATCTGTTGGCAGTGGTGTTTTAGAGATTCGAGTTGATTATGGTCCTGGATACCGGGTTTATTTTACAATGCAAGGCGTAGAATTGATTCTTCTTTTGATTGGTGGTGATAAATCATCTCAAAAGACAGATATTAAACTGGCTCAGGAACTCAAGAAAGTGTATGGGGTGTAATATGAAAAAACAAGCGACACCTTTTGATATATCTGAATATCTTGATTCTGAAGAGATGATAGCCGCATATCTTTCTGCAGTTATTGAAGATAATGACTGGGATTTATTGATCCAAGCGATTGGACACGTTGCCAAAGCACGAGGAATGTCAAAAATTGCTGAAGATTCTGGGCTCGGCAGAGAAAGTTTATATAAGAGTTTTAGCCCAAAATCTCAGCCTAGATTTGAAACTGTTATGAAAGTTCTTGGTGCAATGCACATAAAAATTCAACTTTCAGCTGAACCACAAGAACAAAAACGTCGATCCAAAAAGTTGCTTGCAGCCTAATTAACGAGTCGCAAATGCGACTCGTATTGTTTTAATTCCCTGATAGATTTTTTTCGATTTAATAATATGAATGACTGTCAACTTGACCACCAATATTCCCTAACACGCGCGTTCCACCACGACCGCGGTCGCGTTGTGTTGCCGTTTCACCGCGGCGCGGTGAACAGCGAGCGTTAGGGAGACCCTCCGGGCGGGAATTTGTTGTGACCACAAAACCTTATCATACTATCTTTAATAAATCCACAATGAATGTATCGATATTATGAAGCTCACTATTCCCAATAATCAAATAGCTGCATGGTTTCATCTTGATGAATTATGAAACTTCATTCTGCTAGAATAAAATCTAAAACGCTGGATTAGCAATTCATCGACCAAAGGAGTAAATATGCATAATGGATTCGAAACGAAAACGATCTACATACTTGGTGCTGGTTTTTCAAAGTCATTTTCTCCTGGAATGCCGTTGCTCAGTGACTTTAAAACGCAAATAATTGATATGAAAATGGATGGAAATGGAAAATATCCAAGGCTTGCAGATTTCGCAAATCGATTTTACCAAAAAAGTCATCTTGACTCTGTTAGAGAAATTGAAACTCTTGCGACATTGATTTTAACGAAACAATTATACACAACAGAAACTGAAAGACAGTTGTATTCAGGCTTGAAAAGCGAAATCTTGGCATTTATCGCTGAAAAAATATCAGCAGAGCAATCAGTATCCGATAGCGACAATTTCAAATTGCTTTCAAGTTTTATAAAACACGCTATTAGTAAAAAATCGGCTCTCATAACTTTCAATTACGATCTAATAATTGAAAATTCAGGAATTGGGATTGATTATCCGGGTATCCATTCTTACCCGACAAACATTCTCCAAGGTACGCTATCTGAGCCGTTAGAATATTTGAAACTTCATGGCTCCTTAAACTGGTATAAAATTAAAGGCGCAGATAGTGTTGGGTTGGAATCTGTACGGTCTGTAAATTCTAACAGCCGATTTTACAAAATGCATCAATATGATGTTCCTGTGTTTATCCCTATGGCTCATGCTAAAGATTCGTTTTTGACAGGAACTATGTATAGTACGATATGGTCATATGCAATAAACAAACTCAACGAAGCCAATGAAATACATTTTATAGGGTACGGGTTTCCTGAAACTGATTTGAATAACCTTGTTACGTTCTTAGATTACAAAGAAAAAATCAAAACGATAGTAATTCATGGAGATAACAATGAAACCGCTCGGCTAGCACAAATATTTGGCGACGATAAAGTGAAAAATGTCGACGCAAAGGAATTTATTCGTAATCATATCAGCAGCAGCATTTAGCTTAACAATATGCTCAACATCCTCAACCAGAAATAATGTAAAAAATGAAACCGTTAACAACCTTTCTGATCTCAACATTGTTCTGCATTTTAACTTCATGTTCAAAAACCGAAACAATCACCATTCCACCATCAATAACTGCCATTTTTAAAGATTCTGCATTATCAAATCCTTCGCTTCGCTCAAATTTGGACGAATTAAAGGCTGCATTTGCATCGAACGATTCACAATTAACTGCAAAAATTGCCAACCTTTGTGAAAGTCAGTATTTCGATGCCACAAACACAGCCAGCATCGATCAAGGTGATTTTGGTTGGGCTGGCCTCTGTGCAGAAATGAATTTTGAAATTGGAAATATCAAAACATACTACGATATCAAAGTTGAGTTGCTTAATAGCAAATTCATGTGGTCTCGGAATAAACAGTATTCGCACAATAATGCTCAGCCGAAAACTATTGAATCAAAGATTTCAAATGCGGTTGATTATAATCTGGCTATCTGCCCTGGATTTGTACGCGCGTTGACATTGAATGGCAATCTCATAGATGCAGCATTCCTGGCAGGAGATTCAATTTCACCGAGATTATTTAGTTTTGCAATCCCAAACGATACCTCGGAAATCGTTTATGAATACTGGAGTGCCATTCATTTTGTTAGCACGGACCGGAATCAAAGAGCGATTGCAATCCTAACTCAAACATTGCGTAATCTTAGAAAAACTGGCAAATATGATTTATCAAAGCCAATTACGGCTTTCGATTTAAGTCTATTGAACATTTCTTCGTTGTACTTGTTTGATGTTTTAGCCGTCGCAAATTCTAGAATTGGCAAAATTAATGAGTCAAAAGAAATCTGCGAATTTACTTATCAAGCTTCTAAGGAAATATATAGGAATGTACCCGATACAGGGATATTCATGTGCAAAAAGGCCATTGCTGAAGAGGAAGCCATATTGAGTGGGGATTATAGATACTTCCTATCTGAGGCAGATAAATCAAAGGGATGGAAGACTACTGATAAAATATCAAGATATTCATCATTATCGAATGCATCTAAAGCGTATAATGCTATTGGTGATAGCATAAGTTCACATGCAACACTTGCTATCGCATGTGAAGAATGGAAATCCACTGGTTTTGCCAATAAATACCGATGCGACTCATTGAGTTCTATAACTCAAATGACGTTTAAGTAATGTTGTCTAATTTTCATTATAGCTGCAATTTCCTCTCAATGAGCCTCGCAGTTCTGGGAATAATCAAATTAATAATTGATTCAATTTTATTGAACGACTACCAACGTTACCGCCGATTATCCCTAACGAACTGCTTTGAAAACGTTTGAATCAAATTCATAATGAATAACAACACAGAAAATCACTCCAACATTAATTTGATCTAATGGAACGACTGCCAACGTTACCACTGATCATCCCTAACACTCGGATTCCACCACGATCGCGGGCTCGTTGTTTTGCCGATTCCCCGCGACGCGGTGAATACCGGGCGTTAGGTAGACGCCTGCGGCGCGGCCAACAATTTTGTGCCGTTGAAATAGCAGCAAACAAATGAACGCAATTTCATTAGCCCGTGTGATAGCTGTAACCCTAGTTAGGTACTCCCAAAATTGGAACCTTATCAAACACCGATTCCGTTTGTACTCCTTCAATCGATATGAATTATCAATGTGAAGGATTCTAGCGTGAATAATTAATGAGTAATAAAAAAGAAGTACTTTACATGAATTACATCGATGTCAACTGATCGGATAAGGCCATGAGCAACGATTCATCATCAAAATTTGAAGTATGCTTCACGATTTATGTTACCAAAGATGGGCTATATGTTAATGGCGGACTCCATATTGACCAACAATCCATATTAAAAATTCCGCTTGAATTATCCCAAAACAACAAAATCCATATAGAGGTTGAATTCAAAGGTGTAAACAAGAGTGGCGTCGCGTTTTTAAAGTTTATTCGATATTCTACGCTCTTAACATATACCAATTGCCCGCAGTACGTATTATCGGCTCTCCAAAACGCGATGCAATATGTGATCACGGTGGATGATGCTGATATTTTGAATGAGCAACTTGAATTTGAACTCATTGATCGAAAACGTTCTGTTGTACATTTGATCAATGAGGATGTTTCTACTGCATCAAATCACAATGACGTGCATCAATTTCGATATATTGATATTTTTAACAAAAAAGCACTCTCATTTCTCTTTGGTGCGATTGCCGTCATTCTAGTTTTTGTGGTGATTGGTGGATGTTTATACGCAATAAAATCGCATTTTAAGACAGTCGAAGCAGAAAATCAAAAATATGCCAAAGATGTTGAGCTGCAGCGATTGGCACGCGACAAACAAATAGAGGAAACCTGGCACAGGAAAACCTTAATTGACTCATTAGTAGAATGCAAATACAACAGCTCAAAAGATTATCTGAATTCGTATTTCCGAGATTCAAGCAAGCTTGACCGCTATCAACTTGCGGCTTCACTAAATAAAGCTGCATTGACAAAAGGATTCGTCAATAAAGAGTTTGTTGATTTTTATATTAATCGAATTTCAAGTTTAGCTGATTATTCCTGTTCCACTGGTTCAAAATCTGATTCAGCAATATGCTATGCAAAATTTGCTAACAGCCTCATTGGTGCTCACCCGGCAATTGAGCACCAAGCACGTTTGATGTATAATCGTAAAGTAAATATTTGTCTAGCGAAAGATTCGTTAAATGCGCAATGCGGATATTTAAAAATGGATTATTTTCCATTTCAGCTATAGCATCCGACCCTTGACAGACAAGCACAAAGGCCTTATTAAAAAGCCCGGCATTAGGCCCGAAATTTAGGGACGCTCGTTTTCCTATCACAACTCTATAAAAAGACATGGCAATCACTGAAAGCTGATTCGATAAACTCCATTGGGTACAGCTATTGCGTCGATAGGTATACCAAATCAAAAAATGCGTGCAGAATATTGGTTTCTGGGCATGTGATTTCACAACGCTCACTCTGTAAATGCCGAGCAAATTGGTGGACAGGGGTATCTAGTTGCACAATTAGACTCGACCAATTCTGAAATTCAATTCCAGCGTATTGCATCATGGTTATTCTATGCAATAGATAAGAAAGAAAGTCACTGAAGTATGCCCGCGAATAGCAGATTACATTGATGCCAACATACAAAATGATTACGAAGAATCCCTAAAGGGATGACTTGCGAGAGGGGAATGAACAAAACCCAGATGAATGAGATTAATTACACTGAATTTTGATTTGTGCATTGTTCCCTTCACGGATATTAGTGATAAATAACAACACAAATACCATTTGATGAACGTTTGATGAGCAGCTGATCTTTGCCTAACGACTAGTTCGAAAACGTCTGAATTTAATACTGAACGAACAGCAGCCCCAAATTTCACCCCAGCCTTAATTTTACGTAATGGAACGATTGCCGATGTTACCACAGACCGTCCCTAACAATCCAATTCCACCACGATCGCGGGCCCGTTGTTTTGCCGATTCCCCGCGACGCGGTGAATACCGGGCGTTAGGTACGCCTGCGGCGGGGCCAACAATTTTATTCCGATGTAATTAACGCCCTTCGGGCGAGAACAAAAAATCTTATATCATGTTAAATATGAATTTGAACACAATTCTACGATGTGATAAATACGGCCTTCGGCCAATGAACGCAATTTCATTAGCCCGTGTGATTTCTGACACTCTATTACGTGAAATTATTTCATTTAGACTTCGGTTTAAATGGGATAGTGAAAAACAATGAAATCCCAACAATGTCAAAAATAACAAGTGAGACAAGTAGCATGGAAAGAAATATTAGCCTCGTATATTTCGATGTGAAGCATATTGCTGATATTCAAAACTACGCAAGCAAATTCGAAAATACAAAATACACAAATGTGCCACATCCATACCCCATGGATGGCGCTCAATTTTATCAAAATTTATGCATAGAAAATCAAAAATTAGGTGAATCAATAGAATTTGCCATTGAGTACAATGGCGCAGCAATTGGCTTGGCAGGAATACTTCATTTAAAAAATAAAGACGAAGTCCAAATTGGATACTGGATTGATAATGGATTTTGGAACAGAGGAATTGGGCGAGTAGTTATTAAAGAATTATTGGAAAAAGGCAAAAATCTTAATTTGGGTAAAATATATGCGGATGTATTGCCTGAAAATAAAGCGTCATCAAGAATATTAGAAATCAACGGATTCTCTGCAAAATTTGAACACACCCTTCCTGAAACACATCACAAATTTCCATGTAAATTAATGCAAAGATATGAAAAATCATTTAATGATGAAAATTAGCAGCAAGCCTTCGGTTCGATGAATATGATGTATGTAGAAAACTTTTATGTTGCCTATCGCTGAAGTGTGATAACAACAACATGAAAAATCAATTGAATAATAAATTGATGCAATTGAACGACAGCCAACGTGACCACCGACCGTCCCTAACACCCCAATTCCACCACGATCGCGGGCGCGTCGTGATTGCCGATTCCCCGCGACGCGGTGAATATGGTCCGTTAGGTAGACGCCTGCGGCGCGGCCAACAATTTTATTCCGATGTAATTATCGCCCATCGGGCGAGAACAAAAAATCTTATATATCATGTTAAATATGAATATGAACACAATTCTTCGATGTAATAACAACGGCCTTCGGCCGATTAACGCAATTTCATTAGCCCGTGTGACGTAACGATACATTTATTTGATTATCATGAATTTAACAGCTTTCATATATTGTTTTGGAGGTGCTTGAAATGGATTGGAATTGGCTATATAGCTCACTCGCGCAATCAGCAGCCGCAATTGTTGGCATAATTAGCGCTTTCGTAATAACAAAAGTTGTTTCCAATCAAGGCGAATATGCAAAAAGGCTGCAACTAATTAAGCAGCTAATTATCGATGCCAATTCGTTAAAAGGCGAAATCAATGGGCGCTATTTCCGTTGGAGCAATGCTCGAATTCGAGAGCGAGAACTGAAAATTATCCAATCAAATTTGCTTAATTCTCCTGAGTTGCCTGAAAGCGCAGAGGAAATTTATCTAAAAGCGTCATTTTCAACATTTGATGATGCAAAAAAGATTATTGAGAAAATACAAACATTGATTAACAGCGAATTATCTCGTCGCGAAGATGATCGGAAACAAGCATTCCAGAATTTTAAAGCGAGCTCTAATCATCCTGCTTATTTTGAAAGAATTTCACCGTCTATCGTTAGCAGTTCAAACATTGACAGTATGCAGGATAAGTTAAATGATGAATACGAAATTATTGATGCTGTAATTATTAAAATCGAACGTCACACGGAATACATCAAGGCGCAGTTAAGTGAGGCATCAAGTAATCCGGAATCGTCACCAATGATTAGTCGAATGGTGTATATATTGGGTTTAATGTACATTTTTGGTGTTTTGATTCCTCTCTGCATCTTGCCTTTACCTATAAATCAGCCTGCGTTTTGGGATATTAATGAAATAATTAGTGAGGCCTATTCGATCAAAGGTGCCATTCTAAGCATTGTGTCAATTTTGTTCTTTGCAATACTTGGAACATTTTCTAGCATAAATATTGGATTGAAATACCCTGCAAATTTGATGTCTGACGCTGAATCGTTATGTCACTTGAAAAATTATTCGAAATATCTTGTTAATCGTGAAAATTCACTTTCTTTGCTAAAAAATCTGGAATCAACAATCGGGAAAATTACGCCTAACTTTGATGATGAAGACGACGATCTATTGGAGTAAATTTAAAACATGTAAAATGAAACTACCGATGTTACTACTGACCGTACCTAACAATCCAATTCCACCACGATCGTGGGCTCGTTGTTTTGCTGATTCCCGACGGTGAATATGGGTCGTTAGGGAGACGCCTGCGGCGCGGCCAACAATTTTGTGCCATGGGAATAGCTGCAAACGAATGAACGAAATCGAAATTCTCATTGCTGATAATCTGAAAATAGTAAATGTGTTACACCAGTACGAATGATAAATCAAATCAATTTGTACAGAACAAATGGAATTGATAATGCCTCAAGATGATCTTCATAAATTCTCTGCAGATCGACCTGTTGAAATAATTGAAAATGACCTTCTAGGTAGATCTGGATTTGCTATTGATTTGGCTGAAGCAATTATGAGTTGGCATGGTGCAGATAGTTTAGTTATTGCATTGCACGGAGAATGGGGATCTGGAAAGACCTCAATTAAAAATATGGCAATGTCAGTTTTGAAAAAGCGTCAGAATAATATAGTTATTGAATTTTCTCCATGGGAATGGGCCGCTCAAGATAAGATTTCAGCTTCATTCTTTAACGAAATCGCATCATCTTTAGGTCAAATTGATAACAGCAAAACCGGCAAAAAAATCGCGGCACTTCTGAAGCGCTATGGGCGATACTTAAATACCGGTGAGGAAGTTGTGAATGGGCTAACACAATCCTTACCGTATCTTTTTGCCATCGTAATACCACTTGGTATCGGCGCATCATACTTTCAAAATGATAATTTCCGGATTATTTCAGCTGCAATTATTGGGGTTTTGGGTTTGTGGGCTGCATTTTTAAAATGGGGAAACAAATTTATTAACGCCATTTCTGGCAATATATCGGCAGCATTAAAAGATGCCGAATTATCAATTAATGAACTACGAACCCGTATCGTTGCTGCACTAAAAACAAAAGCAAGGCCGATAATTATTGTAATGGACGATCTTGATCGATTGACGTCTGATCAAATCAAAATGGTTATCCAACTTGTTAAGGCGAATTCAGGCTTTCCAAATGTTGTATTTCTTCTTCTATTCCAACGAGACATCGTTGAAGATAAATTGAATGACGGGAATCAGAGTGGACGCGATTATTTGGAAAAAATCATCCAGGTTCCATTTGATATACCGGCGATTGAGATTTCCACTATCCATAAGCTTTTATTTAGAAATCTTGATCAAATAGTAAATACATCGGACTCGGCCGCAAAGATGTTTGAAAATGGATATTGGGCGAATGTTTTTTATGGTGGTTTGTCCGGTTATTTTGATAATCTAAGGAGCGTATATCGTTTCTGCTCAACGCTTTCATTTCATTTCCATTTATTGCGAGGAAGAAGCCGATTCGAAGTAAATCCAGTAGATTTGATTGCAATAGAGTGTATTCGGCTTTTTGAACCAGATGTATACCTAGAGATTTCTCGATTAAAGAATGTGTTAACAAAAAGCTCTTCTACTAGGGGCGAAAGTAAAGACCAGACTCGAGCAACACTCGACGCTATTTTTGCCAAAGCTCATAAAAATCCGGAAATGTTGAAGGAATTAATTAAGCGCTTGTTCCCTACTATAGAATGGGCAATGGGAGGCACGCATTATTACCCCGATATTCAATCTTCTTGGCTAAGACAAGCAAGGATATGTCACCCATCTATGTTCGATAGATATTTTCAGTTTACAATTCCAGTTGGAGAAATCTCTATTTCTGACTTAAAAGAAATGGTGGAATATTCAGGCGATAGCGGGAAATTTACCGAGCGCATATCTGCTTTAAATTCCGCGGGGTTAGCCAAGGTTGCGCTTTCTCAGTTTGAATCGTTTGTGAAAGAAATCCCACGAGAAAATGGGGTTGCATTCATGAAGGCACTTTTCGAAATTGGAGATATTGTTGATAATGAGTCTGAGGGGTTTTTCGAATTCAGCGCAAATTTACACGCAGTCCGAATAGTGATCGCGTTTTTACGTGGTATTGAAGAGCAAAATGAACGAGATAAAATTGTTATAGAAGCATTCAATGATTCGTTTGCGCTATCTGTGATTGAACAGCTTTTACAAAGTGAAGAGAGTCGTAGAGCAAAACAAGGCGAAACTGAAATTATATTCTCTGATGACGCATTTGATTTGCTGAAAAATCGTTTTGTAGATAAAATAAATATTGTATCATCGGCTCAGAATGTTGTTTTTCTCAAATGCAAATATTTTAATTCAATTGTATACCGGTGGGCTCGATGGGGGGACCCCGAAAAGGTTTCAAGTTGGCTAGAAGATCAAATAAAAACAACTACCGGCGTTATTGCACTTCTGAATGCATTTGTTCGGAAAACGAAATCATTTAGCGCGGGAGATTATGTATCTAAAACAAATTTATACATCAAAAAAGATGAAATCAATAATTTTATCCCAATCGCAAAAGTTGCTGACGCGATACAGAAAATCAATCGTCAAGAATTAGATGCTAGTGAAATAGCACTTCTTGCTTTGTTTGAAGCCGAAACAGTCAATCCTGATAGGATTTAATTCAATCACATGATGCTAGTGAAAAAGAATCTAGCCGTGCAATAACGGATTAGTGATATAACAACAAAAGGAAAAATTCCTTGAACTATAATATGATGAAATTGAACGACTGCCGATGTTACCACTGATCGTCCCTAACACGCCAATTCCACCACGATCGCGGGCTCGTTGTTATGCCGATTCCCCGCGACGCGGTGAATATGGTGCGTTAGGGAGACCCTCCGGGCGGGATTTTGCTTCGTGAACTATGAACAACAAACAAGAGCAATAATTCGTTGTGACCACAAATAATGAACAAAACAATCATCTTGACCGCATATAACGCAATTTCGTTAGCCCGCGTAATATTTGTTGTGACCACAAATCCAGGATTTTGATAAAAAATTCTGATTTGTCGTTTCAATCAATTTGAAAGGTGCCCCCCATTGAATCAGAAAATCCAAAACAACAACAAAATCCAGCGTGGCCACAGAACGCAATATTTGTTGCGATCCTTGTCAAACACCGACAAGGACTTCATTACTACAAAAATAACTTGCTTTTTCGTATCTCACAGGATACATTGATTGTATGTTCGAGATCAAGCAAACTGACGAGTTTCAGCACTGGATGAAAAAACTCAGAGATATTCGAGTAAATACGCTTATTGTGAAGCGGCTAGAACGAATTGCTTTGGGAAATTTTGGCGATCATAAAAGAATTGATAGCAAGATTTCGGAACTTCGAATTGATTATGGCCCTGGATATAGACTCTACTACATGAATAACGGCAAAGAAATCATATTACTTCTCATTGGTGGTGATAAATCATCACAAAAATCTGACATTCAACGAGCAAAAGAATTAGCAAGTGAAATGGGAGGAAAACATGACTGAAATTACGAACTTCGATGTATCTGAGTATCTGGATACAGATGAAAAAATTGCTGATTACTTGACGTCAATAATTGAAGATAATGACTGGGATCTGCTCTTAAGAGCTATTGGACACATTGCCAAAGCGAAAGGGATGACTCAAATCGCCAAGACTACAGGGCTTGGACGTGAGAGCCTGTATAAGGCATTTAATTCAACAACCCAACCAAAATTTGATACTGTGATGCGTGTTCTCGCTGCATTAAATATTTCTTTGCAACTTCATCCGAATGAAATTGTCCCTGATAAGATTAAAGCACCTGCCAGGATCCGTGCTCGAAAGCTAAAACCCAAACAGGCTTCACGTACTGTCGCTGCATAATTATGCCCCCGCATTGCTGAAATTCCCTAACAATCGGATTCCATGTTGATCGCGCCTCGTTTTGCTTACCGATAAGCGCGACAACATGAATACCGTCGTTAGGAAGACGCCTGCGGCGCGGCCAGCAATTTTGTGCCATGGGAATAGCTGCAAAAGATCAAAAATGATGACACAATCATGTTAAATAGCAGCAATTTTGATCGCCTTGCTTTAAATTGTGTAATAGCTGCATTAGCTCGCAGTATATGAACGCAATTTCATTAGCCCGTTTGATGGTTTTATTTTTATGCGTTTGACTTTTGTGAATAGGAATAATATGCCCAACACACATTCATCAATGCTAGATCGGTGCCAATTCTGGATATACAAATCAACGATCAAAACGCATTTGTCTGTTAACAAAGTGTCGCAACAATTCCTTTTAGATGAAATTTTACAACAGGTTTCAAGGAATCTTCCGAAAGATTTGCATATAATAGACGGTAAAATTGATTTTCTGGGATCCGGTTATAATCATTCATGGGGGAATTCTCTAGCTAAATCATCACCTTTTCCTAAAGGTGAAATCGCTATTGAATCGCGTGACAACACTTATATCATTTTGATTAATTTGGATTATTCATTTGTTGTAAAATTACTGTTGCTGGTTGCCGGTTCTGGCCTAATTCTGTTGTATGCATTTGAGTCAATGAATGCAGCTTGGGGTTTGTTGCCGTTCTTTTTTATCGCGTTCGCTAGAGTATTGGTAGATATTATTGCGATTCGATCTTTGGTTAAAAAATCTATTCTTCAAATAGTATGAATACTCAATTTGAATTAATGAAATAATGACAACAGACGGAGAACGACAACATGAAAATTGACCTCAAAAATAAATTGATCTAATGAAGCGACATCAACTTGACCACAAAATGGTTCCTAACACCCCAATTCCACCACGATCGCGGGCGCGTCGTGATTGCCAATTCCCCGCGACGCGGTGAATATGGTCCGTTAGGTAGACGCCTACGCGGCGCGGCGACATTGTAATGAACAACAATAACACAAAATCATTTTTCAATGTAATAGCGATTTCCCTGGTTGGGAAATCTCAAGATTGGAATGTTGCCAAACACCGAAATTGTTGCAATTTATTGCTTCACTTGATATGTTATTCTTAAACACTGAAAGTGATGTTAATCAAAATCTAATGGAGGAACCATGCTGATATCAACAAATAAACATCAACTTGATATTGATCTGATTTGTGATTTTCTTGCAAATCAATCATATTGGGCGAAAGACAGAAGTTTTGCCGATATACAAACAACAATAGATAATTCGATGTGTTTCGGGGTGTATGATGACAATCGCAAACAAATTGGGTTTGCTCGTGTTGTTACAGATTATATCGTGTTTGGATACATCATGGATGTATTTGTAGTTGATGAATACCGGAGAATGGGTGTTGGAAAATTTCTCATGGAAGCCATTGTAAACCATCCTGATCTTAAAAATGTTAAACGGATTGTGTTGGCAACAAAAGATATGCATAAATTTTATCAATCGATTGGATTTGTTTCTCTTGGAGTTCCTGAATTTTATATGGAAAGAACATCAATCATATCATGAAATTTGATCTTAATATACTGTTAGGTACACGCTTCGCGGCGAATCTTGCTTCGTGAACTATTAGCTATGAACAACAAACAAAAATCCGGTGTGGCCACAAATAACGCATTTTCATTCGCTCGCGTGAATAATATAGCGGTTTCACTGGTTGGGAAATCTCAAGCTTGGAATTCTGTCAAACACCAAATAGATTTGAACAAATAGGTTAATCAATGATAATCACAAATTCAAAAACCGCTCCCAATGGGATTTACCACAAATTACGCACGGCGTTATTGCTTGGTAAAACTAACACTGGTTGTGATGAGATATCTATTCAAATTACTCATGTTGAACCTGAAGGTGAGCAAAGTTTACACAAGCACCAAGAACATCAATGCTATTATATAATATCAGGAATTGGTTCAATGACAATTGAGAACGAATCAAGTACTGTCAAAACTGGTGACGCCATATACATCCAAGGAAATTCAATTCACGGAATCAAGAATATAGGAAATGACCAGCTGATATATTTGACAGCAAATAAATCTTTCAGTGAAGTTGTTGAAAAGTCTACATGGAATAATTATGCAAATTGAACCTGTAATAATTTTGGAGAATACAATCACGAATATTTGTGATTTACGCTCTAATAAATTGCTTTGAATATTTTTTTGAATCAAATAACAAAACGAACAACAATAAAATATTCGTGAACACTATTTTCAAAATATGAAACGACTGCCAACTTGACCACGGGATCCTACCTAACACGGCCGTTTCACCCAGATCGCGCCTGGTTGGAATGCCGATTAGCGCGCCTAGGTGAACAGGCGGCGTTATGCACACGCCTCCGGCGGGGGATCCCCTTTGTGAACTGGGAGCAACAAAGCAGCCTCCGACCTGCTTTGTTTGAACGGCCTACGGCCGTACCGACCTGCTTTGCTGGACGGCCTTCGGCCGACTGACCTGCTTTGTTGAATAGTTGACCCCCTTGGTGAGCCGCTTCGTCAACGACGTGTTTTAAAGAAGAACTGACCTGCTTTGTTTGACGGCCTTCGGCCGACTGACCTGCTTTGCTGAATAGTTGACCCCCTTTGTGAATCGCTCCGTCAACGACATATTTTGAACGCAAGGTCAGTTTTGGTTGTATTTTGGGAGAGTCAATTCTTTTAAGAATTCGGTCGAGGCTCCTTCAGCTGCAAATAGATAGGTGAATAATGATAACACGAAATGCAATTTCATTAATCTGCGGTTCAGCGAATTCCCTGGTTAGGGGGTCTCAAGCTTGGGGTATTATCAAATGCGAATAAGTCGTCACATTTGTTCGACATCAGAAAACGCTTATGTAAGATGCGAAATGGATTGCGAAAAGTATGACTGATTACATGTTGGTAAATATCTTGATTGCTATATTTCTTTTGGCCGCGACGCCATTGCTCTTCCTTTCTTGCAGAAAGTTGTCATTTCTCAAACGAGTTCAAATATGCGGGGCATCGGCTCTGTTATTAGTTGGGGTAATAATTGTCAGACAGATGTATCTTCTTCCAAAAAGTCAATTTGTCTCTATTAAAACCCCGGGCGCAATTGCGAAAATCAAGTTCGCATTGCTTACGACATCTATTTTGCAAGTGGATCTTTGTGCGTATTCTTCCAATTCCGACCCTAAAATAGACTCAATGTTTTGGGAGAAGTCACTCTCTGACTCGGCATTATGTAAATGGAAAGTGAAAACTATGCTAACCTCTTGGTCTGGACTATATTTAGATGCGTACTTATCGGAATACGGAATAAATGGATGGAGCGGAACCTCAATCAACCGGCTCGTTTGCAGGAATATTTGGTATGAAAAGCGCTCCCCTGGGTTGTATGTAATTGATGTTAATCTTGATAAGATTGATTCACACTTATTAGCTAGTTCTGGGTTTATTCGTGTCTTTCAGCCCACCTACTGATCCATATTGCCTAGCTAGCAAAAACGCTATTTTATTAGCCAGTGCTTTAGCGGCGTCCCTGGTTATGGGGTCTCAAGTTAGGTGGTCATAAACACAGAGTCGTTGTCACCTGCTTTGTTTGAAGATAGGTGATCAACAACGACTGCCGTTGTGATCTATGGTGCCTAACGGTCTTGTTCCACCACGACCGCGGTCGCTTTGTGTTGCCGTTTCACCGCGGCGCGGTGAACAAAGGCGTTAGGGAGACCCTCCGGGCGGGATCTTATTCATGCTAACAATCATATATCATTTAATGAATTTAATTACCGAATCAAAAACAAAGCAAACATTGACTCTTTTCTCAGGTCAACAGTTATATATGACAATAATATGTATTAACGAAACGCGAAGCAGAAACCCATGAAGCCAAACACAAAAGCAACAAAAATTGATTGTCTATTTTCGCTGAACGACAAAGAAATTTTGCCATGCGACATTATTTTGACGAAATACAGTTTGATACGCAATGGAACAATGAAGGATTACTACTCTTTTGCACAATCGAAAACCATTCGAAAAGCAACCAATGGCAATTATTCCCATGCAATTCTATGTCTCTCCAGCCAATCAATTATAGAGGCCGATGCTGATGGCGTGCATACGAATAACTTGCTGAGATTGAGCTGGACTGAGGATTGCGATTTTAATATTTTTAGGTTTATTCGACCGCTTACACACGATGAAATCAGAACAATCACAACTTTTGCACGATCTCGGTACGGAGTAATTTATTCAGTTAAGGGTGCAATTGGTAGTGCAGCGAACATTGTAGTTGATCAAAATCTGGAATTTTGTTCAAGACTTGTAGCAAGATCTTTTGCAAGTGCAGGAATCAATCTGGTCCAAAACCCTGATATTGCAACTCCGGCTGATATTGAAAATTCCAGTATGCTTAAGCAAATGAATTTTAAGAAAAGGATTTATCTTGGCGAAGCGTTGGCAGAATTAGTTGAGTTAAACTCAAACAACCCTCTTGATGAACAAAAAGAAATGGTAACGACACTTTATCGGAATATTCGAAAATCGATTCACTCAGATTTAATGATCGAAGAGGATATCATCAACCACTTAAACTCTCTTGATGACAAAGAGTTTCGTCGCACAGAGAATATTCTGACTTCGATTTTTGAAGAGTCAAATTTTCTATATTTCTTTGGTAACGACTATATTAACTGTCCCCATAGTTATGATTTTGATTTGTGCTTGCGCAACAATAACAAAAAAGAGATTTCATATTTTAACTCACAAATTTCTGGCGCGCTTGAGCAAGCAAGAATACACAAAAACAACATGGAATGCTATGTAAAGCATTGCAGAAAAGGAGCATTTCGTACAAAAATGCTTACTCTATATTCGAACTTGGTTCGCCAAGATATGAGGCGGTATACAACCTATTCAGATGTAAAAGAATTCGTATTTGGCAAATGAATGTTTGTGTGCTTCAAATTTGATGCGTGAAAATACCAATCCATCAACCCACGTGAATAATGTAAGAAAGGAAAGAAAAATGGCAACGACAGAATACTTCAATGAGGTGATTCATGATCAAGGCAAAAAGGAATCGGTAAATTTAGAAATTGGGCGATCCTCGTTTTATGAAGAGGATAGCATATACATTACAGTTGATGGAAAAATGATAATCATGAATCGAGCAATGGCAAAGCGGTTTGTCGATGCAGTAGTCAATGTTGGAATGTATCACGGATTTATTGATCAATAAAACTTCCATTACCTCTAACGGAGTTTTGTGATAACAACACAAAATTTGTTTGATCAACCTGTGATAAGCAGCAGATCATCCCTAACACCCCCGTTCCACCACGACCGCGGTCGCTTTGTGTTTGCCGTTTCACCGCGGCGCGGTGAACAGGGTCCGTTAGGAAGACGCCTGCGGCGCGGCCAACAATTTTGTGCCATGGGAATAGCAGCAAACAAATGAACGCAATTTCATTAGCCCGCGTGATAATTGTTGCGACCACAAAGTCTGGATTTTAATTTAAATCCGGATTACCGTTTCTAACAACCAATAATCAGAACAGAAGGATATTCTCAGACAATGATAAATAATAATCCGATAAAAGCACCAAAATTATGGAAGCGCTTTCTAGCATTTTCTATAGATGTCTTAATTGTTTATTTGATTGGCATGTTCATTGGAGAGCTGTATGATGTTCAGCTTATTCGATTAGGTTCCGCATCAGTTATAATTGGATACATGATTGCAGCCAGTTATTTCACTTTATTAAACAGCAGAATACTGAATGGACAAACGGTTGGCAAGCACATATTCAAGATCAAAGTTCAATCCAACGATGGAAATTGCTTATCTGTTCAGAAATCATTTCTTAGATTTAATCTATATGCCATCCCATTTTTTGCTCAAGATTTATTGGTCGACTTTATCTCTCCTATTTCCATCCTGTACATGTTATTTGGAAATGTGTTTACGATTTTTGTCGGTGCAAATTTGTATTTCTCAATCTTCAACGGGAAATTCAAACAAACCATACCCGATATAATTTGTAATACTGTTGTTCATAATATTTCTGATTCTGAAGTTGAACTAAATGCTCCAAAATCACTTGATTACTATGTTGTCGCCGCATTTAGTGTAATCGTTATTACAGGCTCGTTATTTGCTCATTCCAAACTTGAGCCTCAACTAAAAACTTACGATGCTCTACAAGTTGTTTCAAAGACTAATTCAATAGTTGTAAATGATCAAACAACTACATTTAATACTGGGTCGGACACCAAGATTATTCGATCATATTATATCCGTATTCTTAATGCTAAAACAAACTTGAGTGAACCAGATTTTGCGAAATTTGTCGCTCAAACTGCCTATAATTCGAATGAAATAATCCGCCATGCTGACGGTGTTAGAATTTCGATAGGCGAAGGATTGAATATTGGGATTTACTCTCGATGGGCAAGCAATACGTATGATTTCAATCCAAAAGATTTCAATTAATCTTTTCACCAATAATCATGACAAATATAACTCAAAAATTCAAAATATTCGACGACTGCCAACGTGACCACCGACCGTCCCTAACACCCCCGTTCCACCACGACCGCGGTCCGTTGTTGTTTGCCGTTTCACCGCGGCGCGGTGAACAGGGTCCGTTAGGTACACGCCTCCGGCGGGGGATTTTGTTGTGACCACAAAATTTGATCTTATTAAATTGATGGAGCCACAATGAAATTGATTACCTCAACCCATCCTATTTCAATATTAATCGATTTCAACCCAATGAATATTCCATCAATCCGGATTCGGAATATCTTGTCTCCATCACAATTTGAAAGGATGTAATATGAAGCTAGAAGATGTAAACCACTCGAAATTCAAAGTTGAACATATAATTTACGAGCATAATGAATTTGGTATTGCCGTTGGCTGTTGGGACAACAAGGAAACCGTGCTCGGCATGAGATGGACCGGAGGGGACAATTCATCTAACCCAGGTTACCCTAAACTTTTTAATCACCCTGTTTGGTTTATTGTTGAAGCCGACTTGTTAATTCCGATTATGAAATCAATATCCAGTCTACCAGGTGCTGAATTAGATCTGATTGAAAATGCAATCACGAAATACTCGCAATGATAACGTGCTTTAAAATTTTCACACCCAAAACACGCTATTCGAAAGGATGATTTAATGAAATTTGTTTTGACCTTACTGATACTGGCAAAAATAGGCTATTCTGATCCGAAAATTGATGAAATCTTGGAACGGGAAGTTCGTTTTGATACTGGAAAATGGCCTGTTTTCTTGGGGATTCCTGCGAAGGAATTTTTAAAATGTTTTAAATCTCCAACGAATGTCAATTGGAAGATTCTAGAAGTAAACCAATTACTGCTTACTTTTCAAACACATGACGAAGTTATGGAGAAAACCAATACTTTTAAAGTGCTATTTCGCGAACTACCAGTAGACGGTGGATGCCGCTATATAGCATTAATTAACAGGATCATTGTTAATGGCATCGAATTATCACCTCATGATAGAGATACATTTGGCACCCTTCTACGGGAGAAAAATACAGGACTCGAATCTGAATATTTGGAATGGTTCACGCAAATTTCAGAAACGAAAAAAGGTAATGACCAAGATCCGCAATCAAAATCACTTGACAGCATGAAGAATGCTTCTTCGTGCGATTCTGTTGATTCGACATTTGTTGAAGCTAATTATGCTGATCAGATTAAAAATTCAATTGCACCAATTTATCCCGACCAAGAGTTCGCGAAAGGGCATAAAGCAATTGTTGAAGCATCAATAAACCTAAGCAAACACGGGAAAGTTATAGATGTTACCATAATTCGATCCGGCGGAATCAGCTTTGACAACTCTGTTATTTCAGCAATAAATGCATCAACATTTAAACCATTTCTGAAATCCGGATGCAAAGTTCAATGCCGACTTAAAAAGAAGTTCATATTTGAATTATAAACTTATGAACAAATTCTACCTAACACGGCCGTTCCACCACGACCGCGGTCGCTTTGTATTTGGTTTCACCCGCGGCGAGTGAACAGGCGTCGTTAGGTACACGCTCCGCGGGGTATACGAACAATGAATGATGATCTAAAAATTTTGGCTGCTCACGGTTGGCGTGATGAACCAAGTGATTTTGATTTCATAAATCAATCGCTGCTTGAATTTATTACAAGCAATACAATTTTGTCGACTAGAATTCTTATGAACCGAATTATTCCACCATATGAAATCCTTAAAGGATTTTTTGAAAAAGGCTTTACGGACTCTGGAATGAGCGGTAATTCACAGTGGAAACTATTTGAATTTACTAAGCCGCATTATCAAACATTTATAAACTGGGCGAAATCCGAAGTTGACATGGAATTTGAAATTATTGAATCAGCTGATCTTATTCCTGATGCTGATGCTTGGGGAAAATATTCAACTCGAAAAATGCTAGAATACATAATTGACCCGAAAAAATCAATTTCAATCATAAAAACAACATCATCAAAATTGGCATTTCAATATCACTTAATGGACCTGACATCAGCATTATATCAATTTGTTCGATCTGGACGAAAAGATGGCCGGTTTCGAAACATTGACGCAAATCAGGCTGATCTAATTGAAGAGTTTTTGTATAACTACCTGATTACTGAGCCAATTGATGATAAATGGGAGTCCATACTCCTTGGTTATTTGGAATCGGCTCCGCCCAAACGGAACAAGAAATTAGGAGATTTGATTGGTGAGTTAAAAACTCGCAACCGATGGAGAACGCTATACTATGTGATTTGCAACCTTCGGCGCTTGAATATTCCTCCAAATGAATTCTACTCATTTGATCCTGATAATATCATTGATGAAAATATGATACTCATAAACAATGAAATCTACAAATTGTTGGATATATTAGCAACAAGCAACGAATAACAACATGCAAACTTATTCACAAACACTATATCATTGTAATAGAACAACTGCCAACTTGGCCACGGAATCCTACCTAACACCCCAATTCCATGTTGATCGCGCCTGTTTTGATTGCCGATGTGCGCGACAACATGAATATGGGGCGTTAGGAAGACGCCTGCGGCGCGGCCAACAATTTTGTGCCGTTGAAATAGCTGCAAACAAATGAACGCAATTTCATTAGCCCGTGTTTCAGCACATTTGCCTGCCAATGAAATAGCGGCTTCCCTGGTTGAAGAAGCTATAAATGAAATCGTTGGTATACACCGAAATCGTTTAAGCAATTCAAGGTATTTATGAATTATTTAGCTAAAATTAGAGATTATATAGTTGCCTTTGCCGTTGTAGGTAGTTGGTCTTCAGTATTTGTAATGCTTTTATTCTCTGATCTATTTGTTAACCCTAATCGGGTTCTGTTGTTCATTGCAACATCAATACTCGTTGCAATTTTGACATCAAGTATACTTCTGTTGCTGCTATTTAAATTTGAAATAACAAAACACCCTAGAACATCATTGATGATAGTTTCGGTTCCTGCTTTTTTGGTAGCCGCTTTTGTTATGTACTATAATCAATCACGAGTAACGCATTGCTACAACGTCAAAGCTCCAATTCTTGAAAAAGGAATCAAGAAATCGAAGCGAAAGAATTTCAACCAAGGTGGATTCTGTAAAATACCAACGAAATTTGATACTTTTGATCTCCAAGTTCCCAAAAGGGTATTCGAGTGCGTAAAAGTTGGCGATACGCTCGATGTAAATATTGAAGTTGGTCGATTTGATTTCATAAAAATCACGCTATAAGTAGCCTGTAGGAATTCTTTAATAAAGAATACTGAATGATCAACAACACAAAAAACCACTTAAACAATAAATTGATGCAATTGAACGACTGCCAACGTGACCACAGACCGTTCCTAACACGCCCGTTCCACCACGACCGCGGTCGCTTTGTGTTTGCCGTTTCACCGCGGCGCGGTGAACAGGGTGCGTTAGGTAGACGCCTGCGGCGCGGCCAACAATTTTATTCCGATGTAATTAACGCCCTTCGGGCGTGAACAAAAAATCTTATATCATGTTAAATATGAATTTGAACACAATTCTTCGATGTAATAACAACGGCCTTCGGCCAATTAACGCAATTTCAATTGCCCGTGTGATAGCAGCTTCCCTGGTTGGGGTGTTATGTCTATGAATGTTGGCAAACACCGAAAATATTTAAATATGCATGCAATGGAGTTCTGATGCTTCAAACTATCTTGTCTTTTCTAATTGTTGCCGCTTCAATTGCAATTTTGATATTTGTATTTAATCGAAAGCCGCATAATCAATCTTTGTCAAGTGATGAGCTCGAAGAAAACGAATCTGATTCTGAACAGAATCGGATAAATTCTTTTGATACATTTGATCAGCTTTGGGATAAACTGGTGCCCAAAATTGGGTCAGCAGAAACAATCCAAGGTGAGTTGATTCGTTCGATTGGGCGCTTGTCTCATGATTATTACGCAAATGCATATGCAAATTGGGGTGTTGAATTTCAAAAATCCATGGATTTCCTTAAGTCACGCTTAATGGATGGAACCTTTGATACTTCAATTTCTAAAGAAATCCAATCTGATATAATAGAAATTGAGGCATATGTACGTGACGAACCACGCGATTATGATCTTGATGTAGCTCATCAGCGGCTTATAAATGCAACGACTATATGGTGTCAAATGCATCCCGAATTAATCTGTTATGTCAAAAATGATTCGGAGTAGTAACATGAAAAACTCCTTGAACAATAATTTAATGAAATGGAACGACTGCCAACTTGACCACAAATGGTTCCTAACAAACCCGTTCCACCACGACCGCGGTCGCTTTGTGTTTGCCGTTTCACCGCGGCGCGGTGAACAGGGAGCGTTAGGGAGACCCTCCGGGCGGGATTTTGCTTCGTGAACTATGAACAACAAGCAAAATCCGGTATGACCACAAATAACGAAAAATGTTCAACCCGTGTAATATTTCATGAAACCACAAATCCCAACCTAAACCGCATCGCAAGGAAACCTATGTTACGTCGCATCTCTCCAATTGTCTTATTATTTCTGTCTGGTTGCCTAACTTCGACGATATCTTCAACTGATAAACCTGAATCATCAGATCCAATTTTATTTGGTCTATATGAAGGGATTGATACAAATATCATCTCCGGCAATACAAATTCAAATCCGCGTGCATATTATCGCTTTCACAAGGATGGCACTTTTCAATACACTGGAATCCAAGTTTTAGCTGATTCCGAATACATAATAACTCAAAATAAAAATCCGGACATTAAATATTTCATGTTTTTCTCAAGAAAAGGAAGTTTTTCTGTAAATGACAGCCAGTTGAGCTTTTCTAATCTGTATTCTCGATGGTCTGGACTCGATAGCTATTACACCCTTTCCTTTTGGGAGCCTGAAACTTCCTTCAGCCTAAATATTCCCAACACATATAAAATATTTACTCGTGAAATGCTAGTACCAAAACTAACACTGACGTATTCAGATTCCGTTGTGCGTAGATTTAAACGAATTGGAGATGACAACGCTTTGATACCCATTCAGTATTTCGGATCAAATTATTAACAAATGGAACGACTGCCAACATGACCACTGTACCGTCCCTAACGAATAGCTTTGAAAAGATTTGACTACCCCACTGAGCCGAAAACATCAAACAACGAATAGATAGGTGAATAGATGTTTGATGCCGGTTCAAAAATAATTAGCTACATGAACAGCCAAAATAATGCTTGAACGCTATTTTGAATTTATGGAACGACTGCCAACGTGACCACGGTAAGGTCCCTAACACGGCCGTTTCACCCAGATCGCGCCTGGTTAAGTTGCCGATTAGCGCGCCTAGGTGAACAGGCGGCGTTAGGTAGACGCCTGCGGCGCGGCCAACAATTTTATTCCGATGTAATTAACGCCCTTCGGGCGAGAACAAAAAATCTTATATCATGTTAAATATGAATTTGAACGCAATTCTACGATGTGATAAATACGGCCTTCGGCCAATGAACGCAATTTCATTAGCCCGTGTGATAGCAGCTTCCATGGTTGGGTCAGATAAAGATTTAAACCATTTTTAACGCTGATAAGGATGAAAACGCCGATATGAATATTCCTCGCAATTTACTCTTTGATTGGCCTCCTAAGCCAGTCAAAATTGACAAGCCAATGCAATACAATATTGGATTCATTATCCTGTTAATTCTTGGTCTATTATTTGTTTCTATTGGTGTCGGGAATTTCGTGTACACGAGTGTATGCTGGGAAAATGGCGAATCAGCAAATGCCCGAATTGTGGATAAATCTGAATTTCATGGAAAAAATTCTTGGTATAGGCTTAAACTTGAATACCCGCTTTCTGTTGATTTGCCTGTTTCATTTGAAACTGATGTAACTCCTGAATTTTACACCAATTCAAAAATCGGTCAAATTATTCCTTTTCGATATTTTGAAATATTTCCTGATGTAATCGTAGCTGACCCCGAAACGAAGTGGGATTACTTCGTTGCTTTTATTTTCGGGATTGTTGCGCTATCCGGATCATTTCAGTTTCGAAGGAATCATATTCTCCTAACAAAAATAGAGCCAACTCCAATGCGACAATTGTTGCATTTATATAAAAAGCATTTCAATTAAATTAAAAATGAGCAACAAGCTGCAAAATAACAACATGGAAATTTATATGAGCAATAATTTGATATGATGGAACGACTGCCAGCGTGACCTCAGAATTAACCTACCTAACAACCGCGTTCCACCATGATCCCGGTTTGTTGTGTTCTCCATGTCCGGGACATGGTGAACAGCGACCGTTAGGGAGACGCCTGCGGCGCGGCCAACAATTTTGTGCCGTTGAAATAGCTGCAAACGCATGAACGCAATTTCATTAGCCCGCGTTTCAGCGTCTTCCCTGGTTGGGGAGTCTCAAACTAGGAACCTTGTTAAACACCGAGTAGGTAAATAATGAATAAATTGGCTTTATCCATATTGGTTTTTGCATTTCAATTGTTTGTTGTTGGCTGCAACAATGGCCGCAATCATAGCGTTCCAGAGTCAGATTCTACGAAAGTTCAATTTGAATTAGTTGCTGGCATTTCTGATTCTTTATTTCCTTACGCCAGTTTTCACTCATCATTTGATGAGAAAATGTTTCGAATCGATGAGCATGGCTTTAACGATACGCTTGTAAATGGGGAAATTTTAACTGATCTTCCTATTAACGAGAAGCGAAAACTGCTTGGTATTCTTGCTAAAGAATTGGGATCTGATTCCGGATATATTGAAAAATTCGTACGAGTTTTGCCAATTTCAAAATTCAACTCTTATCATGGCGCGAAGCAAATGGTATTTGTACTTGAAGGTGATGATTTGTGGGGAATGCTATTAATTAATCAAAACAAATTGATGAAGCTAACTTATTCAACTCTTCTGGCTGGAGGTATCGCTGCTGGTGCAGAGTATGAAAACGATAGCGTTTTTGTAGGCCCACCAGTAATCAGATCAAAAATTAGTTCTGATACATTATGGAAATACGTAATCTATAGCGCTGAACGTATGCAAAGACATCCTCAAGACAGTCTTAAACCAGCTGTAATTAGTGATACCGGCGTAATTCTTTTTCGACTTAGCGAGGGAAACTTAGATACTCTTCGCAGAACCGGTCTAATCTCAGTGGATTCATTTGTGAAATACAAAATCCACTAGTCACTAAAGATAGGTGAATAATGAATCAGCTGCAGAACGCAATTTCATTAGCCCGTGTAACTAGATTGAACGACTGCCGGTTTGATTTATCATGCCTAACGGAGTAGTGTGACAATAACCACATGAAAAATCATATGAACAATAGATTGATGCATTGGAACGACTGCCGATGTTACCACTGATCGTCCCTAACACGCCAATTCCACCACGATCGCGGGCTCGTTGTTTTGCCGATTCCCCGCGACGCGGTGAATATGGAGCGTTAGGTAGACGCCTGCGGCGCGGCCAACAATTTTATTCCGATGTAATTAACGCCCTTCGGGCGAGAACAAAAAATCTTATATCATGTTAAATATGAATTTGAACACAATTCTTCGATGTAATAACAACGGCCTTCGGCCAATTAACGCAATTTCATTAGCCCGTGTGATAGCAGTTTCCCTGGTTGGGGAATATCAAGTTTTCAACCTAGTCAAACACCGAAATTGCTTCAATATTTCTATCGAACATACTCAATGGTTTCATCATAATGATTAAGGCCGTGGGATTTGATCTCGGCGATACTCTGATTGAATATGAAGGAGTGCCGTTAAACTGGTCCTCATATTATGATGACGCTTTGAAAATCGGATTTGATAATATCAACCGTAAATACACAAACGACATCTACAAGATATGTGAATCTGTTTTGCTACAATACAACACAAGGGTGAATCCAAGGGATGTTGAGTACCCGGCTGCAAAGATTTTTAACGAAATCGCAATGAGAATTAATTGCGACGAGGTGGAAAAAGATTTATTGCTTGACTCGTTCTTCGGATTTTTTCAACAAAAAAGCGTCGTGTTTCAGGATACAATTGATGTTCTAAATCAAATAAAATTTCGGGATCTAAAAATTGGTGTGCTCACCGATGTTGCATATGGGATGCCCGCAAAATATGTTCGTTATGATATTCAAATTTTCAATGAAAAAGTTGATAGTATCATTACCTCTGCTGAGGTTGGCTATAGAAAGCCTAACCCTAGAGGGTTTATTTTTCTGGCGAACAAGTTAGATGTTTCAAAAGACGAAATCATCTATGTTGGCAATGAAGAGAAAGATATTATTGGAGCAAAAAATGCCGGATACAAATACTCGATATTAATTAATAGAACACCAATCAAGAAAAATTTCGGCCAGGATTTCGAATTCTCTACACTAACACAATTACTAAACGGCGTCTTAGATGAATGACGCGGCAAGGAATGGCACTATATGTTATTCGCTTGCATTTCGAATTAAATATCTCAACAACTCAATTTATTCTCATGAAAACGATGTTGAAAATAATATTACAACAACTGCAGTCGTTACCACAGATAGTCCTTAACGAAAGGCATTGAAAACATTTGAATATAATATTGAATTAACAACAAAACAAATATTCAATCCAGCATTAATTTGATCTGATGGAACGACTGCCAATGTTACCACTGATCGTCCCTAACACGCCAATTCCACCACGATCGCGGGCTCGTTGTTTTGCCGATTCCCCGCGACGCGGTGAATATGGAGCGTTATGCACACCCCTCCGGCGGGGGATCCCCTTTGTGAACTGGGAGCAACAAAGCAGCCTCCGACCTGCTTTGTTTGACGGCCTTCGGCCGGCTGATCTGCTTTGTTTTATAGTTGACCCCCTTTGTGAGTTGCTCCGTCAACGACGTGTTTTGAAGAAACATCTGACCTGCTTTGTTTGACGGCCTCCGGCCGACTGACCTGCTTTGTTTTATAGTTGACCCCCTTAGTGAGTTGCTCCGTCAACGACATGTTTTGATGGAAAAACCAATATTGAGCCTATGGGCTGCCAGTTTTGATCGTATGTTACGTATTCCAATGTTGCTCCGCATTTGATCTAGGATTCTATCGCTTTCATTGAAAAGGATGGTTGCCATGGAGAATAAATCTGTAATTAAGTTCGCGCCATATTTGGCATCGTTTTTCTGCTTTGCTGCCGGGGTTGCAATATTGACGCCTATGGTTATTGAGGGGAAGTACGATAGTTTATTGGTTTCGTTTGGGCTATATTTTATTGGGAAGTCTTTCTTCGTTGGGCCTGCATTGTTTTCGATAATGCAGAAAAACTCAAATCAGAATTCATGAAAGTAGATGCTTGAAACCGCAGGCCGTTGTTACCTGCTTTGTCTTGGAGATAGGTGGTCATAAACACAAAGCCGTTGTCACCTGCTTTGTTTTAAGATAGGTGATCAACAACGATTGCCGTTGTGATCTATGGTGCCTAACGGTCTTGTTCCACCACGACCGCGGTCGCTTTGTGTTGCCGTTTCACCGCGGCGCGGTGAACAAAGGCGTTAGGCACACCTCCCGGGGGGATCAGCTGCAGATGAGCAACATTCAGCAACAGATCAGCTGCAGATCAGCAGTTTCCCTGGTCAGGGAACCCCAAGTTTGGAACCTTGTCAAACACCGACAAGGTTGGAAATATATTTTTAATTGTCGAATATTCAGGAAAGAATAATGAAATATACATCAGCATTATTGATTTTCATTGTTTGCATTTTCGCATTCGTAATATACTCTTGCAAACATGAATCACGACCCATTTCTGAATCCGATATCCGCGATCTGGATAGCATCCTAATGGAATTAAATATTCCTGAATTTCACAAACAATTTGATTCAATTGCAGCTATTTGGCAATTGTTCGAGGCAACCGAATATGAATGCCGATTGCTGAATGAATATCAAAAGCCTGTGAGCAATATCGGGGCACAAAGCAACGTATATTGCTTAAAATCAAAAAGAGACGATGGATTGCGGATTATGCTTAGTAAGCATTATATGAACAAAACTGAATGCATGGTTTTCATAGCATTGTATAATGCTAAAACCGAATTTGTATCAATGGACAGGGTAATTGGAGATCGTTGTACTGTTCGTGTTAATGGCCCTTAATCCTTTGTACACCAATATTCCACCTAAAATCCTCGAACGTCAAAGAATAGCAGAATAGATTCGGTGAATAATGAACAAGCAAAACGCAATTTCATTAGCCCGTGTTTTAGCATCTTCCCTGGTCGGGGATTCTCAAGTTTGGAACCTTGTCAAACACCGACCATGTATTTATCAGATAGGTGAACCATGAACGAATGCCATCTTGAGCCACCCTGCCTAACATCGCGTTCCACCTTGATTTGGCTAACGCCAAACAAGGTGAACAGCGAGCGTTAGGTAGACGCCTGCGGCGCGGCCAACAATTTTGTGCCGTTGAAATATCAGCAACCGAGCCAAAAACGATGACACAATCATGTTAAATAGCAGCAATTTTGATCGCGTTGCTTTAAATTGGTGTAATAGCTACATCTGCACGCGGTTAATTAATGGATTTTCATTAACCGACGTTCCAATCAAAAACCCCTAAAACTCAAGGAATGCAATTGGAACTCGTAAATAAACTTGAAGAAGCATTGATAAATGCACAGAATTTCCCTGAAGAAATACCAAGATTTTACGAAGTTTTAATGCAATCTCAAGTTTATGTAATTCAAGAAGGTGAAATCCCTGCTGAGCATGGGAAGCGAACTCTTCAAACAGGATACAAATTACGCATTCGTCCTATTTTAATTAATCAAACCGATTATCTGCCGATATTCAGTTCGCTTGAAAAGCTGAAGAAAAATCTTACTGAGGAAGTAGGATATATTGCATTGAATGCTGTTGATCTTTTTCAATGTATCTCAGGTGCGAATGTTGTTCTAAATCCAGGTTCGCAATATGGGAAGCTCTTTTCAGTAGAAGAAATTCGTTCGCTTGCCGAGAGATCAATATTTAAACCGAATGAACTTGTCATACAAGAAACGACAGAAATTAAAATTGGCCCCCCTTCCGAATACCCAAAACAACTCGTAGAAGCACTAACGCGCCTTTTTAAGCAACACAAAGAAGTTAAACGAGCATGGATTGCTATTTACTTCAATCCCAAAAGTGATGAAAAGCCACATACTATCATCGGAATAGATGCTTCAAGCAATTACAAATCAATTTGTGGAAAAGTTGGTGCTATAATTACAAACACCCATATCCCGGAGCCACCTGTTGATATTTGTCATATATCTAATTCATCCGGATTTGGTAGCTATTTTCTAAATGAATCTAATCCCTTCTATGTGAAAGAAAAAAGTATTTTCCAAAAAATACTTGGATTATAATAATGTTATTTCCTAAACACTAATTCGAAATTTCATGAAATCTCCAATCAACGACTGCCAACGTGACCACAGACCCTACCTAACACGGCCGTTCCACCACGACCGCGGTCGCTTTGTATTTGCCGTTTCACCGCGGCGCGGTGAACAGGCGGCGTTAGGAAGACGCCTCCGGCGCGGGAACAAAAATGAGCAACAAATTCATTCACCAATGAAATAGCGGTTTCCCTGGTTGGGGATTCTCAAGTTTTGAACATTTGAAAACACCGAAAATGTTCAAATTATATAATCAAAATAGCGATTTTCTTTGCCAAGAAATGTTTGATTGCCGGTTTAATTTTAGCTGCAATATGATTTGATTCAATGCAATAACGAAATTTAAATTTATGCTGT
The DNA here is from genome assembly GCA_016722445.1 of Flavobacteriales bacterium. Taxonomy (GTDB): domain Bacteria; phylum Bacteroidota; class Bacteroidia; order Flavobacteriales_D; family Sanyastnellaceae; genus JAIBBG01. The sequence continues at coordinate 752 of JADKIZ010000026.1, read as the reverse complement.
TGGAATTTGATGTAAAATATTTCTTGCGCTTCTTCTTGCTTGTGCATATATTATGTAGTGCATGTATGCATGGAGGATCTAATGAGAACAACACTTGATTTGAACGAAAATCTGCTCGAAGAAGCCATGAAATTGAGTGGTGAAAAGACCAAGACCAGTGTTATTCATAAGGTGCTCGCGGACTATATCAATAAAACGAAGTCAAAAGGAATACTTGATTTTGGCGGCAAATTGGATTTGAAAATTGATCTTGATGTTTTAAGAGGTCGGGTTTGATAAAGAAAACAAGTATTAGTCGATACAACTATTTGGGTCAATTATTTTCGTGACAATGAAAATGCAAATTTTAGCCCAATTATTTGAAGACGAGCGCGTCGTAATAAACGATGTAATTCTTGAATTGCTGCCTGCAATGAATTTGTACGCAAAAAGGTTCTAATTGAGAAAATGTGCCCTTGAATGTCTGCCCGTATTCGGTTAATAGGGAAGGACTTGTAGGTCTTCAAACTCAATGTTTGAAACACGGTGTTAATGGAGTTGGATTGCCGGATTTAATGATTGTCCAAACTGCATTAGAATATAAGTTGCCAATATGGAGTGTGGACAAGCATTTCAAGCAAACATTTTCATTTCTGAAATTTGATCTATTTGATCATAAATAATTTCATCTAATCATGAAAATCCCCGCAAAAATTCATTTACGACTTAATAAAGAGCTGCAATGTTTCCTAACACGCGCGTTCCACCACGAC
>JADKIZ010000025.1 GCA_016722445.1 Flavobacteriales bacterium | reverse complement strand
CTGGGCAGCTGAGTGGTGGACAAAAGCAACGCATTGCCATTGCGCGAGCAATCATCAATGATCCAGCCATCATCATGGGAGATGAGCCTACCGGAAATTTGGATAAATACAATAGTGATCTTGTCTTTGACTTATTAAGTAAACTGGCCCACGACTTTAAACAAACCATGTTGATCGTTACTCACGACAATGACTTCGCATCAAGAACCGACAGGATCATTGAGATGCAGGATGGCAGGATTATCAATGGCCATCAAAAGAAATAAAAAAAGGCTGCCATTTCTGGCAGCCCTCATTGTTTGGTTTTGTTAGGCTAATTCAACTTCTTCCAGGTGTTTATGTTCTGCTATCACTTCATCCTGCACATTCTGCGGCACAGGTGCATATTCAGCAAAAGTGGATGTGAATGATGCTTTGCCTTGTGATACAGACCTGAGTGTTGTAGTGTACTTGTGCAGATTTGCCAGAGGAACTCGAGCCGTGATGCGACTGTTCTGACCAGTGCTATCCATTCCTAAAATGATAGCCCGTCGTTGTTGCAAATCCTTGATCACTTCTCCTGTTACTTCGTTTGGCGCCATCACCACAAGTTCGTGTATTGGTTCGAGAAGTTTGGGCAGTGCATTGTGAAATGCTTCTTTGAACGCCATCTGTCCAGCAATCTGGAATGAAATATCATTGCTGTCCACGTCATGCATTTTTCCATCGTAAAGCATCACACGGATGTCGCGAACATAACTGCCAGTGAGCGGTCCGTGCTCCATCTTGTGCATGATACCTTTTAATACCGAAGGAATGAATCGCGCATCAATAACTCCTCCGACAATACAATTGTAAAACACGAGACTACCACCCCAATCGAGCTCAACCACTTCTTTATTCCTGATATTGAATCCGGTTGGCTCAGGCATGCCTTCGTACCACGGTTCTATACGCATGTGTACTTCTCCAAACTGCCCTGAACCGCCACTTTGTTTTTTGTGACGATAGGTAGCGTTGGCGGCTCTTGTAATGGTTTCCCGGTATGGGATTTTGGTTTATCAAAACTGATGTCCATGCCATACACTTTCTCCATGGTCCATTTGGTCGTAATCAAATGCAATTCGCCCTGACAGTGGAGGAGGAGCTGTTTTAATTCGCGGCTTTGCTCATATTCAATGGTTGGATCTTGTTCGTGAATTTTCTTCAGTACCTCTCCAAGTCTTTCATCATCTTTTTTGTTGTTGGCTTTGATCACAACCGTCATGCGTGGTTTCGGGAAGTCGATAGGTGTGATTTTCAACTCACTGGTCAATGCATGAAGGGTATGATTGGTGTCGGTATTCTTGAGTTTGAGTGTTGCACCGATATCACCAGCTTTAAGAACATCTACAGGATTGCGATTGTGGCCATCCATCACATACAATTGATTGATCGTTTCAACTGTATGGGTATTGCTGTTCTTCAACTGCATGCCTTTTTTCAGTTCTCCACTGAGTACTTTGAAATAGGTCAATTTGCCCAAATTGGCTTCATGTTCTGTTCGATAAACGAAAATGATGGCCGGTCCGGTCACTGAAAAATTGACTTCTGTTCCATCTTCAGAAATTTCTGGTTTTAACTCATTGGAACCAGGAGCGACATTGTCGATAAAGCCCATCAGGCGGCCGCTTCCCATGTTTTTGAGTGCAGAGATGCACATCACAGGAAACAATTCGTGATGAAGCATTCCAATGTGAAGGCCTTTTTTCAATTCATCTTCATCGAGATTGCCTTTTTCAAAGTAAAGTTCCATCAGGCTCTCATCATTTTCTGCCGCTTTCTCAACAAGAATATTATGTAATTCGTTTGCTGTTTGTAGTTCGTTTTCAGGTATGGGTAGTTTTTCAGGTTTACCGCCATCAGCAGGATATTTATACATCACCATTTTAAGTAGGTCAATGATGGCATTGAATCCTTCACCCGGATTCAAAGGGTATTGCATCAAAACGGCATTCGAACCGAAATGATCCCGAATGCTGTTATACGTCATCTCAAAATCTGCTTTTGGATGATCGAGTTGATTGATGGCAAAAATGACAGGCTTGCGATATCTGTCCACATGTTGCCAAACCAATTCTGTTCCGACTTCAACACCGTGTTGGGCGTTGAACAACATTACTGCAGTATCTGCTACACGAAGTGGAGCAATGATTTCTCCAATGAAATCATCGAGACCCGGAGTATCAATAATGTTGATTTTGTAATCGCGCCATTCCGTGTGCAATGGAGTAGCATACACGGAAATTCCGCGCTCGTGTTCAAGTTCATGAAAGTCGCTCACCGTGTTCTTTTGTTCGACCGAACCTCTTCGGTTGATGACTTTCGCTTCGAATAACATGGTTTCGGCAAGGGTCGTCTTGCCGCTTTTCGCCCCGCCCACAAGCACAATGTTGCGGATGTGTTTTTCATCAAAAACTTGCATAACGTGAAGTGTTGTGCGTTTTCCCAATAGGGATCACGCGGTTAATGATCGTTTCTTAGGGCGCCAGTGTCGACAACGAGGCCACGGTTGGACGGTCATAGATGCCAAGTCTGTAGATTAGACTTACGTAATACCTATCCTTACGATCAACGGAAACTCATCATTCAGCAAACTTAACTTCTTAAACTGAAGAACTCTGGTTTCGTTGGGGGCTTAACGTGTGCGAAAGTTATTTCGCCTTTTGGAAAATTGTCCTCCCTTAACGAAATAATTTTTTTGATTCAAATCACTTTTCCTTCTGATGAAAGTCACGCTTAGTTTTGCCCGATGATTAATAAACCCGCAGCTACAGGAACCTGGTTGGATCGTTATGTGGATTTGGTTCCGGATACATCGCTCATCGATGGCTTCAAAAGACAAACGCAGGAAACCCTGAATTTGCTTTCAACCTTGAATGATTCTGAAGTGAATTTCAGATACGCCGAGGGTAAATGGAATCTGAAAGAAATGATGGTTCACCTGATCGATACCGAGAGAATTTTCGCTTTTCGTGCTTTGGCATTTGCCCGTGGCGAAAAACAAGCATTTCCTGGATATGATGACAGTGAATATGTAAAAAACAGCCATGCTGATTCGAGGGAGTGGAGAAGTTTGCTCGAAGAATTTATTGTTGTCAGAACTTGCACAGTTGCCACATTCGCGGGTTTTCATCCTTCAGTTTTGAATAATGCCGGTACAGCCAACAACATGATCATGACTGTCGCCGCTCTTGGATTCGCTATTCTTGGTCACGAAATGCACCACATCAATATCATTCAAACGAAATATCTCGTCAATTCAATCAATCAAGCCGCTAACTGATATTATGAATAATCTATTTCAGCAAGGTGCTTATCAGGAAATGATTGGCCGACTCAATGCACTGACTCCGCAATCCCAAAGGAATTGGGGAAAAATGGACGTTGCTCAAATGTTGGCTCATTGTTCGGCTGCTTTTGAAGTAGCCAATGGCGATCGTCAACTCAAAAGAGGATTGATGGGCTATCTTTTTGGTGGTATGATGAAAAAGAAATACGTGTACGGAACGGTATACAGCAAAAATGATCCGACAGATCCTACTTTTAAAATCACCGATATGAGGAAGTTTGAAGTGGAAAAAAATCGGTTAAAAGGCCATATCGACAAGTTTTACCAAAGTGGCGAACAGGGAATCGGCGATAAAACGCATTCTTTTTTTGGTAAAATGAATGCTACAGAATGGGCCCAGCTCATGTACAATCACCTGAATCATCACTTTTCTCAATTCAACGGCTGATGAATGCACAAGTAAGACACTCAGGCAATGCGATTGCCGAAACAGAATTGATTCTCAGGTCAGACGGTAGTGTTTATCACCTTGGCGTGAAGCCAGAACACGTCGCGGATAAAATCATCATCGTTGGTGATCCCGATCGCGTACCAGTCATTTCTGATCTTTTTGATGAAGTTGAAGTCCGAATTTCGGGAAGAGAATTTGTGATTCATACTGGAAGTTTTCAAGGGAAAAGGATCACTGTTGTTTCCTCCGGTATCGGTGTCGACAATATCGATATCGTGATCAATGAACTGGATGCTGCCGTGAATGTTGACTTTGCGACCCGTAGTCCAAAAGAACAGTTGAAATCGCTTGAAATCGTTCGAATTGGCACCAGTGGCGCCATGCATGCTGATATTCCTGTCGGAAGTTTTGTTTCCTCTGCTTATGCTTTTGGCTTGGATGGAGTTCCTTATTCATATGAATGCTCACAAATACCAGATGAAGTGGTATTGCAAAAGTCTCTGGCGGATCAATACTCGTGGCTGCGTGATTCAAATGGATTCTATACTGTAAAAGGATCTGAATCATTGCTAAATAGAATCGCATTCGATGCAATACAAGGAATTACGGCTACGGCCAATGGTTTCTACGGACCTCAGGGAAGATCAGTCAGATTGCAATCGTTGATGGAAAAAAGAATCGACGAATATGCGCAGTTTAGACATAATGGATTGAAAATCACGAATTTTGAAATGGAATGCGCCGGCATTTATGCCTTGTCGTCAATGCTTGGCCATGAGGCGCTTACCATCTGTGCCATTCTGGCGAACAGGGCTACAAAAGAATTTCACAAGAACCCGTCAGCAAGTATTGAAAGCCTTATCAGGCTTGTCCTGGAGCGATTTTAAAACACCTCGTGTGAAAAAGCCTTGAATGACGCCTTCATATGCGTAACCAACACAAGTAGTTTTGGGTATCAAGTTATGGATTCTCAAATACCCTACATGTACAGCAACGAAGTGAACGCATTGATTACCCTGATTGAAGATCCTGATGAGGATATCTACACTCAGGTCAGGAATGAGTTGAAAAACTATGGTGAATCGATCATTCCGCAACTAGAACATTACTGGGAGCTTCAGGATTTTGGACCGCTATTCCAATCGAGATTAGAGGAATTGATTTCCAGTATTCAATATGACGGTGTCTACAACCGACTGAAGAACTGGAAAAACTCCGAAGACAAAGATTTACTGGAAGGCGCCCTCATCATCAATAAGTATCAATATCCTTCTTATGATGAGGATGAGTTAAAAAGATCTGTTTCCAGAATTCGCCAGGATATCTGGCTCGAACTCAACGACAATCTTACTGCCTTTGAACAAGTGAAGGTGATGAATCACATTCTGTTCACCCACCACGGATTTAAAGGGAACCGCGACAACTACCACCAGCCTCAAAACAGTTTTCTCACCGATATCATTGCTACCAAATCTGGTAATCCACTTTCGTTGGGTTTGCTTTACTGTTATTTGGCGAAAAGCCTGGATTTGCCCATTCATGGAGTGAATCTACCAAGCCATTTTATCTTGTGTTATCTTGATTTTCAAGTGGAAGATGCTGAATTGGGATTGACCTCGGATGATGCGGATGTCATGTTCTACATCAACCCATTCAATTCTGGCGCCATCCTGCACCGTGAAGAAATCGACGAATTCCTTGAAAAACAGAATTTACCTCGTGACGAAAGATTCTATCGGCCATGTGCAAATATGGAAATGATCAGCCGTATGCTCAATAATCTGATCCATGCTTACATAGCTGCAGGAAATGACGATAAAGTGCGCGAACTGAGAACAATGCAATCGCTGCTTCTGGAATCCTGAGTTTTTTAGGATCTTGAAAGGCGAGGAGCCGATAGTGAAACGGGACCATTTGGATCCCGTTTTTTTTTTCGCCACGCTCAGTCATTTTATTTAGGATCTCTGGATTAATTGATTTAAAAATGATTGGAACGAATTGGACATTTTCTCGAATTGCTTGGTTTATGGATAAAGTGATGAGGTCACTATAGAATCACTCGAAAGACATCAATATACATATCTAACGTATTGAATGCCAGTAAAATTTTACGAATTATTACCTCATAATTTACATTATGTATAGTAAAATACTCAAAAGGTAGCCGGCTTCACGCCGGCTACCTTGTCTGATTATTTCTTCATCTTAGCTTTGAGCTTATCATAACCTGCCTGGTTTTCTACCCTCAGATATGCTTCAGCCAATGCTGTGATAATTTCTTGTTCCTCCGGCTTCTGATCATATGCTCTTTCAAAAAAGCCAATTGATGTCTGGAAATGTTTTCCAGCTTCGGCTTTACAAGCATCGAATTTTGCTGTTTCTCTCATCGGAATTTTGTCGCACTCTTTCATTTGCTCTACACCCTTATTGTAATGTGTAGCGGCCAAATTAAACAATGCGTCATAGTATTTCGGATTGATTTCCAGCGCTTTATTGTATGCCCGTTCCTGATCGGCCACTTTGCCCAGCTTTTCATAAGTCGCACCCAAAACGAACCAGATGGTTTCATTGGATGGATCTGCTGCAGTGAGCGCTTCGAGCTGTGACAAAGCTTGGTCATATTTCTGCTCTCCAAGCAACACATTCACCTCGCTGCGAAGCAATTCCACGTTTTTAGGGTATTTCGCACGGGCTTCAGTGATGACCTTTTTGGCTTCCTCAGTCTTGCCCTGTTTGGTGTAAAGCTCTGAGATATACATATATACGTCCGGTACATTGTAATTGATGGCAGCACTTTGCTTATAACCTTCAATGGCTTCATCTATTTTACCACACTTGTCATTGCAAAATGCTGAATTAAAGATGGCTGCGGAATCTACGATGCCGAATTTGCTGCTGATTTCATTGGCAGCTTTGAAGTGTTGAGCTGCGGAACAAAAATCTTTCGTTTCGTATGATTTGCTCGCATTTTCGAGGATAATACCCTGTAAAGAGTTGAGAGACATCATGTTTTCGTTCTTGTAGTCGCCAGCTTTATCCAATTCAAGGGCTTTAAAGAAGGACTCTTTGCTGAGTTGAATAGCGTTCGGATACATTGGGGCGAACTTCGGATCTGAAGCGACATTGAGGTAAATGGCGCCGCGGTATCTCCAAACCTTCTCCTTTACTGAAGCTTTCGGATCCTGAATGGCTTTTTCGATATAGCCAACAGCAGCTTCATAGTCGCCACTCTTGTTGGCATTGTATGCTGAAGTCACATCTGGTTGCGCGAATGCGATCGTTCCTGCGATGAGCATTGCGAAGAGCAAACCGGTTTTTTTCATTGCGTGTTTTTGGGGTTTTTAATACTTTACAAATGTATAATTTCGGATGGCCGACATTTCAACTTCCTTGCCAATTCCTCAGGAATAATTTTATGTGCACTTGAATGAAAAAGCCGCAATGCAGATGCATTGCGGCTTTTTATTTATTGATTATCAATTATTCTCTTCAGTTGTATCGGTATTCTCGGATGTATCCAAGTTTGTATCATCGATTGGTGTTTCACCATCGAGATGAACAATTTCCTGGTCTTCTTCCTCATCTTTCAATACCGTACAGACAGCTGCAATTTCGTCGGTATTGCGCAGATTGATCAACTTAACACCTTGAGTAGCACGGCCAACAACCCTCAACTCCTCTACGCGTAAGCGTATGGTAATACCGCTTCTGTTGATGATCATGAAGTCATGGTCATTGTCAACTGCAAGAACGGAAATCAAGGCACCAGTTTTTTCAGTGATGTTGATGGTTTTCACACCTTTACCTCCGCGGTTGGTCACCCTGTAATCTTCCAAAGCTGAACGTTTACCGAAGCCTTTCTCGCTGACAACCAGGATGTCGCGTTCTGGAGAGTCCACGCAAACCATACCGATTACCACATTTCCTTCACCTTCAAGGGTTACAGCTTTAACTCCCTGAGCGGTGCGGCCTACAGCACGTACTTTGGTTTCATGGAAGCGGATGGCCTTACCTTCTCTTGTACCCATGATAATTTCACAATTACCATTGGTGAGTTTAGCGGCGAGCAATTCGTCACCTTCTACAATGGTAATGGCATTGATACCGGATGATCTTGGACGAGAATATGCCTCTAAAGAGGTCTTTTTGATCAAGCCTTCTTTGGTGCAGAGTATGACGAAGTTATTGTTTACATACTCTTCGTTCATCAAATCTTTAATAGGTATGTAAGCCAGTAATTTATCGTCTGATTCAATTTGAATCAGGTTTTGTATGGCTCGGCCTTTTGATGCTTTTGCACCTTCAGGTATTTCAAATACGCGCATCCAGAAGCATCTGCCTTTCTTGGTGAAAATCAGCAGCCACTCGTGATTTGTCGCGGTAAATATGTGTTCAACAAAGTCTTCCTGACGTGCAACTGTGCCCTTCGCTCCTACGCCACCGCGTGATTGCGCTCGGTATTCGTTGATATTCGTACGTTTGATATAACCGGCATGAGTGATGGTTACCACCACGTGATCATCCGGAATCATATCTTCGATATTCAATTCAGCACTGCTGTACTCAATTGATGAACGGCGCTCATCACCGAATTTTTCGATCAGATAAGCCAACTCATCTTTGATGATTTGCATGCGAAGTACTTCACTACCAAGGATTTCCTTCAAACGAGCGATGAGTGACATCAATTCATTATACTCTTCGCGGATTTTGTCTCTTTCCAGACCAGTGAGTCTTTGGAGACGCATGTCGAGGATTGCACGGGCTTGAATTTCACTGAGTTTAAACTCAGAAATCAAACCTTCGCGGGCAACATCCGGAGTCTGGCTACCGCGAATCAATGCGATGACAGCATCTAGATGATCCAGAGCTATGAGAAGACCTTCTAAGATATGTGCTCTTTCCTCCGCCTTACGCAACTCATATTGAGTACGTCTGGTGACAACCTCATGTCTGTGACTGACGAAGTGAACGATCATGTCCTTGAGATTTAAAATCTCTGGACGACCATTTACGAGCGCTACATTATTAATTGAAAAAGAGGTTTGTAAAGATGTGTGCTTAAATAGATTGTTTAATACTACATTAGCAATTGCATCCCTCTTAATTTCGTATTCGATGCGAATTCCTTCACGTGAACTAAGGTCACGTATTTCACTGATGCCTTCAAGTTTGCCCTCTCTGATCATGGCATCCTGACGGCTTTGCATTTCAGCCTTATTGACTTGGTATGGAACCTCTGTTACAACAATGCACTCACGTCCACCCACTTCTTCGATGGCATGTTTTGCGCGAATGACAACTCGGCCGCGGCCAGTTTCGTAAGCACTTTTCACACCTTCAAGTCCGTAGATCATACCTCCAGTTGGGAAATCGGGCGCTTTGACGAACTTCATCAGTTCTTCAATGGTGATTTCCCTGTTGTCGATATAGGCCATGATACCTTGACAAACTTCAGTGATATTGTGAGGAGGCATATTGGTTGCCATACCCACAGCGATACCGCTAACACCATTCAAAAGAAGGTTTGGAACTTTGGCAGGTAACACTTTTGGCTCCTGTAAAGAATCGTCGAAATTCGGCTGAAAATCAACAGTTTCCTTATCTAGGTCTTCAAGTAATTCTTCAGCTAGTTTTCGTAGTCTGGCCTCAGTGTATCGCATAGCTGCTGGTGGATCACCATCCATGCTACCGTAGTTACCCTGACCATCAACAAGTGGATATCTCAGGGTCCAGTCTTGAGCCATACGAACCATGGTGTCATAAACAGCGCCATCACCATGTGGGTGATACTTACCGAGTACTTCACCGACAATACGAGCGGATTTTTTATAAGGACGGTTGGAATAAACACCCAAATCGAGCATTCCGTAGAGAACCCGGCGGTGAACCGGTTTCATGCCGTCGCGGACATCAGGTAACGCCCTGGATACGATTACGGACATCGAATAGTCGATGTACGCAGTTTTCATTTCATCCTCAATGTTAATGGGAATAATCTTTTCGCCTTCTGCCATATGATCTGATTAGTCTGGTAATTCGTATAAAACCTTTTAGACCAGCGACTTTCTTGGTTAAAGAAAATAGAATTATGTCCCTGTCGAAAAGGCACGCGAATTTAACTCTGGATGTTGTAAATACTACACTTTCATGGAATTGTTTTTTATTCACACTTCTGTGGAAGGATGTGGATAAACTCACGGTAATATTGTTGCTCGAAACAAAAGGCCGCCACATCGTCAAATGTTTGATAATCAGGTTTTACTGACTGGCAATTCACAGCGTTATGGTGATGGATTTTTTTTCGAGATAAATTTTATTCACTGAATTTCAGTGAAATTGTAACCCGTTAAGGACGATAACCGTTGAAGCGAAGAACTACTTATTGGCATTTTGGATGAACCTAAATGTTAGTTAGTGGTAAAACGACCACAAAAGTTGCCCTTGTTAGGCCGCTTTTTAAATGAAAATCGTCTAAGACTATATCGCATGAAATGCACTAAAACACTGGTTCTCGCCCTATGGGCCGTGTTTGTGACTCAAGTTGCCTTTTCTCAGAAAGGTACTGAAGAACAACTGATCAAGGAGGCCAACGGTTATTTTAATTCGGGACAATTCCTGAAGGCATTCCCATTGTATTCACAATTGGTTTCCCTTTATCCGAATCATCCGGAATACAATTACAAATTTGGTGCTTGCGCGATTTACAGCGACCAAGACAAAACCAAGGCTGTTAAATTCCTCACCATTGCAACAGCAAAAGGTGTTGAAGACAAAATGGCCTGGTATTATCTGGGTAAAGCATACCACCTGAATTATCAATTCAAGGATGCTATCAAAGCTTATGAGACCTTTCTCAGAAACGCTGATCCAAAACTTGCGGTCAAAACAGACGCCCAAAGGGAAATCGAAACCTGTATCTATGGCTCGAACCTTCTTGCAAATGTGAAGGATATAGAGGTAATCAGTAAAACTGAAGCCGATAAAGCAAACTTCTTCCGTTATTTCAATTTGGAAGCGATTGGAGGTAAAATCCTGACAGTTCCTGAAGAATTGAAGTCTAAAATGGATCAAAAGAGTACAGAACCGGGTGTGATTCACTATCCGGGCAATGGCACAACCATTTACTTTAGTTCATATGGTAAAGACGGTTCTACCGGCAAGGATATTTATAAAGCTCAAGTTCTACCAGATGGTAAGTTTTCTGCTCCCGTTAAATTAGGTGACGGAGTAAATACCAAGTACGACGAAGATTATTGCTTCATGCACAGTGATGGTAAGACCCTCTACTTTGCCTCCAAAGGACATAACAGCATGGGCGGATATGACATTTTTAAATGTGAATACGATCCGAAAACACAGGAATTCGGTCCAGCCATCAACCTTGATTTTGCCATCAATACTCCTGATGATGATATTTTTTACATTGCTGACTCATTGAATAAGAAGGCATATTTTGCCAGTGGTCGTGCCAGTGATATGAGCCATCTCAACGTTTACAATGTGATGGTTGAAAGTACACCACTTCAGGTAGTATATATCAAAGGAGAGTTTTTCAGCGACATCAACCCTGATCAACACAAGGCCGGAATCAAAGTATATGAAACCGCCAGCAACCGAATGGTTTGTGATGGAATGTCCGGTGGACCTTCCGGTAACTACCTGATGTATGTTCCTAAATCCGGTGAGTACAAATACAAAGTAGTAACGGAAAACAGTCCAAAAGTCCATGATATAACTCTGAACGTTCCCAACTTCGGTCGCCCTGTAGCGGTGCGACAGGAGATGAAACTGGTGAGTGAAAATGGTCAGGACAAATTGATTGTAACGAATTTCTTTGAAACTCCTCTGGAAGAGGATTTGTCTGTTTTGGCCGCTGAAATGCTTCGCAAAAAATCGAAACTCGATGTCAACGCAGAAGATGCTCAAGTTGAAGCTTCGGCAGGTAGTGAAAAGTCATCAGATACCAGTGGTGATTTGACCACATTCGAAAAGAACATTACCAATGCTCCGATTGCTGCGGGATTTGCCAATGGAACCACCATTGCGAATGTTACAGAAGGAATGAAAAAGGAATCTGCTCAGATCAGAAAGTTTGTGAATGAGTCGGATCAGAAATATGCGAATAGCTTGGCATTCGCGAATAAAAAATACAATGAAGCCAATTTGGCGCTTACCGAAGCGGAATCGATCAGACAGTCGCTTGGTAACATCAGCAATGATGAAGATGTAAAGAAGTTGAGGAAGTCTGTGGAACTTACAGATAAGGCTGAATTGCTTCAAATGGAAGCCAAAGCAGCCATGAGTGCTGCGGAATCGATTCAACAATATAAAGTGTCTGAAGGCGACCGTGCCAGTCAACTCGATCAGCAGGTTGCTGATTTGCAAAAAGCAGAAACATCGGGTAATTACGATCAGGCTGTGGTCATCATGACTGCTGAAAAGGATCGCCAGACAGCTTTGCGCGATGGTACAGGCAATTCGCCGGTGGCAGAGCTACAATCAAAAGCTAAGGCAAGAGAATCAGAACGTGCAAGAGAGGAAGACAAACTTGAAGATCTCCGAACTGAGGAGAAAGCATTGGTAGCAGAGTTGGCATCAGCCCAACAAAATTTGAGTGCTGCCAAGAAAGACAAAGAGAAGCAAGCGGCATCCACAGAGGTAGCGAACGCCCAGGCGAATCTCGATGGAACACGTAAACGCATAGTGACACAGCAAGCTAAGTTGGATAAAGCTGGTTTGGATGCCAAAATTGCTCAAGCCAATGTCAACTATTTTATGGCTGTGTCTGAAGACACCAACTATGGATTACAGACTGCGGATATGGTGAAATTGTCGGATACCGACAAAACCAAATTGTCAATGCGTTTGGATGAAATGCGCAACAGGGTTGACGCTATGGAGCTGAAAGATCCACAAATGTTAGCTTTGATTACAGACGCATCTTCTGATGTTGCTGCCAATCAAACAGGACAGAACAATGGCAATTCATCATCGAAGTCGAATGCCGGAACGGCGGGTAATGGCGGTGACAATGCAGCTGCATCAAACATTGGAAATAATCTGAACGATGCTGGTGGATCATCAGATGTAACTACTTCAAATTCGAGTATTGAAGATTCTCAAAGCACCACTACCCCACCAGCCACCGTTGGTGTAAATGCCAGAACGGGTCAGGAGCTTGCTGCTATTAAAGGAAAGCGAGATACAATGTTGGCAACGATTGGCACTCAACCAGAGATGTCATCCGCAAGGAGAATGGTGTTGGCACAAAGTCTCAGTGAGACTGAAGCGGAGATCCAAGCCATTGAATCGAAAAAAGCCTCTGGTTCTTTTTCGGAATCTGATAATGCAAGGTTGAGTGAACTCACAGCATATCGCAATGAAACGAAAACATCGTTGAACCTGACCGAAAACGCGCCGGTATCCGTTGCACCTGAATCTATTCGCGGTGCATATGTCGGTGTTGATCCTACATATGATGTAAGAGTTCAGAATATCACCAATGGTCCTGGCAATGACATTGACCATGCGATTAAGTTGATGGAATACAAACGTGCCACATTGGCCAAATTGGAAACTGCGCGAGCTGCGAATGCACAAAAGGCAGCTACAGTGAACGATCCGGCACAACTGAAAGAAATTGGAAAAGTGGATGCTCAATACGAAGCTGCTATTATAACCCTCACCAACGAGTCTGGTGATATGAACCAGGTTCGTGCAGCATATGATTCAGAAAATAAAGAGATCATAGAAAGCGATGTTGTATATCACGAAAAACTGCAAGATCAGATCAATGTCACTGAATCTTATATAGAAGCTTTGAAGTTGATGGAAGTTCAAAAACAACAAGAACTTCAAATGGCTTCAACTTCTGAAGAGAGAAGTGCATTGAATATGCAGATTGGTGAAATCAAAGGTGAATCGGATGCCATGTTTAAAAAGCTCGAAGCTTATCGCAATGATTTGCAATTGACAGCTTCAGCAACTGAGCCGAAACCGATGACTACAACAACGGAAAACACCAATGTTGAAGAAATGATGGCTGATGGTGGTTCATCAGAAGACAGTCAGACTGATGTTGCTTCTGCAGATCATTCAGTTCCTTCGACAACGGTTGAAGAAGATGCCAAAAACATCGAAAAGATGTTCAAGGCTCAGGAAGAATCGGAATCCATTTTCGCTTATGAATCTGGATCATTCGAAGAGATTGTAGCTCAACATCAGACTCCGGACACACAATTGAAGAACCGTGAGAAAATCAGAGAGATGAATGATAATATTTTCCTGATCGAAGCTGAGATGGAAAATGAAACCAATAATTCGAAACTTCGCAAACTTGATTACAAAGCAGAGCAATTGTATTTGAAACGTTCTCTGATCGAGATAGACAATGCTGGTGCGATTGCAAAAATGACCAGATTGGAATACGATGATGAGCTTGCCAAAGCGAATCAGGCTATGGCGGAGAACAGTGAGAAAATTGAAAGTCGTATCATGATTCGTGATCAGGTTAAAAAACTGAAGCGCGAAGCTGATGTATTGATGAACAATGCTGAAGAGATCAGAACGACTGCTCCATCGGTGATGGATGATATTGAGAAGGCCGACTACTACCGTCGCGCGTTCGCAAAAGAAGCTGCTGCTATTGAGAATCTCAAGAAGATTCAAACCATTTGCGACAATGTAGATATACTCTTGAAATATAGCGAAACCGATCTTGCACAGTTGAGATCTGGTAAAGTACCTTCAGAAGAATTGATTGCTGCACTCGAGAGTGGAGAAAGCAAAGCTCCGGTTCAAGAGGAAAAAATCGCTGTACCAGTGGAGACCACTCCTGATGTTGCCGTTTCGAATACAGAATCGGTTGAATCAACAGAAACAACTGCTTCCGTTACTGACGTTGCCTCTGACACTCAGACCGGAAACACAGGAGAAGTTGCTAGCGACTCTGGTATGACTGCTACCGATAGCAGATCAGTTGTTGCGGATACTATTGAACCAGCATCACAACCAGAGGCTGCTTCAACAAGTTCAACTACTGCTTCCGTTCCGGATCAAAGCGCAACGACCACCTCAATGGAAACTGCCGACTTAAAATCAACAACGGAAGGATCTTCTAATCAGGTCATGAACTTCTCAACTTCTGAAGAGGGTGCTATTGTAACCGATCGTAAGACTGTTGTTGCGGAACCAGATGGTAGTCTCAATCTGAATATTCGTGCGGATGTTCCAACGGTAACCCCGGATCAAACTGCCTCGGTGACATCACCAGTGCAGGAGCCAACGAATGTTGAGAAAAGCAATGCGACAACAACAACATCAGAACGCTCGAGTTTGGCTGGTGGTGATGTAAATCGCAATTCCGGTAATACTGAAAGTGCTATTCAGCCGGTGGCTGACAACAGATCAGCAAGTGGTAATTCGGCTGGTGCGGTTAATAATAGAACTGCAGGAACACAACCTGTGGCAGATATGACTGCTGCTTCTGCATCAGGCAGTAAGCCTTCTGCAGGAATGGCCAAGTCAGCTTCCGCTTCATCATCTGCTAATGCTGATGATTACTATTATTCGATGCCGGATGTACTGGTGTCTGATTTGTTCAAACGCACCACCAGAGCGGTTTACTCAGAAAGCAAACCAATTCCTGTTGACCTTGTTATGCCAAAAGGCGTTTATTATAAAGTGCAGATCGGGGCATTCAGAAATGATATTCCACAAAATCTGTATGACGAATTTGCTCCAGTATCTGGTGAAAGCGTTGGCAATGGAATTACGCGTTACACCGCAGGTTTCTTCATGACTTATGGCAGTGCTGATCAGATCAAAAAGGAAATTCGTTCCATTGGATATTCTGATGCATTTGTAGTGGCATATCGCGATGGAAAGCGCATTCCTCTTTATGAGGCAATGGGCAAAACAGATGGTGATAGTTTTGTTGCTGCAGTTGAAAAGGAATACGTTTATGGCGACAAAGGCGAAGCACCTGGAGCGTCAAAAGTTAGCAATACCGCAGCGAAAGCAACAGGCGGTAACACTGGCGGTGGCGAATCCAATTCTGGCGCTGCGTCTTTGAATCAACCAATGCCTGCTGTGACAGACTACTACAAAGGCACACCAAATGCTGTTGCCGCTACTCAAGTTGAAACCATCAAAGGATTGTTCTTTACTGTTCAGGTTGGTGTTTATAGCAAACCTGTTGCTGCGAAGAATATGTACAATATTTCAAGCCTCAACAGTGAGCTCACTGAAACTAAGAAAATCCGTTATACATCAGGACGCTTTAATTCTATGATGGCTGCTGTTGAAAAACGCAGTGAAGCTAAGAGCCTGGGTATCAAGGATGCATTCATTACAGCATATTACAACGGACGCCGAATCACACTTTCAGAAGCTGATCGCTTATTGAAAGAGAACGGTGCTTCCATTCTTGCGAAATAAGATTTTTTGAAAAAAGAGAAAGGTCCCCGGTTCATCCGGGGATTTTTTTTGACTTATTAAGCGGTGCGATCTTCTTTCGACGAAATCAACCTTGCTGGATTGTTGAGTATTATCCACAATTGGATTGAGCAGACCATGATCATCCGTTTTGAGATGAAGTGAACAGTAATGACTTCGTCTGACGTGGGATAGCGATGTTTTGGACAGATTTTTTTCCATCCACTTCATCATGTACGTGTGGTTAAATTCGCCCTTCCATTGTTGAAAACTTCAATTCGTAACTATATTTGCAAGCCTCAACGGATATGCTTACAGAAGTTACATCAGGTGTCAGAATCTCGGTCGAAGTGCGCTATGAAGAAAATCTTAGCAGTGCTTTGATGGAGAGTTTTGTGTTTTCCTATCATATTACGGTAGAAAACCAGAATGATTTTCCTGTGAAATTATTGAGAAGGCATTGGCATATTTTCGATTCAATAGCCATCAAACGCGAAGTTGAAGGTCCGGGAGTAGTTGGTGAAACCCCTTTGATTATGCCGGGTGATTTCTACCGTTACTCTAGTGCTTGTGATTTGCGGTCCATGCGCGGCACGATGACAGGCTTTACACGATGCAACAACCCGGTCAGCGTGATTTTATTCAAGTGAAGATTCCACAATTCACCCTCGAGGTTCCATACAGCAAAAATTGATTTGAGGCTGCTCGTCACTTTTCTGAAGGCTCACAAAGGAATTACTGCATTACTTATTACCCTGTTTGTTGTTTTGGTCTTTTTCCTATTTCAGGGAGTAGCTGATCACATTTATCGTGGGTTCTTTTTTTTCGGCGTAAGGAATGCGCTGGATTATACCATTGGTCTTCTCCCCTTTCCCGGGATTTATCTCTTGGCCTTTCTTGTTCCATTTATCATTTGGTGGTATTTACTTTCGTTTAAAACCAGAAGGGAAAAATTATTGTTTTTCCCAATCAATCTATTGGGTTGGATCTTTTCGGCATTCATGTGGTTATGGGGTTTCAATTACCAATGTTCATCACCATTTCCGGAGCATGATGCCATTTCTTTGAAACAAGAACAACTTATTGAATTTGGACATCGGACCACTAAGAACCTTTTAGAATTTCCCGATGATTGTTTTATTGAGAAGAAGATTGAAGATTCACTCATACATGATGCTGTCGTGCGTTTTTTAGAACAGCGAAATATGGCATCACCGGGACAACCGAGGTATTTCGAAATCGGCCTCAATGGATTTATGAGAAAGAATGGCGTTGCCGGAATCTATCTTCCTTTCAGTGGCCAAGCACATGTGGACGCGAGTTTTCTAAGTCAGGCAAGAACCTTCATACTCGCGCATGAATTGGCTCATGCGTATGGAGTTTCTGCTGAAAGTGATGCCGATTTTGTTGCATATATGTCTCTTGTTCAATCGGACAATGTTGATTTAAAGTTTGCTGCGCAGTTTGAATTGTTGAGATCCATCAGATCACAGTTGTATTTTCAAGATGATTCACTGAGGATACAGCTTGACTCTCTTCAAAGGCCAGTCACTCTGGCGTTGTTTCAGCGATATCGCGAAAATTCTAAAATGTATCCGGAGTATTTTCCTGGACTTCAGGAAAAGATGAATGATCAATATTTGAAATTGATGGGAGTAGATGATGGCATTCTAAATTATGATCACTTCATAGACATGGTTTGGGAAAGTCGCCAATTGGATCATAAAGTGAGTTCCTAAGAGAATTGATATTTTGATTTGTCATGATTGACATGCATCTATGTGTTGTTTTGATGACATCAAACTTGATGCGCTAAGGTTCACATCTTCTATTTTTGCACAAAGGCTATGAAAACACATCTCATTACTGGCGGTTGCGGGTTTGTCGGACGCAACATGGTGAAACGACTTCACCGGACTACTAAAGATCAAATCATCTTTATTGATAATATGATGGTAGGAACACATCCTGATACCTGGCTGAATGCCAAGAAGGATGTTGACCACGGTCACTATGCAATTTACGAGACTGGAAGATTGCTTTTCATCAAAGGTGATGCACGTGAAGTAATACGTGAATTGGGACAGGATGATCAATTTTTTCAGAGTAAGTATCAATTCAATTGTTCCAGAATTCACGATGTTTTTCACTTTGCAGCAATCGTTGGCGGAAGGGCGATGATCGATGGAGATCCCATGGCTGTTGCGCTTGACCTCGCCATTGACGCAGAAATATTTTATTGGGCATGTCGGTACAAACCGGCAAGAATGCTTTATCCAAGCAGCAGTGCAGCTTACCCTGTGGATTTACAGGCAGAAGGAAATGCGATTCAATTGAAAGAGTCTGATATTGACTTTAAGAGAATGGGTCAACCGGATATGACATACGGTTGGACGAAATTGACGGGTGAGTTCTTGGCAAAAATTGCAGCTCAACATTATGGGCTGAAGGTTACTTGTATCCGACCATTTTCCGGATACGGAGAAGATCAGGACCTCACCTACCCTGTTCCGGCAATAGCCGCAAGGGCAGCCAAAAAAGAAGATCCATTTGAAGTATGGGGAAGCGGATATCAAGGCAGAGACTTTGTTCACATCGATGATGTGATCGATTGCATTTTATTGGCCATGGATCATATTCATGATGGTACGGCAATCAACATAGGTATGGGCAAGCTGACTTCATTCCGCGAAATCATCGAAGTATTCTGCAAGTTTGCAGGGTATCAGCCGGAAATCAAACCACTCCTTGATAAACCAGTTGGCGTGTTTTCTCGATATTGTGATATGACATGGGTAGAAAACAGACTTGGATGGAAAGCAAAAATTTCTGTTGAAGAAGGAATGCGAAGGGTGTATGATGCCGCAGTTAAAAAAATTGCTGAATAGGATTTACTCGTTAAAATAATTGAAACATGGAGAAGGGATTGTTCACACAATCCCTTTTTCATATTTCGACTATTATAGTTTAACATCCATTCTTATTCGTTGGCAATTCGCTGCACATAGTGTTAACGAACGCTAAGCGGCGCTGTTAAAAGGGATGAACGGCTTTCAATTCGTTCGAATCGATCGCAATCTTTCGGGAACTTCTTCCAAAGGGAAGATGACTTATCCCAAACCCCTTTTTACTATGAAAAATCAAAAGAACGTTGCGATGATGTTGTCGCTTATGCTCTGTGCTGTTGTGATGAACAGTCAGGTTGTTGTATTATCTGAATGTGTGGGCACATTTGAAACCGAAGTTCCCAGTGACATTCAGCCCACATCAGATGGAGGTTTTATCATTGTTGGAATGTGTCAGCCTATTGATGGCATTGTATCTCCAACCTCACACGGCGGTATGGATTATTATGTTGCAAAATTGAATTCAACTGGCGGTATGGATTGGCAGCACAATTATGGAGGCACACATGATGAAGTTGCAAGAGGTATTGCTGAGTTACCTACGGGAGAATTCGTGATCATCGGAGAAAGTTTTTCGACTGATGGAGATGTAGTGGACCACAATGGTTCATCACTGAATAGTGATATTTGGTGCATCAGGATCAGTCCAACAGGTGACTTGTTGTGGAGCAAGAGTTTTGGAACCGATGGTAATGATGCAGGTGCAGATATCATTTATAAGAATCCAAATCGCCTCATTCTTGGAGGCACCAAAAAAGTGGAAGGTTCAGGTGTTGGTTCAATACCATACAATACGGATATCTGGATTGCTGAGCTAGATCTTAATGGCAACGTATTGTCGGAGAGTTACTATGGTGATGACTATAAACAGGAGTTGTTTGATATGATTAGAACACCAGACAATGATTTATTTATTGCGGGAACAACATATACAGCGGGAGAAAATGAAGGAGACGGTTCAGCCATGTTATCTAAAATCGATGGCAATGGCAATGAAGATTGGTCCATTTCTTTTGATTCTGAAGGATTAAATGGAATTGGTAAATCGGCTAAAATTTGTCAGGATGCGGATGAAAACATCATCTTGGGATTTCAGACTTCTTTACTCAATGATGAAGTGAATTGCAATCCGCATGGTTCCTTTCATTTTGTGTCGGTATCAGAAAATGGAGAATTGCTCATTCAAAAGTGTTTTGGTGGAGCTGGCACAGATCAAAGCATTGCGGCTTGTATGACAGGTGATGGTCAAATATGGATTTTGGGAACAACGACAAGTGAAGATGGCGATGTATCTGGTTTACCATTTGAGGACAATGGAGGCAATGCCTGGTTGGCAAGCTTGGATGAAGACATGAATATTACCTGGAAGACCACCTTGGGAGGATCTAAAATTGATGGTGCAGTAGATATGTGTGTGCAAAATGGGACTACCTTATTCATTTTGGGCTATACCAATTCGGAAGATGGAATTGTAGAAGGGCTTCACAATGAATATGGTGATTATCAAGATAATTGGATTGTAAAGGTGGATACTGATCTAACATCGGTTATCGAACAGAACAACATCAATATTGGCATGTACCCTAATCCGGCTTCCGAATCTATTCGCATCGAAGTTCCTGATTCAAGGGAAAAGTACTTTTTCAGAATATTTGATCAGACCGGATCATTGGCACTGGAAGGCTGGATCAATACACCATCCTATGAGATCATGCTGGATGGAATTACTTCAGGCATCTATCAATTGATGTTGTCCGATACTCATGGGAGGATGAGAGGATCGGGCAGATTGGTCAAATCATAGTGTGTTTTGCAAGTTGAATCCGGTTGAGGCCGGATTCTTCTTTTTTACCCTAGGTGTGGCATCGCCTTAAAACTTTTGTAGGTTTGGCGACTTCCGATTTCTAAAACAATACACCAAAAAGTAAAACTTATGGCATCAAGCACACCTAATGCAGGACACCCGAAGGGGCTTTACGTTCTATTTTTCACCGAGATGTGGGAAAGATTCGGTTATTACCTCATGTTGGGGATTTTTTCCCTTTACATGCTGGATGGCTGGAATAATGGAGGAATGGGATTTGATCCTTCCAAAAAGTCTGACATTTACGGTACTTATCTTGGACTCGTTTATTTGACTCCATTTATTGGTGGTTTGCTTGCAGACCGAATTCTTGGTTACCGCCGTTCAATCATTATGGGCGGTATTATGATGGCAGCTGGTTACTTCTGCCTTTCAATACACAGTACCACAACCTTTTATCTTGCTCTGTTGCTGATCATTTTGGGTAATGGTTTTTTCAAACCCAATATCTCTACGCTGGTTGGTAATCTGTACAGCAATGATGCACTGAAAGACAAGAAGGATGCTGGTTACAATATCTTCTACATGGGTATCAACGTAGGTGCATTCATCTGCAATTTCGTTGCTGCTTACATGCGCAACAATTATGGATGGGGCCATGCTTTTGCTGCTGCAGGTGTTGGGATGCTCATCGGCGTTGTGGTGTTTATCGCCGGCACCAAACACATCAAACACGTTGACGTGGTGAAACCACTGAAAGCTGGAGATATGTCAACAGGCAAAATTCTGGCGATGACCGTAGTACCCATGTTTATTTTTGGTATTCTCGGTTATCTCATACCTGGCAATATTTTAGGAACTGACACCAATGATGCATTCATCATTGGTTGTTTACCGGTAATTGGCTTTTTCATCTATCTCGCATTCGCAAAAGGAAGTGCGGAAAAAGGTATCGATGCGGATGTTGCTGCTTCACATGATTCAGCCAAAGAACGTCGCGCCATCAAAGCACTGCTTGCTGTATTCACTTGTGTGATTCTCTTCTTTGCCATTTTCCATCAAAATGGTGACGCGCTCACAGTATGGGCAGAAGACCACACCGATCGCAAAATGCCTGATGGTGTTGCAAGTGTCGCTTCAAGTTTCGATATGGCTCAAGTGGTGGTGAACAATGAAACTGTAGCACTGGATGACGAAACATTCAATACCAAAATTGATAGCATGTGGGCTGTCGAGAAGGCAATGCCTTCTGTGTCTAAAGAGGAAATAGCCGCGAAGAAGGAATATGGTAAGTTGGTGGATCAATACGAAAAATCACACAAGTATTTCTCTACGTTGCCGGGTGATCAGATTCCACCAAAGGGCACTGATATGAAACTTTATTCTACCGAGCTTTTTCAGTCCATCAATCCGTTTTGGGTGGTTGTGCTTACACCTGTGATCGTGGGGATTTTCGGTATGATGCGTCGTCGTGGAAAAGAACCCAGCACACCAACCAAAATTGCAATTGGTTTGGTGATCACTGCCCTTTCAGCATTGGTGATGGTAGGTGCAGTGTTTGCGACAAATGACCTTACGGGTAAAGCTGGTGCATGGTGGTTGATGGCTAGCTATGGCGTCATCACTGTGGGTGAGCTTTGTCTCTCTCCGATGGGACTTTCATTGGTGTCAAAACTCTCTCCTCCAAGGATCACAGCATTGATGATGGGAGGATTCTTCCTCGCCATTTCTGTTGGAAATAAATTATCGGGTATGCTTTCAAGTTTGTGGGAGAAATTCCCTCAGAAGGAAAATTACTTCTATCTGAACTTCGGTTTGGTAATTGGTGCGGCAATCATTCTCTTCTTGATGTTGAAGTGGTTGAATGGCGTAATGAAAGAGAACAAAGTATCTTAAGATCGTTCAATTCGGATTATCACTATTTTGGAGGCCTGAAACTTTTGTTTCGGGCCTCCTTTTTTATACCAAAACACCAATTATGGCAACAGCTATCGATCAAGACTCCATCAATCTATCCAGCACTGAAGGTGAATTAGAAAAGATTCAAAATTTCAGGGGAAAATATCCCAAACAGCTTTGGTCATTGTTTTTCTCTGAAATGTGGGAAAGATTTTGCTTCTATGGAATGCGCGGTATGCTCACCTTTTTCATGGTGAACCAGCTTTTTATGGATGATAAAGCGGCGAATCTTCAGTATGGTGCGACACAGGCTTGGGTTTATGCATTCACCTTTATTGGGGGACTTTTTGCCGATAAAATTTTAGGATTTCGTAAATCGCTGTTCTGGGGTGGATTGCTCATGATCGTGGGAAGTATCATTTTGGCCATTGATCCAAAGGAGTACTTTTTCCTTGGTATTTCATTCAATATTGTAGGAACTGGATTTTTCAAACCCAATATCTCCAGCATGGTTGGTCAACTTTACCGTGCAGGTGATGTAAGAAGAGATGATGGCTTCTCCTTATTTTATGCAGGTATTAATCTTGGGGCATTGTTGGGCGGATATTTCTGTATTGCCATTGGAAAAGGACAATTTATGTCGTCGATCATTGCGGAAGGACTCCGATGGAATGTTGCTTTTGGATTGGCTGCGGTGGTTATGACCATCAGTTTGATCACATTTGTTTTCACCAGAAAAACCCTTGGACCAATCGGTCTTTCTCCTTTTGAGGCAAAGGGTATCACGGGTAAAAAGTGGGTAGATTATGCAGTTTATGCCGGTGGTTTGTTGTGTATTCCATTGATTATGGTAATGGTTGCCAATACCAGATACACCGATTGGTTCATGTACTTCATTGGACCGTTTAGTTTGGTTTATCTCGGCTATGAAATGTCGAAGAGCACGGTAAGCGAAAACAAGAAACTCATCGCGGCGATGATGTTTATTCTGTTTTCAGTAGTGTTCTGGGCCATATTCGAACAAGCAGGTGGCTCTCTGAGTCTTTTCGCTGCCGAGCATTTGAGCAATGAATTATTGGGAACAATTCACCTTGATCCGAATGGTGTGAACAATGCGGCAAATTCACTTTTTGTGATTTTGTTTGCTGCCATTGTCGGCACAATTTGGGTGTTTCTTGCAAGAAGAAAGATCGAACCCAATACGGTTGTCAAGTTCGGTTTGGGCTTTTTATTCCTTGGTCTTGGTTATTTTACTTTCTTCTCCGGAAGGTTTTTCGCGGATGGTGATGCAAAATCATCCTTGGATGTGTTCACAGCTGCGTATTTCGTGGTGACTCTCGGAGAGCTGTGCCTCTCACCTATTGGACTTTCGATCATGACCAAATTGGCACCTGCGCGACTTCAGGGCTTTATGATGGGGATGTGGTTTTTGGCATCCGCGTACGGTCAATATGTTGCGGGACTTTTTGGCGCAAGTATTTCACCCGATGAAAATGCTACACCTATTGAAAAGTTGAATATTTATACCCAGGGATATTACGACTTCGCATGGTATGCCATCATTGCAGGTGTTGTTCTCATCATCATTTCTCCGTTGATCAGAAAACTCATGCAGGAAGTTAAATAAGAACTTTGTGGCCTGATTTTCGTTCATATTCGGTAATCTCAGGTTAATGTTTAGCAAATACAACATGAAAAAATTCATCCGTTATTGTTTCGTCATCGCAGCCGTTGGAATTCTATTGGTCACGGCAAATTCATTTACCACACAACCAGCACTGTCGAGCGGTGCTGTGAATTGGATATCAGTTGAAGAAGCAGTCAAAGCACAAACTAAAGAGCCGCGACCAATAATGATTGATGTGTTTACACAATGGTGTGGACCATGTAAAATGATGAGCAAACAAACGTTTGAAGATCCACGTGTTGCGGAGTATCTCAATAAAAACTACTACTGCGTGAAATTCGACGCCGAAGGACCTGACAGTGTAAGTTTCAATGGTATGGTCTTCAAGAATCCGACTTATAAACCCAATACTCCAGGCAGAAATGGAGTTCACGAATTCGCACAATATCTGCAGGTAAGTGCATATCCTACGTTGATTTTTCTCGATAGAAAAGCACAATATCTCGGTCCTATCACTGGTTTTCGCACGCCTGCTCAGTTGGAAATTTATCTCAAATTCTTTGCTGAAGACAAGCAACTTGAAATCACCACTGCTGAACAATGGCAGCAATACGAGAAAAACTTCGTGGTTACTTGGAATTAAGTGATCGTGCTGAAATGGTGTTCGTCTAATTTATGAAGGCATATAACTGCAAATCAATGCATGTAAGATTTCAGAAGCATTGATTCTATTGAACTTTCGAACCTTTTGACGGTTTAGGCGTAGAACGTGCCCGCAAGGTGAAAATCGTTTCAGAATTATTTTGAAAAGCCTGAAACGCGCAACTATCTTGCAGCCCGATTTTGTAGCAAATAATCCACCTTATTTCAATGAGCGAAACCGCTAAAATCATTCTTGAAGGCAAAGAATACGAGTTCCCAGTAGTTGTCGGAACTGAAAACGAAAAAGCAATTGACATCAGTAAATTACTGGAGACAACTGGGTATATTACCCTTGATTCAGGTTTTAAGAATACTGGTGCCACGAAAAGTGCGATCACTTTTCTGGATGGTGATAACGGTATTCTCCGTTATCGCGGATATCCCATTGAACAATTGTCGGAGTATGCAACTTTTGTCGAAGTAGCCTATTTGGTTATTTATGGCGAATTGCCAACTCAGAAAGAGTTGGAATATTTCCAGAAGAGCATTTCGCACCATACACTGGTTCACGAAGACATGAAACGATTCTATGAAGCGTATCCAACAGGAGCGCATCCGATGGGTGTTCTTTCTTCGATGATTGCGAGCATGTCGACGTTTTATCCTGAAGCTCAGAATCCGAACAGACCATTCAAGGACATTGAATTGACCATGCACCGCCTTATTGCTAAGATGGCAACTTTGGCTGCACAAGCTTATAAGGTGAGTATCGGACATCCGATCATGTATCCGAAAAATTCGTATACCTATACTCAGAATTTCCTGCACATGATGTTTGCATTGCCAACATCGGATTATGAAACTGATCCTGTGATTGACGATGCGCTCAACAAATTGTTGATTTTGCATGCAGATCATGAGCAGAACTGTTCTACATCAACTGTTCGTATTGTAGGTTCATCTCAATCTAACCTCTACTCTTCTATTGCAGCGGGTATTGCAGCACTTTGGGGTCCTCTTCATGGTGGTGCCAATCAGGCTGTCATTGAAATGCTCGAGCGTATCAAAACTGACGGTGGCGACACTGAAAAGTGGGTGGCAAAAGCAAAAGATAAAAATGACTCTTTCCGTTTGATGGGCTTTGGTCACAGGGTTTATAAGAATTTCGATCCACGGGCTAAGATCATTAAAAAGGCATGTGATGATGTGTTGAATAAACTTGGTATTCACGATCCAGTATTGGACATTGCCAAGAAGTTGGAAGAAGTAGCATTGAAAGATGAGTACTTCATCGAAAGAAAACTTTATCCGAATGTGGATTTTTATTCGGGCATTATTTATCGTGCTATTGGTATTCCAACTGAAATGTTTACGGTCATGTTTGCCCTTGGTCGTCTACCAGGTTGGATTGCACAATGGAAAGAAATGGTTGAGCAAGGTGAACCGATTGGAAGACCACGTCAGATCTATGTTGGAGCTGAGCTCCGTGATTACGTGCCTATGCCGAAACGCGGTTAATGATACTACTCGAATATTATACTTAGAATATTTTGGAAAACGGTAAAGTAACGACCTCATCAAGAGACGGTATTTGTACCGTTTCTTTTCATCCACAAAGCAATTCTCTCCCAGGACAGTTATTGCGCGAGTTGGGTGATACCATTACATCAGTTAGTTCAGATCCAGCAACGAAGGTGATCATCCTTCGCAGTGAAGGGGAAAAGGCATTTTGTGCCGGTGCGAGTTTTGATGAACTGATTTCCATTCAGGATATAGAAACAGGGCTGAAATTTTTCAGTGGTTTTGCTCATGTGATCAACGCCATGCGCAAAAGTTCCAAGTTGATTATCGGTCGAATTCATCAGAAGGCTGTGGGTGGAGGTGTTGGATTGGCCAGTTCGGTCGACTTTTGTTTTGCCACCACCTCTGCTTCTGTGAAATTGAGTGAACTGGCCGTTGGAATTGGCCCATTTGTGGTTGGTCCGGCCGTTGAAAGGAAAGTGGGTCTTTCTGCCATGTCGCAAATGGCGATTGATGCTACCGAATGGCATTCTGCTACTTGGGCACAGGAAAAAGGCTTATACAATCATGTTTTCGAAAAACCGGAAGACATGGATGCTGCCATTGAAAAATTGGCGAATAGACTGGCAAGCTCCAATCCAGAGGCCATGAGTGAATTGAAGAAAATATTCTGGCGTGGAACGGATGACTGGGATACCCTCTTGGTGGAAAGAGCTGGCATCAGTGGCAGATTGGTGCTTTCCGATTTCACCAGAGAAGCCATCAATAAGTTTAAGGCCAAATAGTCCTTACTTCGGATAATCAGAATCTTATTTGCTATCGAGATATTGAGATGTGCGAACACGTCTCCCCTCACCTTTTTTGTGGCAGCAATGGTTTCATGAATTTTTCGATAAAACAGGAATTCGAGAAGCCAACACAACTCTGCATTTTGACATCAGTTCGTTGAAGGCTTTATCCTATCTGGCTTGCGACGATTCAACGATGATACTTTGGTATGCTACGTCTTCGCTGAAATGCGACGAATCATTGTTGCTCCCATCAGAAATCAGGATTTTTGGAAGTCTTCTAAAAAAATCGTCTCCTCATATCATGTGAGATTGAATGATTCCTTATTATTTTGCCGCGGTTCTGGCTGGCAGGAATGTTTCATTCCTGGCAATGTGCTCTTGATCCGAAATTCTAAATATCATGATGAATCCTACTGATCGCAAACTGGTTGAGGTGTGTTACACGCCTGGTCAGTATGAACTGTATCAGGAAGGATATGAAATTGTTGTCGTGATCGACGTGCTTCGGGCCACCAGTGCGATTACCACCGCTTTGCATTATGGCGTTGATAAGATTATTCCTGTAGCGACTGTTGAGGAAGCTCTGGAATACAAGTCGCGCGGATTTATTGCCGGGGCTGAACGAGACGGACAAGTCGTGGAAGGCTTTGATTTTGGTAATTCTCCATATGCTTATATGGACCCTGCCATGAAGGGGAAATCGGTGGTGCTCACTACAACCAATGGTACCAAGGCCATACAAATGGCCAAGGACAAGGAGTTGGTTGTGATTGGGTGTTTGAATAACCTCGAAGTGTTATGTGATTTTCTCATTTCACAACATAAAAACACATTGATTCTCGCTTCCGGTTGGAAAGACAAAGTGAATTTGGAAGACACCATTTGTGGTGGTGCCATTGCTGATATTTTGCTTGAAACAAGAAAATTCAGAAGCAATGAAGACAGCACAGTTGCGGCTAAGTTTATTTACCGTTCTGCACGTGAACACCTCTGGAGTTTTTTGCGATCTTCTTCTCATCGCAGGAGATTGATCAAATTGAATATTCAACGTGATGTGAAGTATTGCCTCACGCTTAACACTGTGCCATGTATTCCAATTTTGAGAAATGGCGCTTTGGTCAAATTGGAAACAGATGCTGTAAGTCGACACGTTCAATTGAACATTTCATCTAATCACACATCATGATATCGAAACGGATCATTTGGTTTTTTTTCCCAGTGATGGTTGTGGTGTTGCTGGCTTCTTCGGCATTTACCGGAAAGCCACATCGATGCGAAGACTCTGGGGCGACCTGGGGATTTTTCGGTCATAAAAAGATCAATGAGTTGGCTGTATATACCCTTCCTCAGGAAATGTTCGGTTTCTACAAGGAAAATATGAATTACCTCATCGAGCATTCTGTTGATCCTGATAAAAGAAGAAATGCGGTGAAGGGTGAAGCGGAATGCCACTATATCGATATGGATCATTATATCACGAAGGAATTTCCCAATCCTTTTGACAATGTTCCCCGTAGATGGACTGATGCGGTCACCAAATTCGGAGAAGATTCATTGCGGGAAAATGGTATTGTGCCTTGGAATGTTTATCTGGTTACCCAGAAACTGACCACTGCTTTTAAGAATGAAGATGTTTCTCGTATTCTGAGATTGTCGGCTGAATTAGGGCATTATATCGGTGATGCTCACGTACGGCTTCATACGACGAGCAACTACAATGGTCAGCAAACCGGCCAGCGCGGTATCCATGGTTTTTGGGAAAGTCGTTTGCCAGAACTTTATTCCGAAGATTATGACTTTTTTGTTGGGAAATCTGTTTACATCAAATCGCCACTCAATTATATCTGGGACCGTGTCGAAGAAAGTTTTGCTGCGGTTGATAGTGTTCTTGGTTACGAAAGAGATTTGAATTCAATTTATGCAGAAGACCAGAAATACAGTTTCGAAAATCGTGGACAAGTGAATGTGAAAGTTTATTCAGCATCCTACTCCGAAGCTTACAACAATATGCTTGATGGTCAGGTGGAACGCCGCATGCGCAAAGCAGTTGTTTCTGTTGGTAGTTATTGGTATACTGCTTGGGTCGACGCTGGACAGCCGGATCTTTCCAAATTCGTTCTTCGTGATACCGCACCGGAATCCGATTCTCTTGGAACCGGCGGATTGGATACGGGCGTGAAATTGAAGACACGAGAACACGAATAAGAATTATGAATTATGAATTCTGGCGAGTGAATAGAGGGAATATTACAATTGGTTTTGGGAAAGGAATTTTGAGATTTAGAGCGGTCAAGGCCTATTTTCGCCCCATATTGATTCAATAGAAAATCATGCAGGTTTCAGCTCCTTATCAGCCGGAGAACAAGATCAGAATTGTTACGGCTGCAAGTCTTTTTGATGGTCATGATGCCGCGATCAACATCATGCGGCGTATCATACAGAGTACAGGTTGTGAAGTGATTCACCTTGGACACGACAGAAGTGTGGAGGAAGTGGTGAATTGTGCCATAGAGGAAGATGCTCAGGCCATCGCCATGACATCCTATCAAGGTGGTCATATGGAGTATTTCAAATACATGTATGATTTACTCAAACAAAAGGGCGCATCTCACATTCGGATTTTCGGTGGTGGTGGAGGAACGATATTGCCTTCTGAAATTGAAGAATTGCATCAATATGGTATTGCTCGCATCTATCATCCTGACGATGGTCGTGCAATGGGACTACAAGGTATGATCAATGATCTCATTCAGAAATGTGATGTTCCAACAGGAAAACATCTCAATGGTGAAGCCGATCGCCTCCATGTGAGTGATCATGGTTCGATTGCAAGATTGATCAGCGCTGCGGAGAATTTTCCGGATAGTCATCGCAAAGAGCTTGATAAAATCAAGGAACTTTCTGTTCATTCGAATACACCTGTTCTTGGAATTACGGGTACTGGCGGTGCTGGAAAAAGCTCCATGGTAGATGAAATCGTGAGGCACGATAAAAATATCGG
Organism: Flavobacteriales bacterium; assembly: GCA_016722445.1. GTDB lineage: Bacteria > Bacteroidota > Bacteroidia > Flavobacteriales_D > Sanyastnellaceae > JAIBBG01. The sequence continues at coordinate 23,030 of JADKIZ010000025.1, read as the reverse complement.
ATTGATTTCAGTAGATCCAAGCAAACGCAAAACCGGTGGAGCGCTTTTGGGTGACAGAATACGCATGAATAGTATTCGTGATCCTCGCGTGTATATGCGATCATTGGCAACACGTCAAAGTAACCTCGCGTTGAGTAAACACGTGGCAGAAGCTGTTGCCATTTTGAAGGCTGCAAAATTTGATTTGATTATTCTCGAGACTTCGGGTATCGGACAAAGTGATACGGAAATCATGGATCACAGTGATGTTGCTCTTTACATCATGACTCCGGAATTTGGTGCGGCAACACAACTGGAAAAAATTGATATGCTTGATTTTGCTGATGTCGTTGCCATCAACAAATTCGATAAACGGGGTGCGCAAGATGCGCTGCGTGATGTGCGCAAACAATACAAACGCAATCATCAGCTTTGGGATGCGGATGATGAAACTTTGCCTGTCATTGGAACGATTGCATCGCAATTCAATGATCCGGGAACGAATCAACTTTATTTCCGTTTGATCGCTCGATTGAACGATAAAGCAAAGGCAAGCCTTCAGTCACATTTTGAATTGACTGGAGAACAAAGTGAAAAAATATTCATCATACCCCCACGTCGTACCCGTTACCTGAGTGAAATCAGCGAAACAAATCGCGGTTATGACAATTGGGTTGATCAGCAATGTTCTATTGCCGAAAAACTTTATGCCTTGAACGGCAGTCGCATACTTCTGGAACAAACGACAGGAGATTCTAATGTTGATGATGCATTAAAAGTGATCAACGCAAGTTTCGATCGCATCAAACTCGATTTCGATCCACACAACTGGGAGATTCTTCAGTCATGGGAAACGAAACGAATGTTGTATAAAAATGCTGAATACAAGTTCAAGGTACGCGACAAAGAAATTAAGATTGAAACACATACGGAGAGTTTGTCGCATCAAATGATTCCGAAAGTGGTTACCCCTTCTTACAAATCCTGGGGAGATATTTTGAGATGGGTCTTACAGGAAAATGTACCTGGAGAATTTCCATACACTGCAGGACTCTATCCTTTTAAAAGAGAAGGAGAAGATCCAACACGGATGTTCGCAGGAGAAGGTGGTCCTGAAAGGACGAACCGTAGGTTCCATTATGTGAGTTTGGGTATGCCTGCCAAGAGACTTTCTACGGCATTTGATTCGGTAACACTTTATGGAAATGATCCTGATTTACGTCCGGATATTTACGGCAAAGTTGGGAATAGCGGAGTGAGTATTTGTTGTCTCGACGACGCCAAAAAACTCTATTCGGGTTTTGATTTAAGTGATCCTAAAACATCGGTGAGTATGACCATCAATGGCCCTGCTCCTATGCTCCTCGCCTTTTTCATGAATGCTGCCATTGATCAGAATTGTGAGAAATACATCAAGGCTAATCAACTTGAATCAACGGTACAGCAAAAATTAAAAGAGAAGTACGATGATAAAGGTCTTCAAAGACCGGCTTATCAGGGCGAATTACCTGAAGGGAATGATGGACTGGGATTGATGTTGTTGGGAATTACTAGTGATGAAGTTTTGCCAGCAGATGTTTACGCCAAAATAAAAGCGGATACGCTTACCCAAGTTCGTGGCACGGTACAGGCAGATATTCTCAAAGAAGACCAAGCACAGAATACATGCATTTTCTCCACGGAATTTGCATTGAGATTGATGGGAGATGTGCAAGAATATTTTATCCAAAATAAAGTCCGGAATTTTTATTCTGTATCGATCAGTGGTTATCATATCGCGGAAGCTGGGGCAAATCCAATCACTCAACTTGCCTTCACGCTTGCCAATGGTTTCACTTATGTGGAGTATTATCTCTCACGTGGAATGGACATCAATGAGTTCGGTCCGAACCTCAGTTTCTTCTTCAGCAATGGCATTGATCCGGAATATGCAGTTATTGGTCGTGTAGCGAGAAGAATTTGGGCAAAAGCCATGGCAAAAAAGTACCATGCCAACTCAAGGGCGCAGATGTTGAAATACCATATTCAGACCAGTGGACGCTCACTGCACGCTCAAGAAATTGATTTCAATGACATCCGCACAACATTACAAGCGTTGTATGCCATCTACGACAATTGCAATTCACTTCACACCAACGCATATGATGAAGCCATCACCACACCAACAGAAGAGAGTGTAAGAAGAGCGATGGCCATTCAGCTCATCATCAACCGTGAATTGGGATTAGCCAAGAATGAAAATCCGCTTCAAGGATCATTTATTATTGATGAGTTGACGGATCTTGTGGAAGAAGCAGTACTGAGTGAATTTGACAGAATTACTGAACGTGGTGGCGTTCTTGGGGCAATGGAGACGATGTATCAGCGTGGAAAAATCCAAGAGGAAAGTTTGTACTACGAAACGTTGAAACACGACGGAAGCTATCCGATCATCGGTGTCAATACTTTCCTTTCCTCTAAAGGATCTCCAACAGTACTACCTAAAGAAGTCATTCGGGCCACTGAGGAAGAAAAGCAGTATCAAATTTCTATGTTGACAAATCTGCATGGAAGCTCTAAAGAAAAGGCTGATGGTACTATCAAAAAAGTTCAGACAGCGGCTGTCAAAAATCATAATCTGTTCGAAGAACTGATGGAAGCAGTAAAAGTTTGTTCATTGGGACAATTGACACAGTCCATGTTTGAGGTAGGAGGCCAATACCGTCGGAATATGTAATCGGACGTTCATTTTCATCAGATTGAATACACAGCCCTGGTTTTTGCCGGGGCTTCATTTTTTTCTTGCACGATTAAAATACTTTAATACATTTGGCTCACTATACTATTATCAAAATCTCGTTAACAACTATTGACCATGAGTGAAGGCTACAAGGAAGATGTCTTTTCGACATCAGTGCGCGCAGGTAAGAGAACTTACTTTTTTGATGTGAAAGCCACACGGGGCAACGATTTGTTCATGACCATAACTGAAAGTAAGCGAATTGGTCATGAAACGGAGGGTCCGGTGCGTTATGAAAAACATAAGATTTTCCTTTACAAAGAATATTTCGAGGGTTTTTCAGAAGGTTTACAAAAAGCGATAGACCATATCCGATCACTACAGGGTACCGGCGAATTCCGCACGGCGGATAGTAATCGCAAGGTAAACCGCGAATACGGCGAAGAAGGATTTGATTATTCTTCTTCTGCGGCTGAAAGCGGATTGACATTCGACGATCTCGAAGACAAAATTTAGTTTTCCGATTAGAAATCATGATACAGGCTGCTTTACGGCAGCCTTTTTTTATATGTAATTACTGTGAGTCAGAAAGGAATTTTATACCTCATCCCCAACACCCTTGGTTCAGGTCCGGATGATTTTGCAACTGAATTGTCGAAGGCCGTTGTGAAGGAACTTGATACGTTTATCGTAGAAGAAATCAAAAGTGCACGCAAGCTTTTGCGCAGTCTCGGCATAGAAGGTCCGCTGGAAATTTTTGAGTACTTCATGCTTAATGAGCATACACGAAAGGGTGATCCGCAAGAAATGATACAGCCAATGTTGAAGGGAAAAAATGTTGGACTGATCAGCGAAGCAGGTTTGCCTTGTGTGGCAGATCCGGGCAATGTTGTGGTGGCTTTGGCACATGAAAATGGCATCAAAGTGGTGCCTTTGTCAGGACCATCTTCCATTATGATGGCGTTGATGGCGAGCGGCATGAACGGACAAGAGTTTGTTTTTCATGGATATCTGCCAAGGGAAAAGGCCGACAGACAAAAGAAAATCCGACAGATGGAGCAAAGCGCACTACATGGTCAAACACAGATATTCATGGATGCACCCTATCGCAATCAACAGGTTTTTGAAGATTTGATCAATACCTGTAAAATGGAAACAATGTTATGTGTTGCGAAAAACATTTCCATGCACGATGAAATGATTATGACCAAAAGCATCACCGGATGGCATATGAGCAAGCCTCCTGAACTCAACAAACAATTGGTCATGTTTGTGATGGGGAAAGCGGAGAGAATACTGCGGTGAGCACAATCTAAAATCTAAGATTTATAATTTAAGTTGAAATAAACAGGTTGAATGAAAGTGGTAATTCAACATGGTGTGTGCTTATATCATTCAAAGAAGGCCGATCACTTTTGTTAAATGTGTTTACATTCGCGGGACTTGAAAATTCGATATTGTATTGTTTAAGACATCACTCATAGTTTCTTTATTACTCATCGCATCGGTGTTGCTGAGGGTGCTTTATATCGATCGTTATGATCTGACGGACAACGAGACCCTAACCCTTTGCAGGCTCAATGGTTATGCCGTAGTGAATTCTCCAGAACTCCAATTGCAGGAGACCATTCCGGACACACTCACCCATTCGGCGATACAGCAGAAGAAGACTTGGGAAAATGTGGCGAATGCAACCATTCATGACAGTGGCAATGCCATTGGATATCAATTGGCGTTATACTATTGGTCGAAATTGTTTGGTGATACCAATATGGCTCTGAGGATGTTCTCTGCGATTTTTGGAATTCTCACGGTTATTCTTGGATATTATTTCTGTCGACAGCTCTTCAACAAACGGACGGCTACCATTGCAGGCGTCTTATTGTGTTTACATCCAGTGCTCATCGAGTACAGTCAGATGGCGCGCACCTATGCGTTGGCGACATTTTTTATACTGCTCACCACCTACTCCATCTATCAAATTGCTGTTGCCAAAAAACATGTTTGGCTTCATATTCCGCTTTATGTGATCAGTTTGAATATTTCCCTTTGGTGCCATTATGTGACTTTGTATGTATTTATCTCACACATCTTTTTGGTAGCCATTTTCCATTCACATAAAAAGGCTTTGATCCAATATGCTATAATGGCCATTTTCAGTTTCGGAATCTTTTCAATTTGGCTGTTGAATGGAGGTTATGAAGGTAAAAAAATCATCAGCATTGAAAGATCGATGTGGCAACATAATGTATCTGTAAATGGTGAAGAACCTGAAATGGTGACCTCTGCTTCGGATACGATTTATCAGATGGTCATGAATTTTGTGAGGATTTTCGGCAATGATTTGGATACGGAAAGTCGTAACTATGGTTTTTACCTGTTGCTCCTTTTGCCATTTGCCATTGTTTTCTTTGTATTTCTGAAAGTCAGAAAATCAGAATTCTTCAGGCCGGTCATGTTCGTGACCTTTCCAATGGTGTTGTATGTCATCATGATAGTGATCATGGTCATCAGAACTCGCCATTCCATTCCATTTGATATTCGGTATGCGACATTCATCATGCCATTTGCCTGCATGCTTTTGGCGTTCGGATTTGATCGTATGATCGCGTACAACAATAAGTTGACAGTACCAGCTTATGCTTTGATTATTGTTGTCATTTTGGTGATGTTGGCCGGACTTTCTCCCGGACTTTTGCGCAATCCGAATATGGAAATCAGAAAGCGTTCTTTTGTTTATCAGGACGCATCATCCTTTCTCAACACCAATATAGTTCCTGGAGATACTCTGTTCTTCCGATCTAAGGAAGATATGATCATGACTGATTTTTACATGCGAACCAAACTCGATCCCGTATTGGTGACTGACTTCAAACAAGAAGAAATGATTGTGATCAAAGGCGTGGGAAAGCGGGTGAAATACAAGTGAGAACATTGATGTTCAAGGTTCAATGTTCAAGGTTCAAAGTTGCGCGGATTTGTGGTTTAAGTCAGATGTAAATTGGTAATTTCAAATTATCTTGAAAAAATGTCATTCATCATTTTGAATTCTGTTAACTCAGTGCTCACTTAGCCGATGATGAGTTTCATTAACCCGACTGCATGACTCGGGTTAATAGCAGTGTTCAATCGCACAATTCAAAAATTATATCTGATAAAAAACAAAGGCGCGTATAACACGCGCCTGCTTTCTGAAATAATTCAGTAGACTGAAAAATATGAATTAATCATATTTTGGTTTTTTATCTCTCTTCTCAGCCTTCTTTTCAGCTTTCGTTTTTGTAGGTTGTTTTTTGACTTCTTTCTTTTGATCTTTTGTCTTTGCCATGGTATTGTGATTTAAAATTTTATACTGGTTGAATTGTACTCAAAAGTAGGATGACTTTAGTTCCAGACAATACATCCGAATGCGAGTATTCAATGGTTACCAGTTAATTTCTTTGAGACCTTTATTGAGAAGGTATTCATTGGCTGTAATGAAGTGTTTATTTCCCCAAAAGCCATTGTAGGCTGAAAGTGGCGAAGGATGTGCAGATTTTAGGATAAAGTGTTTTTTGGGGTCAATGAATCCACCTTTTTTTTGAGCATAACTCCCCCACAGCAAAAAAACCACATTTTGTTTTTTATCGTTGATTGCACGGATTACAGCGTCGGTAAAAGTTTCCCATCCTTTGTTTTGATGTGAACCGGCTTCATTGGCGCGCACTGTTAACGTGGCATTGAGCAATAACACGCCTTGATCTGCCCATCTCTCCAGGTTGCCATTTGTAGAAATGGGAATTCCCAATTCGTCTTTCAATTCTTTGAAAATATTCACCAGAGAAGGCGGACATTTTACGCCATCATTTACGGAGAAACAAAGTCCGTTTGCTTGGCCTGGGCCGTGATAAGGATCTTGTCCGAGAATCACCACGCGAACGTCATCGAAACTGCAATGATCGAAAGCAGAAAAAATCAGTTTTGCAGGTGGGTAGCATACATGACTAGCATATTCCTGTTTGACAAAAGCTGTGAGGTTCTGCCAATATGGTTTGTCAAATTCAGATTGAAGATGTTCTTTCCAGGATGCATGTAGTTTGATTTCTGACATGTGGCTAAACTATGAAAATCACTTCATTCGATTTTCAACATTGCAAGTGATATGGATTTCGCAGCTGTTGTCTTCGGGTAGATTTCATTTCAGTAACCTTGCTTTGAGTAGCGTTAATGCTCGCTCATACCCTATCACAGATACACCCAAAACGATGAATATTCCCGGAATGAACATCCGGTGTCCGTAGACTGAAATCTGAGCGATCAAGATGAGGGTGAGATAAAATGCGAAGACATAGAGTGTGAATGCTCCCATCAAAGCATCACGTTGACGTGGGAACCTGATCAAGTGAATAAGATAATAGAAGAAGCCAGCCCACATGAGAAACCAATGTGGCCTGATGTGAAAATCGGGATTGAGAATGGGAATGTATCCAAAACAATAAAGAATTTTTTCGAAATAAACTGAGAGGTATTCGATGGGATTTTCGGTGAAGGAAATGGGATTGATGCGGTGCATATAATCCATAAATGTACCATCTACAGGCATCAAGGTTAGGTTACCGGCTGCGAGATAATTGCGCAAAGGCAACATCATCAAAATCATTACAAAACTGATGAGAAAAGCAAAAGACCGAGTGAAATGTTCTTTTCGGATGATTTTGGGAAGATGGAAAATAAGAATGAAGACCAGACTGAATGGCAGTAGATTCGGTCTGATCAGCACGGAAGCTCCCAAAGTGAGACCAACCAGAACCTGCCATCGACATGATATCGTGTTCAGTGTTTTTTTCACGAAAAAGAAAAAGAGTGTGATGGTAAAAATTGCCAGGTTTTCACTGAATAATCTGAATGTATAGTTCTTGTAAATATCGAGAAATGCAAAAAGGATCAATAGCAGTAGTAGAGCGTATCCGGTTTTCAGTTTAAGTTTCTCCCTAAACAGAAAGTAGGTCAGAACAACGCTAATACCGAGCAGCATACTCTGGATGACGTACACCACAGCGGGATAATCACCAAACAACAGAAAAACTCCAGCAACAAAATAGTTGTACAAAAACCCGGCTGGAATGAGGTATGGACCATCTACATTTTCAATGAGCAAGCCATGTTGTTTGATGTCAATGGCATGCCGTGCGTATCTGTTCCAGTCGTCGATGCCAACGATGAGTTCATTGATGGGAAAGTCCTGACTCAATACCCTGAACAACGATGGCAACAGAAATAGCAAGATGCATGCGAACATCAGCATGACATCATGTTTCAAAACATGGGTGATATTGTTGTTTTCAATGTCCTTCACAATTTAATGGTTCACCATGAAGAAGATGTTTTGAGGATAAAGGTATTTGGAATTTGGAGATTCGATATTCACCTGGTGATCAAATTTCAGTAGCTATGACTTAAACCCAAATCATGCAGTCGAAATCTATTACAGCGCTGAAGGCCTTCAATGACGGTCACTTCCTCGATTTTTATTTTCACCGTATGGATGATACGCTTTCAAATAAAAATCTTGCGGGAGCGCCCGTCCTTTTTGGCTTTCAGCGCTTCATCACGATCCCGACTGCATGATCTGGGTTAAATGTTCCGATCTAAGATGTCAAATCAGATTAACTTCAGTCAAGTATTTAGACCGAATGTGATATGAAATTCTCAGGTTGATTTTGCAATGGCTACCATCAACTCAATATGATTGAATTGACAATGTCCAATTACGAATTATACTATGCCAAGTTAAAGCAGGAATTTTGAAATGCTAAAAGTCGACGTGTGTTAGTACTCATCACTCCTTCACCACATAATTCAATTCAGTAACCCCAGAAGTAAAAGGTTTGGTTGAAATCAATTGGAGCTTCATCGGAGTTTTCACATCCACAAACAATGGAATACCCTTGCCCAGTACGATTGGATTGACAAATAACCAAAATCCGTCAATAAGATTCTGTTCCATGAGGGCATGCGTAGCAGTTGGACTTCCAAACACGAGAATATCACTTTGATTTTCGCCTTGGGAATTCTTTATAGCATTGACTTGATGAATAAGATTGTCGCTGATTACTGTGGTATTTGGAAGGACTGTATCCTTCATACTGTTTGAAAGAACTACTTTGTGTGCATGCTTATACCATTTTGAATGTTCGATATCGTGTTTGGTAGCATTGGGTTTGTCAGCCGCAGTCGGCCAATAGTTTTCCATCATTTGATAAGTAACACGACCATACATGGCCATATCGCCTGTGCCAATTCGTATTCCTACATGGTCAAAAATTTCCTGATCAATAGTGATCCAATTCATTTCGCCATTTGGTCCGGCTACAAAACCGTCCAATGATATGTGGAAGAAGGAGATGAGTTTGCGCATGTGTGATTTTTATGTTCATAGAGTATATGGAGCAAACTTACAACAGCACACAGGACTTCGCCTTGTGCGCTCTTTCATTGAGGAATTTCAAGGTTTAGTGACTAGTTTATTGGTTCTTCGATTCAGCCCTAAAAGAGCGATATGATTAAACCCAAATTCCAAGAATTGCAATGTGATAGAATAGCCCAATTAAGATACTTCTGACGCACTGAAAATGAATACAATAAAACAAGTTAGATAGAATTCTTAATCAAAGGTCGCTCTTCTCAATGTACTTCCCGGATCAAGACATAGTATCTTTTCTGTTGGTTTCAAATGTGCAGCCATCAGGATTTGTCAATGCATGAAAACCGCCTTCTGGAGAATTGGGATTGGATTGCGGTAATAAGCTTTTATTGTTCAAGAATGTGCCAACATTGCATTTTTTTTATTGATAAAGAACATTTTAAGAAATTTCAGTACGTTCATGGCAGTTTCAAGAGCGTAGGATTTTCCCGAAACTTGTTGTCACGTCAAATTGAAAATTTCAAAAAAAATAGGCACAAAATTTTTTATACGTAAATTTTGTGCATATTTTTTTTAAAATTCTATATGGGTTAAACATAACATTTTCACTTTTAATGAAAAATGGATTGATACCCGAAGCATTTCACGCATCTTTAGATTGAACACTGAAAGATTTCGTATTGACTTTGTTTATTGCAGGAGATAAATCACGCAAGTTGAACTCGGGCTCAGGGAGTTGACACCGCTTTGTTGAATCGGAGTAGGTTAATTGAGGAATCAGTGAAGCATTTGAAATGCATCAAGATGGTAGTCGATCCAATTTGGCTTGTGGAATTGTTTAATGTTTTGAAAATGAGAGATGAACATTTGTTCATTCAAATTATTGGTTGGTAGTTGAGAATGAAAATCATGCGCAAAAATGTTTTGACTAAACAAAGCCTAAATCAAATGAATTGATACGATTTCGATTCATCGACATGCAAGCCTGTCCTGATATTGTTGGCGGAGTTCCCGACCATTTGGGCTTTCCGCGTTTCATTGCTATTCCGAGGGAATAAAGGTGTTAAAAAAATTAATGAACCATGTCTTATATCATCCATCCTTATAACTCGGAAAGGACCATCAACTGGGCCAGCGGCACAAGCACCGAGTTGTTTATCCATCCCAGTGATGGGAATTTTCAGACTCGCCAGTTTGTGTTTCGAATCAGCACCGCTACTGTTGAGGCAGATGAAACCAATTTTTCCGATTTTACCGGATTGACAAGAATATTGATGGTATTGCGTGGTAAACTTACTTTGATCCACGAGGGCCGTTATGAGAAAGTGCTGGAACCATATCAACAAGACACCTTTGATGGCGGTTGGAAGACAAGATCCAAAGGTCGCGTGCAAGACTTCAATGTGATGTGTAACAGCACCTGTGAAGCCAGGGTAACACACAAACCATGCAGACAAGGTGACATGATTCAATCAGAAGCATCTGGAAAGTGGTTGTTTCTATTCATACATGATGGAACATTTGCTTGTGAAGATCAACGATTGAAGAGTGGTGATTTGATAGAATATGTTTCATCTGATAGGCCTTCATTATCGTGCATTGAAGATGGCAATTGCATTGAAATAACTGTTTACTGAAAATTTTCGCAGCATTCAACTAAATTCGCCTTATGTCTTCACAGCACGACGCAGCGCGCAAAGCTGAGGAAAACCTCAAATCCTTTTCACAGCAATTGGATGTGGACACCATTGCTCAAGCTGTGATGCGTGGTGAAAAAACTGCATTGGCTCAGGCCATTACCTTGGTCGAGAGTACGCGAGCTGATCATGCGCACACGGCGGCAGCTGTCATCTCACAATGTCTCCCGAAGAGCGGCAGATCCATCCGGATTGGTATCACGGGCGTACCAGGGGTTGGTAAATCAACTTTCATTGATGCATTTGGGATGTTCATTGTTGGTCTCGGAAAAAAAGTTGCTGTGTTGGCCATTGATCCAACGAGTCAGATTTCGAAAGGAAGCATTCTGGGTGATAAAACCAGGATGAACCTTCTCGCGGCCAATGATTCTGCTTTCATTCGCCCCTCACCTTCCTCTGAAACGCTTGGCGGTGTTGCTCGCAAAACAAGAGAGACCATCATCCTCTGCGAAGCCGCGGGTTATGATGTGATTCTGGTGGAAACTGTTGGCGTTGGGCAAAGTGAAACCGCTGTTCACGGCATGACAGACTTCTTTCTTCTTCTCATGTTGGCTGGTGCTGGTGATCAATTACAGGGCATCAAACGGGGCATCATGGAAATGTGTGATGCCATGGTCATCACTAAGGCTGATGGTGAAAATGTCAAAGCTGCCAAATTTGCGAAAGCAGAATACCTGGGGGTTGAAGTTTCTTCGGCCACTGAGCATCGCGGACTTGATGAAGTCTGGCAAATCATTTGTGATTTCGAAAAATGGATGAAAGAAAGAAATCTGTTTGAAGCGCACCGCCGTGATCAGGATATCAATTGGTTTCATGAAACTATTCGTGAAAAGATCATCCACGAATTCTACCACAATCCCGAAAACCTCGCTCGAATCGCTGTCGCCGTTGAGGAAATCAAGTCAGGGAAGATAACACCGTTTGAAGCGGCGTCCAGGATTTAGTGGTTAGAGTGGAAATTTAAAATTATTGATTTAATATTTAAGACTGGTGTCAAGCGTGTGATAGCACACCATGCCTGAATAAGTTGTGAAGTATATTTATTACACCACCATGTTCGAACTGAAGTGTATTTTTCTTCATCAGAAAAAAAAATAAAAGCAATTTATTGTACCCAAGCTCTCTGGGATATCCCAATTTATAACCGAAGAAATGCCAATTGAAGGCACAACAATTCAATCTCAGAACTCGCCATTTTAAGGGCATCATTCTTTATTCGTCGATAAAATCCTACCAAACTTCGATACTTTCAATATTGCATTAAGTTTTTTACCCATCTTTCAGACATGAAATTGGATTTGAAAACGGTCGGATTACATCTGATTGTCTGGCTCGTAGTAATGGCAACGCCGCTTTTGCTTGTACCTGATGATACTGCGCTTAGACCAAGGATCTTGAACATGACCATTTTGCCTGTATTGGCCTATGCTGCGATATTTTATGTGAACTACCTGTATTTGATTCAACGATTTTATTTTAAAGAAAAATACATCGCATTTGTTTTGTCGAATATTGTGATCATTGTTTTGGTCATTTCGGTTAAGAGGTTGGGGATGATGCTCAATACACCAGTCTTAAATCTTGAACGCCCACCTCGGCCACCTTTGGTGTTTCATATCATGTTAGATGCTTTGCTACTCTTCATTCCTTGCCTTGTGGCATTAATGTTTAAGAATACACAAAGATGGCGGATGAGAGAAATTGAAAATCAAGAGCGTGAAAACAAACACTTGTTATCGGAGATGGAACAATTGCGGCATCAAATTCAACCGCATTTTTTCTTTAATTCACTGAATACAATTTACTCTTTAATTGAAAGTTCGCCTACTGATGCGCAAAAGGCCATTCATGGTTTTGGAAAATTGATGAGACATATGCTATATGAATCTTCAGGTCGTGAAATTTCATTACAACAGGAAATTCGGTTTTTGCAGAGTTTTATTGAATTAATGGCATTGCGTATTCCTAAGAATATTACCTTAAGGGTTGATCTACCAGAAAATGTTGATGCACAACTAAACATTGCTCCTCTTCTATTCTTAACCTTGGTTGAAAAACTTTTAAGCATGGTATCGAGTCCGCGGTGCCCGGAATTATTGATATTAGGATGGAGGTTGAAGGTTGGAATATTGAGTTAATGGTAATTAATCCATGTGGTGGACAAGATGATAATCATAAGCCAGGCCTTGGTCTGAATAATTTAAGGAGAAGATTATTGTTGCTATATCCTATGAAGCATCATTTACAAAATTTTCAAGAGAATGGAGCGTTTTATTCAATCTTGCAAATAGATACTAGCCATGGATAAAATCACTGTCCTGATCGCAGATGACGAACCACCTGCATTGGAACTTATGAAGCGATATGTATTACAGACCCCATTTCTCGAGTTGGTACATGAGTGTAACAATGCCATTGATGCGCTAAAAAAATGGAAAACACATCCAGTGGATTTACTCTTTTTGGATATCAAAATGCCGGGCTTATCGGGTTTGGAAATGAGTCGATTTATTGAAGGAGACAGTAAGGTGATATTTACAACAGCATATCCAGAATACGCCATTGATGGTTATAAAGTGAATGCCATGGACTATCTGCTAAAACCATTTAACTATGAGGAATTTTTAAAAAGTGCTCAAAAGGTTCGGGATTGGCATATGCGATACAGGCCATTGAATTTGATGGCCAGCAATGAAAGGCAATTTCTTTATTTTAAAACCGAGTACAAACAGCAGAAAGTGGCATTAGCTGATGTCTTGTTATTCGAAGGTTTAAAGGATTATGTGAAAATTTGGACAGTGAATCAGCCACGTGCTTTGATGACATTGATGACGTTAAAAAGTCTTGAACAAGAACTGTCAGCGGAAAAGTTCATGCGTATTCATAGGTCTTTTATCATTTCTCTGGATAAGATTGATTCACTTGAACGAGGTCAAGTAATTATTGGCCAACATAGAATAACAGTGTCGGATCAGTATAAAGATTTATTTGCTCAGTATGTAGCACAATATGCTGTGAAGAAGTAATCGTCGGTAAAATCTGGCAGATCATCTATTTTGTTTGATTGCATTGAGCGCAAATTTCATTTTTGGTTCATGATAGGTTCCATGTTCCGGAAAATGCTGGTGTTTTTGGTGTTGTCAATTGGGCTCTATTCCAATTTGATTGCTCAGAAGACATACACATTTAATAGTCCTGGTAATTCATGTTATTTCGAATATATGCTTTATGCACCTGATGAGGTGTATGAACGGCATCTGAGGCCAATTGTGATGGTAGTAGGATCTGCTGGTGATGCTGCAAATGAAGTATTCGAAAAGGATACTTTAAGAAATCAATTGGCGTTTTATAATAGTTTGTTTATCTATGTGCCTTGCCCTGCCGTCAGTCCGACAACCAGACTAAATTGTCTTGAACCATTAAAATCATTAGTTGCTGGTCATCTCCGCAGATCACAAAATTGCTTCTTGCGCATACAGGATCGTTCAATAAAGCGAGCAGATTTAGAGCGTTGGGACCTTCAACGGGCATTCGTGAATATTCAACTTCCAGAAAATTCGGACAGTGAGTTTGTCCTGGAGGAATTCACGGATGAATATGACCTCGAAGAAAAGATGGGGGGTGTGTATTATGAAGAGGAAACGGAAATTAATGAGGATAATTTACCTGAGACCGGGAGAATTTGGCGTACTTATTTTGGGCCAGCAACTCAGTATCATTTCAAACTGACAGGAGTAATACGAGATAAGAGCAGCCACGAATCGCTCCCAGGTGCGCGCATTTTAGTTCGCTCTACAGAGTCAGGAGCAATTTCAAATGCTGACGGGTATTTTACTTTAATTGACGTTCCTTCGGATACAACAACATTGATTGTTGAGATTTTGGGCCATTCCCCATTAGAAGTGCATCTCTCACCGAATGTAAATAAAAATTTATTTGTTATCGAACTTTCACCATCCATCGTTATGTTGAAAGGTGTGAATGTGGTTGCGGTAAGAGAAGATGTGCGTTTTACCGATAACGAACATGTTGGGGCAATTCGAATGACTCCTAAGAAACTGGAAGTTTTACCGAATATAGGTGAAAAGGATGTTATGAGAAGCTTCCAGCTCATGCCTGGTATTAGCGCAGCCAACGAATCATCATCAGGTCTCTATGTGAGAGGTGGCACTCCGGATCAGAATCTGGTACTTTATGACGGCTTTACTGTATATCATGTGGATCATTTATACGGCTTCTTTAGTGCGTTTAACTCGAATGCTTTAAAGGATGTAGTTGTATATAAAGGTGGATACGAAGCGAAATACGGAGGCAGACTTTCTAGTGTAACTGAATTAACCGCTAAAGAAGGAAATCAGAAAAAATTCAATATTGGCGGTGATTTAAGTTTATTGAGTTTGAATGCATATGCTGAAATTCCTGTGGGTGATAAATTTTCTTCTATCGTAACATTCAGAAGATCATACAAGGGATTTCTATATGAGAAAATTTTTGATAAATTCAATACTTCATCATCGAGCGACACACCGCAAGCAGGACCAGGTGGTAGGTTCACGTCAAATGCAGAAGCAACTTCCTATTTCTACGATCTCAATGGCAAGTTTACATATCGTCCGAATTCCAAAGATGTTATGTCGCTGAGTTTTTATAATGGTACGGATAAATTGGACAATAGTATTGAAATCGACGGCTCTGCAATGGGACCCGGAGGTGGCTTGGGTGGAGCTGGTTTTAGCTTAAATTCAACAGACCTCACAAAGTATGGAAATACTGGGTCAAGTTTCAAGTGGTCGAGGCAATGGAACAGTCGCGTTTACAGCAATTCCTTGGTAAGTTATAGTCATTATTTCAGCGATCGTGATAGGTCTACAGAACGAAATGAATCGGATACAACAGGAACAACGAACACGGTAAAAAATGGAATCTTCGAGAATAATGACTTGCGTGACTATAGTTTTAAATCTGACATTGAAATCAATATGGGTGATCATTTGAAAGTTGAAACAGGAATGTTCGCTACTTATTATGACATCTTGTACAACTATGCTCAAAATGACACTTCATCCGTGTTGGAAAAACATAATATGACAGCATTGGCTGGAGCATACTTGCAAACAAGGATCAAGTTGTTTCATGGCAAATTGCATTTTGTGCCTGGGATTAGAGCGACCTATTACGATCTGACGGCGAAAAACTACTTTGAACCACGCTTTGCATTCACTTGGAAATTATCGAATAAACTCACGCTGAAAGGCTCAACGGGGAAGTATTACCAAATGGTGAATCGTGTAACAAGAGAAGATATTCTTTCAGGAAGTAAAGACTTTTGGCTATTGTCTGATGGGAAATCCATTCCAGTAAGCAGTTCAGATCATTATATTGTCGGATTAAGCTATGAGACCAACAGTTATCTTTTTAGTATTGAATCATATTATAAAGAACTTTATAACCTCACTGAATATTCATTGAGATTTCAAAATCGCCCTGGTCTTACAACTGTGAATGAGAATTTCTACACAGGTCAAGGTACAGCCAAAGGAGTGGAATTCTTGCTTCAAAGAAAGATCGGCAAAGTAAATGGTTGGGTGAGCTATACATTAGGTCAGGCAAGAAGCAACTTTTCTGTGTACTCTGCCTTTGATTATCCAGCAAATCAAGATGTAACACATGAATTCAAGCTTGTTGCTCTATATAAGTATAAACGTTTTGATTTTTCAGCTACTTGGATTTACGCAACAGGTCGGCTATACACTGCTCCTAGTGGAGCTTATGCACTCACTTTGTTAGATGGTAATTCGTCAGATTGTTTTACTGTAACTACAAAAAATGGGTTACGCCTTCCTGATTATCATCGGGCCGATATTTCTGTAAACTATAAACTACTCGCCGGGACAGACGGCGATAGGAAGAGAAGGGAAATCGGCTATCTCGGCTTTTCAATTTTCAATCTATATAACAGGACAAACATTTGGTATAAGCAGTACACTATTGTGGACAGCGATATCATTGAGACAAATGTGAATTATGTAGGTATCACCCCAAACTTAACGCTTTCCTTAAAATTACGATGAGATATTTAGGAGCTTTATCAATTGCACTGTCAGTATGTTGTGCTTCATGTAATAAAACGCAGCAGGCTTTCACGGACACACCAATTATCGAGTGTTATTTGAATGCTGGTGATAGTCTGAGCATGTTAGTGACAAGACAAATCCCTTTCATTGATGATCCGGACTATCTTAATATCGATATAGAGAATCTGGCTATTTCAATTCAAAGAAACGGGGTAACGTACATTCCAACTTCATTGGGTGATGGACGGTACAGTATTGCAGAGATAGAGATAATGTCTGGAGACAGTTTCAACTTCTATTTTGATTATGGAGAGTTACCAGTATTAGGATACACCATTGTACCCACCAAGCCTATAGATTTTACTGCATCGGAATTTGAAATGGAGATAGAGAGATTGGACAGTACTACAATGCCACAACCTGGCATGGAAATGCCTGATCCCATTGATTTGACATGGTCCAATGATGATAATAGTTACTATTTGATTGTTGTAGAAAATACAGAATCTGAGCTTGATCCTATTCGTGATTTCGGTGATGCGGAACCACCTGGGAATTTATTCAGAAAAAGCCCAACGAATAGCGGCAGCGATCGTCTGAGTCCAATGGATTTTCAATACTACGGCACACATAGGGTGATTTTGTACCATGTACAAGCCGATTATGCTGCTTTGTATAATGAATCAACAAGTTCATCACAAAATTTAAGCAATCCAAGTACATCAATTGAATATGGATATGGTATTTTCACCGGCATGAATGCAGATACTCTTTATGTTGAAATCAATGAGTACTAAGTTTTGGAAAGTATCAGGACTGACTATCATTATACATCTGTTGTTAGTTTTGGCCACGATAGGCCAGTCCAATGCTTTTCATGTGAGCGGATGGGTGTTGGAGTATGATAGTTCATTGCCTATCGGTGGTGCTGTTGTTCTACTCACCTATCCGACCGTGCCGGATCCTGTTGTAGCTGCAATGTCTGATTCTTCTGGGCATTTTCAATTGAATGTTCCTGATACCGGACGTTATCAAGTGGTTACCCTAATATCCGGTTATCTGCCTGATACCGTGGGTATTCATGTGGATGGTTCTGTGCTGGAATTAAATATCCGTCTGACTAGTTCACCCACCATGCTCAATGAAGTCAACATCACAGAGACCATTGCTCGAATGGAAATTAGGGGTGATACGGTGCAATTCAATGCTGCTGCATTTCAAGTGAATCCGGATGCATCTGCGGAAGACCTCGTGAAAAAAATGCCAGGTATATCTGTGGATGGCGGCACGGTTAAATCGAATGGTGAAGAAATCAAAAAGGTCATTGTCGACGGTAAACCGTTTTTTGGTGATGATCCTTCCACGACATTAAAAAGTCTGCCTGCAGATATGATCGAAAGTGTGCAGGTTTATGACAAACAATCGGAACAAGCAGACTTCGGAGGTTATAAAGACGGTAATGCAGAAAAGACACTCAATATCAAAACCAAAAAGGACAGAAAGAACGGGAAATTCGGACGTGTGTATGCTGGAGGTGGCACGGATGAAAGATACCAAGCGGGTTTTGCACTAAACAATTTCAATAATGCCCGCAGAATAACACTGCTTGGCATGTCCAACAATATCAACCTCCAGAATTTTTCACAACAAGATCTGTCGGGTGGCGGACAAGGAGGTCAAGGCGGAAGAGGCCGCAATCAGAATTTTGCCATGGCCAATCAAAGTGGCTTGACAACTACCCACTCAGCAGGAATGAACTACAGTGATGAATGGGGAGAAAAGATCACCATCAGTGGAAGTTATTTCTTCAATCAATCTGAAAACACCAATCAAACAAATACCATTCGCAATTACTTTTCGGATGATGGCCAGCGGTATGTTGAGAACAACAACTCGGCAACCGATAACATCAATCACCGCGGGAATGTCAAGTTGAATACAGACCTGATACCTTGAACAGGATCAATTGGAACATTCGCTTAACCACACAGGACAACAAACTCTCATCAGGAACTGATGGAAGAACTAGTTTCTGGCCTCATGATAGCACAGCCATTTTGCTCAACAATAAAAACAATACAGCACTTACTGCGCTGAACCTCGTCAGCAATGTGCTTTATCAACATCGATTTCAAAAGGCAAGACGAACGTTTTCACTTGACTTTAATGTTCAGGTAAATTCCCGCAATGGCCATGGTGATTATCTCGCTATGTCAACTTATTACCTTAACGCGGATTCGGTTGTTCAGATTCATCAGGCTTATGAATCGGTGACGCGTTCACTTTCATTAAGTCCGATATTGAGCTTTACTGAGCCTGTTGGCGACAGTTCTATGCTCGTGATGAATTTCAAACCATCATGGCAGGACAACAGTAACACCAGACTTACGGATGATTTGGTACAAGGTATCGATGACTATTCCGAGCTGTCCAATAAATTCAGTTATCAATATAACAAAATGGCTGGTAGTATTTCATACAATTATAACACGAAGATGAAAGAGTTTTCGGCGGGTTTTGATGCTGAACAGAGCGAACTCTCCGGATTGCAAACCTTTCCTGTATCTGATACTACCCAAAGGACTTTCTTCAATATCCTTCCAAGAATTTCTTTCGTCAAGAGATTTGCCTCCAAAGCCAGTTTCAGTGTAAACCTGACTTCTACGACGCAATCACCAATGATCAACCAACTGCAAGATGTACTTGATGTATCAAATCCACTTTTCATCAAAAGTGGAAATGCCAATTTGTGCAATCACGCGACAATTCATTGGACATCCGATTTAATCGGAGAATCCTGGATAGTGAGATGCACTTTATGTTTTCTGCGGGTGGATCATTCGGTCAGAACTACATCGGTAGTGCCACCACTATTCTCAATAGAGATACAGTTTTACAAGGTGTTAACATTGCCAGAGGTGCTCAAATCAGTTCATACAAAAACTTGGACGACTATTACACCGCAAGGTTTTTTGGAATCTACGGATTTCCCCTTACGAAAATTAAAGTGAATGTGAATGTCAATGCCGCTTATAGTTACTCTCATACACCTGCCATGATGAATGAGGTACTTTATTACACAGGTAACAATGCTGCTAGTGGTGGACTTTCCTTGACAAGCAACGTCAGTAAAGAGGTCGACTTTACTCTTGCTGGTAATGCCAGTTATAACAGGGTGCTGAACAGTTTGAATGTAAGTGGTAACAGTACTTATACAACACAGACCCTCACTGGCAAATTGAATTGGATTTTTCTTGAAGCACTCGTTTTTAGCAGTGACATCAACCTGAATTATTATATTGGATTATCACAGTCCAATCGTCAGCAATATGCTCTATGGAATGCCAGTCTAGGTTACAAATTTGGCAAATCAAAATCTTTCGAATTGACCGCTACTTGTTATGATATATTGAAACAGAATGTCAGTTTGAGCAGAACAGTCAATGCTTCCTATACAGAGGATAAACAAACGCAAACACTACAACGCTACGGTTTGCTTTCGCTTACTTACACTTTTAAGCAATTCAAAGGAAAGGCACCTGAAGAAGAAAAGTTCCCTAAAAATATGCCACCACCCGGTACACTTCCTCCTCCACCTCCTGGAATGACTGGTCCGCCGGGAGAAAAGTGAGGTTTGAATTATGAATTATGAAGTATGAATTATGAATTATGAATTATGAATTATGAATTATATTGAAAGTCACAGGCAACGTTGTCAAGGGGGGGGTAATTCATAATTCATAATTCATACTTCATAATTCATAATTAAACGAAGATGCCACCTGAATCTCATTTTCAGAGTTGCAGGTGGCATCATTTATCAATCGATTTTGTGAAATGTAAAACCTTTGGACTGAATCACGTCGCCTTTCTCATCGGCGATACCGGTCAGGTGGATTCAAGTTTTGGGCTCATTCCATCGTTTGATGATCTTTTAAAATTCTTTCTATGGTTTAGTGTGGAAAGAATCTGATCGGTTGAACGATGGCTCAGAATAAATGGTTACAATTCTTTGTGTTTCCTTTGAGTGGCTCGGTGAAAGATTGTAAGTGGTTCAAAGTAACAACAACAAATTACAGATCATGAATAGAGATAAGGTTCTTCCTTTCTCACCAGCTCTTTGATGTTGTTCATGACTTGCCACATATACTTTTTCCAGAAGACGTGTGCAAACAACCAAGAAAGTGGATAGAAGATGATTATGTTGTTGTGCAATTGATAGGTATAATCAATCCTGATTTTCCCAGGACTCACTTCCGATGTTTTCCAAATGCCAGTGAATTTATGGAAGCCGAGCATCCATGCTTTGAATTCACTTACTTCAATGACCCAATGGTCATTTTCAACCCTTTCAATCACTTTGTCCATGGAGGCTTCACCACCTTTTTGCGTGAGGGATTTAGCAACAAATACACGTTTTGTGCCACCCGGCTTTCCCCAATTTTCATCTTCCGTGCAATGTGTAACGCGCGGCATAACACCAAGGCCAGTGTGAACTTTACTTACATCGCAAAGCATCGGCGTCTTGAATGCGCGCTCGAGTGTGCATTCGAAAGTATCAGTGATATGTATTTGGAAAATCACCGGAACTATTTTCCTGCCAACATTTCATCAACTGTTCCAACCGTCACCGCATGGTAGTTCGGTCTTGCTTTCGTATAAATGTTTTTTGCCAACTGAACCTGTTCGGTTGATATCATGGCTTCGAACAAAGGCGCAACAAATTTTCTTCGGCCCACATGTACAAGGAAGTTCTCTAATTCAGGATAAGCTTTGTCGTATTTCTTGAGTATGCACTGTTGTAGCCAAGCAAATAAAACTTCGTTGTTACCGGTATGACTGATGTCGAATGCTCTGTCGAGATCGGATAAATCAGAAGAAGACACATCTTTAGAAAAATTCGAAATGAAACGATATCTCTCCTGATATGACCAATCGCTCCATGGAATGTTTGCAATTAAAACTTTTTTCGTTTCCCAACCGAGTCTGATCTTGTCTACCGTTTCCAATTGTGCGCTTTGAACCGATGGAATATTTGAAGGCAATCCAGGTTCATAGACCCAAGCTTGGATATTGATCTTTTTCTCAGTTTCAGCATCAACAAGGTTTTTCCGGAGGTAGTCGAGGAAAGTTTCTGTATCCATCACCTGAAACTGGTGAGTTGTAAAATACTTTGAGAAATTTATCGAACCTTTCACGACCTACTGTTTCTTCAATCAATCGAAGGAAAAAGTATCCTTTATTATATGCAATGTCCGTCATGCCGTCATCTGGACTGCGACCTTCCAAAGCGAGTTTGAGTTTTGAATCTTCAGGATGCTCAGAAGTGCTGATGTCGGCAATCGTTGCGTCGAGATCCTGGCGACTTAATGTGGCGAGCATTTCAGATCGCTCTCTGCCATAGACTGCTTCCATGA
This sequence comes from Flavobacteriales bacterium, assembly GCA_016722445.1. Lineage (GTDB taxonomy): Bacteria > Bacteroidota > Bacteroidia > Flavobacteriales_D > Sanyastnellaceae > JAIBBG01. Next base: position 741 of record JADKIZ010000025.1, on the reverse strand, counting down.
TTCTTTGTTCGAAGTACACAGTGAATCCTTCATTTAGCCAGAAATCATCCCAAGTTGAGTTGGTTACCAGGTTGCCACTCCAACTGTGGGCAAGTTCATGAGCGACAAGAGATACAAGTGATTTGTCGCCAGCAATGATGGTCGGTGTTGCGAAGGTGAGTTTTGGATTTTCCATTCCGCCAAAAGGAAATGCTGGAGGTAATATCAAAAGATCATAACGACCCCATACATATGAGCCATATAATTTTTCTGCTTCATCCACCATTTTTTGCATGTCGGAAAATTCATTGGCAGCGGCATCTGCAAGTGATGGTATAGCGTACACTCCAGTGCGAGGACCAATTTCACGAAAAACCACATCGCCTACTGCCAACGCCATGAGATAACTTGGAATTGGTTGGTCCATTTTGAAATGGTATTTACCATCGGAGGATTTTTGTTGTGGGTTTTCGGCACTCATCAAAGCCATGAGATCTGAGGGAACCGTAACATCTGCATTGTATGTAATGCGCACACCAGGACTATCCTGACACGGAACCCAAGTGCGTGCGAGAATAGCTTGAGATTGTGTGAAGAGGAATGGTTTCTCACCTTCAACCCACAGCAAAGCTTCTGCATCAGGTGATGTTTTGTAATCAATCTCCACCATTTTGAATCTGCTTTGATTGGAATATTCAGCGATTGGCCAATGATCGCTTTATCCTCTCCCATATTGAACTGAACAGGCTGACCATCTACTCG
>JADKIZ010000024.1 GCA_016722445.1 Flavobacteriales bacterium | reverse complement strand
AAGGGGTGACATGATTATTAAACATTAACCATTATCGGAAATCACCACCAATCTCTTGGGTCTTCTCTTCACCAACATAACCTTTAAATATGTCACCCCTTCGGGGTTTACTAATACATCCTATCCCAACCATTTTGCTATAATCATGTCACCCCTTCGGGGTTGTGGATGAGGCTATGTTTATGTCACTTCGGGGTTTACCATCGCTTCTTTCACCAACCATTTTGCTATAATCATGACACCCCTTCGGAGTTGTGGATGAAGACATGATTGATCATTGAATATTGGTAGCAAGAAACAACAAATGATATGCATCAATTCACCTCGATACCAACCCCGAAGGGGTGAAATGATTGTAGAAACGACATGACCAAACACAGAGCATCAAAAACCCCGAAGGGGTGAAATGTTTATAGAAACGACAGACCACGCACAGAACATCAAAAACCCCGAAGGGGTGATATGATTATAGAAACGACGACCAAGCCCGAAACATCAGCAACCCCGAAGGGGTGACATGATTATAGAAAATAACATGATCATGTACGGAACATGAAAAACCCCGAAGGGGTGATATGATTATTAAACATCAACCTTTATATGAAATCACCACGAACCTCTGCGGTCTTCTCTTCACAAACACAACCTTTAATTATGTCACCCCTTCGGGGTTTACTATCACTTCATTTTCCAATCATTTTGCTATAATCATGACACCCCTTCGGGGTTGTGGATGAAGACATGATCATTCATGGAATATTGTTGGCAAGAAACAAAAAATGATATGCATCAATTCACCTCGACACCAACCCCGAAGGGGTGACATGATTATAGAAACGACATGACCAGTCACGGAGCATCAAAACCCCGAAGGGGTGACATGATTATAGAAACGACATGACCAGACACGGAGCATCAAAAACCCCGAAGGGGTGATATGATTATAGAAACGACATGACCAAACACGGAGCATCAAAAACCCCGAAGGAGTAATATGATTATTAAACATCAACCTTTAGATGAAATCACCACGAACCTCTGCGGTCTTCTCTTCACAAACACAACCTTTAATTATGTCACCCCTTCGGGGTTTACTATCACTTCATTTTCCAATCATTTTGCTATAATCATGGCACCCCTTCGGGGTTGTGGATGAAGACATGATCATTCATGGAATGTTGGTAGCAAGAAACAACAAATGATATGCATCAATTCACCTCGACACCAACCCCGAAGGGGTGACATGATTATAGAAAAAACGGACCGCGCACGGAACATCAAAAACCCCGAAGGGGTGATATGATTATAGAAAAGACATGAACATCCACGGAACATCAAAAACCCCGAAGGGGTGACATGATTATAGAAACGACATGGCAAAACACAGAGCATCAAAACCCCGAAGGGGTGATATGATTATAAAAACGACGACCAACCCCGAAGGGGTGACATGATTATAGAAAATAACATGATCAGGTACGGAACATGAAAAACCCCGAAGGGGTGACATTATTATAGAAAAAAACGGACCACGCACGGAACATGAAAAACCCCGAAGGGGTGATATGATTATAAAAAAATCAATTGCACCGAGCCCTCACGAATCAGAATGCCATCACAAAGTTCGGTTGCGTTCCAACATAAACACTCCACGTTCATTCTGGCAATTTCATATCATTTTTTTATTTTTGTCACATTATTACCAGAATATCACTAAACACTATGGCTGGCACCTATTCTCAAATCTATATCCATTGCGTTTTTGCAGTAAAAGGCAGGGAAAATTTACTTAGAAAACCTTGGCGTGATGATGTCTTCAAGTACATAGCAGGAATTATCAAAGCAAAAAATCACAAACCTATCATTGTAAATGGTGTTGAGGATCACGTCCATATTTTTTTCGGACTTAAACCATCTTTGAGTATTTCAGATTTAGTACGAGATATCAAAAACAATTCTTCCAACTTCATCAATGAGCAAAAGTTCTTGAACAAGAAATTTTCGTGGCAAGAAGGTTATGGAGCATTTTCATATTCACATTCACAAATCGAAACCGTATTTGAGTATATAGCGAATCAAGAAGAACATCACAGAAAGAAATCCTTCAAAGATGAATATTTGGATTTTCTTCAGAAATTCGAGATAGAATTTGATGAAAAATTTTTGTTCGAGTGGATTGAGAAATAGAATTGTTTCATTTTTGAATTGGAAGATTAAAAATAATCGGCGCATCTCCAACAGCCGGTAACGTTTATTCGAATATCGAAACCGCAAATTGCGTAATAAATTCGTACAATCCTGATGTTTGAATTATATCACCCCTTCGGGGTTTACTAATACATCCTATCCCAACCATTTTGCTATAATCATGACACCCCTTCGGGGTTGTGGATGAGCTATAATCATGACACCCCTTCGGGGTTTGAATGAAGGCATGATTGATCATTGAATATTGGTAGCAAGAAACAACGAATAATATGCGACAATTCATCGCAACCAACCCCGAAGGGGTGACATGATTATAGAAAAGACATGACCATGTACGAATTATCGAAAACCCCGAAGGGGTGTCATGATTATTAACATCAACCATTATCGGAAATCAACACGAACATCTGCGGTCTTCTCTTCACCAACATAACCTTTAAATATGTCACCCCTTCGGGGTTTTCTATCACTTCATTTTCCAATCATTTTGCTATAATCATTACACCCCTTCGGGGTTGTGGATGAAGACATGATCATTCATGGAATATTGTTGGCAAGAAACAAAAAATAATATGTGACAATTCACCTCGCCACCAACCCCGAAAGGGGATTATAGAAAATAACATGATTATGTACGAATTATCGAAACCCTGAAGGGGACATGATTATTAAACATCAACCATTAACGGAAATCACCACCAATCTCTTGGGTCTTCTCTTCCAAACACAACCTTTATTATATCACCCCTTCGGGTTTTTCGTTCAGAAATTGGGCGAATTGAATGGCGAATGTTGATAAAAATGGTGGTCAAAGACGTATATCGTTGCCCCTTCGGGGTTGTGGATGAAGACATGATCATTCATGGAATATTGTTGGCAAGAAACAAAAAATAATATGTGACAATTCACCTCGCCAACAACCCCGAAGGGGTGACATGATTATAGAAAATAACATGATCATGTACGAATTATCGAAAACCCCGAAGGGGTGACATGATTATTAAACATCAACCATTATCGGAAATCACCACCAATCTCTTGGGTCTTCTCTTCACCAACATAACCTTTAAATATGTCACCCCTTCGGGGTTTTCTATCACTTCATTTTCCAACCATTTTGCTATAATCATGACACCCCTTCGGGTTTTGAATGAAGGCATGATTGATCATTGAATATTGGTAGCAAGAAACAACAAATGATATGCATCAATTCACCTCGACACCAACCCCGAAGGGGTGATATGATTATAGAAAATAACATGATCATGTACGAATTATCGAAAACCCCGAAGGGGTGACATGATTATTAAACATCAACCATTATCGGAAATCAACACGAACTTCTGCGGTCTTCTCTTCACCAACATAACCTTTAAATATGTCACCCCTTCGGGGTTTTCTATCACTTCATTTTCCAACCATTTTGCTATAATCATGACACCCCTTCGGGTTTTGAATGAAGGCATGATTGATCATTGAATATTGGTAGCAAGAAACAACAAATGATATGCCTCAATTCACTTCAATACCAACCCCGAAGGGGTGACATGATTATAGAAAAAACAGACCACGCACGGAGCATCAAAAACCCCGAAGGGGTGACATGATTATAAAAAAGACATGACCAGACACGGAACATCAAAAACCCCGAAGGGGTGATATGATTATAGAAAAGACATGACCAAGCATTGGGCATCAAAAACCCCGAAGGGGTGACATGATTATAAAAAGGACGACCATGCCCGAACATCCATAACCCCTTCGGGGTTTCATGATTCTTAAACATCAACCCAATTCCTCACTCCAAGCCTCTTGGGATTTCCTGTTTTTTGAAAAAAATCATGATGTGTGCCGCACTTAGCCGCCCGCTCTCGCTCAAAAACCAAATAATGCGCGGAATTCCTGAACCATCATGGCGGTTGCGCCCCAGAGGGTATTTCCTTTCACATCAAAATAACGCGCCTGGATATTTTTACCCAACATTGGAATGAAGATCTCCTTTTCCGCGACAATATTATCCTGAAGAAAATCGGATATGGGATAAGAGATCAATTCTACAACTTCGTGCGGATTGGGAATAAATTTCGGTTCTTCTGCAAGTACCGCTAAAAACGGGGTAACCACAAAATGACTCGGCGGGATATAAACTTCGGTCAGGCTTCCGACGATGTGATCCTCACTGAGCTCTACCCCTACTTCTTCCAATGCCTCGCGTCTGGCAGCTTGCAAATGAGTTTCCCCAGATTCCAACTTGCCTCCCGGAAAACTGAGCTGACCACTATGCACTCCGGTTCCATCGGGTCTTCGCATGAATAATGTATGCCATACTTGCTCATGAGGATAGATCAACATGATGACGGCACTTTCTTTTGGTGGTGGATCCTGGGTTCTGGCGTGTTTTACCGATGCCCTAGGATAGCCCATGAGGGCATTTTTCGCATCGATAGCCTGTCGGTTTTTGAGACGAAACTTCAGTTCTAATATGAAATCATCATCAGTCACAGTGATTCGAATCTGAAGGATCATAGGCGTAACATCCTTTCATCCACAAAGAATTCCATGGATTGCCATCGATATCTTCATTGAAAGGATTGGCATTGGCCACATTTCCAATCATAGAAGAAGGATTCGCGGATACTTGGAAATTGAAATTGGCTGGATCGCACAACGCAGGTCCGATACCGTTGACCATACTCACAAAACTGACGCCTTCCTCCACACTTTGATCGGTATCTACCAAACAATATCTGAACACATATTCAGAAGGTGAAGATTCGTCGGTATCAATCAGGAATTCATTGAAATCTTCAAGTTGTGCATTGTTTCCATACATGATACAATTGTTGAACTGACAATTCACCAAAGGACGCGAGTAAATGTATTCCTCCTGATCCTTGTAGTAGTTGTTGAGCACAAAAGCAGGGAAAGTGCGGCTGTTATCGCTCCAATAATTGGCAAAAGTGCAATTGTCCATATGGTATTTTCCACCAAAGCCGAGGTATGCACAAGCCTGTCCGCAATTTCCGACCAGCACATTCGTGCCTTTGATCGAACCATTTTGTCCCCAAAGACCAAACCCAGCCATATTCAGGATCTTGGTATTTTCAATTTTCACAGAAAAATTGGTCGAGGTATAGGCCACCCCAGTGGTATCCACCTGAATACCCATGTTGCCGTTTTTAATCACCGCATGCTGAATGATGGAACCGGGACTTTCATAAATCCAGATACCGCCGCGAATGATACTCGCAATATTTTGTCCAACCCCGTCGTCTATCGGGCAATCCAATTGAATGCCCCATTGACCGGGTAGGTCGGCGTATGCTGGTTCAAGGCGATCACCCTGAAAAACCACTTCATTGCCTTGTTGACCAAGGATATTGATGGAACCTTTGTAGACATAAATACCCGATTTTCCATGACAATAAACCTGTGATCCAGCTTCAATGGTGAGGGTTTCTGCGGAATCTACTGCAACGATACCATATACCACGTGGGGCTTATCTGCCGCCCAAAAATTATTGCCATTTTCATTGCTGATTACTTCAGAAATAGGATCTCCGCACGTATTCAATCCACCATGAAAATAGGCGTCTTGTCCCCACGACTGCAATACAACCTGTTGTTCATTTCCATTGGTGGTGAAATGCAAAAGATCTTCGACGATAAAGGGAATGTTTTGATTACCCGGATCTACCGTGACTTCCACAAAAACGAAGATGCTATCATTGGGTAAAATTTCGATATCGGTTTGCAGAGGGCCATCCGTGCCATCCACATTGATGCGGTATTGCGAATTGGTACCGTTTTCGAGTGAAATTTCAGAAATTCGGATGCTTTCGTTGTGGCGGTTGTACACTTTCAAATATTGGGTGGTACTGCCGATGGTGCTAAAAACCGTATCGAAGAAGATGGTATCTCTGGAAAATTCAAGCTTCGCACTGCTGTCGGTGGTGAATTTTTCCTTTCTACAACAAATCAGGACGAAGGAAAGGCCCAACAGAAGGAAGGCGTAAAGAGTTTTGTTATTGTTCATCATATCTACCCGGCAAAGTTGGGTTAACATCGGCTACACTTCAAAGCTTCTCGTGAAAAAGAAAATGGTTCGGTCGTAAAACCCGACTTAAACAGGTGAATTCACCGAATATTGCCACCAATCTTCAGAATTTCGAACAACTTCCTAAAGAACCGCACCATTTCCGACCAAATTGATTTTCTTTGTCCCGATGTTTTGAATTCTTTTTCCTGAAAAACGCAGAAGAAACGGAACATTCTGAGCCTTCTTTACGATATAAAGGTTTGATAATTGATCCACCCGATGAAAATCAATCTGATAGTATTTTGTACAATCACCTGTGCGCTTGGTGCGGCAGCGCTTTTGCAATCATGTGCGGACAACACTCCTCCACCTGTTCAGAATTCTGTAGCAGATACGGTTGGCGTTTCTACATCGGGCACGATGAATTATGAAGGTGAGATCATTTCTGTACCCTCTCCGATTCAAATTGCCATGATGATTCAGAAGAGCAGTTTGCCTTTCAAACAAAATCTGATCAATGGACTCCAGAACAAGGGTCGCTATTTGAATGAAACTTCCAAATCGCTCAACCTCGGTATTTATGGAGCGGATCTGGCTTATGTAGCCAATTACAATTTAGGTCAAATCAATATCGACTACTTCGACGCCATTGCATCCATTTCTTCGGAACTTGGAATTTTGGAGAATCTCGATAAAAAATTGGTGACGAAACTCAACAGCAATCTGAGCAACCGCGACTCCATATTGAAACTCAATTCAGAGTTTTTCAGAATGGCTGATCGTTACCTCAAAACCAATCAGCGCAGTCAGTTGAGCAGTTATATTCTGATCGGTGGTTGGGTAGAATCTGTGCACCTTGCTGCAGATGCATCCATTGAAAATGCCGAATTCAGATTGCGTCTTGGCGAACAGAAATACACTGCACCAAGTATCTTAAGATTGTCTGAGAAACTCTCCGATCCCGCATTTGACAAGGTGAAAGGTGAATTGATCAAATTGTGTGAAATGTTTACTGCGCTGCAAAGCAGCTATTCATATAAACAACCTATCAACGACCAGCGCGAGAAGAAGACTTATCTGCGCAGTCAGAGTGTGGTTAACATTGATGAAGAGCAGGCGAATGCCATACGCGAACAAATAAGAGTAGTAAGAAACCTGATCATAGAGTGAGCATGAAATACCCCAGCATCATCATATTCGGAATTTTGTTCTCGGTTGCACAGCATTCAACTGCGCAATGTGATAGTCTCACTGACTATTGTATGAGATACCTTTCTTCAGATTTTATCAGCGATGGTCAAACCTATAAAGCTTTGCTTACAGGTGACGAAGTAGCAGAATTCAATACCACATTATTCAAAGGAACGACGTATCGGATTGCAGCATGTAGCGGCAGTTCGGACAATACATTGATATTTAAAATTGTTGATCAGGATAAAAACATCCTGTTCAGCAATGTCGATTTTTCCACTTCCCCTTATTGGGAGTTTATGGTGGAAAACACGATGCCAGTAACGATAGAGACCATGCTCGACAACAACAAAAGTGATTCGGGCTGTGCGACCATCGTAATAGGTTTTCAGAAATAATACGGAAAGCTGCACAGTGCAGCGAGATTGCTTGTACGAGACCAAATAGACATTCTGCACAATGAAATACCATGAGTGCAGGAATACTAAGAGCTTTGATGCAATTGTTTGCGATCATTTCGGGATCGGGAAAAAATTCCGGTCGCGAAATCGTTGCTGTCTTTTTGCGTCAGCAACTCAATAAAGAGATGGTCAGCAAATACCTTCAGGTATATGAAGATTTTGCTGAAAAATTCCACAAAGGAAGTAAGTCAGAAAAAAGGACCTCCATGACCTCAGTGAAGGTCTTGAGGATCTGTGATCAGATCAATGAAGAACTTCAGCAAAAAGAAAAGTTCTTCGTGGTGGTGAGGTTGTTAGAATTCCTGAGAGAATACAGTGAACGTGGCGAACAAGAACTCGAACTCATTCAAACGGTTTCGGACGCATTTAATATTGATCAGGAAACATTCAGACAAGTGAGAACACTTGTGGAAACACAAGACAATGAAGTCATCACCGACCAGGGATTCCTGATTGTTTCATCCGATAAATCATACAATCAAAGTTGGCTCAGATCAATTCATATTGATGGTTTGCGTGGACATCTCGTTTTCCTGAGAATAGAACTGGAGAACTTGTTTTTCATCCGCTATTTCGGTCCAGATGAATTGTATCTGAATAGCCAGAATATCATTCCCGGCAGAACGTACGTGTTTGGCCAGGGAGCGAATATCCGGGGCAGCAAAATCAGTCCGATATTTTACAGTGATATCGTCCACAATTTTCTGGAGGCGAATAATCGTCAGACGATTGTTTATCGCGCAGAAAACGTATCCTATTATTTTCCTGCAGCCAATAAGCAAGCCCTTCACCAATTTAATCTGGTAGAAGAAAGCGGCAATCTCGTTGGAATCATGGGAGGAAGTGGAGCTGGAAAAAGTACCTGCCTCAACATCCTCAACGGTAACTACACTCCTACTTATGGTAAAATCAATATCAACGGTATTGACATTCACCATGAAAAAGACAAAATTGAAGGCGTACTGGGATATGTAGCACAGGATGACCTTCTCATTGAAGAGCTCACCGTTTATCAGAATTTATATTACAATGCACGTCTCAGTTTTGCCGATAAGACAGAAGATGAAATTCATCATACAGTAACCAAAACACTGCAATCCATTGGGCTTTTTGAATGCAAGGATTTGCGCGTTGGAAGTGTATTGGACAAGACCATCAGCGGCGGACAACGCAAAAGGCTGAATATCGCCCTCGAGCTCATCCGTGAACCATCGGTACTTTTTGTAGATGAACCAACCTCTGGTCTTTCGAGCCGCGATTCTGAAAACATCATGGATTTGCTGAAGGAACTCACCCTTCGAGGCAAACTCATTTTTGTGGTCATCCACCAACCGAGCAGTGATATTTTCAAGATGCTCGATAAACTGTTCATTTTAGATAATGGCGGTTATCCAATTTATTATGGCAATCCGGTAGAAAGTATCATTTACTTCAAACGCCTCGCCAACCAGGTGAACCTGACAGAAAGTGAATGTCCGCATTGTGGTAATGTAAATCCAGAACAGATCTTCAACATCATTGAAGCGAAGGTTGTGGATGAATATGGCAATGAAACTGAACACCGAAAAGTAGCTCCCAAGGAATGGAATAATTTCTTCAACGTTATCATCGGTAATCACCTTCAGGGTAAAGAGAAAAAACTCGACAGACCTCAAAGTTCATTCAGTTTGCCGGGAGCATTGAAGCAATTCAAAGTATTCGTGGTGCGTGATGTGTTGAGCCAATTGGCCAATACCCAGTATATGCTCATCAACTTTCTTGAAGCGCCCGTTCTGGCCTTTGTACTCTCCTTGTTCATCAAATATTATCCAACAGCAAGAGGTGGCGAACAGGTTTACACCTTTAGAGAAAACCTCAACTTCCCTCAATACTTGTTCATCTCCGTGGTGGTGGCGATTTTCCTCGGACTTACGGTGAGTGCAGAAGAAATCATCAAAGACCAAAAGATACTCAAGCGTGAGAGATACCTCAACTTGAACAAATACAGTTATCTCACCGCGAAAATCGGAATCATGTTCGCGATCAGTCTTATTCAAACATTCTCATTTACGCTGATCGGCAACTATGTTTTGGAAATAGAAGGCATGTTCCTTCCCTTCTGGTTGGCCTTGTTTAGCACAAGTTGTTTTGCCAATGTGCTCGGCTTGAATATTTCGGCCAGCTTCAACAGTGCCAAGGTTATCTATATCATCATTCCGATTCTCATCATCCCGCAATTGTTGTTCAGTGGAGTGATTGTTCGATTCGACAGACTCTACCCTGCCATCGCAAGCCAAAGCCGCGTGCCATGGGTTGGAAACGTGATGATATCGAGATGGGCTTATGAAGCCATGGCGGTTTACCAATTCAAGAACAACGATTTCGAAAAACAGTTTTTTGAATTTGACCGCGACAGAAAATATTATAGTTGGAAAAAAGATTATTGGGTAAAAGAACTCAAAACGAAAAGTGCTGATTGCAGAAAGATGATGCATGAGCACAATCCCGGACAGCAGTTTGGGTACAACCTGAATGTTTTGAAAAACGAGTTGACCAAAGAATTGGCGCGCATTCCAGATTTGAGTATTTCAAAAGTTGAAATGTTGCAACCCGAGCAGGTCACAGATGATGTATTGAATAATGTTGATGCAGCTCTTGCCGAATTGGATCAATACTACATCAACAACTACAACTCTGTAAATCAGCGCAAGGAAGGCAAAATTGCAGAATTGACTGCTACTCCGGAGCTACGCGAGAAATACCTGAAATTACAGGATGCTTGTTACAATGAAAGTCTCGAAGATTTTGCAACAAACAAAAACGACTTGAAGAAGATTGTAGAATACGATCAGCAACTAGTACAGAAGCACAATCCAGTATTCCTCACTCCGACAGGAGGATTTTTCGATGCGCATTTTTATGCCCCATCCAAAAATTTCTTTGGCAAACAGATCACCACTTTATCTGCCAACATGCTGGTCATTTGGTTTATGACCATTTTGATGTCAGTGGTTTTGTTTTATGATGGATTGAAAAAACTACTCGATGGAATTGGCCGATTGGCGAATGCTATCACCGGTATTTTCAAGAGACAACAGACAGAACCTAAGAACTGATTACTTCAATTCTTCGACTTCAATCATTTTAAAAGGCACATTGATGATGGATTCATAGTCCTCACCAGCTTCAAGCATATCCTCATCGTCTTGCTCGTAATACCAGTGAATGGTCACTCTGTTGCCCAAACCTTCCAGTCGTTTGAAAAAATCGAGTAAACATTTACTGCTGCTGGTATTGAAGTATTCCAACTGCACATGCACGTTGGTATCCGATGCTGCTGTTTTAGCATATTCATCCAACCAATCGATCAATGGCTTATAAAATTCAATAGAGTTTTCGGGAATTGATCTGCCCTTTAATTCAAGATGACCATTCTGAGTAAAACTAACAGATGGAGTCTTCGGTGTAGGAGTAAGTTTAATGTCTTCCATTTTAAGAGTTGATCAGCGCGTGGCAAAATCTTCCGCAAATTCAGTCATAATTGACCTGTTTTTCTATTGATCTGTGTTCAAGTTTTAACAACACAAGCGTTTATATCTTCGCAAATTCAAATCTGGTCATGTGTGCAGCAAGAGATAATGAATGGTTTCGTGGGTGGTTTAACTCGCCTTATTATCATATTCTGTACAAGCACCGCGACGATGCGGAGGCTGCGAATTTTCTGGATGCTTTGATGACTGAGCTCGATTTACAGTCCGGGTCAGACATCTTGGATCTCGCTTGTGGTAAAGGACGGCATTCGATTTATCTCCACCAAAAAGGATATCAGGTTACCGGACTCGATCTTTCAGAAGAAAGCATCAAACTTGCGAATGAATATGCCACAAATGGACTTGAGTTTTTCACTGGGGATATGCGTTCATTTCAATTGGAGAAAAAGTATTCCGCTATTCTGAATCTCTTTACCAGTTTCGGATACTTTGAAGAAAAATCAGATAATCTGAAAGTCATTCAGTGTATACATCAACATCTCGATGAAGACGGATTGTTTGTGATGGACTATTTCAATCCATCCACCATTTGCTGTAAAAAACACAGTGGAGACCTTCAAATTGATGGCATTCAATTCAACATCACCAAAAAACTGGATGGTGAGCATGTCATCAAGGAGATAGAAGTGTTGGATCAAGGTTTCCGTGAAAAATTTATTGAAAAAGTGCAATTGTTCACTTTACCGGAAATTCTGAACATGCTTGAATCCAGTGGATTTCGTTTTCTGACCGCCAAGGGTAACTATGCCATGGACGACTTCCATGAGAATTCGTCGGAACGCATGATTATTATTGCACAGAAATCATGAATCACCCGCCAGTATTTTATGCCACGATCTTGTTCATTTCCGCTTTAGCCGGAGGTGGCATTTTTCTGCTCACCCATAAACAGAGCAGCAAAGGATTGAAATTGCTCCTGGCATTCAGTGCGGCATATCTGCTTGGTCTAACCCTACTCCATCTTTTTCCTGAGTTGTTTGAATCAGGCATTGCTCATGCCGGTTGGTATGTGCTTGCAGGATTTATGCTGCAGGTCATTCTCGATTTTTTTTCGCATGGAATCGAACACGGACATGCCCACATCCATGAACATCACCACCATCACGGTACACGATTTTTATTCATGGTCATGGTTTCATTGTGGATTCACGCATTTATAGAAGGCATGCCCTTTGGTGGCGCAATGCCAACCCATATCCACGATCACGCCCATGCCGGACATGTGCATTCACATGATCACCGTGATTCTTTGCTCATCGGTATTTCATTGCATAAAGTCACAGAAACACTCGTATTTACAGCGTTGCTTTTCAGCGCAGGCATCTCCAGAATCAAAATTCTTTTTTGGGTCGTGATGTTTGCATTGGTTGCTCCAGCGGGAGCATTCGCCCATTACTTTATCGGAGAAAATGGCTTGGCGAATCTGGCCACATTAACTCCCAAAGTGACGGGAGTACTTATTGGAATCATCCTTCACGTTTCCACGATTATATTATTTGAAAGTGAAGAAGGGCACAAATTCAACTGGATCAAATTTTTGGCCATCCTACTAGGTATTGCAGGAGCAGCGCTGGTTTCATTGTAGGTCGCAGAAGCTGGACTAAGCTGAGGAGTAACTGTCCGCCACTAATTTTCACCTGAAGAAAATATAGGTTGTCTGAAAAGTATATCTTGAATTTCAAATGAGCATTATGAAGTGCGATGGACAATAACAGGCAAGCATAATCACATTTTATATGCGGAAATGGCGGTCGTCAATTAAACTGTGAAAACCTGATTATTTTTGCCGCATAAATTCCGCAGTTCCGGTCATACCGGTCATTGTTACCTCCGGCCGGACCATGCAGTTCACTGGAATGGCAGACTGCATTAAAAAAACACACCATTCATGAAAATTACCCGCGAAAAAGTTGTAGCCATTCACTACACTTTAAAAAATCCGGAAGGCCAGGTACTCGATTCGAGCGACGGCAGAGATCCACTTTATTACCTGCATGGCTTTGGCAATCTGATTCCGGGAATGGAAGAAGGTTTGGAGGGCAAAACTGCCGGAGAAAAACTTCAGATCAAGGTTAGTCCAGACAAAGGTTACGGCGAACTTGATGAGTCGTTGATCCAGGAAGTCCCACTTGAAGCGTTTGGAGGCAATAAACCACAAGTTGGTCAGCAATTTCAAGCTGGCAATGATGAGCAACGTTATATCGTAACTATTAAAGCTGTGGGAGAAAACACCGTAACGGTCGATGCCAACCATGCCCTTGCAGGAGTAGAATTGCATTTCGATGTAGAAGTCATGGAAGTGCGTGAAGCCACCCAGGAAGAAATCATGCATGGCCATGTACATGGACCAGGCGGGCATCATCATTAATTCCGGCAGTCGAACTTTTTTCCATTAAGTCTCAGTCCGTTGTAAAAAACCCTATCTGGATTAACAACCTGATTGTTGAAATATCCCGATTTTTTTTTCATTCAGACTTGTTGCATTGGAAAAAAGAACTACATTTGCGCCCCTGTTTAAAAAGACAGGAGGCGATAAAGCCGCTTAAAGTTCTTTGAAATACCTGATTTTACTGCCGGTGTAGCTCAGCTGGCCAGAGCAGTTGATTTGTAATCAGCTGGTCGGGGGTTCGAATCCCTCCACCGGCTCTTTTTTTTCAGTTTTTCAGCCTAAAGAAAAACGATCAGGGGAGTTACCAGAGTGGCCAAATGGGACAGACTGTAAATCTGTTGTCTTACGACTTCGGTGGTTCGAATCCACCACTCCCCACAACAACTAACCCATAGGAAGTTAGTGAAGCAATTATTAGGTGTGTTTTTGAATAAGAAAACACACATAACAATTGCGGGAGTAGCTCAGTTGGTAGAGCATTAGCCTTCCAAGCTAAATGTCGCGAGTTCGAGCCTCGTCTCCCGCTCAACACAGTGCGAGTGTGATTATGAGTGTGGAACACTCCACACTCAAGCTCACACTCACACTGAACTGCCGTTGTAGCTCAGGGGTAGAGCACTTCCTTGGTAAGGAAGAGGTCAGGGGTTCAATTCCCCTCAACGGCTCTGAATGAATTGAACATGAGGTTTGGCATACTCCAGACCATTTTTTAAGAGGTAAAATCAGGATTTCAAAACAGAAGTGCACTTTTTAATTATCTAGATAACAAAAACAAAAACAAACGCCAATGGCTAAAGAGAATTTTGATCGTTCCAAACCCCACGTGAACATTGGAACTATTGGTCACGTTGACCACGGAAAGACCACTCTGACTGCTGCCATCACAACTGTATTGGCTGCGGCTGGTCTTTCTGAAAAAAGAGACTTCGCGTCTATCGACAACGCTCCTGAAGAAAAAGAGCGTGGTATCACTATTAACACTGCACACGTAGAGTATCAGACAAAAAATCGTCACTATGCTCACGTTGACTGTCCAGGTCACGCCGACTACGTAAAGAACATGGTAACAGGTGCTGCCCAAATGGACGGAGCGATCCTCGTGGTTGCTGCAACAGATGGTCCGATGCCACAGACTCGTGAGCACATCCTCCTGGGTCGTCAGGTAGGTGTTCCACGTATCGTTGTTTTCATGAACAAAGTAGACATGGTAGACGATGCCGAGCTTCTCGACCTCGTTGAAATGGAAATTCGTGAGCTTCTTAGCTTCTACGAATACGATGGAGATAACACACCAATCATCCGTGGCTCTGCCCTCGGAGGTTTGAATGGTGACCCAAAATGGGTAGAAAAAATCATGGAATTGATGGAAGCAGTTGATACCTGGATTCCAATTCCTCCACGTGAAGTTGACAAGCCTTTCCTGATGTCAGTGGAAGACGTGTTCACCATCACTGGTCGTGGTACTGTAGCTACTGGCCGTATCGAGCGTGGTGTAATCAACTCAGGTGAAGAGGTAGATATCATTGGTTTCAACGAAGCCAAATTGAAATCAGTAGTTACCGGTGTAGAGATGTTCCGTAAGATTCTTGACCGTGGTGAAGCTGGTGACAACGTAGGTCTCCTCCTCCGTGGTATTGAAAAATCTGATATCCGTCGTGGAATGGTAATCTGCAAACCAGGTTCTATCCTTCCTCACACTAAATTCAAAGCTGAGATCTATGTGTTGAAGAAAGAAGAAGGTGGTCGTCACACTCCTTTCCACAACAAATACCGTCCGCAGTTCTACTTCCGTACAACTGACGTAACCGGAGAGATCAACCTTGAAGCTGGTCGTGAAATGGTACTTCCTGGTGACAACGTGTCAATCGAAGTTAACCTCATTGCCCCAATCGCAATGGACAAAGGTCTTCGTTTTGCAATCCGTGAAGGTGGCCGCACAGTTGGTGCAGGTCAGGTGACTGAAATCATCGCGTAATCATACGCATGACTGATACTGGTGAAGGTGAAATCTCCAAAAGATTTCACCTTCACTTTCACGTTTAAAGAGTAAACGTGATTTGAAGATGAATCCTGAAACTTGAAAGTCAGGATTCTGAATTGAAAAAAAAGTGTTTTAGATATGCCACGGACATGGTTCAAAGGCGGGATTTCATTGCCGATCTTCAGATCGAAAACAGAATGCTTCCCAAGAACAAAACCGCGACATACCTAATTTACGGGCATAGTTCAACGGCAGAATAGCGGTCTCCAAAACCGTTGATCTAGGTTCGAATCCTGGTGCCCGTGCAAAGTTTAGAATTCACCCCTCCCTGTCGTGGGGAGGTAAAAAGAAAAGTTATGGCTGGAATTAAAACCTATTTGGAGGAATCATACCACGAGCTGGTACAAAAAGTAACCTGGCCGACATGGTCTGAGCTACAGGAAAGCACCGTATTGGTATTCGTGACAACGTTTATCCTGACCGTGCTTATTTTCCTCATGGACTTCATCTTCGGCGTGAGCGGAAGTGCAGATTCAATGTGGAAAGGCGTAGTTGGAATGTTGTATGCATTCCTAACCTGATTAAACATCCAGATCCAGGAAAAACATGAGCGACTTCGAAAAAAAATGGTACGTAGTACGTGCCATCAGCGGTAAAGAGAAAAAGGTGAAGGAGTACATCGAAAGTGAAATCAAAGCCCGCGGAATGCAGGACTTTGTATCACAGGTACTCATCCCTACCGAGAAGGTATTTCAGGTACGAAATGGCAAAAAAGTAAGCAAAGAACGCAGCTACCTTCCAGGTTATGTGTTAATTGAAGCTGCACTTATAGGCGAAGTACCCCACATTATCCGTAACATTACAAATGTTATCGGATTTCTTGGTGCTGAAAAGAAGGGAGAGCCTATTCCATTGAGATTGGCCGAAGTGAACCGCATTTTGGGTAAAGTTGACGAACTCGCTGAAAGCGGTGAAGAGTTGAGTATCCCTTATGTAGTTGGACAAAATGTGAAAGTGATCGATGGACCGTTCAACAATTTCGAAGGAGTGATTGAAGAGATCAATGAAGAGAAGAAAAAACTCAAAGTGATGGTGAAGATTTTCGGCAGAAAAACCCCAGTAGAATTGGGTTATATGCAGGTCGAAAAAGAGTGAGTTTGAATTATGAATTATGAGTTATGAGTTATGAATTATGAATTGATTCATGGTTCGGAGAGTTTGAAAAAATAGATTAAACGAGCGTGTGGTGCGCAATGAATAAAACAGTTTGTTACGATTCGCTTCCCCTTGCAATCCACGCACATACAAATAAATAAATAAAGTAAAATGGCGAAAGAAGTTTCTGGATTCGTCAAACTGCAAATCAAAGGTGGTGCAGCTAATCCAGCTCCTCCGATCGGTCCTGCGCTAGGTTCCAAGGGTGTTAACATCATGGAATTTTGCAAGCAATTCAATGCAAGGACACAGGATAAGGCTGGAAAAGTATGCCCGGTATTGATCACCGTATATAGTGACAAGTCATTTGACTTTGTCATCAAAACGGCACCGGCAGCTGTTCAGCTCCTCGACGCATCAAAAGCGAAGAAGGGTGCAGCAGAATCAAACCGCCAGAAGGTTGGCTCAGTAACCTGGGATCAGGTTCGAGCTATTGCAGAAGACAAAATGCCTGACCTCAATTGCTTCACAGTAGAATCTGCCATGAAAATGGTAGCAGGAACTGCAAGAAGCTTAGGAATTAAGGTAACCGGTAACCGTCCTTTCTAATTTTTTCGGAGGAAAAACAGCAATGGGAAGTCTAACAAAAAATCGGAAAGTTTCAGTAAGCAAGTATGACGGTGAAAAGTCGTATAATCTTTCTGAAGCTGCGTCAATCGTGAAAAAGATCACGACTACGAAATTTGACGCCTCTGTGGACATCGCTGTTCGCCTCGGCGTAGATCCGAAGAAGTCCAACCAGATGGTACGTGGCACAGTGTCACTACCCCATGGTACGGGTAAAACTGTACGTGTATTGGTACTCTGCACTCCTGACAAGGAAGCAGAAGCCAAAGCTGCTGGTGCAGATCACGTAGGACTGAACGAATACATCGAAAAAATCAAAGGCGGATGGACCGATGTGGATGTCATCATCACCACACCCAACGTTATGGGGCAAGTAGGTGCACTGGGCCGAATTCTCGGACCACGTGGACTGATGCCAAACCCGAAAACGGGTACTGTGACTATGGATGTTGGAAAAGCTGTAACAGAAAAGAAGGCAGGTAACATTGATTTTAAGGTAGACAAAACCGGAATCATTCATGCAAGTGTTGGACGTGTATCATTCGATGCCACCAAACTTGCAGAAAATGCTCAGGAATTGATCCACACGATCGTGAAACTGAAGCCCTCTTCAGCAAAAGGTACTTATATCAAGAGCATCTCAATGAGCTCTACCATGAGTCCCGGTGTTAATGTTGAAACCAAGAACAGTGAGCTAATCGCTGGTAAAATCTAAATCGGAGGAATTCTTTATGACTAAAGAACAAAAGAACCAGGAGATCGCTGATTTGGTTGAAGAGCTGAAAAGCAACGAAATCTTCTACCTGAGCGATACTACTACTCTGAACGCTGAGGTTACCAGCCAGCTTCGTCGCGAATGTTTCAAAGCAGGAATCAAAATGCGTGTTGTAAAAAACACCCTTTTGAGAAAAGCCATGGAACGCGTTGAAGGCAAAGACTATAGCCCGCTTTATGAAACACTTCATGGCAATACAGCTGTGATGTTTGCAACCGTGGGTAATGGTCCTGCAAGGCTCATCAAAGAGTTCAGAAAAAAACACGAAAAGCCTGCTTTTAAAGCAGCATTCATTCAGGAAGATTGTTATGTAGGTGCAGATCAACTCGACACACTCGTTGCTCTCAAGAGCAAAGAGGAATTGTTGGGCGACATCATTGGCCTTCTTCAATCACCTGCCAAAAACGTTATTTCCGGACTTCAATCAAGCGCTGGAAACAAAGTTGCTGGCCTCGTGAAAGCGCTCGAGGAAAGAAACGCTTAAAACAACATCAATTTATCAATTAAAACAACCTTTTAAAAATCCAATAAAATGGCTGATTTGAAAGCAATGGCAGAAAGCCTCGTAAACCTCACCGTAAAAGAAGTCAACGAGCTTGCCAAAATTCTGAAAGATGATTACGGTATCGAGCCAGCTGCTGCTGCTCCTGTAATGGTTGCTGATGCCGCTGGTGGCGGTGCTGCTGCAGCTGAAGAAAAAACTGCATTTGACGTTATCCTTGTAGAAGGTGGCGCTAACAAACTTGCAGTCGTGAAATTGGTGAAAGATCTCACCGGTCTCGGACTGAAAGAAGCGAAAGATGCGGTTGACAAAGCTCCATCACCTCTCAAGACAGGTGTTACTAAAGACGAAGCAAACGGTCTGAAGACACAACTTGAAGAAGCAGGAGCAAAAGTTGAGATCAAGTAATATCACAACTCATTAAAATAGTTGAGGCCCCCTTCCATACGCAGTGTGGAAGGGCGGCCTAAACTCATTTGTAAACGGTACTTAAACTGTTTACACAACATACACCGGATCCGCCGACAGGAGTTCCGGATTTGTTGTCTGAAAACTACTCAGGCTACAAGAGAAGCAAAGTCGCGTGGTTAGCGAACAAGAACAATTAAAACACCTAAAAGACTTGGCAACACTTAAGAAATCAGATGAGAGGCACAACTTTTCATCAACCAAAAGTTTCTATGAATATCCAGATTTCCTGGAAATTCAGTTGGCTTCCTTCCGGGAGTTCTTTCAATTGGAAACGAACCCGGAAAACCGAAGCAATGAAGGTCTCTACAAAGTATTCTCAGAGAACTTCCCCATCACTGATACCCGAAATCAGTTCGTACTCGAGTTCCTCGATTACTTCATCGACCCTCCACGATACACCATTGAAGAGTGTATCGAACGTGGTCTTACCTACAGCGTTCCGCTGAAAGCTAAACTCAAGCTTTACTGTACCGACCCTGAACACGAGGATTTTGAAACCATCGTGCAGGACGTGTACCTCGGAACCATTCCATACATGACCCCACAGGGATCATTTGTGATCAATGGTGCAGAGCGCGTGATCGTATCACAGCTTCACCGTTCACCTGGTGTGTTCTTCGGACAGAGCCGCCACGCAAATGGTACTAAATTATACAGTGCCCGTATCATTCCTTTCCGTGGTTCATGGATTGAGTTTGCAACGGACATCAACAACGTGATGTACGCTTACATCGACCGTAAGAAAAAGCTTCCGGTAACTACCCTACTCCGCGCGATTGGTTACGAAAGTGACCGTCAGATCCTCGAGATTTTCAACCTCGCTGAAGAAGTGAAGGTTTCAAAAGCAGGTATTCAACGCGTGCTCGGACGCCGTCTCGCAGCCCGTGTATTGAAAACCTGGATTGAAGATTTCGTAGATGAGGATACCGGTGAGGTGGTTTCTATTGAACGTAACGAGGTTGTTCTTGACCGCGAAACCGTTCTTGAAAATCAACACATCGACATTATTGTAGACAGCGGAACCAAATCGATTATTCTTCACAAAGAAGAGTCGAATTCTGCTGATTTTACACTGATCCACAACACCCTTCAAAAAGATACTTCAAACTCAGAAAAAGAAGCGGTGGAATACATCTACCGTCAGTTGCGTAATGCTGAACCACCAGATTTGGAAACAGCACGTAGCGTGATCGACAAACTCTTCTTCTCTGAGCAGAGATATGACCTTGGTGAAGTTGGTCGTTTCCGTATCAACAGAAAACTTGGAAACACCAATTCGCAGAATCGTACCCTCACCAAGGACGATATTATTCAGATCATCAAATACCTCATCGAGTTGGTTAACTCCAAAGCCGATGTGGATGATATCGACCACTTGTCGAACCGTCGTGTTCGTACAGTTGGCGAACAACTTTACAACCAGTTTGCAGTTGGTTTGGCCCGTATGGCCCGCACCATCCGCGAGCGTATGAACGTTCGTGACAATGAGGTCTTCACTCCTATTGACTTGATCAATGCCAAGACACTTTCTTCGGTGATCAATTCATTCTTCGGAACGAACCAGTTGTCACAGTTCATGGATCAGACCAATCCGCTTGCCGAGGTAACTCACAAGCGTCGTATGTCTGCACTCGGACCTGGTGGTCTCTCTCGCGAACGTGCTGGATTCGAAGTCCGCGACGTTCACTATACGCACTATGGCCGACTCTGCACCATCGAAACACCAGAAGGTCCGAACATCGGTCTTATTTCATCACTTTGCGTTTATGCCAAAATCAACAGACTCGGATTCATCGAAACTCCGTATCGTAAAGTTGAAAATGGAAAAGCAGTGATGAACAACTCAGGTGTAACATACCTGACAGCGGAAGATGAAGATACCAAAGTAATCGCACAAGCAAATGCTGAGATCGACGAAAAAGGTAACTTCCTTTCATCAAATGTAAAAGCACGTCTTGAAGGAGACTTCCCGGTAATTCATCCGGAACGTCTGAGTTTGATGGACGTTGCTCCAAACCAGATTGCATCGATAGCAGCATCGCTCATTCCGTTCCTTGAACACGATGACGCGAACCGTGCACTGATGGGATCGAACATGATGCGTCAGGCTGTGCCTTTGATGCGTCCTGAAGCTCCAATCGTAGGTACCGGTCTCGAAGGACGAGTAGCTGCAGATTCACGTGTACTTCTCGCAGCAGAAGGTGACGGTGTAGTTGAATATGTTGATGCTACTGAAATTCGTGTACGTTATAAGCGCAGTGAAGAAGATGAACTCGTGAGTTTCAACACTCCGGTGAAATCTTATATCATCCGCAAATTCATGAAGACCAACCAAAGTACAACTGTAAACCTTCGTCCTCTTGTGACCAAAGGTGAGCGTGTTGTGAAAGGTCAGATCATGGTTGAAGGATATTCTACGAAAGGTGGTGAACTTGCCATCGGTCGTAACCTGAAAGTGGCCTTCATGCCATGGAAAGGATACAACTTTGAAGATGCGATCGTAATTTCTGAACGTGTAGTACGTGACGATATCTTTACTTCTATTCACGTTGATGAGTATACTACTGAAGTTCGCGATACCAAACGCGGTGTTGAAGAATTGACAGCAGATATTCCAAACGTAAGTGAAGAAGCAACCAAAGACCTCGATGAAAACGGTATCATTCGCGTTGGTGCTGAGGTAAAAGAAGGTGATATCCTGATCGGTAAGATCACTCCGAAAGGAGAAACTGATCCGACTCCGGAAGAAAAACTCCTCCGCGCAATCTTCGGTGATAAAGCCGGTGATGTGAAGGATGCCTCTTTGAAAGTTCCACCAAGTGCAACAGGTGTTGTGATTGACAAAAAGCTCTTCTCCCGTACCATTAAGGATAAGAAGCCAGTTAAGACCAACGAAAAAGCCATTGTTGAAGCTTTGGATAAGGAACATGAAAAAGAAGTCATGGATCTTAAAAAAGTGCTTGTAGACAAATTGATTGCGATCGTAAAAAGATCAGACGTGTCAAGGTGTATACAACTACTTCAAAGAAGAGCAAATCAAGAAAGGAACGAAATTCACAGCAAAATCACTTTCAACCATCGATTATAGCGTGGTGAATGCAGAAGGCTGGACGAAAGACGAACCAACCAATACATTGGTGAAACGTTGTGTGCACAATTTCAACATGCGTTACAACGAAGTTCTTGGATCTTATAAGCGCAAGAAATTCCAATTGACAGTTGGTGATGAACTACCAGCAGGTATTGTGAAACTTGCGAAAGTGTATATCGCACAGAAGCGTAAACTTCGTGTGGGTGATAAGATGGCAGGTCGTCACGGTAACAAGGGTATTGTAGCCCGTATCGTACGTGACGAGGATATGCCATTCCTCGAAGACGGAACAACAGTAGACATCGTACTCAACCCTCTTGGTGTACCATCGCGTATGAACCTTGGACAGATTTACGAAACTGTACTTGGTTGGGCAGGTATGAATACTGGAAAACGTTTCGCCACACCAATCTTCGACGGTGCTTCACTCAAAGAAATTCAGCAGGAAATGACCGATGCCGGAGTACCAGAATGGGGAGTTACTTATCTCTATGACGGTGGTACCGGAGAGCGTTTTGAACAAGAGGCGACAGTAGGTGTGATCTATATGATCAAACTAAGTCACATGGTTGATGACAAAATGCACGCTCGTTCTATCGGACCATACTCTCTCATCACCCAGCAGCCGCTTGGTGGTAAGGCTCAGTTCGGTGGTCAGCGATTTGGTGAGATGGAGGTTTGGGCACTTGAAGCATTCGGTGCGGCAAACATTCTCCAGGAAATTCTCACTGTTAAATCGGATGATGTACTGGGTAGAGCGAAAGCTTACGAGTGTATTGTAAAAGGAGAAAATATGCCTGTACCAGGTATACCGGAATCCTTCAATGTACTTCTGCATGAATTGCGTGGTCTCGGGTTGAATATTACCCTGAACCAAACCTTATAAGGGCTATGCTCTGAATAAGTGAAGAGTATTATACTACTCACTTGCGATAGAACAACGAACAATAGAAACACCAGAAAAAGGATAACATAATGCTTCAAGCTAAAAAAGTAGCACGTCCGAATAGCGATTTCAAATCGATCACCATTAGTCTGGCGTCACCGGAAGAAATTCTGGAACGTTCACATGGTGAGGTTCTGAAGCCGGAAACCATCAACTACCGTACATACAAACCGGAACGCGATGGTCTTTTCTGCGAAAAAATCTTCGGTCCTGTAAAGGATTACGAATGTCACTGTGGTAAATACAAACGTATTCGTTACAAAGGAATCGTTTGTGACCGCTGCGGTGTGGAAGTAACTGAGAAAAAGGTACGTCGTGAGCGTACAGGTCACATTACTTTGAGTGTGCCGGTAGCTCACATTTGGTACTTCCGTTCACTTCCAAACAAAATCGGTTACCTCTTAGGTCTTCCGACTAAAAAGCTCGATCAAATCATTTACTACGAGCGTTATGTGGTAGTGAATGCAGGTCCTGCAACCAATGCTGAAGGCAATTCCCTTCAGGATTATGATTTCCTTACAGAAGAAGAATACCTCGATATCGTAGAGAAACTTCCGAAGGAAAATCAATACCTCGATGACAAAGACCCCAACAAATTTGTAGCGAAAATGGGTGCAGAAGCACTCTATGATTTGCTTGCGAAAGTGAAATTGGATGAGTTGTCATACGAACTTCGTCACAAAGCGAATGTTGAAACTTCACAGCAACGTAAAAACGAAGCGCTGAAGCGTCTTCAGGTTGTTGAGGCATTCCGCGATGCAAATACACGCGTGACCAATCGTCCTGAATGGATGATTACCAAAGTAGTTCCCGTGATTCCACCGGAACTTCGTCCGCTTGTTCCACTTGATGGTGGGCGTTTTGCAACATCCGACCTGAATGACCTTTATCGTCGTGTGATCATCCGTAACAACCGTCTGAAGAGACTTGTTGAAATCAAAGCACCAGAAGTGATTCTCCGTAACGAGAAACGTATGCTTCAGGAAGCTGTGGATTCATTGTTTGACAACAGCCGTAAATCATCTGCTGTTAAAACAGAAAGCAATCGTCCACTGAAATCACTTTCAGATTCATTGAAAGGTAAACAAGGACGTTTCCGTCAGAACCTCCTCGGTAAACGTGTTGACTATTCTGCACGTTCGGTAATTGTTGTAGGACCTGAATTGAAACTGCACGAGTGTGGATTGCCGAAAGACATGGCAGCCGAGCTTTTCAAGCCATTCATCATCCGTAAGATGATTGAAAGAGGTATTGTAAAGACCGTAAAATCTGCGAAGAAAATTGTAGATAAAAAAGAAGCGGTAGTTTGGGATATTTTGGAAAACGTATTGAAAGGACATCCAGTTCTACTCAACCGTGCTCCTACCCTTCACAGACTTGGTATTCAGGCTTTCCAGCCAAAGCTCATTGAAGGAAAAGCGATTCAGTTGCACCCACTCGTTTGTACGGCATTCAACGCCGACTTTGACGGTGACCAGATGGCCGTTCACGTGCCACTAGGTAGTGCGGCAATTCTGGAAGCGCAACTCCTCATGCTTGCTTCACACAACATCCTGAATCCTGCTAATGGTGCGCCGATCACGGTACCTTCTCAGGACATGGTACTTGGTCTTTATTATATTACCAAAGAACGCAAAGGAACTCCTGAGCACCCTGCTCTTGGAGAAAACAAAACATATTATTCCGAAGAAGAAGTAACCATTGCTTTCAACGAAGGCAAACTGGATCTTCACGCGAAGATCAAAGTAAGATGGACCGACTCTGCAGGTAACACAAGCATCATCGACACCACTTGTGGTCGTGTGGTGTTCAATCGTGTTGTACCGAAAGAAGTTGGATTCATCAATACACTTCTTACCAAGAAAGCACTTCGTGATATCATCGGAGATATTTTGAAACACGTGGGTATTGCCCGCACTTCAAGATTCCTTGATGACATCAAAGATCTCGGATACTATTGGGCATTCAAAGGTGGATTGTCGTTCAAACTGACCGACGTAATCATTCCACCAGAGAAAGACAAACTCGTGAATGATGCGGCTAGCAAAGTTCAGGAAGTATTCGACAGCTATAACATGGGTCTCATCACCAATAACGAACGTTATAATCAGGTGATTGATATCTGGACCAATACCAACTCGAAGCTCACGAATATCCTCATGGACCGGATCAAATCTGACCAAGAAGGATTTAACAGCATCTTCATGATGTTTGACTCAGGAGCCCGCGGTTCTAAAGAGCAGATTCGTCAGCTCGCAGGTATGAGGGGTCTGATGGCCAAGCCGCAGAAAAACGCTGCAATGGGTGGTCAGGATATCATCGAAAACCCGATCCTTGCAAACTTTAAAGAAGGACTTTCGATCCTTGAGTACTTCATCTCTACCCACGGTGCCCGTAAAGGTCTTGCAGATACCGCTTTGAAAACAGCTGATGCTGGTTACCTCACCCGTCGTCTTGTCGATGTGGCGCAGGATGTCATCATCAACGAAGTTGATTGCGGAACACTTCGCGGAATTGTTGCATCAGCATTGAAGAAAGCTGATGAAGTTGTTGAAACGCTTGAAGACCGTATCCTCGGCCGTACAAGTGTTCACGATATTCTACATCCCGAAACAGGTACCCTCATTGTTGAAGCTGGACAACAGATCAACGAAAATGAAGCTGAAGCCATTCAAGCTGCAGGTATCGAAGAAGTAGAAATTCGCTCTGTACTCACTTGCGAAAGCAAGCGTGGTGTATGTGCGAAATGTTATGGTCGTGACCTTGCAACTGCGAAACTGGTGCAGGATGGACTTGCAGCAGGTGTTATCGCTGCACAATCCATCGGTGAACCTGGTACACAGCTTACACTCCGTACGTTCCACACGGGTGGTGCTGCCGGCGGTGGTTCTATTGAACAGGACATCAAGGCAAAATACCCAGGTGTTATTGAAATTGAAGAACTGCGTACCGTAGACTTCATGTCAGATACAGGTGAATTGAAAACCATTGTGGTTTCTCGTTCTTCTGAATTGAAAATTCAAGACGAAAAATCAGGTAGTGTTTTGACCAGTGCAAACATTCCTTATGGAGCTACTCTTTATGCAAAAGTTGGCCAGTCTGTGAAGAAAGGCGATCTCATTTGCGATTGGGACCCATACAACAGTGTCATCATCACAGAAGAAGACGGAACCATTCGTTTCGATGCAGTAGAAGAAGGTATTACTTTCAAAACTGAACTCGATGAACAAACCGGTTTCTCTGAGAAAGTGATCATTGAAACAAAAGACAAGAAAAAGAACC
This sequence comes from Flavobacteriales bacterium, assembly GCA_016722445.1. Classification (GTDB taxonomy): domain Bacteria; phylum Bacteroidota; class Bacteroidia; order Flavobacteriales_D; family Sanyastnellaceae; genus JAIBBG01. The sequence goes on along the minus strand of JADKIZ010000024.1, from coordinate 41,248 downwards.
CTGCGATTGAAATCGTACGAAACAAAGAGGTTGTAAAAGTTTACTCACTTCCAGTGGGAGCTCACCTCAACGTTGAAAACGGAGCGAAGGTTGGTAAAGGTGTTGTGCTTGTGAAAATTCCTCGTATGTCTGGTAAGACAAGCGATATCACCGGTGGTCTTCCACGTGTGACGGAATTGTTCGAAGCGCGTAATCCATCAAACCCAGCTGTTGTTACTGAAATCGACGGAATTGTAGAGTACGGTAAAATCAAACGTGGTAATCGTGAAATTGCAGTGAAAGCCCGTACAGGTGAAGAGAAGAAATATCTCATTCCACTCTCCAAGCACATTCTGGTTCAGGATGGTGACTTTGTACGTGCCGGTATGCAACTTTCAGATGGTGCAATTTCTCCGGGAGACATTCTCGATATTCAAGGACCAACAGCGGTACAGGAATATTTGGTGAATGAAATTCAGGAAGTATACCGTCTGCAGGGTGTGAAAATCAACGATAAACACTTCGAAGTAATTGTTCGTCAGATGATGCGTAAGGTAGAGATTACCGATGCAGGTGACACCAGATTCCTCGAAGGTACAAACGTAGATAAGGCAGAATTCCTCGAAGAAAACGAGTTGCTCTTTGATAAAATGGTTGTGGTAGATTCTGGTGACAGTGATCGCTATCAAGTTGGTCAGATCATCAGTGTGCGCAACCTCCGTGATGAAAACTCACAATTGAAGCGCAAAGACAAGCAAGAGATTGTAGCGCGCGAAGCGGTGACTTCAACAGCTCGTCCAATGCTTCAGGGTATCACACGTGCATCATTGCAGACCGATTCATGGATTTCAGCAGCATCGTTCCAGGAAACTACAAAAGTTCTGAATGAAGCAGCGGTTCAGGGAAAAACAGATTACCTGATCGGCCTGAAAGAAAACGTAATCGTTGGTCACCCAATACCTGCTGGTTCTGGAGTACGCAAATTCCAGAAGATGATCGTCGGAAACAGCGAAGATTATGTCAATCTCGTTGCGAAGCGCGGTTCAGGCGGCAATGTGGTGAGCGAAGAGCGCGTTGGATAATTTGAATTTCAAATTTGATTATATAAAAAGCCTGGCTGATAGCCGGGCTTTTTTGTTTTATCATTTCACAGTTTGTATCTCAACAAGCTATCTACCAAATATCATCTAATTCATGAAAACAATTGGTCGAGATACCAAAGGCTTGTCAACCTATATTTACATCAAGCCTCAATTCTATATGAGTAAAACATACCTGAAAATCTTAGTAGCTCTGCTTTCCACATTCGCTTTTTCAGCGCTCCATTCGTCAACATGGATCATCAGTCCGAGTGGTCCATACTTCTATTGCAGTGAAATATCAGATCTTGTTTCAAACGGTGATAGTATTTTGATTGAAGCCGCTACTTATGTAAATGATGTACAAGTAAGTTGGAATCAGGATGATCTCTTTATCGCAGGAATAGGCGGCAGACCACGGCTTGAAGCGGGCTCCAATATTGCCAATGATATGACCAACGGCAAAGGAATCTTCGTTGTTGCAGGAGATGGCATTCACATCCACAACATCGAGTTTGCCAATGCTACAGTGGTTGATCATAATGGAGCTGGTATTCGACAGGAAGGTAAAAACCTACTAGTCACCTCATGTAGGTTTGTCTCCAATGAAATGGGAATTCTTTGTGGCAATATTGATGAATGTAAAACAACAATTGAGTATTCTGAATTTTTGAATGGAGGAAGCGCCGCCAATCCAGGCTATCAGCATAATGTTTACATCAACCACATTGATACCCTTATTTTCAGATACAATTACAGTCATGATGCTATCGCTGAAGGACACGAATTAAAAAGCAGAGCCAGAAATAATATCATCATGTACAATCGCATCGCCAATGAAAACAGTATGGATAGCAGAAGTATTGACTTACCAAATGGTGGAACTACCATCATTGTTGGTAATGTCATTGAACAAGGCGTCAATTCAGCCAATAGCAATTTACTAGGTTATGCACTGGAAGGAGCCACCAATTCTGGAATACATGCCCTTTATATTGTAAATAACACATTCATCAATAAGAAGAGCACAGGAAGTTTTATTCATGTTGGAAGCGGAACTGAATTGCTTTATGTAAAGAACAACATCCTTGCTGGTTCAGCTACTGGTGGACTAATTATTGGGGAGCCTCTAAGCTTAGATAGCGCCAACAACATCTTCAGTTCTTCAATACCATCCCTTCAGTTCATTGATCCAGAACTATATGATTATCATTTAACCTCTGAATCGCCATCCATAAATGCAGGAACCCAAATATTGACCAATGCCTTGAACCTTTCACTCATTCCGAGTTTAGAATATGCAGATACCTGTAGCTTCATTGAGCGGGTAGCTGACGAAACATTGGATTGTGGTGCATTTGAATTGACAGGCAGTTCTTTCACACCAGATATTTCATCTGGAAAAAATAACGTATTCCCGAATCCAAATCAGGGAAGATTCACCTATCACTCATCTCTCACTGAAAAAGGAAAACTGACACTCTATAATTCGACCGGTCAAATCATTTGGGAAGGTGAAGCGTATCCTGGTAACAACCAAATAGAATTCTCGACAAATGCGAATGGCGTTTATACCCTTACAATCGTTGGAGAACACCACCACTATTGGGAGTTGATTGTGGTAGAAAACTAATGGATAAAAGAAAATCAAGAGCTGGAATATGTCAAGAATTACCATCATCATCCTCATTCTGATGACATATTGTTCTACAGTTCAAGGAAAAACAAAGTCTTTTCGCATATACTCTACCATGGGATCTTTAAGTGTGAAGATCAATGGAGTGCAACAAACAGTTGAAGGGGAAGAAGTTCAATTTCAAACTCATTATCCACAACTTGATTCGCTGTATTTTGTAGAAGACGATCCAACGATAAAAAGGGATTATGTGTTGTGCAATTTTAAACCGGACAGCATCTATGTTTTCTTTCAAAATTGTTGCGGTTCAGTTGATATCACCAAATTAAGTCTTTACGAACAGCTTACCAAAATTCCATCTCCAGACGAATCACAGGAAGCACATGAACAATATTTAGCCGTACAACAATTGATATTGCAGGACAGACCTGAGATCACTTTACGTATTAAAAATTCGAATGATCAAGACACCATTTATGGCATGTACATCGATCAAGCTTGTTTTCCAACGTTTAGTAGAATGACAAAAAAAGGCTGGAATATGGGAAGTCCGCAGAAATGCTTTTATTGGAACAACATCAGTAGTTTCATTTTCTTCACTTCCGCATCCAATTATGGCTTGTCGGCCAATAAAGCGGGAGAAATCCAAGACATTTATCCCTCTGAAAAAGATACCATACTTCAGCAAGTGGATCTTCGCATTTTCGATGATGAAAAGGTTGAGATTACTTATGATGCAAAAAGAGACTCCATACGTGTGCGACGATTTGCTAAAAGGAAACCGAAAACTATATACCACAATAAATGTGGTTGCTGATAATGGCGCTTCTTAGATGTGGCCTTTTTGTTACATGGAAGTTATGCGAATACTTGATATGAAATTATTCTCTGTTGCAAGATAAACGCTATGTTCAGGACTACTTTTGCCCCCCCCCCTTATCAAAAATGAAATGCATCTGAAATTTCTATTTATTGCTGTTCTCCTCGCCTTCTCTGTTGACAGTATCTCCCAATGCATCGTCATCAACGAGATCATGATCAATGGTCCCGGGCCAAATGATGGTTCCGGCGCACCATATACTGAAGAGTGGATTGAACTCTACAATACATGTGATACACCAGTTGATATTGGCTGCTATGTGATTGCAGATGGTGATTTTACCATCACCATTCCGGCATCCACAATCATGGCGCCTCACGCCTATTTTGTGTTGGGTAGTCAGTCGTCTGGCCTAACGCTTGACCTCAACTGGGCAGAATGCGGGTGTGCGAATGGCACAGGAATCGGAATATTCACCAATGGCAATGAACAAGTTTTGTTGTCCGATGCCACCGGTACCATTTCAGATGCATTGCAATGGGGCAATGGTCAGTTTCCTTTGAATGCCACGAGCACTGTTCTTGGCGCATGTTCTGCCCTTAATTTCAACTATACATCCAATTCTGGTGAGTTTGAAATCTTACCCGATGGCGGTGGGAATGGTTGTTCAATGGCCAGGGCATGCGATGGCTCTTTGGATTGGGCAGAATTTTGCGATACCTCTCCTACTCCTGGCGCTTCCAACGGTGCGTTGAATCCAGAAGTGAATTTTGAAAGCAGTGAAACCAGCCTTTGTGTTGGTGAATGCATCAGCTTTCAAGACCTCAGCAGTATCACTGCCAACGGTTGGGAATGGCAATTTGAAGGAGCAGATACTCCGGTTTCATCAGATCAGAATCCTGCGAATGTTTGTTACTCAACTCCGGGTGTGTATGATGTTACCTTGACATTGAATACATCATGCGGCAGTTTTTCTTTTACCAGTGAAAATATGGTGACAGTTGGTTCAACTGAAATTCCCACGGTGACATATTCCGGACCAACCACATTCTGTGAAGGAAGCAGTTTATTGCTTCAAACTACCTCAATTGGATCATATCAATGGAATCTGAATGGCGATCCTATTCAAGGCGCAACCGAAAATAATTACACCGTCACCACAAGTGGCAATTATTCACTCACGCTTATCAATGGCTCGTGTGAAGGAGAATCTACTGAAGTTGCGGTTGAAGTGATCGAAACAACTCCTGCAATCTTAACACCAACCGGACCGATAGACATTTGCACCGGCGAGACAGTTATGCTGACTGTCAATGACGCGTTCGAATCATACAATTGGTATCAGGATGGACAGCTTCTAGTGAATACGACTGATTCTTCATTGGAAGTAAATACAACCGGAACATATTACGTGGAGGCGATCAATGGCACTTGTCCTTCCAATTCCAACAACGTTGTAGTCAATGTCCTCAATCAATTGAGTGTATCAATCACTCCATCGCCAAGCATTACCATTTGTGTTGGAAATGAAACAGAACTCATTGCGACCTCTGGGTTCAGCACTTATGAATGGTATCAGAACGGATCATTGATCGCAACACAATCGAATCCAAATTACACGACAAATGGTTCAGGTGATTATCAAGTAGTGGCTATTTCTGGAAATTGCACAGCAACATCAGCAGTGACCACTGTCACTGTGGTCAATCCACCTGTTGTGAGTATTGTGCCCAGCAACAACATTACACTTTGCAGTGGCGAATCCATCGACCTGACAGCCACTGCCGGATTTTCGAACTATGTATGGACACAGAATGACACGCCCATTGGATTTACACAAGTTCTTGAAGTAAGTTCTGAAGGAGAATACACGGTGACAGTATCAGAAAATGGTTGTACGGCAACTGCAATAGTACAAGTGAATGTGAGTGATTTGATTGAACCGATTATTATTTCATCGAATGATCAGTTCATTTTTTGCATCGGTTCATCTTTGACATTATCCACTTCAACTGGATATGATAACTACCAATGGTATTACAATGACAATCCCATCGGAACAAGTTCAAGCATTTCTGTCAATGCAGAAGGAAATTATTATGTGGTGGTTTCTACCGGCAATTGCGAGGGTATTTCTCAAACCGTAGATGTACAGGAAGTTCAGTTGCCCTTCATCACCATCAATCCATCCGGAACGGTGGAAGTTTGTGGCAATCAGGCTACGTTATATGCCACAGGCGCCGCAGATTTGATTCAATGGTTATATAACTCAAATCCAATCGTCGGTGAGAACGGTGGATTTTTGGATGTAACCAACTCAGGAAATTATCAGGTATTGGCATCCACAGTGAATGGATGTACAGCATTGTCCAACACTGTCTTTGTTGAATTGATCACTCCGATTGATGTCAATGTGAGTTCATCTTCACAAGAAGGTTGTGAAGGCGATCCGGTTACCCTTACAGCATCCGGCAATTTCGAATCCTATCAATGGAGCACAGGAAATACAGGAACAACCATCCTCGTAACTCAAAACGGACAATATGCTGTAACGGTTACCGACGGACCATGCACGGTTGTAGAAACCATCAACGTAAACCTCAACCCCATTCCTCTGGTGTATGCAGGTTTGGATACCATCGCAGATTGTAATATTGGTGTAACACTTTTCGGAAGTGGTGAAGGAATTTTGCAATGGGAACAAGACGGAACCATAGACTTACCGGAATCTGCCATCACTCCTGTTCATCCCGAACATACCACCATATACACGCTCACAGCCACTTTAGATGGATGCACCGCAGAAGATCAGGTGGTTGTATTTGCCGATTGTGAAGTGGTAGAAGCACCCAACATTTTTACTCCCAACGGCGATGGTAAGAACGACACTTTCGAAGTAAAGGTCTTTGGTATTGCATCCTACGACGTTAAAATTTTCGATCGCTGGGGTGTTTTGGTTTTTGAATCTTCCGATCCTGACAATCAATGGACCGGCTCCGTGAATGGCAGAGACGCTTCCGAAGGAACGTATTACTACATCATCGAAGCGATCAGATTCGACGGTCAACCTTATCAAGCGAATGGTATCAAAGGAAGTGTAACCCTTCTCCGATAAAAAACACATTCAAAGAACCAATCTGATGCGCATCAACTTTGCGCCATCAACTTTTTTTCTTTAACCCAAATCATGCAGTCGAAATCTATTACAGCGCTGAAAGCCTTCAATGACGGTCACTTCGTCAATTTTTTATTTTCACCGTATGAATGATACGCTTTCAACTAAAAATCTTGCGGGAGCGCCCGTCCTTTTTGGCTTTCAGCGCTTCATCACGATCCCGACTGCATGATTTGGGTTAAATGATTGTTTGGAATTTCCCCTGCTTCCAGAAAGTTTGGCTAATTTGACCATGAACTTACTGAAATTTCTCATTCATTCTTGATGTACGCAAAATAGCATGATTGATTCTAATCATCAATGAATCATTACTGAGACTGTTTCCCAAAATACCCAACAACACCATTGCTTTTCCTTCCTACTTTTTTTCTTGAAAAAAAAAGTAGGCAAAAAATTCAAGGCTGTTGAGAAAATCCGTGAAATCCTCAACATCTGCGGATTTTCTCAAAGGCCGTTCCTACGAACTCCAAGGTAAGCTCAATCAACAATTTTCGGCACATGGGAGGATTCCGGACAATCATTTTTTCTTAAAAAATTTTGCGAAACCAAATAGTTGCATATATATTTGCAACCGAATAGTTTCATTTAGCACATAACATGAGAAGAGACGTTTTTCAAGCCATCGCAGATCCAACGAGAAGAGCCATCCTACTGTTATTGGCATCACAAGCGATGACACCGAATGCCATCGCAGAACATTTTGATTCAACCAGACAGGCTGTTTCGAAACATTTAAAGATTCTCATTGAATGCGAATTATTGCATTCAAAACAAGAAGGCCGAGAAATTTTTTATGAGATCGAAGCCAAAAAGCTAAATGAGATAGACAAGTATTTGGAACAAGTCAAGAAAATCTGGGAACGTCGATTCAATCAACTCGATGACGTATTGAAAACCCTTAAATCACCACATAAAAAATGAGTCATAACCTCACATTCGATTTTGATGTAGACAAAATCAACAAAACAATTACTGTTCAACGGGCTTTTGCTGCAAGTCGTCAACTTGTTTGGGATGCGTATACCAAAAGCGAACTTATGGATCAATGGTGGGCACCTAAGCCATGGAAAGCCCGCACAAAAAAAATGGATTTTAGTGAAGGCGGAGAATGGCTGTATGCCATGGTAGGACCGTCGGGCGAAGAACATTGGGCACTGGCGAAATACCTCAAAATCCAACCCATCGACTCCTTTTCAGCATTCGACGCTTTTTCTGATTCAGATGGCAATATCAATGAAAGTATGCCACAATCGGAATGGGAAGTTTGGTTTAAAGATCAAGGAGATCATACCCTCGTTTCATTTGTTATCCGATATACAGAATTGGCGCAATTGGAAGCCACCATTGAAATGGGATTCAAAGAAGGATTGTCATCTGCGATGGAAGGATTGGATGAATTGTTGCTTTCGCTTGTTGCTTAAGGAAGCACCCAAAAATTTATTATGCTTATCCGCACCATTCGTGTTGTTTGATGAATGGAGCATTCCGAATTCAACATCAAAAACCCGAAGCAATGAACATGAATTTTCTGTAGTTCAGAAAATCACCAAGATCATTGCTTCGGGTATATGATGAAAGAGATTTGAACTTTCTTTGGGTTCAATCACACACAATGAATTTCGGAATCAATAAAGCTCTTGTACTTCTGCGGTGTACACAGGATTCAGGGTGTATCCAATGTAAGCTTTCAATCCATAACCATAAAGCCTTTCAGTAACATCGAATGATGATGTTTTGAAATGCCCGTATGAAAATTCAGTTTGAAGTCCGAAGGCCAAATCACTCAAGAATTGATATTGAATTCCGGCCGATACAGAAGTAAACAAATTGAATCGGTGCAATTGATCAGATATCTCATGATTATATTCCGAAGAAACGACATTGGAAGAATCCACAAATGATTTGGCAGAATAGGCCGTTAGAAATGCCGGTGAAACATGCGCTGCCCATGAAAATGTCAAGTCACCTCTTCCCAATTGACAAGATAAACCAAGAGGCATTTTCGTATACATATAATTCACCATATACTCTTGAGTTCCCGTTTTTTCCGGTATATAAATGAATCCAAGTCGCGGATCAATTGGGTCGCCATAACTCAATGGAATCTTTCCAGATTTATACTGATACCGTTCAAAACTCAATCCCATATCAAGGAATATTTTTTTGGAGATGGATCTGCTTAATAACAGATCTACAGAAAAACCTTTACCTGGTATTTCAAATAAATTCCGCATATCATATTCTGCTTTCGATGCAGAAGTTTCATTCATCAATATTGACTTCCGGTAACTTGAATTCAATCCAGCGCCGGCTTTCAATATCCAGTTCACATCAGATTTTGTATCATCTACTGCAATTTGTGCCTGAGTTTGGCATACAGAGAATACGATGCTGCAAAGCAGCAACAAGTGCAATTTATCAATACGCATAGGATTTGATTTTGAGGAATTACAATTCAGGCCTTAGGTGCAATCCGCGTTCATTGTAAAGACCAACGACCGATGATCAAAGTTGCATGGCATCATTTTTATGCAGATAAGACACATTATCCCAGATCATACAGTCGAATTTCTATTCCGATCCAAAACACCTTTGAATACTCGCACTTGCTCGTTTCGGGTGCTCGTATTCTTTGGTGTTTTGAATCTCATTGACGAAATCGACTGCATGATATGGGATTATAACAGCGGTTTCATCGCATACCACATTCTTCTTTCTTGGAAAAAATTAAAGTCATTATCAATACAATTTAAATTTGACCACATGCAGAACAACCACATCCGTTATTTCAAGTCAATACTGATCATATTGATCATGGCCACGTCATTTGTTTCTTGCGACCCGGCCACAGTGCGAGCCGTGATGGATGGCGAGGTTTACAGCAAAGCACATCCAAGCGATGAGCAAATCATCGCTGGTTTAAAAGAAGCACTCCAGCAAGGCACGACCAAAGCGGTTCAAACCACTTCGGCAGTAGATGGATTTTGGAAAAATCCCAAAATCCGCATTCCATTTCCCGACGAAGCCATACAAGTGAAGAACAAACTCATGGCCATTGGATTTTCATCTCAGGTTGAAACATTCGAAGCCACATTAAATCATGCAGCAGAGAAGGCTGCCGAGAAGGCCATTCCAGTTTTTGTTGATGCCATTACCAAATTGACGGTTCAGGACGCCTATCATATTTTACATGGAGACAGTATTGCAGCAACATCCTATTTGAAGACAACCACCACGAATCAACTCAGAGAACAATTCAGACCAGTGGTTCAAAACGCCATCGATCAGGTAAAACTTACCAGTTATTGGGAGCCGCTTGCCACAGCGTATAACACAGCAAACATCATTACCGGTCAGAAAGCTGTCAATCCAGATCTCACAGCGTATGTCACAGATAAGGCATTGGAAGGACTTTTCTATTATGTAGGTCAGGAAGAAAAAAGAATTAGAAAAGATCCTCAAGCTCGTGTTACCGATATTCTGAAGAGGGTGTTTGGTACGACGGATGGGAAGTCATAAAACCGAATGACGTTTTTCATCATGTCTGCCATGAAACGGATAGTTCAGGACCTCCCATGCTAGCCATGAAAATCCAAAACATGCGCCATTGATCTTCTTGTTTTTTTCAACCACATCTACGCCCTACCTTCGCCCACATTGACAACCATTCAATGAAAATGGCAGAAAACCTCGAATTCAACAAGAACGAAGATAAAATGATGCAGTTGGTGAGCGGACTGCAGCGTAAACTTGAAAAGGTATACGAAGGCGGTGGTAAAGGACGCATAGCCAAAGAACATGAGAAGGGTAAGATGACTGCGCGTGAACGCATCGATTACCTCCTTGATAAAGACGCTCCACGTGTAGAAATTGGCGCGCTTGCAGCCGACGAGATGTACAAAGAACACGGAGGTTGTCCATCAGCAGGCGTTGTGGTAGTGATTGGATATATCCGCAATAAACAATGTATGGTTGTTGCGAATGATGCAACCGTAAAAGCTGGAGCGTGGTTTCCGATGACTGGAAAAAAGAATTTGAGGGCACAGGAAATTGCGATGGAGAATCATCTGCCGATCATTTATCTGGTAGATAGCGCGGGAGTATATCTTCCCATGCAGGATGAGATTTTCCCTGATAAAGAACACTTCGGCAGAATATTCAGAAACAACGCCATCATGAGTTCGCGCGGCATTCCGCAGATTGCAGCCATCATGGGTTCATGTGTTGCTGGAGGCGCTTATCTCCCCATCATGAGCGATGAAGCCATGATAGTGGACAAAACCGGAACCATCTTTTTAGCAGGATCATATCTTGTAAAAGCAGCCATTGGAGAAGACATCGACAATGAAACCCTTGGCGGCGCAACAACGCATTGCGAAATTTCCGGAGTAACGGATTACAAAGCGAAAGACGACAAAGACGCATTAGATCGCATCAAAAATCTGATGGATAAAATGGGTAAAGTAGGACATGATGCAGGATTCGATCGCATCAAACCCGAACCTCCGAAATACAGTGCACGTGAGATGTATGGCATACTTCCGGAAGACCGGGTAAAGCCATACAACGTATTGGATATTATCGCCCGTTTGGTAGACAATAGTGAATTTGAAGAATACAAACCCGACTATGGCAAAACCATTATCTGCTGTAATGCGCGCATCGACGGCTGGAGTGTAGGAATCGTGGCCAATCAGCGATTGATGGTGAAAAGCAAAAAGGAAGGCATGCAGATTGGCGGTGTGATATACAACGACAGCGCAGACAAAGCCGCGAGGTTCATCATGAATTGCAATCAGAAGAATATCCCTTTGGTTTTCCTTCAAGATGTAACCGGATTCATGGTCGGCTCAAGAAGCGAACAAGCGGGAATCATCAAAGACGGCGCAAAACTCGTGAATGCTCAGAGCAACAGCGTAGTGCCGAAGTTTACTGTGATCATGGGAAATAGCTACGGTGCCGGAAACTACGCCATGTGTGGAAAAGCTTATGATCCAAGACTTATCGTGGGTTGGCCTACCGCTCAGGTAGCCGTTATGGGTGGTGCTCAAGCAGCGAAAGTTTTACTCCAGATTGAAGTTTCATCGATGAAAGCCAAAGGTGAAGAAATCACCAAAGAGCGTGAAGATGAACTCTACAACAAGATCAAAGACAGATACGATTCACAGATTTCACCTTACTACGCTGCTTCAAGATTATGGCTTGATGCTGTGATCGATCCGGTAGATACCAGAAAATGGTTGAGTATGGGAATTGAAGCCGCTTCTAGAGCTAAGGCAGAAAGACCTTACAACGTAGGTGTCATACAAACCTGATTACCGAACATCAATCTTCGGAAAGCAAAATCCATTTGGTTTTTAATTCCTGAACAGACATCATGTTCACTGAGGCTGCACCGCCATCAGGTCCAGTTGCTCCGTAGTATCCTTCAGCACCTCTGGAGTTTCTTGTAGGAAATAAAATTTCGAACAATGATTTGGATTCACCTGCCGAATCAATTTCACCACCTTTACCGCCTTTGCCGGGTTCACCACCCATTCCGCCTCTGTTATCGATGAGTATCAGTGGCAAATATTTTTCTGTTTCAGCATCACAGTAAATGACAATTTCGGCGCCCTTTCCACCAGTACCGCCATCACCACCATTGCCACCGTAACCACCATAGCCGCCACTTCCCGGAGTTGCATCACCACCGCGACCACCATCTCCTCCATTCCCGCCATTTCCACCCTTGGCCACAATTTCCAATTTACCCATTCCAGCTTTCATCTGGAATTCGTATTTCTTCAATCGCGATTGACAATAGACCTGAATCACTGAATCTTCCACTTCCGAGCCTTGAAACAAGAACAATGTTACACGATGGGCATCCTCTCCATTTCCGCCTGGAGAACCATTGTACCCATTTTGGTCAGAACCGCCAGGATTCCCTGAAACTCCCTCTTTTCCATCCTCAGCATAAAAAACAAAATGATGGGTGATTTCATAGTTGATCGCAAAGACCACAACATCATAAATATCGTGATTGGTTTTCCAGACAGCAGAAACGACACAACGACCATCCGCGATGATGAGATTCTCAGGAACACTGATTAATCCATCAGCAATCAATTCATCCCCTAGGTAGATGTCAAGACTATCCGGACTCAACAATTGAGGATTTTTCCAAGGATTGGTTTGAAACACCTTTCCATTGGAATACATCAATGCGATATCTGGCCAAAATTGAGTTCCCGGACTTGGCTTATAACCTTCAGGAAGCAGCAGATCAATTTTCTTGATGGCGGGAATGGTCATCTGAATCTGACTATGAATTTTTTCATCGCCATCCACGGTCGCTGTAATCTTCACTACGCCACCATTCTTTCTCACCTTTTCTAGATCTAAAGTGAGCAGACCCTTTTCGAAAGTTCCAGCATCACATGTCACCAGAATATTGAACCACCTCAGATTTCCATTGAGATATCCGGTTGTACGGCGCACCTTGCCATTGTTGTAATGAGCGACACACCCCAAATTGAGTTTACCATTGACAAACCAATATCCGGAGGTATCGGGAATAATCCTGATGTCATCGATCTCCCTGGCCTGAAGTTCTACACTCCAAAAGGCCAACATACAGAGCACCAGCCAGATATTTCGGTTGAAAAGAATTTTCATAGTTTGAACGTTAACGAAGGTAAAACCTACCGTATTTCATTCATTTATTTGAAGGCTTAAAATTACCAACGAATGAAACTCATATCTTTTAATGTAAATGGAGTAAGAGCAACCGTGAAAAAAGGACTTCTCGATTCCATACAAAAAATGAATCCTGATGTACTTTGTTTACAGGAAACCAAAGCGAATGACGAACAGGTGCAGGAAGCATTAAAAGAGTTGAAGGGCTATGAAGTCTATTCGTTCAGTGCGGTGAAGCCGGGATATAGCGGAACGGCAGTCATCACCAAATCCAAACCATTGAGCATTTCCAATGGCATTGGAATACCAGAACATGATGATCAGGGCAGAACAATCACAGCAGAATTTCCCGGATTTTATTTGGTGAACACATACGTACCGAACTCCGGACAAGAATTGGTGAAGTTGGACTATCGCGAAGAATGGGATAAAGCGCTATTGGCATACTTGAAAACTCGAAAAGAAAAACCTGTGATTTGGTGTGGTGATATGAATGTTGCCCATCAACCCATTGATCTCGCCAATCCTAAATCCAACTACAACAAAACTGCGGGTTATACCAACGCGAAATAGACGGACTTGACAATTATTTCAAATCAGGGTTTCATCGACACATTCCGACATTTTTATCCGGAAGTGGTGAAATACAGTTGGTGGAGTGCACGATTCAATTCACGTGCGAAAAATGTAGGCTGGAGAATCGATTACTTCATCGTCTCCAAGTCGTTGATTGCATCTGTGCAAGATGCATTCATCCTGAATGAAATTGAAGGAAGCGATCATTGTCCGGTCGGAATTGACATCAACATCAAATAAAATAAACATTGCGCGGACTCGAATTTCTCATCGCCTTTTTTTTGCTGATAGGAATGCTCATGGGTTATACCTCGGGCATACCAGGTGGGCATTTTGTGATCATGATTGGCTCAGGTTTTCTGGCACTGTTTTATTATTTCACCGGAATAGGAAGTTCCAGAAATTCATTCATCGCCAGATTGCGAAATGCTCAACCCGGAGAAAAAGTCTTTATCTGGATGCGCACGCTCGCTGGTTTATCCTTTGCACTATCAGCGATCACAATATTATACAATGAAATGTATTGGCCAGGCGCGCTGGTATTTCGTTACATCAGCATTTCTCTACTCACTGTGTTGATGTTTCTGGACATTTATTTTCTCGAAAAAAATGATCCGGGGATGTTCCGTTTTATCATGGTAAGATCTATTATTTTTAGTTCTGTTCTGGTGTTTTATGTCGTTACGCCGTTGGCTAAAAGATTGGAGTGGAAATATGACGATCAATATTACCGTGAGATACTTCAATACTCTATCGAACATCCTGGCGATAAACAAGCCAAAAAAAATGTGCGTGATTACGAAAGGAAATCTCGTGGTGAAGTGATTTTGGAGGAAGATGAGGAATGAAATAGGTTCATTTACGAAAAGAGATGAGGTATGAAATAGGTTCCTCTTCGCTTTGCGAAGAGGAATGACGAGATGTTGAAGGAGATTTGTCATGTACTTATCTATGACTGCTTGACAATGTAAGTTGGGTAAGGCAGAGGTGAACGTAGGTTCGTTTTCGATAAAAAATGAGGAATGACGATATGTTATAGGAAATTGGTCATTTACTTATTTGTGACTGCCTGACAATGTAAGTTGGGTAAGGCAGAGGTGAACGTAGGTTCGTTTTCGATAAGTGATGACGTAAGAAATAGGTTCCTCTTCGCTTTGCGAAGAGGAATGACGAGATGTTGAAGGAGATTTGTCATGTACTTATCTATGACTGTTTGACAAAGTAAGGTGGATGAACGTGGTAAGGGAAAGTGAAAATGGGTTCCTCTTCGCGAAGAGAATGACGAGGAAGGAGATTGGTACTTATATGACTGTTTGACAAAGTGTTGATAATGGTAAATTGGAAGCGGTGGTCGGGATACCTTCGGTGTCCCGAAATTGAAGAGGTGTGATTGTATGATGATTAAGGATGGGGAGTAATCCATTCTTCTCCGTCCTGAAAGATTTCTTTTTTCCAGATGGGGACCGATTCTTTCAGGCGGGACATGAGGTAGGCGCATGATTCAAAAGCTTCCGCGCGATGTTTTGAAGAAATACCGGCGATCACTGCAGTACCACCTACTTCCACCCTACCCACACGATGATGAAGTGCAATGTGTTCGACATTCCATTTTTCCTTGATTTCCTGAGCGATGGATTCGAGTACTTTCAAGGCCATTGGTTCGTAAGCTTCAAATTCCAGGGCGACAACATTTCTGTCGTGGCTTTTTTCTCTTACATTACCAATAAAAATGACCACGCCACCACAGCTATCGTCGGCGAGAGCAGATTCAACATCTGCGACATTTAACAGTGAAGAAGAAATAATAAAAGACGCCATACTATCCTCCGCTTACAGGTGGAATGATCGCAACTTCATCACCATCCTTCAGTTTTGTGTTTTCCACGATATAAGTCTGATTGACCGCCAAGGCCATATTGAGAATCCCTTTCAGTGCCGGGTATGACAATCCAAGATGTTCCTGCAGGAGGTCGGTATCAGCACCATCGCGCAATTCAAGATCAAATGATCTTTTACCGATCACATCACCTGCGAAACCAAAAGCAAGAATTCTGACGATCATAAATAGCGGGCTAGAATTTTTACCGAGGCAAATATGATGATGACTCCTGTTAATATTCTCACTGTTTTTTGTGAAAACAGACTACTGCTTAAGCGCGAACCAATTAGACCTCCAGCGAGCACCGCCAACATAAACCATAAGACCGATGACAAATCAGGTTGTCCATTCTTCGTGAATTGTACGATGATACCCGCAACCGAATTCACCAGAATGTATACAGAGCTTGTCGCGGCAATGTGTTTGGCGCTGCCCCATTTCGTGAGGTGGAGAATAGGTGAAAGGTAGACGCCGCCGCCAATTCCGGTTATGCCTGAAATAAAACCGATGGCCAATGAGATCGGATAGAGCCACCATTTAGTGTGTATAATGATGTCTTCATTCTTCACCATTTTTCCATGACCCAAAACGGTAATCAGTCCAGCAGGCAGCAGACAACAACCCAACACGATGAAATAAGTCGTTGCATCAAAAGTGAGCAAAGAAGAAGCGATACAAGCAGGTGTGCTGAATGCGAGTAGTTTTAACACTTCAGGCCATACGATCCATTTTTTCAGGTGAAAGTTGATGGTGCCTGTGGTCGTGACGACGGCATTGCATGCTAACCCCCCCATGCGTACGGCAGCATCACCAATACCAGTCTGACTCAGCACAGCGAGGTACATACTCCCACCGCCGAATCCAGCGGAGCTGTAGACGAGGGCAATCAAGAAGAACAAAAAAGCATTGATGAGCGTCAAGGCTATGGGTATTGAAATGTGGTCAAATTTGTATGCAAATCAAGGATAATTCAAGTGTTTGTGTTGATTTATTCTCAAACAGGCCGGACGACCGGAAACTTCCCGCATTTATTGAAAGCGCCACGGAATAAAAAGGATTTTATTGAAGGCTTCAGCTATGTAGATGATCATGTTTGAGAAACCCAAATCATTTGAGGTTCCAAACAAATAAGACAATGCTCATGACATCAAACACCATATTACACAAAGCCGAAACGCGAGGTACAGCCGATTTCGGATGGCTCAAAGCCAATTACTCTTTTTCATTTGCGAATTATTATAATCCAGAACGCATGCACTTTGGCGTATTGCGCGTGTTGAACGACGATTTTGTTGCAGCGGGAAAAGGGTTTAGTACACATCCACACGACAACATGGAGATCATCACCATTCCATTGGAAGGAACCATTGCACATAAAGACAGCATGGGCAATGAAGGCACCATCACTGCGGGAGAAATTCAGGTGATGAGCGCAGGTACGGGAATCTATCACAGTGAATTCAATCACTCTCCAGACAAAGACCTAAGCTCTTTCAAATTTGGTTATTTCCCAACAAGGAAAACGTTACGCCACGTTATGATCAAATGCGTTTACCAGAAGAAAAAAGAAACCAGTGGAATCAGATCCTCTCACCAAGTCCAGATGATGCAGGAGTATGGATCCACCAAGAAGCATGGTTTCACATGGGGACATTCGACGCAGGTGTATCATCTGTTTACGCCCTGAAAAGGCCCAACACCCATGGTGTATATGCCATGATGGTAGAAGGTAATGCCACCATCAATGGTCAGGCTTTGAATCGCCGCGATGGTTTTGGTATCTGGAATGGTTACAGAACTCAACATCCAGGCGGATAGTGATGCAAGGATATTGTTGATGGAAGTGCCGATGGCGGTTTAATAATCCATTATATTTCGGGATTGGTGAAGCATATCCCTTTCTGAGGCTCCCATGGCGCGGATCATTGCGGTGCAACCCACGCCACGGTGATTGCAAACAAAAAAATTACCCCATGAGCACTTTGTAGAATCAATTCAAAAGAAATATTCATCATGATAAAAATTGAAAGAACCAACGACCATATCACACTGTCAAAGTTGAATGAAGAAATTCAAACATTTCATCATAACATACATCCGAATATTTTCAAGCCATATGACCATGAAGCGGTCCTGAATTTTTTCAAGAACACATTAAGTAGCGAAAAGGCCATTGCTTTTGTTGCCAAAGAAAATGAAACAACCATAGGTTATTTACTGTTGTTCACCATCCATTTCGCAGATAACCCTTTCCAATATGCAAGACAATTTATTTTGCTTGATCAGATTCTTGTATTGAAAAATCATCAGGGAAAAGGTGTTGGAAAACAATTGCTAGATGCGGCTTTGGCTTTCGCAAAAGAGCAAAATATTGAAACCATCGAGCTCAATCATTGGACACAAAATGAATCTGCCAGAAAATTTTTCGGGAAGAATAAATTTGAGTATTTCAATGAAAAAATGTGGAGGGCTGTTGAATAATCAGCTTGGCCAAAGGCAAAAATCATACTCCCACGGCGAGGTTTAGCATAGCGTAACCCTAGCCACGAACTAACATGGTTTTATAGCCTAGACAACGCAAGCAAGAAGTCTAACACATCTTCGACTTAAAGCTGATCATCCTTCAAAAAGTCCTCAAAAGTTTTTACCTCAGGTTTCTTCAAACCTTGTTTGGTCAATTCACTTTCAAATTTCTTGAGTTCGGCTGATTTCAATTTATCGAAAGCGGCTTTTTGTTGGTTGAAATTGTCGCGAAGTGATTGCACATTCTCCATCTGTGAAGTAGATGGTGCGCCATAGTAAGAACCGATGTTGCTGTAAATGTCACCTAATTTTTCACGCAATTGTTTTTCTCCCTGGCCGACATAATTATCGCCTTTCGTTACAACACATTTGTCTTTGATGCTTTGAAGGCCTGTCAACATTCTATCCGCGCTTGATCCTTTTTCAGTATCTTTCCTCTTCGCTGCTTCCGCTGATGCTATCCACATGTCGAGCTGATAAACGAAATAAGCCAAGTCTTGTACGAAGTCAAAATTTTCCTTGGTTACCCTTTCCTGAATAGCCCGCTCTTCCAATGTGAAAAGTGATTTCGAATCATAAACTGTTTCAATTTCCTGTTCAAATACATCGCTGCCCTTTGTCACCCTTACTTTGTATTTACCGGCTTTCACACGCGGAGTGAAAAGTGATGCTCCATCCAACGTTTTGCCTTTGGCTGATTTCGGCGCTTTAGAATTGAAATACCAATCCACGGTATTGATTCCTTTTTGTTTACCCGGTTCGAGTTTGGCTACGACATTGCCTTCCATGTCCAATACGTCCATGGTCATTTTTCCGAATGTGTGTCGCTTCGGAAGGAAGTAACGGATCTGGGCATAATCCGGAGGATTGCTTCCTACAAACTGATGCTCTGTGCTGGTGCCACCAAATGAACTTTTCGCTCATCACAAATGGTTTCGTTTCGAAAAAATGCAATGTCTTGGCAGTGATTTCAGGCTTCAATTCACGTAGAATAGATGTATTATCCAATATGATAATACCACGACCATGTGTTGCCATGATGAGATCACTTGTGCGCGGATGCATTTCCATATAATGCACAGCTACTGAAGGCATGTTGCTGGTGAATTTTGACCAGGTAGTTCCTCCATTCACAGTCATATACAATCCCATTTCAGTACCGGCAAAGAGCAGGTCCTGATTTTTGTAATCTTCTTGAAGGCTGCGAACAAACACGGGGATTTCATTGGTCACAATAGACTTCCATGTTTTACCAAAGTCTGAAGTCTTATAGATATATGGTTTGAAATCTCCGGTAGTATGACCTTCAAAAACGGCGTAAGCGATGGATTCGCCGAATACACTTGCTTCGATATGATAGCACCAAGTATTCAATGGCAGACCGGGAATATTTTTGGTGAGATTGGTCCATGTTTTTCCTGCGTCGGTTGTGAGTTGCACTTGACCATCGTCTGTTCCAACCCAGATTACTTTGTCTGTCAATGGTGATTCCGCAATGGTAAAGATGGTGCAGTGATTTTCTGCGCCGGAGTTATCAGCTGAAAGTCCACCGGATGCTTCCTGGTTTTGTTTTGTCTTATCGTTGGTGGTGAGGTCAGGAGAAATTTTTGTCCATGTATTTCCCATGTCATCTGATAGATGGAGGAATTGACTTCCTGCATACAACCTATCCGGATGATGTTTGCTTGTGGTGAAAGGCATTCCAATTGAATCTCAATTTAGGATCACCTTTTCCAGGGTATGGTTTGATGGTTTTAAGTTGCTGCTCTTTGGTATCATAACGCCAAATGGCTTCTGCACCTTGCATTTCAGAATAAACTATTTGCGGTTTGGTTGGATGTGGATATACACGAAATCCATCACCTTGTCCAACCAGATTCCAATCGCGCGCTTCCACTCCACCGGGACTTTGTGACGGACCAAACCACGAGTTGTTGTCCTGCAATCCGCCGTATACATTGTATGGTTCTTGGTTGTCGACACTTACGTGGTAGAACTGACTGATGGGAAGATTTTCGACATGCACCATGGTATTGCCGCCATTCGTGCTTCTATATAATCCGCCATCGTTGCACACCAACATGCGCTGTGAATCATTCGGATCAAACCATATATCATGAATGTCAGCATGCATAGATCCAAGGCCTTTGAATGTCTTTCCACCATCGCGACTGATCGAGCCAAACAATCCAGCTTTCACCACGACATCGGGATTCTTCGGATCAATGGTGATGCGTGAGAAATAAAATGGGCGAACGACCAATCCGAAATCGCCATTCAGAAACTTCCAGTTGGCACCGCCATCATCTGATCTGTACATTCCTTTGGCTTCATCTTTTTCTGCTTCGATAACAGCGTAGAGAATTTTACTATCAGAAGGAGCTACAGCCATGGCGATGCGTCCCATCTTGCCCACCGGGAAACCATTGTGGATTTTATTCCATGTTTTTCCTCCATCAGTTGTTTTGTAAAGTGCGCTGTTGACACCACCTGAATTGAAGGAATATGCAGTCCTGCGGAATTCCCAGAAAGCAGCATATAATACGTTTGGATCATTCGGATCCATCACCAGTTCAGAACAACCAGTCGTTTCGTTGACGTAGAGAATTTTCTCCCATGTCTTGCCACCGTCGTTTGTTTTATATACCCTCTATCGGCGCTGTTGCTCCACAAACCACCTAATACACCGGCGTAGACCACCTCTGGATTTTTAGGATGAATACGAATAGCACTTATTCGTTCTGATTTTTCAAGTCCCAGTTTGGTCCAGCTCTTACCTCCGTCCTTGGTGCGATAAATACCATCACCTATAGATACACTATTACGGGTCCAAACTTCGCCGGTACCTACCCACACAGTATTGTCAGGGTCGGAAGGATCAATGGCAACTGTTCCAATCGATTGACAATAGTCATCGAAGACAGAAATGAAACTAACACCGGCATCATTCGATTTCCATACCCCACCACCAGCAGTGCCAAGGTAGATCACCTGTGAATTTTTCGGATGACCTTCAATGTCTGTTGCACGGCCTGACATCAAAGCCGGACCAATGTGTCGTACTTTGAGATCACCAAGGTATTCCGCAACATTCATTGGTGCGTTTTCCTGTGCTATGGAGAAAATAGATAATGCGAATGCAGACCACGTAACGAATATTTTTTTCATGGTAAAAAATAAAATTTGTAAGAACTAAAAACCTCTGAATGACTCAGGCTAAAAATTATTCGCCTTTGTAGGAGAAAGTATTTTCATCGATTTGCGGATTGACTTCCACTTTATCGAAGGTTAGACTTTGTGAATCACCATCCTTTATTCCCATGGTTTGTGAGAAGGAGATATACACACCATTCACTTCCTGGTAGTCGCTGAATTTAGACTGCGCAATGACACCTTTCATTTCGCCGCTTGTAATTTCAGATTCCATCATGATCAATGCTTTGGTATCTTTATCGATGAAATAGTATTCGATATTGGGAACTTCAACACCATCGACCATTACCGGCTTCTTTTCCATTTTAATTTTATAACAAACAACACCGTCTACTGTCTCTTCACCTTCGGTAGAAACTTTGTAACCTGCTTTTTTATAGTTGTGTAAAGCGGTTGGAAAATCACCGATCGAACGCTTTGTGTTTTCGGTATCTTCTGCAGTAGCCTTCTCCGGCTTTTGCGTCATGAAGTTTGTGTTCCACAATACATTGCCATCAAATGCACCTTGGATCATCTCCATTCCCTGAATATTGATTTTAGTATAAGTGCGACCATCGCGCATGGCAACCACTTCCAAAGGAATTTTCATACCGCCCTGTTCCAGATTGGCTGAGTATTTCAGGGAATTCACTTTTTCCCAGTTGGCACCTCCGGTAGCATCAATACTTTGTTTGATTATTTCCTCGGCCGACTGTCCAAAGATTCCGAATGAAGTGACCAACAAGGCCAGCGTGATGATGAGTTTATTCATGGTGACTAATTTATTTTTTGCGAAGATGATCGTATTTCCCAATAAACAACACTTGAATTCCATCAGGTGCTTTAGAAAAGGATGAACGGTAAGGGTGAACCTCCTCCATGGCGCAGGTTTAGCGAAGGTAACCAGTGCCGCGGCTATTAGTGGCTTTTAGCCGCGATCTAAAATGACAACATTGACTTTTAGTCACGACAAGAATATCAATGAATTGCCGCTCTTGTCTAAAAAATGCAGCTTCCTAAAACATCACATCTAAGGGCTCAATATCTACCATGCCTTTGCCATTCTCATAATGCGCAGCACTTCCATACTTCCATTCAAATTCCTTTTCTACAAAACCAGCTCGAACTGGATTCTGATGGATATATTTTATCTTCTGTTGAGTTCTTTCTTCCAACAATGGATCGGATGATAGCCGTTCTGCCAAACTGAAATTGTTCATTCATTGGATTGAATTCACCAGATCTACCAAACAAGTATATCATCCAATCACGGCTTTCATGTACGTTTTGCGCTATCGCTTTTACTGTCGCTTTTGAAGTATGTCGTTTCAAATCGCGTATGATAAACTCCAATCTCATATCACGACTATTAATCAATAAATGTGCATGATTGGTCATCAACACCCATGCATGCACAACAAGACCCTTGTTTTTGATACAGTAATTTACACTATCAACGAAGATCTCACGGTATACATCTTGCGTATACATCAATCCAGCATTCTACAGTGAATGTGACAAAATAGGGCTACCTCTCACGGATTTTGTACTTCTCACTCATGAGGTAAAAGTGAAAAGTCAGGAGTCGAATTTTGAATAAGGATTATTTGAAAACAGAATATATAATGTGATAAAAATCGAAATACTGCAGTTGTTTAGGGTAGAATACACTTATTTCAAAAAGGCATAATAAGGTGGTGAAGAAACGTATTCAAATTTCAGGTCTTGGATTATTGTCATTTTTGTTCGTAGCCAAAGACCTCTGTTATCATTTTTGATCGTGGCTAAAAGCCACAAATAGCCGCGGCACGGGTTACGCTTCGCTAAACCCGCGCCATGGCGCTAAACCCACACCCTTGTGTTAAACTCACACCATCGCACAAAGCCCCAAATCACGGGAACATATCCACTAATCGGATTCAAACTCAATGAATATGTTAGAAATTTGTCGCGTTCATTGCGCAACAATCCACTATGAAAGCCATCATCTACGAAAACTACGGACCGCCGGAAGTGGCGCGTTTGGTAGAAAGAGAAAAGCCCACACCTCAGGCCAACCAAGTGTTGGTGAAGATCTACTCCTCCACTGTCAATCGCACTGATTCCGGATTTCGAAGTGCGGAGTATGTCATATCGCGGTTTTGGAGCGGACTATTTCGTCCGAAGTATCAAGTCCTGGGAAGTGAGTTCGCCGGAGAAATTGAGTCTGTTGGTTCGATGGTCACACGATATAAAGTTGGCGATCGAGTATTTGGTTTCAACGACAAAACATTTGGCGGACATGCAGAATACATGATCATCTCCGAAGATCAGGCGATGGCCATTCTTCCCGATCATTTGTCTTATGATGTTGGAGCGTGCATCACAGAAGGTGGGCATTATGCCTTGTGTGATATCCGCGCAGCGAAAATCGTAGCAGGTCAGCATGCTTTGGTCTATGGCGCTACCGGGGCGATTGGTTCCGCTGCAGTGCAACTGCTCAAAAGCATGGGCGTTCGTGTAACGGCAGTGTGCAACACCAAAAATGTCGACTTGATCAAAAGACTTGGAGCCGATCGTGTGGTCGACTACCAAACGCAGGACTTCACCCAGACGGAAGAACGCTACCACCTCATCTTCGATGCTGTGGGTAAAAGTTCCTTTTCGATATGTAAAAAGTTGCTTACGGAAAGAGGCATCTATGTCTCAACCGAACTTGGCAAACGCGGAGCGAATGTTTACCTCGCATTGCTCACTCCCCTATTTTCCAAGAAGCGTGTTTTATTTCCCATCCCGACGATCAACGCAGATGATGTCCATTATTTGCTCGACCTCGTTACCACCGGAAAATTCACTCCCATTATCGATCGCTCCTACCGCATGGAAGAAATCGTTGAAGCGTATCAATATGTCCAATCCGGACAAAAGACCGGGAATGTGGTGTTGAAGATTAGGGGTTGAGGGTGGGGTTTACATGCCATTGTCTATCACAGCGCTGCCAAACAATGCAATCGGAAGGTTATGCTACAATAAACCTGAGCCATGGGAATAATTAGAACAAACAGGCTAGGAGGATTTTCACAGTCTGACTATATAAACATCGCGAATGACGAGAGTTAAGATCAACGGACATCCTTGGATAAAATTTATTGTAGGTTCTCTCATTGTTCTTGCGGTAACAACATTCTACTGCCAGAACATTCTTTGATGATTATGTTATATATTATGGAACTGTGGATATTTTCAGAATTTATAGTCGCAATTGTCATTCTGATTGGTTTAACACTGACAGCTTGGGCATATTTCAAAGCTAAGACAATTTCAAGAATGTGGCTACTATTATGTGTTCTGGCTCTTAATTTTGGGCAATTATTTATTTCTGCGCATAAACTAGATCTCAGTTACCTGGCTACTTTACCTTAAAGCTTACAAATAAGACTACTTTTGATTTAACTGATTTATGTTTCACTAACTGCAAAGAATCGAAGTTTGATGTCCTCAAGAAAGGCGAAACCATTGATTGTGTATTCAATCACCATAGTGAATATTATGACATTGACTTGATATTCAATTTAGAAGATAGTTCATCAGATACAATTAATCTTACCAAATACGTCATCAATAGTTGCGGCTATTATGAAGAGATCATTTTGACCCTTGAAAATGGAAAAGTAATTAAACACTAAAATGGCAATAATCAAGAGCACAGGCTTGTTCATCTGAAAATTCCCGAAAAATTACAGTGTTTGAAAACAGCCAATCGCAACCAAATCCTCAAAACGTCATAACAAGTGTTGTGATCTGTTCACTACCTCGAAGAAATCCATATCTCAAAAAACTTTTCAATGACCAAAGTAAAAATTAATCACCCGCTATATTTATCCATTGAAAATTCAATAAGGCTTGCGAGTATATTCAATGTCAATCTTAATAATCAATCGCGGAACAAAATTCATAAAGACAAAAATGGACATCGACAATCAAACAATATATTGGGACAGGGTCGCGCAGTCAAAGACATTTACACACCCAATAAATCCCAAGCTGCTTTCGCCAAATATGTTTCGTCCGACAAAATTGTTGGACTCCCGGTTGTGGTTACTGTCGACTTGTTAAAGAGCTGACTGAATGTAATTTTAAAAACATAACTGGTTTTGATACTTCAAAAGAATTAATCAATCGAGGACATCAAAACGGTATCCAGACAATATTTCATTTAATGATATCGAGACTTTCCTATTGAAAATAATTCAGTTGATTGTTTTTTTTACTGTTTGCTTTAGCCTAACCTGTATCCCTCAAAACCGAGCAGAGAAAACTCATAAGCACATTGTTTTCCAAATTAAAACGAAGGGAATAATTTCATTGTGACTATTATCTTCAAGACGACTTTCAGAAGTAAAATCGTAAGAGTATTTGGATGGCGACCAAAATAATTTCCCGGAACCTTTACTTTACCCGAAGGCGCAACATTCAGGCACCATACAAAAGAATGGATTGCGGAATTAATTAATCGATTTGAGATAATGGAAAATTCCACAATTGAAGTAATGACAATGAATGGAAACAGCGCCAAAGCTTTTCAGATTATCATACAAAAAACTTAGGATACTTAGCACCACGCAACCGTGGTGTCTAAACTCTATGAGTCCATTGCCCGTCCTGATTCAATCGGAAGGTTACGCTCCGCTATACTGAGGCAAAGAGTTACGCTCTTTCAATCGAACTACTACACTGACCTTCTTCGCCATCCCTGCCGCACTCGCAAAATCCCTTTCACCAACTTCCAACAACACTTCATAACACATCCCGACGATCAATGTAGATGATGTCCATTAGTTACTGAACTCGTTACCACCGAAATCTTCTGTTATCGATCGCATCCTACATGGAAGAATCGTCGATTGAATCACTATGTCCATCCGAATAATTCCGGGAATGTGGTGTTGAAGATTAAGGGTTGAGGGGCGGGATGGTCTTAATGAAGACCATGAATTTCCCAATGCATAGAATTGATTTCAAAAGTAGATTGGAAAAACGTCTTTGCGAAACACAATTAATCACATGAAATGAAAAATACTTTACATTTGAAGGGAATAGTATCAAAGCAATAAACCGCTAATCAAAAATATCTCACTTGAATACAACATTTCATACTTATCCGTGTATTGAATATTCTGAGAACATTCAACGACTTAGAGGTGAAAATAAGTACTTGCTGGATAATTTGATATCGCAAGCATCAATATTGGTTTCTTTGCTAAGAATTTATGATAATCGTTCAATAGGATTCAAGTTAAACTATCAAACGTAAATTTTCTAGGATTTTAGACCCTATCACCACAAATAACCTCATGATCCTATCACTGATAACCGAAATAAACCAAAATAAATACCTATGGCAGCAATAAACAATGATGGCATTACAGAGTGCTGTATATGCCTTTCAAACTGGCCCGATACTAAACATATTCTCAATGATAGCTTTTATGAGTTAGCATGTCATCATGGGCGATTATCGAGCTATCCAATGCATGCGGCTTGTCTTGAACAACACATAAATTCTATGAGTGCCACCTGTCCCGTTTGTAAAGCCGCAATTAATTCGACAATTGTAACGGACATCAGTAATACAATGATGTTATAAGGACAAAGGGAATCCTCTTCTCATTTTTTCATAATAATCATCCATGGTGTCATTATAAGCTGACATTGCGATTAGCCGAATATAATTATCCGCAAGAATTTGCCATGGAATAATGATTTCTGTTTGGGATATTTCTCCATGTTCGATGGTTAAAGGACATTTCAAAATGTACTTGATGCTGTGCTGCCCTAATGTGGCCATTAGACCGCCTTCCAGCCACACCTTGATGATTTGTCTATCCTCTAATTCCCTTTTTAACCAACTCGTCTTCACTTTTTCAGGAATATTACCATCAGCATATTCAGGTTGATCAGTTAAGTCAATCACTTGCACGTTAGTATTTATAAAATGTAATTCATAGATAAAATACAAAATACGTTTTGTATTAAGATTGAGATAGTTTATTGCATAACCACAAACTGTCGGGAATTCCTGACTTGCGTAAAACCCAGCCCAGTCGCCTCGAGATGAGCTATTGGCTGCTAATAGAATACCGTTATTGTTTAATCGCGCTTTTTCTCTATCGGCGTGATAGAACTTGACAATGCCACTGTCATCTAGAGATGTAATTTTCATTGAGACATGTTTAAAATACCTGATGAATGAAGTAAGAATACAGAACTTTTCAAAACACAAAGCTTAACCTGAGTGCAGAGATCACTTTTTGCATACCTTTTTGTGTCCTGCTTAACACTACCTATATGAAATATTCCATAATAACAATTCGATGATCGGAAGGCAGATTGGCCGGAGCTATCACATCAGCCATTTCCCCGAAGTACAAGTCATGTGTGGACGCTTCAAAATTGTTTATGAAAAAATCAAGTTTCCTACCAGAGTTATGAGTTGCAGAACTTGGGGGGTTAATGGTCATGTCCGAAGCAGGATAGTCAGGGAATCGAATTGCCCTAGGTTCCCTGTTAAAATCTCCAGCCACTATCCAGTTTTTACCAAAAAATCGCCACCCAATTACTTCCAACAATCCTTTTACATCATTTCCATGTCCACTCATGGCATGTATACAAAAAACCCTGGGGAAACCATCTATTTTGACCCCAATAACCGGTCTATGTGGCATGCTAGGGTGAAAGACAATAAAACTGTTATATATTCTTGAAGGTGGCTTTGCTACAATAGCAAGATTACAGCGATTACTCCCGTCATCCCAATCATAGTGGAGTAGCAACTTTGCTGATCGTTCCGTTTCCCACAGATATGCGTTGAACTTCACTTGTCCTTCGATAAAATAATCAAATGGTTGGATACCATAGGGCAACGCTCCGCATTCCTGCAAACAAAAGGCATCGACATTTTTATTTTTCATGATATTCCGAACAGTTTGCCACTTTGATCCAACATCTTGACCATTGGCGCCCTGCATGTTCCAAGTAGCGATTCTCATGACATGAAAAAAATCCGAATACTGATTGTATCTGTAGTTTCTAAGTCACTATGACTAGGGACTCACATGTGCAGAAGTACCTAATGAATCCGAAATCAAATTCCATAAATTAGGCTCTCCCCAATCATAACCAAGTGCCCATATACAAACACCACCTAAGTTGCGCTCTTTGACAAATTGAAATTTTTCACTCAGGAGTGCACTACCATCATACCAACATTGCACTATCTGATCCTCTTCTGTATAGGAATAATATTCTCCGCCACATTCGTTTACCACAACTGGAGTAAGCTTGTTATTCAATCTTTTCTTATGGATTGATGAATAGCAAGGTCGGCCCTTGAAGCCAGCAACTGATGCAGGTGCTTTGTCTTCTGCTACAATAAACTCATTGCCGTAATATGGAATTCCCAAAATGAGATCATCAGATGAGACGCCTTGCGTGATGTAATAATCAACAGAAGTAGTAACGCTATGAGCACCCCACTGTGAACTTTTACGTAAAGGTGCAACAGGTCCCGCTTTGTTGTGGCTAAATCTTCCATAATAGTCATAACTCATGAGCGTGTAAAAATCCACTGCTTGATTGAGCAACTTGATATCAAAAACCTGATTGTGATCTACGGCATACAAGGCCAATGACACTTGATATTCGGGATTGACTTTTTTCAATCCCGTGGAAATAAACGTTATGAAATGTGAAAGATCGTTTTTGTTTTCAGCCGCAACATTTTCAAAATCGATATTAATACCACTCGCCTTTCTATTTTTAAGTAATTGTGTTACATGAGTCAACAATGTATCCCATGCAGAGCGATTCAGAAGAAATTTGGCATTGTCACTTTTTGTGAAATTGGTAACTGTTAGAAAAACTTTACAGCCATGAATTTGCGCAGAATCTAGCATTGCAGTTCCATTCCAATCGGCGATTGCATCTGCGCCATTTTCACTCTTCCTATACTTACCCGTATTGGGATCAATGGAATAACTGAAATAAGAAATTCCCCAAAGCAAATCGAAATTATATGTTTTCCACTTTTTCGAATTGGAAGGGAGATGCCATCCAAAAATTTTATATTCTGAATGTCGCTTTGAACCAGGTGCCAATTGAGCTATATCTGAAGTCAATGGTATAGTATCTTCTACCTCCTGAGTATTTGAAAATGCCGCCGATAACTGTTTTGATGCTTCATGGTGAGGACTGATGAAATCATGCGAAACAGCATCACTCATTTTCTTATCAGAATTGCATGATGCAAGAAAAAGGAAGATCATGATCAATAAAGAAAATAGAAGAATATTACCCAAATTGGATTTAGGCGAAACGCAATATGTTATGTTCATAAAAGGAATTTATTAATTACAATGTGCAAATTGAAAACATCCACAAAATCTCATGAATTAGATTTGAACTCTTACTCATCCCCGGAATCTGGATTATCCAATTTTTGATGCAGCAAATCCGGATAGTATTTCTGCATCCATGCCACAGCAATGGTCCTTTTAGTTATATACTTCAGGTAAAAATTAATTGGGACACCACCTTGAAAATCACCCCCCGCCTTTGCCACATAATCATCAATTGCAGTCATGAGTGAATTCATATCAATGACCTTGTTTTTACTTTCATCCAGGTTTCCTATCGCATCAACTGCAGCTTTCATATAGTCTGTTTTCATTGCCTCCACAGACTTAGCCTTTCTGGCTGAAGAAGCCACCATAGCCTTGGAAACTACATCAGTTGTGGCTGTTTGCATTGCAGCCAATTGATTCATGTGATCTTGCGGCGAACCCATTAACTGTTTTACAGTTGTAGCAACGTCATTTGATTTTATGGTGGGTATGATCCCCATCGTAATCACTGAACAATGAGATTGAAGTGACGACTGACTTAATAAATCTTTATAACTGTCAGCATTTTGAGCAGAAAAGCTCGTACCGAACGATTCCTCAATAAAAAGTCCAGATTCAATGGTTTCACTTGCGCTTTCCGCACATGATTCACTCATTTGAATGAAGACGTGCTTTCATCTTTTTGAAGATGAACGAAACCAACAAAACTTGATCCGTATGATTCTCCAACAAGAACAGGCATTCCATTCCCTTCATCCCCAGGATTCACTGGTTCCAAAGCAAGTTTTTGCATGAGGTCTGGACTTTGTGCTCCCCATGGTTGTTTGGAGAACTTAACCCAATTTTCAATTGCGCTTTCCACATCCAGTACTATCGGAGAAAATACCCTTGCATTCTTATGTGTACAGTTTATGCAGACAACCACAGTACCTTGTAGTGTGTTGCTATTCAAATTCCGGTTCACAGCACTGTTGGCAGAAAATGCCGCCTGACTTCCATAACTTGGCCCGAGAAAGGATCCAATTTTCTCACCCACGTATGCAGAAATTGAATTCGCATGAGACTCATCTTCCTGTGAATTCTGTTCATACCTGAAGTATTGTACATCCATATTCATGGTATCAGAACTTAAAGGCATAGTTTTAAGTTGTGAACCACTAAAATCGATTGGACTCTGAATTTGCGAACTTATTTGTTGCTGTTCGCTGGAGTTTTTAATGTTTGCAATTTTATCTTCTGCTATCATAACCTGGCTGCCAAGATCTGTGGCAGCTCCTATGATAGCCTGTAACACTTTAGCTATTTCCTGGCGTAGTTGTTCCAAACTATCTGCGTCGGCACCAATGGTGATCAATTCACGCATGGTCATATCCAAACTTAACTTTTGACGTGTTAGTGCGTTGACTCGATCACGAGCTGAATCCACCGGTTTTTGAGCTTCGGCTATTTCCTTAAGGACATCAAGTCGGCTTAGATCAATTACCATTCCTAGCACCAAGCTGGGATCAAATGGAATTGTAGATGTAGGCATATCGCTTAATTGTTTTTAGAATAGTGTTTATTGATTCTTTCTTTCTATTGTATAGATATTACACTGAGACAATGTTATTTCTTCAATGTATTATCTACCGCTGTCCAAAAGGTTGACAGGGCTTGCATTTTATCGGTAATCAGCTTTGTCTCACTCTGAGCTAGAGCACTCCATGCATTATTTATTTCCGAAATAAGGCCATTCAACGCCTTTGTTAAATCTCCCAGCGCCTTTACCATCGATTTCTCATAAGTGTCGAGGCACTTCGAAACCTCCAAAGCATGTGCTGTCAGTTTGATTTCTCGTGAAATGCTGTGCGGTTGTTGATCGTCCTTAGATGCTGATGGCAATGGCCTTTTGTGCATCGCTTGTTGCAATGCAGATTGTAAAATAGAAGAAGCATATTTCGAATCACTTTCGTATCCTTCACATGCCAGTAGCCAATTCGTACTTGCAATATCAAGTTTGGCTTCACAATTCACTTTTGCGATCTCGAAAGCATTCTCTGCCTTACTTTCTGTATGCTTATACGTTTTTTGCAGTTGATTTATCTGAGGTAAATGATCTTTCATTTGATCCTCTTTTCGATGCGAAACTTTCACATCATGTTCTGTTAGTTCTTCAAACATGACTGCGATTTGTTCTATTCCCATTTCTTTGCGGCCAAGCTTTAATTTCTTTCGAACATTTGCTTCAATTCCTTCTGCCAGAGCCTTAATCTCTTCGGCAATACCGTTGTGAAATGTTTCCAAATTTCTTTGACCGAGATGAATTTCGGGTTGGTCGAAATCGTCAGTTTCAATTTTTCGCGCGGTTGTTTTGTCACCTAAGCGATGGGTGTCTTTTTGAGCCATTTTATTTGATTATTAAGAATTAGTTACATGAATGAGGTATAATGCCAAAACGATTAGGTCATATTATAGACCATACGAGATCACCGAACTAACTAGTTAGTTCAAATAACCTAATTACAATTTATGATCACCCTTAAATCTCTCACTTTCCAGAATC
This sequence comes from Flavobacteriales bacterium, assembly GCA_016722445.1. GTDB lineage: Bacteria > Bacteroidota > Bacteroidia > Flavobacteriales_D > Sanyastnellaceae > JAIBBG01. Next base: position 8,785 of record JADKIZ010000024.1, on the reverse strand, counting down.
TTGAACAACGGTCATAGTGCACTTTAGAATCATAAGTGTATATCTGGCTATACTCTTACTGATTGAATAATAAATCGGTCAAATATAAATGCAATTAAATATGTTCAAAATTCTTTTTATATTTTGTGGATTAAATTTTAATAAACAATTCAAGTAATACATAGCACAATATTCAAAACGAAATGGAATACTCAACTTCGTTGAATTTGCCCCATTACAATTACAAAGAATTTGAGTGAGCCGACATCTCAACACCCTCCAATTCTAAATTTGAATATTACTTTCCACCTCCTGCACCACAGCCATCCCCGCCGCACTCACAAAATCCCTCACCAATTCCAACAACACTTCATAACACTCGCGACCGATCATCTTGCTGCGTAGCCAACAGAAAAACAGAATAGCCTGAACATCTTCTGTTTGTGCATCCTGTCGGATGTTCGATTGAATCACTCGTTCTTTGAATATATCGGATTGAATATGCTCAGGGTAATTGAAAAAATACAAAATGAACTCCATGAATTTCCCAATGCGCTGGTTACGTTCGAGGGATAAAAAATCCGAATATTGTTTGCGGATGGATTTAAGCCTTTGCTCTGCCATATCTACCTTGCCCAATTCATATTGAAATATTACTTCAATCAATTCTTTTTTGAAAAAACCACTCCTTCCCCATCTCTGCTTCCATGGTTTTGGTGCGTTGGGGCAATTGCTGCAACAATCGATTGGCCTTTTTATAGGTCGTTGGTGAAAAAAGTAAATACCGATAGATTCAATTCCATATTCAGCCATTCTCTGTGGGAGACCATGGGATGAAATTGTTTTTGAAACCGCTGTATCAACTGGATCGACTCAGTGATGTTCCCTGTATAAAACATGACACTTGCCTCTAGGGAGATCGCCTTAGCCAATAGTGGGTGTTTGGTCCTGACCTCCAAAGTCAAGGACTTCTTTAGTTCCTGCAGCATGCCAATAGCTTTTGCATTGTCGCGCGTGCGGTAATGGATATGGGCAATCAAATACTGAAAATCGCTTCGCAAGGATTGATGACTGCCTCTGAATGCATCGTGCCGCTCTAGTTGGGCATAGCTGCGCAGGAGAAAAGGTTTGAGTAAATGGTATTCTTTGGTGGTCATCACAATGCTGCGAACCAATTCCATCAGGCGCAGCACAAAGGCAGGATTGTTATAGTATTTTTTTTGGATAAAGTTCTGACTGTTCAATACCTCTCTCACAGCTTCATGTGTTTCGAAATGTTTGCCCATCTTCTTAAACTCCTTGAGTTTGGATTTGATGCGCGCAAACTCATTGTCAAGCCGCGTTGTGATGGTGAGGTTTCGCAGGTTTTCTTCGGATAAGGTCACCAACGTATCTAGGTCTTCATTAAATACATCTGCATGAGCGAGAATGTTTCTATATATGATCTGAAGTAACTCATATTGATGTGAAAGTTCTCCCATCCTCCTGGCCTGACAGAGATGATCATAGGCCACATCATAACAACGTCTACGCAACATGGTGGATGAAAGCGTTACCAATCCATGTATATATCCATCTCCTTCGGTTGAACTGTCATTCAACTCATCCATTAAAAAATGGGTGAGTCTTTCATAAAGCCTCTTCCTGAGGGAATAGTATTTCCCTGTGTCCTGGTCACCATAAATTTTCTTGCATAATTCTCCATCCTTCCATTCTCTATCACTGATAAGGTAATCAAAAAGCTGACGGTGCTTCTCCAGCGTCGAAACGCCTTGCATGGATAGCCGAAAGGATTTGATTTCTTTTTCGGTGAGGTTGAGTATGGTTTGTTCGAGTAATTCCAAATTGAATTATGAATTATGAATTATGAATTATGAATTATGAAGTATGAATTATGAATTATGAATTGTGAATTGTGAAGTATGAATTGAGGGTGGTGGCGATGATGAGGGATGGTATTTTTTATAGAACAACATTTGTCAGTTTGGTTTGGGGCTTTGATGGTGCACCAATCAGGTTTCTTGTTCCAGAAGTTGCAGCTCGTGGTTTTACGGTGCGTCCGGTGATGGCTCTGAGGGATTTTGCCTTATAGGGATATTTTACATTTTTCCATCCGAATTTCAATCCGGTGGCTTTTTCAATCTCCGCTATGCTCACTTGATAGGTTTTGTCATTTTTGAATTCGAGGTGCTCAAAAAAATCTTCTGTATACCTCGTGCTCGTCAGTGCGAAACGTGCTGCAGCTGGTTTCATCAGTTTGGTTTTGATCCATTGCCACTGGCTCTGCATAAATCCTACTGCATACATTTTATCATCTGAATCTTTTTTCCAGACAATCACCTTCCAATACAATACTGGAATTTTTACTTCTGATCCTGCTATGAGATTTTTGAAAGGAAGATCGTTATCGCTCAACACGGGTCCGGTAAACACACTGATATTAACCTTGCCGTTTTTCGAACCATGTTCGAGCACATGTCTTTCAAGTTCTTGCCAAATCTTGCGATTCAATTTCAGATGCTGTGGGGCACATTGGTATAGTGAAATGTATCCTTATCAGCTTTTTGTACTGTCGTTTTATTTCCCCAAGCGGGATCAATTCTCCGCACCATGTGACCTCGGTCGAAGGTGTTTTCATCCTTGCCATATAGTTCTTCCCCAATTTGATATTCCTTCAACATGCGGCTATCGTAGTTCCAATCATCCGTATCGGCTCTTTCTTCTGCATTGTGTTCCGCACCATTGATATTCACCGCGGTGAACAAGGGCAATTCCTTTCCTTGTGAACGAAACAACTGAAGTGGGTGTAGGTCAACTCGGTCTTGGTCGTGTTTTTCAGCGGCGCCAATTTCTTTTTCAGCGTTGCGCTGGGTTTCGGCAATGTGAGATTTTGTCCGAGAAATGCCGGATCATATCCGGCAGGTTTAGTTGAGGCCATGGTGATTTTCTTTTGATCAAAAATATAAGACGATTTGATATGACGCAACCGTTAGATAACGGTCCTTAAGCTATTCATTCAAAAATAAAATCGCAACCTTATCTCGGCGTATCAACCCAATTCATCTATTAAGATGTAAGGTATCACCACCTTATTCCATTGGTCACCATAAATTCTCCTGGCTTCTGATTTCGCCAATTCATAGAAGCCTGTCCATTGGTCTGGTGGAATGGTTTGACATCCTTCACTGCTCGTAGTCGTTCTACCGCCGCGGTGAATATTGATACCAAAGTTGCTTCCTTCTTGTACTCGGGTCTCGCCATCTCTGATGATTTTCACCTTACCGAGCCGTTGACAAATTGCAGGGTAACTTCATTGTCTTCCGTTATGTGTAGCGAATTTGTGAGCATAATAGATTCCAGGCTGCAAAACAGCTATGCCCTTTCTGGCAACGGATGGATCTGTATTCGCATTGAATGCGGCGGTAACGTTGTCTGTATCCAAGAAGATGGCATCGTCATAAATGTTGCGGTCATTTTTGCCTTTGGCACCTAACGTATTCAAATAATAACCGCGAATGCCTACAACAATCAACGGATATTTTTTGCGGTCAATTTTATAGCTTGCCAGCTTGATATGCAGTTCTTCTCTGCTGAGACGGGGGGTTGAGGGGGGGGTCATTGGGGAATTATGAATTATGAATTATGAAGTATGAATTATGAAGTATGAAGTATGAAGTATGAATTATGAGTTATGAATTATGAAGTATGAAGTACTTAGTCGTGAGTATTGAGTATTGAGTATTGAGTATTGAGATGGCCAATTCACTTCCTTTCGCGGTCATAATACCTAATACCTAATACCTAATACCCAATACCATGGGTATGATTGAAAATGTGTGCTATTTTATCATGTAAAATTATGATGAGGGGAATGGATATAAAAGAGTTAGATCACTTCAAAGTGTTGGGTGAAATGACTGAAAAAATAAAATTCATCATTATTGAACTTCCACGGTGAAATCGCTGATAGATATGGTTTGAAGTGAATTGATGATGTAGGACGTCATGGCGATTTTAAAATTTTTCATTAAATAATAGTATAGACACGAACCATCATGATTTTCAAATTACGTTTGGAACAAACTAATCCCCATGGCACAAACCAAACAAAAAAACTTTATTCTATTGCCGGCATCTACTCTTGCAGCCACTGATGAAATCAGTCCGTCGGCAACAAATTTCCTTACGAACCTTGCTAGTCATCAGCCTCAGATTGGAATTCGTGCTTCGGTCGCGAGATCGGTGCGTGTGTCTACTCAAATGCAACGTCCGGGTATGGACTTGAAAGTGATCGACTCCATTCATGAGAACGGCGCTAAACTGGTGAGCATTTCAACGGATCAGGTATCGCAATTGAGGTTTTCACAACCTGGTTTGCGGATCATTCCCGAAGTGTTTTACAAGAAATCCCTTTTCATGCCGATGATCAACAAAGGTGGTTCCGGTAGAAAATCTTCTGTTGGGAAGAAGTCAACCAGAACTACGGCAGCGAAGTCGGTATCCATGAAATATGTCTCGGAAGAAAATGGCGAACCGCTCAAAGGGTTGATCGTTGTCGCCTTTACAGATTTCAAAAATAGAGTCGGTGCGGACGGTAAAACCAACGCTTCGGGTGTGGTGAAGTTGTCGCTGCGCGGAACAAAAATTCAGCGGCTTTATGTATATACTGATCACACCTATTGGCCATTGCTCAAAAAGAATGTGACCATCACTACGAAAGAAAAGACTTACAAGCTTCCCTCTATCGACCTAAAGTTCAAAGATGCATTGCGTCATTTTTACCATAGTAAAACCCAGCCTGATTACAATTCGATCAAAGTTGGGGTGATTGACACAGGCTCTGGCCCACATCGTTGTTTGAACATACGAGGTGGTGAGAATACGGTGCAAGGAGAACACCGCGACGAATACCATGACAATGGCGATATGCACGGTACACACGTTGCCGGTATCATTGGTGCTCAGGGTGATTTGAATGGTGTGGCGCCGGGTGTGCCGATTTATAGTTATCGGGTATTTCCCAAGAATGATGATGCAAGCAATTTTGCCATCATGAAAGCCATTGACCGCGCGGTTGCGGATGGTTGTGATCTCATCAACATGAGTTTGGGAATGGATGGCAGTGTTTCTGATGAGGGCATCATGAGTGCCATCAAAGATGCATTTTCCAAAGGAACAATTTGTTTTGCGGCAACAGGGAATGAAGAACGCGATCCTGTGAATTTCCTGCTGCGTATTCACTGACTGTCGCCGTGAGCGCTATTGGAAGAAAGGGCACTTATCCTAAAGGCACCGAGTCCGTGGGTTCAGAAGCTCGTCCTTATGGCAAGGACAAAAAGAATTACATCGCGGATTTTTCAAACGTGGGTGAACAGGTTGATCTCACCGCCCCAGGTGTTGGCATCATCAGTACGATACCCGGTGATTTATTCGGAATCATGAGCGGAACATCTATGGCTTGTCCGGCTGCAACCGGCATGGCGGCGCGATTGCTGGCACAAGAGAAAAACATCCTGAAGATGCCGAGGAACCAAAAGCGTTCTGAAGCGATCATGCAATTTTTAGCAAAGAATTTATCTTCAATGGGATTCGCGCCTACCTTTGAAGGCAACGGAATGTTGAAGTAAATTCTCCATGCGAAAAAGATACATCATTAGAATTACTGGGGATGCGGAAGATCCGATGTCACTACATGAGATGTCGGACCTTCTGGCTCCTTTGAAAATGAAAATTGTGGATGACTCAGTTTTTCCGCGTATGCTTCTCGTAGAGGGTGAGTCGAAAAACCTCATTAAGTTGGAAGATTCTTTGGGTGAGGATTATGTCATTACCGAGGAAAGTTCATTCAAAGTACCTACCACCAGAAAGTCGGTGAAGAAGGGTTAAGTCAGTTGTTGTTTTTTACCACAAATCACATGAAGAGAACTTCGAGCAATCTGTCGTTTCACCCTAACAAACTCAACTTGATCCTTTTCAAAGGATCATACTCAGACGCCTTGGCGGCTAAACACACCACGCTCGTCATTCCTCTTCGCGTAGCGGAGAGGAACCTACCATAACATTTCTCGAAACAAACATCCCGTAGCGGGAGAGGAACTTACAATAACGTATGACACAACCAACCCCGCAAACCGCCGAAGGCGGCTAAACGCCCTCCCAACACTCGTCATTCCTCTTCGCGTAGCGGAGAGGAACCTACCATAACATTTGTCGAAACAAACATCGCTCATCGGAAAGGAACCTACCATAACATTTGTCGAAACAACCTTCGCGCAACGGAGAGGAACCTACTATAACATATGACACAACCACCCCCACAGACCGCCGAAGGCGGCTAACCCCCCCCCACGCTCGTCATTCCTCTTCCCGTAGCGGAGAGAACCTACCATAACATTTGTCGAAACAAACATCCCGTCGCATAGAGGAACCTACTATAAAATTTCTCGCAACAAACATCGCTCATCGGAAAGGTATTTACCATAACATTTCTCGAAACAACCATCGCGTACCCGAGAGGAACCTAATGGTCTTCATTTATTTCACAACGAAGACAAACGACCCCAGCGGGGTCGAGTATTTTTCTAATTCTGGAAAATGTGATTTCGCTCGAAGGGCATCCCCCTCTCCTCTGGAGAGGGGTTAGGGGTGAGGCCAAAAAAAACCGGCCATCCTCTCGGACAGCCGGTTCACTATGGAATACTCAATCTCACCTCCTCAGAGGTCTTACTTTATGAGGGAATTTGCCCTCTGCGTGTTTCGATCTGGGATTTGAAGTCCTGACATTTGATCTGCCTGGAGTTGATTTTGAAAAGATCATAATCTTCCATGAACTGGCGGATATTACCCTTTCTCAACTTTCGGATTTCCAGCGTCAGGATATCGTTTTCCGTATTGGCGATATCATCCAGACAATCGTTCTTGCGTTTACCTTCAGGCAAGGTTGGCAAGAGGTTTTGCAGATTCACCAAAGCCTGTTGCTTCACAGCGATTTCACTGTCAATTTCCTGCAACAATTCCGCGTCATTGCTGATTTGAAATTCTTGTTTGGTTCTCATGAAACCCAGGTTCGACAATTCTTCGGTTGTGCTTGATATCAAACTATCGCAGTCTGCAATAGTTGTCAGTTTATTTACATCGTGATTCATCGTATTATTTTTTTTTAAACGTTTGTAATTGATTGATTGAATTAAGCGGCATTAGCGCTGATTGTTTCGATTTCCACTTTGCGTGCAGTTACCTCGGTGATCATGGTGTTTACCAGTTCAAGATCTCCTGGAAATAGTCAAGCTGCTTGCTCTTGATCAGGAAGCCTACCGGTCCAACACTGGCGATCTCCTCAATGAGGGCACGGATACGGATCTCAGCTTTGTTTTTGAGCCTCTGCACCTCTCTGCGCGTAATAGGTGACAGATCAGTTTGCAGTTGCTCTGTCAGGCTGACAAGCTCTTCTTGTTTCGCAACAAGTTGGGCTGGCAATGTTGCGGACTCTGCATTGTAGCCGTTCATTTGGCGCGTCAACGATTCAACTTTGATTTCAAGACTGGTCTTTATTTTTCCTGCCTCGGCAAGAATGGTGTCGCAGTCTGACACCGTGTTTAAGATTTGTACGTTAAACATAACTTTTAAAAATTTAGTGAATAAAAAATTTAATTTGGATGAAATTTCCTGTTTGAAAAATTTCATGGCACAAAGGAGTAAAAATTTCAAACCCCAGATCAAGTCGATTTTCGCTTTCATCTGTCGTGAAAATTGACCAAAAACAGCCCATTTTCTTACGATTGAATTTCAAGAAACATTGATCAGACGAGCGATACAGAAGATGAAGAGACCCCTCTCTCATCTGTCGCGAAAATTGCCCTTTTTTTCATGAAAAAAAATGCGTTTTTTTTCTTTGAGACGAAAATTGAACACGAAAAATCGATTTTTTTCTTTGATGACAATCAAAATCAAATAAATGATTGATGAGAATATGCATTTGGAATGCTTCATTAAAAATATGATTTCAAACACAAAACTCATGAGACATGAAAAAGGGTGAACGTATTCGGTCAGTTTCTCACCGCTACGCTATATATAGTGTCGCAGATTGAACAGTGTTTCCGGCTAGTACTAAAACGAGGCCATTGAATTGTATTGGTAAAAGGATGAGCCAAAAGAGGAAACAAATTTGCGGAAACAAAATTTTGTTTCCTCAAATTTGTTTCCTTAATTCGTACAGACAAAAAACCATTGTGTCAAAACACCTTTAACCTTATGCCTTCGCAATCCACTGATTTTTTAGAACTGAATCTTAACATGTCCACCCGAGAATTGGGAGAATACTTCGGAATAAATCGGTCATGGATGCACAAGATATTGTACAACGGCTCATCGCCAAGCATAGATATAGAACAACAGATCAACACCATGCGCAAAAGTTTGATCGACGCGATCCAGGAGTTTTATGTTGCTGGCGGTTATCCTGACCCACCTACAGCAGTTACAGAAAAAATATTGGATTTGCAGGAAGAAGTCATATTGAGCCTGCGATTACAGATCAAAAAACTCCGACGCGATTTAGACGATATGAAAACAAGCTATAATCAAAGTCTCATGGCTTACCACCATCTCTCCTATCTCATTTCAGCGAATACCAATTTCAGCGAACACCAACAAAACTTGCTTTCCAATAAACAAGAAAGCTGTCTTACGGAATTGAAAGCCACCCACCCCATCCAACAAAAAATGTTCGAAGCCAAAATTGCAGGATTAGAAAGGGAGGTTGAAATATTATCTTCGGGAGAGGGATGAAACGGTAAGGGAGTGG
>JADKIZ010000023.1 GCA_016722445.1 Flavobacteriales bacterium | reverse complement strand
AAAGACATCATTGAAGAGTATAAAATACTGCTCCATGAATTGGAGAAATACAATCCCGAATTGTTGCACAAAAAGAGATTACTCGCCATCACCAAATGCGATATGATGCTGGACGATGAAATGATTCAGCAAATGAAACCGGCGTTGCCCAAAGACATTACTTCTGTGTTCATCTCTGCCGTGAGCGGAATGAATGTGGATAAGCTGAAGGATATGATTTGGGAGCAGATCAACTCTTGAATTTAAGATTTAAAATTTAATATTGGCAGAGGACGCGGTTGCTGTTGGTGAGAATGATCGCCTCGCGGGAAGTATTTGATATGCAAGTGATATTGCATTTATGAATGCGTGATTCTAAAATATCTTTAGTTAATCCCAACCAAACTTTTGTCTACATCCTTTGTGTCCTTTGAGCGCGCGTAGCGCCTTCGATCTCTATTCAGCCAATAGATTTTATTATTGGTAAACGCACTATCTCTGCAAGAAGCGACATGTTTTCCTTTGAGGTTATTCTATTTCGCCGAAGGCGAACAAAAACAATAATGCAAACTTGTTTGGAACCACAAAAGACACAAAGAAAATAACTCAAAGGGCGGATATGATCTAAACTTTACCTACCATTCGAGATTTAAAATTTAAAATTTAAAATTGACCGCAAACCGTATTCTACAGATCAAAATATTTCCGTCTATCAACCAAATTTCCGCGCTCCTAATACCTAGTACCTAGTACACCCCGATTTCTCAATACTCTCTACTCACTACTCACTACTATTGAATGAGCTCAAACTTATGCTCCAATATCTGAAACTCTACCCGACGATTCTGATGTCTGCCTTCATCGGATTCATTGTCGGCAATTGGATTTTGTTTACCGAAAAATGTCAGTTGTAGTCTTTCTTCCGCAATGCCTTTTTCTTTGAGATAATCAATCACACGTTGAGCGCGTCTTTTCGAAAGTTCGAGGTTATATCCATCCGGACCAACGATATCAGTGAAGCCGGATATTTCCATGTACATCGCCCTGTTTTTTTTCAGCAAACCATAAATTTCTTGAAGTTGAATTTTGGCTGTATCGGTTAGAACATCCTGATCGAAGTCGAACAATACAGCATCCAGTTTTACTTTATTGTACTCACTCAATTCAAGCGGAGGATCTACTGCAATACTTGCCAAATATTCATTTTCGCAACTGCAGTCTTCTTTTTTCTGTACAGGTTTTACGGCAACATCATCGATATAGATATAAGCCCAGGTGCTATTGCCTTTTGCACCCATTTTTTCAGTGCGCTTGATCACTTTCAAATCTCTGTCCATGCGGAAATTTCCGATGGTGACATATTGTTCTCCGCCTTCGGCTTTGTAAATATCACTCAGCAACATCCAACCTTGAGCTTCATCTAGCATATTGAATTTGGGATTTCCCATGGTTGATTTCATCGCCAGCGTTGTCTGCGCATTGCTACTGATTTTTTCTTTGGATAAAATGAGACCGATTCCATCTGTAACATAATAACAATAGTCTGCGGCTGAGATCTTCATCTCAATACAAACCAATTCACCAGCAACCAATGGACGAGATAATTTGGTTTGAAGATATTCCCTGTAATTTCTGGTATTGCCCGTGCTGTATGTCACGAGTCCGGCATAACCTTCACCACTGCCGGCACTTTCTTCACCAAAAACATTTTTGGGCACACCCACTTTCTGACTGCATGCATGGAAATAATCGGGAGTGCCATCTGTCGCTTGCCACCATCCGGCGATGGTGTTGAGTTGTTGCTGATTGAAGTTTCCAGGACAATAAGCCTTCGTCTCAAAATCCCCGTTTTCGACGAGATTCTGAGCTTCTGCGCGGGTCAGCACTAACATGAACAATATGCAAAACACGATTTCCTTCACGATACCAATAACTGAACGATTGTCTATTTATTTCGGCTTGTGCCAAATGCTTTATCCAATCGGCGGTGTGGAAAGAATCGGGCCAAAAAAAAGCCGGACCAAAGAGGACCGGCTTTCTTATCATTTTCAGATAATATTATTTCACCACAAACTCCACTCTTCTGTTTTGAGCTTTGCCAAGTGGTGTTGGTTTTGTACTTGCCAATACCGTATTGTCTTTGGTCAGAACAGTAAGACGTGTAGCGTCAATACCATTTTCTACCAGATAATCTCTTACTTTTTCTGCACGGGTCTGTGCCATGCCGATATAAAGTTTGTTCACCTTGGCTTCGTTCATCTCATCGGTATCGCTGTGTCCAACGAGGTCGAGTTTCATGGTTGGATTTTCTTGTAAGATTTTTACAAGGTCCTGAAGCTCTTGTGTGAACATGTCTGGAATTTCAGCAGAGAGGAACGAATACCATACAGTCGTTGCAGCAACAATCTGCGCTGGCTTCATGTCTATGCCTTTTGCTGTTGATCTGCTGTAGATGAGATCAGGATCACGGTCTTCGGTTTTACCACAAAAACACTGACTCTGTGCTTCTACCGCAACGATTTCAATGTTGTCGAGGTAGTAATATGCATCCGCCATTTGAACGCCTTCTTGCGATGCTGGCTTTTTTACTTTTTCCAATTTCAGACTTTCTTCCAATCCGAAACATCCGATGATGATGTATTCTTCTTTTCCAGTTGCGAGGTAGGTACCGCAAATCGTTTCCCAACCTTCATTGGTCACAATCGCTTTGTTGGTTTTTTCCGTGATATGCGGCTGGAAGGTCAATGCATTGTCGTGTGCATTCTGAACTTTTCTGTCACTGAAGAAAAGACCAACATTGTTCGCTCCATATTTACACAAGTCTGCAAGACTGAGGTTGAATCGCACACAATAAAGTTTGTCTTTCTCCAATCTGCTTTTCAGTTTGGCCTCGAGATAGGTTCTTGTTTTCTTCGGGTCCTTGGTATATGCTCTGAAGCCGGCGTAACTGCCACCTTCTACTGGTTCTTCTGTGCCATAGTCATTTTGGGAACAGATACCTTGGTGCTTTTCACCATATTGTTATACAAATCAGCTGAAGTCTGGTTTGGCGACATCCAGTTTTTCAAAAAAGTGGTGAGCTGATTGTACGCTTTCAGCGTTTTTACTTCGGTCACTTCAAAACTGGGATCTGCAACGAGATTGCCAGTTGGTTCAGCAGCAGGTGCAGGCTCTTTTTTATCTGCTGGTTTTTTCTGTGCAGAGGTAGCCAACGAAACGACGAATAGCAGGGCTAATAAGTAATAGCTCTTTTTCATGATTTTTAAAATTGGTGTGCTTGAATGGTTTGAATAAAAAGTTTGAGTTTTTTGTGGTCAACGTCAGGGTAAACACCGTGCCCGAGGTTCGCAATATAGCGCTGAGGGCCGAATTTCTCCAACATTTTAATGGTTTCGCGGCGGATCAATTCGTCGGAACCGTACAATACCGCGGGATCCAGATTGCCTTGAAGGGTTTTTCCGGGTGCCAGTGCCCTCGCCATGGAAGGCTCTGTATGCCAGTCGATGCCGAGTGTTGCACATGGCAATTTGCCCATTTCTTCCAATGAAAAGAAAGCACCTTTGGCGAATACTGTTACCGGTACCGTGCTGATGCTTTCACATATTTGGTTGATATAGGGCAATGCGAATGTGTTGTATGTTTCTTTATTGAGTATTCCCGCCCAACTGTCGAACAATTGGACCAGATCACAACCAAGTTCTATTTGCTTTTTTAAATAGATGATGGTGGCGTCGGTGATCTTGCTTAGCAAGCGGTGTGCCAGTACCGGATTTTGCATCAACATCGCCCGGGATTTCGAGAATGTTTTTGATCCACGGCCTTCAACCATATAACAAAAAATCGTCCATGGTGCGCCAGCAAAGCCAATCAGAGGTACTCGTCCTGCTAGATTTTTTTTGATGATCTGAATGGTCTCGAAGACATAACTTAATTCGGTAAGTACATTTTCCGTGCTCAATGCATCTACATCACTTTCATTTTCGATCACTTTATCGAAACTTGGTCCTTTGCCTTCATCCATCTTGTAAGGAAGACCAATGGCCTCCGGAATCACGAGGATATCGGAAAACAGGATAGCGGCATCAACACCGAGAATATCCACCGGTTGAATGGTGACTTCAGCAGCGAGTGCCGGGTTTTTGAGCAAATTCTTGAAACTTCCGGCTTGCGCACGCGTGGCGCGGTATTCACTGAGGATACGACCAGCCTGGCGCATCACCCATACAGGTACACGTTCGGTTTCTTCCCCTCTTGCAGCCCTAACTATCAGATCGTTCTGTAATTTCATAAGGGCGGCAAAAATACACCTGACTCGCCGACGATTACTTTCGCAAACGCTTTTGACATCTCTATGACAAGGAAAATTGACCATCTTTTTGTATATCCAGTGAAATCGCTGGGTGGATTTGGTGTAAATCAAGCCGCCATCACTGCTCAGGGATTCGAATTCGACCGCAGGTTTATGCTGATCGATGAAAACAACCGGTTCATTTCACAAAGGAAATAGCCCTGATGGCTTTGTTCGATGTTTTTATCCAGGATGGCAAGCTCAAGGTGGTTTTTCGCCCAAATGGAAAAAGTTGGAGCCAAAGCGACGATGTTCTTACGAATCAGGAAAAATTAAGTGTGCAGATCTGGTCCGACGAATGTCTGGCCATTCCTGTATCTCCGGAAGCGGATGCTTTTTTCAGTGAAATGACCGGACGCACCTGCAAATTGGTTTGGATGCCGGAATCAACCAAACGCCTCGTCGAAGAGAAATTTAACCGGGGAAATGACATCACTTCTTTTTCGGATGGATTTCCTTTTCTGCTGATCGGAATGGCTTCTCTCTCTGAACTGAACAACAGACTTATGATGAACGGATATCATTCGCCTTTGGGATGGGATAGGTTCAGACCAAATATTGTCGTTCAGACCGAAATTCCTTTTGAAGAGGATCACTGGAAGAATTTTGTGGTCAATGGAATTTCATTTGATGTGGCGAAACCATGTGCGAGATGTGTCATCACCACAACGGATCAACAGACTGCTTTGCGTCATGCAGAACCTTTAAAAACACTGTCCATTTTCAGAACGGTAAACAATAAAGTGATGTTTGGACAAAACCTGCTCACCTCGCATCAGCAAGGTGAGATTCATGTTGGTGATGAAGTTGAAGTGGTGTGGAGGTAAACTGAATCAATGAAGAATTTTGAAAACAAGTTCTTTCATCAAATCTCCATTGTCGATCGACAAATATTCTACGCCTTTCACACGTCTGTCAGCTTCACGTAAATATCCAATGATGCGCTCTACTTTCTGTGCGTTGTATTTGCTGGCGGCATCTTTCAAATCGTTGAGTGCGTAGGGATTCAAGCCGAGTTCCTTGGCCGCATTTTGTTTGTCCTTTACACTCAGAAACATCGACAACTTGGAATAATGAAGGTACAATGATGGTAGTACCATTTGTATCGGATTGGCTTTTGGATTCGCTTCAAAATACTGGATGATGCGATTGGCTTTCAAAACATCTTTTTGTCCAAGTGCTTTTTGAAGTTCCCACACATTGTAGTCTTTACTGATCCCAATGTTTTCTTCGATGATAGCAGGAGTGATTTCACTTTTTTCAGGAAGAATAATCGCCAGTTTATTGATGGCATTCACCACTTTGCTCAAATCGGTACCAAGGTATTCTGCCAACAATTGCGAAGCACCGTGATTGATTTTATAACCACGCGCATTGGTGTATTTTTCGATCCAGTCTGGTAATTTGAAGTCTTTGATTTTTTCTGAATCAAATACAACTCCTATTTTATCCAGTTGCTTGTAAACCTTTTTGCGCTTGTCGAGTGTTTTATTTTTATAGGTGAAAACAAGGATGGTCGATGGAGTAGGTTGAGATAAATAATGTGTCAATGGTTTCATCACATCGCCTTCATCTTCATCTTCTTTATCATCGCTCTTGCGGCTTTTCCACTCTTTCATATCTTGAGCTTCCTTCACAATGATGAGTTGTTTTTCACCCATCATAGGAAAACCTTTGGCAAGAGAAACCACTTGTTCGAGACTCACATCGCGGCCATATGCGATGGTCATACAGAATGCCTTGCTCGCTTCATCGAGGATATGCTCTTCCATATAATCAGTGACCTGGTCAATGAAATATGGTTCTTCGCCCATGAGAAAATACACGGGTTTGAAGTTTTTCTGATCAATGTCTCTGATGATGCGGAGATGTTCCATGATTGACTGCTGAATAAAATTAATCCCACTTCAAATGACGCACAGACTGGCCTTCATCGCGAATCTCTTTGAGGGCAGCAATACCAATTTTGATGTGTTTATCTACATAATCCGCAGTGATCTTCTGATCGCTTTCACTGGTTTTTACTCCTTGCGGAATCATGGGTTGATCACTAACCAACAACAATGCACCGATCGGAATTTTATTGGCAAATCCAACTGAAAACAATGTTGCAGTCTCCATATCAATGGCCATGGCTCTGATCTTTCTGAGGTAGTCTTTGAACTGTTCATCATGTTCCCATACGCGGCGATTGGTCGTGTAAACGGTGCCTGTCCAGTAGTCCAATCCGAAGTCGCGGATGGTTGAAGATATGGCGCGCTGAAGCGTAAATGCTGGAAGAGCCGGAACCTCAACAGGAAAATAGTCATTGCTCGTTCCTTCACCACGAATGCCCGCAATAGGCAATACAAAATCACCGAGTTGATTTTTTCTTTTCAATCCGCCGCATTTACCCAAAAACAAAACAGCTTTAGGCATCACTGCGGTGAGAAGGTCCATGATGGTCGCTGCATTGGCACTACCCATGCTGAAGTTGATCATGGTGATGTCGTCTGCCGTGGCCGTTTGCATGGCTTTACCCTTGCCCTGAATTTCCACATTGTGCCATTCTGCAAACTTTTGCAGGTAATTGTCAAAATTGGTGAGTAGGATATACTTGCCAAATGATTCGATCGGTGTACCAGTGTATCTCGGCAACCAGTTATTTACAATTTCTTCTTTCGATTCCATATCAAGTGAATTTCAGATTTGATTTGCAAAAGCAAACAGTTCAATTCCGATCCAAAAGTATCATTTTAGATGCAACACCTCAACTTCCCTTATCCACCGCAGCGAATCAAGAGCGTTGAAGGCGTGGATCAGGTCTTTGACGACATCAGGAAAAAGTGGGTTGTACTGACGCCGGAAGAGTGGGTGAGGCAACATTTGATCGAATACCTCATTCGGGATAGAAATTGTCCTCCCGGATTGATTTCAGTGGAAAAAGGACTGGAATACAATGGGATGAAGCGCAGGTATGATCTGGTGGTCTTTGCGAGAAATGCGCGACCTATCCTTTTGGTTGAGTGTAAAGCTCCTGAGATCAAAGTGACCGAAGATGTGTTTGATCAGGCAGCGCGCTACAACATGACTTTGCAGGTCCCTTTTCTGATGATTACCAATGGACTCAGTCATTTTTGCTGCCACATCAACTTGCAAGAACGGAGTTATTCTTTTTTGAAGGAAATTCCTCATTTTGAAGAGATGAGTGGTCGGGAATAAAAACACTTCATTGTATTTGCCACTGCAAAGAAGATATTTGCACCCCGAATTTTTAGAAGAATATGAAAGTAGAATTGGAAAAAATCCTGAGCGTGGCCGGTAAGCCCGGTATCTATCAGCTCATTACTGGTGGTAAATCGACCATCATTGTAGAATCGTTGGTGGATGGCAAGAGAATGCCAGTGCATCCGACACAAAAAGTGAGTTCACTCAGCGACATCAGTATGTTTACTTATGAAGAAGATGTTCCGCTACGTGATATTTTTCTGAAAGCCAAAGACGTGTTCAATGGCGGCGCAGCACCTGATCACAAAAGTGACAGCAAAGTATTGCGCGACACCATGCTTCTTATATTACCAGACTACGACAGCGAGCGTGTTTATGATTCTGATATCCGCAAATTGTTGCAGTGGTACAATATCCTTCAAGCGAAGGATATGTTGGAGTTTGCCGAGCAAACCGAAGAATCGGAAACTGAAGCCCAATCATATTTCAGCATAAAAAAAAACACCGCCAAGTGCGGTGTTTTTTTATGGGGTATGTTTTGGGGTGATTATTCTATTTAAGAAATGAATTTGCCACCACCGGATTTTTTGGATCAGCATAATTGTAAAATCCTTCTCCGGATTTGTCGCCTGTTTTTCCAGCGTTTACCATATTTACCAAGAGTGGACAAGGGGCATATTTGGGTTGGCCAAATCCATCTTCCAGAACACGCATGATCGACAAACATGTGTCGAGGCCGATGAAGTCTGCAAGTCGCAATGGTCCCATCGGATGTGCCATACCAAGCTTCATAATGTTGTCTATTTCTTCTACTCCTGCTGTCCCGGTGTACAAAGTCCAAATGGCCTCATTGATCATGGGTATCAGAATTTTGTTGGCAACAAAACCTGGATAATCATTCACTGTCACTGGAACTTTTTGCAGTGATTTCGATAACTCGATGATGGTCGTTGTCACTGCATCTGAAGTGGAATATCCGCGAATGATCTCTACCAATTTCATCAATGGCACTGGATTCATGAAGTGCATGCCGATCACCTTGTCCGGACGTTTGGTAGCAGCCGCAATACGTGTAATCGATATCGATGATGTATTGGTCGCCAGAATACAATCTTGCGGTGCAAGTTGATCGAGCTGTGTGAAAATCTTGAGCTTCAATTCCAGATTTTCAGTAGCAGCTTCTACCACCAACTCCGCGTTTTGAACCGCAGCAGCCATATCGGTTTGCGTGGTGATATTGGACAGTGTTTGTGATTTCTGCTCTTCTGTGAGAATACCTTTCGTTACCTGCCTGTCCAGGTTTTTGGTAATGGTCGAAATTGCTTTGTCAAGACTGGCCTGACTGATATCCAAAAGGATAACTTGATTGCCATGCTGTGCAAATGAATGTGCGATTCCATTGCCCATTTGTCCGGCACCAATGACAGTTACTTTTTTCATATTCTAATTTGGTCGGCGAAAATAAGATGTGTTTATATCAATCGTGCACCATGAATCTGGTGCTATAAGTCATTTCTCCCTTGCTGAAATAAATGAGGTATAGTCCGGATGAAAGGTCATCTACAGAAATCTCGGTTTTGTTCAGCGTTCCACTTTGTACAAGCTGACCTGAAGTATGATGAATGCGGAAATCACTTCCTTTCCAATCGGGATGTATTTGGAGCACGTCGGCCACGGGATTGGGCCAAAGCACCTGTTCAGTCTTTTTCATTGTTGAGATTCCAAAAGATTGCAATAGCCCACTGCGCAATTCTTCCAACGCATATCTCATCAGTATTTTTTGACCTTCGGTAAACATGTTGTAGCATTCGTCTTGATTGTAATCCATGTAGTTTTCAATCATATCGGGCTGATCATCCAAAGTGCCGTCATCACAGGTGTTTGCCGTCAGATCGCATTCAAATTGATCCCCACTTCCACACAATGGTGTGTCATCTATTCCATCATCTTCGCTACATAAATCTCCAAAAAATTCATCGCCCCAAGTGTGGCGCAGACCCAGATAGTGGCCCATTTCATGAGTTAATGTTCTTCCAAGATCATTCAAATCGGTGCCATCGTCTTCTGAAACAGGGTTGTTTCTTCCGACTGTGGTGTAGTGAACCACTATGCCGTCATCATCTGTGGTGGGAGATGAACTATTCGCAGGCCAATTGTCGAGTCCACTCGGAGGATAAGACATTCCGAAAATTTGTGCCCCCGGAAAATCTGTGGTGATATTGCAAATCCAAACATTGATGTAGTGTTCTGTATCCCAAGCGTCAGCTCCTCCTGTAGAGGCATGTTTCACTTCATCGAGTGTATTCACAGTTGAAAATATTTCCAAGGTAAATTCTGTGCGGTCAGTCGTGATGTGCTCTATTCCCGTGGTTGGGTTTCCTTGTGGATCGACCGTTGCCAGTGCAAATTGAATTTCGCAATCTGCTGCAACAGGCAGGAAAATATCACGGGTATTCACCGCATCGGCATTTAATCTCCTGTAATCTTCATTGAGGACTTCAAGTTGAGAATAAATCACGCTATCTGGTACGTTCTGGTTTGCATCGTTGTACAATACATGAAATACAACAGGAAGGGTGTATACACCTCCGGTGCCACCACCACGTTGGGTTTTACAAGCATGAAACATCTGATTATTTACACCAAACCAGTGCGGATCGTGATGTTTTTCATCTTGATAAAATGATCGTAACCGCATACAATATGAGGTGTCTGCGCAATCATATTCGCACTCAACAGGATGAATAAAGTAAATAATTGTAGTGTTGTTTTCATGTTTCGGATTTGGTTCTTCGGGCCAAAGTAATATGAGTTCAAGATCATTCAAACTCAGAACATGTTACTTCAGGGTTTCTCAGCTTGTTGTCTCAAATTTTCGGCAATAACATTTATGCCGTAATATTGACCGTGATCCTATTTTCATATGATGAAAGAACCCAAAAGACTTTTTGATTTCGCCTATTTTCAATTGGAAAATTTTCCATTGGAGAAAATGATAACATCGCGTCTTAATGGCGAGTGGACAACGATCTCTACCGCCGAATTTGTTAGGCAAATGAATCTTGTCAGCCGAGGTTTATTATCTCTTGGTATTGCCCCTGGGGATCGTGTGGCATTGATCACCCATGCCAATAGAATGGAGTGGGATATCATGGACAATGGAATCATGCAAATTGGCGCGATCGATGTTCCGATTTATCCGACCATGACGGAACAGGATTGTGAGTATATCATGAATCACGCTGAAACAAAATTGTGTTTTGTTTCCAATAAAGAACTCTTCGATAAGATATCTGGCATTCAGAAAAACATACCTTCATTGATGAAAGTGTATACTTTCGAAAAGGTAGAGGGTGCACCGCATTGGACCGAATTGTTTGAGGCTGCGAAAACTACTGATCAAAGCAAGGTGCAGGAATTGAGCAATCAGGTAAAGGAACTTGATCTTGCCACCATCATTTATACTTCGGGAACAACTGGTCTGCCGAAAGGAGTCATGTTGTCTCACCGCAATATTGCCAGCAATGCCATCGATTGTGAAGAGCGATTGCCTCATCTGGAAAGAGGCAAAAGCAGATGTCTCTCATTCCTTCCGATATCACACATCTATGAAAGGATGTTGCATTATCTCTACTTCGCCAACGGCGTGCACATGTACATGTCCGGAATGGATAGTATCAAAGATGATCTTATGGTTGCGAAACCACATATGTTCACCGGAGTACCGAGGTTATTCGAAAAATTCTACGATGGTATTTATGCCAAAGGAATGGCGAATACTGGAATCAAAAAGGCATTGTTCAAATGGGCACATGACCTCGCCATCATCTGGGAACCGGAAGGTGCAAATGGATGGTGGTATGAATTCAAATTGGGAATTGCACGAAAGCTGGTTTTTAGCAAAGTGAAGGCTGCACTTGGCCTTACAGAAATCAGCGCCATTGCTTCGGGAAGTGCGGCATTGCAAGTGCGACTAGCGAGATTTTTTAATGGAGCTTCCATTTGGATCAAAGAAGGTTATGGTCTCACAGAAACTTCACCGGTGATTGCGGTGAATACTTTCAGAAAACCGAACATGTGGCGGGCAGGAACTGTAGGTAAACCCATCAAAAATGTGGAAGTGAAAATTGCTGAAGACGGAGAGATTTTGAGCAAAGGTCCCAACGTGATGATGGGTTATTACAAAGACAAAGAAAAACGGATGAAGTACTCAAAGATGGATGGTTTCACACAGGTGACATCGGTCAGATTGAAGATGGTTTTTTGAAAATTACCGATCGTAAAAAGGAATTGTTCAAAACATCCGGCGGTAAATATGTTGCACCACAAGTGGTGGAAAATGCGATGAAGGAAAGTGTTTATATCGAACAAATCGTCGTGATTGGTGATGGCGAAAAATTCCCAGCTGCATTAGTTATTCCTGAGATGATTGGCCTCAAAGCGTGGGCACAAAAGCAGGGTGTCGATGTGTCTGATATTCCGAAAATGCTCGCCGACGAAAAGGTGCAAAAATTATTTGATGCTGAAATTGAAAAAGTAAATACACGTTTTGGAAATTGGGAACAAGTAAAGGCATTCAGATTGTTGCCCCGACTGTTGACCATCGATGCGGGTGAAATCACTCCAACGTTGAAACTGAAACGTAAAAAAATTCTGGAGAACTGGAAAGAACTCATCGATGATATCTACCGTCGAAATGATTAATCGTTTGCTTGATTGAATGTCATTGCTGGAGAATTTAGATCATATCGACAGGGCGATTTTTCTTGCACTCAACGGAGATGGCGGGCCTTGGCTCGATCAGTTGATGTGGTATTCAAGCAAAATGCTGTTTTGGACGCCCGTGTATTTATTGTTGATTTGGTCACTCTTTCAAAAACTACAGAGGCGACAGTTTTGGATCGCATTGGGTGGTTTGGCTGTGCTCTTGTTCATGACTGATTTTGTTGTCGTGCATACCATCAAAAATGTGGTGATGCGACCAAGACCTGGTTACAATGCTGAGTTGGAGGGTCTCATTCATTTTGTAAAAGATGGAAATGGCAACTTCTACAAAGGAGGCCGGTTCGGATATTTCTCCAATCATGCATCAAACTATTCTGGTGTGGTCGCTTACTTTATCCTGTGGATGAGACCGATGCGGAAATGGTTGTTGATGTTGTTGTTCAGTTGGGTATTGTTGATCGTGTACAGCAGAATTTATCTCGGCGTACATTATCCCGGTGATATTCTTTCGGGAATCATCTATGGAACTTCCATGGCTGTTTTCATCCATTGGATTTTGAATCGAATCATCAGTCAAAAAAATCAAGTCGCATGAAGTGGTTACTCGTTTTTCTCGGCGGTGGTATGGGTTCTGTTTTGCGATTTGGCATTTCACTGTTAATCCAACGGATGATGTGGGTGTTTCCTGCTGCTACGTTGATTTCAAATGTGATCGCCGCAATCCTCATCGGCGCACTCACCGTGAGCATCTATAAATCGAATTCCTCCATGTGGTATTTGCTCGCCATTGGTTTGTGTGGCGGACTCAGCACTTTTTCTACGTTTAGTCTCGAAACGATTCAGCTTTTTCGCAGTGGCCATGTCGTTTTTGCATGGATCAATATTTTACTGAGCCTTGTTCTTTGTCTGGCCGTTGTGTACATCATCCTGAGAACTTTCCCTGAAACACTGGCACCATAAGCGAAGTCGTGTAATTACCTTAGCGACCATATTTTTAGCTATATGAAGTATTCGCTTTTCGCCATGATTCTTGTGCTGCTCATTGGTTGCGCAGCAATGAAACCTTCGGCAGATATTATTTCTCCTGCTGCATTCTCAAGACCAAAAGTGATCATTGGGATTACGGTGGATCAAATGAGATATGACTTCATCGACAAATATTGGAATGACTTCTCTGACAAGGGTTTTAAACGCTTGGTGAGTGAAGGTTTTTTTGCCCGCAACCTGAATTACAATTATATGCCGACCTACACGGGTCCTGGCCATGCGAGCATTTTCACCGGAACAACACCTAGTCTGCACGGCATCATCGAAAATGATTGGTACGAAAGATCTTCCGGACTGACCATTTATTGTTCGTCTGATTCTACAGTGCAAGGTGTAGGTACTACCGGCAAACCAGGACAGATGTCGCCGCATTACCTCACAGCATCCACCATTGGTGATGAACTTAAAATGTTTACCAATGAAAACTCGAAAGTTTTTGGCATCGCCATGAAAGACCGCGGAGCCATTTTACCCGCCGGAAGAACTGCCGATGCCGCATATTGGTTTGTCGGTCTCGACGAAGGTGTTTGGGCGACAAGCACTTGGTACATGAGTGAATTACCGCAATGGGTAAAGGACTTTAATGCGAAAAAAATGGCGGATACTTTCATGAGTAGCACATGGAATCTCATGAAGGATGAAGCTGTTTACAACGAATCGCAAGCCGATAACAATCCATTTGAAACTCCTTTCAAGGGCACTTTGAGACCAGTCTTTCCCTATGACCTCAATGCGATGAGAAGCGCCAATGGCAACTATGATCTCATCAAAGGAACTCCTTTTGGTAATACTTACACAGTAGAATTTGCCAAATCACTCATTGAAAATGAAAACCTCGGCAAGGATGAATATACCGATATGCTTTGCATGAGTTTTTCGGCTACGGATTATATCGGACATCAATTTGGTATTCACTCTCGTGAACTGCAAGATTGCTACATGAGACTCGATGCAGATATCGCCAACTTCATTGATTACCTCGATCAGAAATTCGGTCGTGATCAATATGTCATTTTCCTAAGTGCAGATCATGGCGGAGCTCCAACCCCAAGTTATGTGAACAAACAACAAGGAACTGGCGGATATTGGAAAAGTGATGCCGCGGAATTATTCGTAGAAAATGAACTGATTAAGAAATATGGAGCAGGTGATTGGGTGTTAAATGAAAGCAACTTGAATATTTTTCTGAATCGAAAACTCATCGAAAGTTCTAAGGTGAATTTGAAAGAAATGCAATATGAAGTAGCTGAAATGTTATTGGGCTTTCCGGAAGTTGAATTCGCATTTACGGCAAGTGATCTGGCGCAATATCGCGGAGGTCATCTGATGAAGGAAATGGTGCAAAATGGATTCAGTCAATCTCAAAGCGGTGATGTCATTTATATTTTGAAAGCTGGTTATATGGAGTATGGCATGACCGGCACAACGCATGGGTCACCATTCCGGTATGATTCACATGTGCCTGCTATTTTCTTTGGTGGAAATTTTCGCCAGGGAGAAAGTTATTTGCCACACTTCATCACGGATATCGCACCAACTGTGGCGGCCGCATGTCGTATCCCTTTTCCAAACGCCACTACCGGTAATCCTATCACCGAAGCCATCAAATAATTATGATCCACTATCACATTTCAATTGAAAATCCACACAGACATTTCATTTCTTTTGAAGCCAAAATTCCTTGTCAGGGTAAAAAGACCTTGAGACTTTGTCTCGCCTCATGGCGTCCGGGTCGATATGAGTTGGGTAATTTTTCTAAGAACATTAAAAGCTGGAATGTGCAGGATGGAAATGTGAATCTTGCCTTTCGGAAAATAAATAAAGATTGTTGGGAAGTCGATTGTGATGGATGTGATGAAATAACGCTGACCTATCAATACTATGCTGCGGAACTCAACGCAGGTTCATCTTATCTGGATACTGAACAACTCTACATCAATCCGGTCAATTGTTTTTTCTATGTGGAGGATGGACTTGATCTTCCATATCAACTCAAGTTTCATTTGCCCGATGATTATCGAATGGCCACCGGATTGGGAGCCATTTCTGAACATGTTCGTACGGCGAAAAATTTTGATGACTTGGCCGATTGTCCACTCGTCGCCAGCAATTCGTTGAAGGAAATTACGTATACTTCAAAGGATGTTTTGTTTCATATCTGGATACAAGGTGATCTTAAAATTGATGAAGAACGTTTGCTGAAGGAATTCTTATCATTCAGTGATGCGCATTTTGATATTTTCGGAAGTATACCTTGCGATGAATATCATTTTCTGTTTCACTTCCCACCATACTTTATCAGGCACGGTGTGGAACATCACAACAGCACTGTGATCGCGATGGGACCAGCAGCCGATTTTCAGGGTGAAAGTCAATTCAAGGATTTGCTGGCCATCAGTTGCCACGAATTATTTCATACATGGAATGTGAAATGTATCCGACCAGTGGAAATGTTGCCTTACGATTTTTCAAAGGAAAATTATTCCAGATCTGGTTATGTCTACGAAGGTGTGACAAACTTATTACGGTGATCAACTTCTTTGGCGATGTGGCAGTATCACCGATGCGGAATGGTTTGCAGAACTCGAAGATCGCATTCAAACCTACATGGATAATCATGGAAGGTTTAATCTGTCCGTTGCCGAAAGTAGTTTCGATACCTGGCTCGATGGTTACAATCCTGGTATTCCATGGCGGAAAGTTTCTATTTACAATGAGGGCTTGCTCATTGCCCTGATTTGTGATCTTGAAATCATCAAAGTCTCCAATGGGAAATATTCGCTCGATGATGTCATGCGCGATCTCTATTCAGAATTTGGTTTGAAAGGAAAGGGTTATTCTGAATCTGACTACCAGCATTTGATTCGGAAATATTTGGGTGATTTGACTGATCAGATTTTTACACAATATGTGAATGGCGTTGAAGATTATCTGCCGCAATTGACACAATCATTTTCCTATGCGGGAATGCAAATCATTCAACAAGCTTCGCCAAAATGGAGTGAGTCAAATTATGGTTTTGGCATTGATGAAAATGGTGGGAAATGTGTCATCAGCACAGTGATGCCTTGTTCTCCAGCCGATGAAGCTGGCTTGTGGAGCGGCGATGAAATCATAACCGTCAATGGAATAGCACCATACAAAAATGTGCAGTCTTTGTTGAGGATGAGTGATACAAGGCCCGAATTACAACTTTTACGCAAGGGTAAATTTTTCAATGCAACATTGAATGTTTCGAAAAACCTTTGGGGACGGAGATATAAAATCATGATGAATGAAGTGATGTCGGATGAGGAAAGAAGTTTTTTTGAAATGTGGAAATCAAATAGAACACGTCCATGAAATTAACTCCGAATCGTTTTGCCTGGATTTTTCTGACCATTCTATTGGCTGCTATGGGATGGGGTGGTTATATCGCATGGAAAGTTCTTCAGCATCCTGCCGATACCATCCTCAGTTTGGAAAATGAAATAAAGTTTGGTGGCATGCTTTCCGAACAAATCCTGCAACAACATGGTGAAGATGCTGTCATTCATGATCCTTACGCAGACTCGTGCATGCAAGCGTTGCATCAAAGATTGATGGGTGCTTTGCAGGGTAGCAAATACCAATATCACCTCACCCTTCTGAAGGGCAATGAACCCAATGCTTTTGCAATCCCTGGAGGCAATGTATTCGTTTATTCAGGGTTGATCAAATTTTGTAAATCGCCAGAAGAAGTGGCTGCTGTGTTGGCCCATGAAATGGGGCACGTTGAAAAGCGGCACACCGTGAATCAGATCATCAAACAAGCTGGCGTTGGCGCGATCTTGTCCTACCTTGGTGATGGCGGCACATCACAACAATTGAGTTCTGAATTGATCAATGGGTTTTTCAGCAGAGAAGATGAAGCGGAAGCGGATGATTTTGCATTGCTACTTTTGGAAAAAGCCAACATCAAACCTGTGATGCTCGGACAAGTGTTCTCTCGTATGAAAGATGAACATGGAGATATGGAAGGCGTCATGAATTTGTTGAGTACACACCCGGAACTTGAACAACGTTCAGCAAAGTCCTCTGCGTATGTTACCGGTGCAAATTTTCAGGAAATTCCCATTGCCATGGACTGGGCTAGGTTGCAACAAATGTTGCCATAAAGCCTGAGTACTTATTTTGTTGATATTGTCTTCAAGGTTGGTGATACCAATCCAACAAAACCGCAGAATTCAAATCATAGTATTCCAATGAAATGTCCAACATTTTATCATGGACGAGTAAGATCGATGGAAACTGTGGACCAGCGACTTTCATGATTTTGTGTTGGGAATTGAAATGCTGGTAAGGAATATCATGAAGGCGGGTCTCTTCCAAAAATGATGGCATGTCCGCTGCATCTCCACTGATTACAGCATAGATGGGTAGTTCGGGATGTTCTCGTTTGATCGTTTCAAGCCTGGTTGCAGCAAGTCTGCAATGTGGACAACGAGGCAACATGAATGCGACGATTTTTTTTCCTGTCAATACATCAAACGTCGGTGGGGTTTCTCCTTCTGATTCATACAAAATTTCCAGTGGGACTTCAATTTTTTCTCCTGTTAGTGTTTGAATTTTTTTAGGCAAAAACACAGGATTCAAAATGAAGGGTAGTGCCATAGTGATCAGTATGACCGAAACAATCGCTATCTTTTTTCCTCGGAATGAATAGTCCATCGGATTTTTCCATACCAACCATGTCATTCCTGCGAAGAAGATGTTTTTGACAATGCCTTCGAAAGGCGTCAACACAATGGCATTGCCGAAGCAACCACAATTACCGTCATTGCCTTCAATGATCAGTAGGATGATCAAGTAAATGGTATAAACCAAAAGCATGGCAAAGGACAGCCTCACAAATAATTTGTCCCATAATCCAGTCAGAATGCCTGCAGCCACCAGCAATTCAGATCCAATGAGCAACCGTGACTGAAAGAGTACCCAGCTTTCGCCACTGAGGTGGTGAATGAGCATGTCATTTTCGAAGAATTCAATGGGATAAAGCTTGAGTATACCGGACAACACGAATGCTGTTGCCAAAAGAATTCTGACAGGCCAGGATAAGTACAATGGCATTTTCATGGGACAAAGAAAAAGGCCATCCGGAGATGGCCTTTATAATTTTCTTGAAACTGAATTATTTTTTTACAGCTTCGCAAGTTGTAGAAGAACCACCAGCAGAGGCAGTAGCGCTGCAAGAATCTTCAGCATCCTTTTTGGTTGCTTTGAATTCAGCAGATTCAGTAGTAATAGAAACACCACCACCGCTTACAGTGCATTTGCAAGTGTAACTTTTTTTGCAAGAAGAAAGTGAAGCTACAATAGCAACACCGGCGAAGAACAAAAGTGCTTTTTTCATTTCTGTTGATTTTATTTTATTAGTGTTTGGTGGCGCGAATTTAACAATGTCAGCGACATACACAAGTTTTGGCGCAACATTTTAATGTCTGCCAATTTTAGAAGTGCGTAGATCATTTACTTTACAGCCTGTTAGAATTTCCATTTTAATTTGCTTCAATGAAACCTATTGCATTGATTACCGGATTGTTGTATGGTGTCTTGGCCGTTTTTGTCGTCATCTATCATCAGGGTTATACCACGTTTTTCGACAAATTTGATCTGCCGGGGGCGCTTTCTCATACACTGTATCGGGTCATCCTGATCTTCTGTATTGTGGAAAGTATCCGTTTTATCATTTTGGCCACTTATCGTCCGCAGGGGAATGCGAGACGTGACAACTTTACCATAGGGGTATCGCATTTGGCGAAAGTTTCTTACGCTTTGTTGGCGGGTGTTCTGATTCTCTCTTTGTTTAATATCACTGTAAAAGAAGCCATTACAACCTTAAGTCTCATCGCTGCGGCCATTGTGCTCATGACGAAAGACTATATTTCGAATTTGATCAATGGCATGTACCTGACTTTTGCCAAGGTGGTGAACATTGGTGATTCGGTAGAAATTGCGGAGAAAAAGGGGAAAATTCTGGATATCACGCTCACCAATGTCCATTTGCTGAACGACGACGACGACATTATCTATATACCCAACAACAAAGTATTCAGCAGTGAAATCATCAATTATACCCGACGAGAGCTGAAAAGAAGTAATGTGGACTTCGAAATCAATGTGGATTATGTGCCTCAGGTTGAATGGCTTGAGCAAGAAATCGAAAATTCGTTGGGGGAACTCAAAGAGCTCATTCAACCCGGAACCATGATTTTGAAGGTACAATCCATCAAACAGGAGTATACCACCTTCAAATTTCAGTATATCCTGATTGATCCGTTGAACAAGGAACAGGATAAAAAGGTGAAAAGACATGTTATTCGGCTCATCGTGAGATTAATCACTGAGCTCCGCACGGCACGGAAGGAGCGACTTCCTGAGGTAAAATGACCTTGGTTTAAAGATATTGATCATATAACGAAAAAATATTTTTTCAGGAGGCTTGCATTTTTTCATTTTTGCCACAGGAAAGTTGCATGTAACAGGATATCACCTCAAGCGCCCGCAACCTACCAAATCGAAATGGGTAAATACAGTTCAATCAGACAATTCATGCAGGAGAACTACCTGCATTTTAATTCTGCAGCCATGGTGGATGCAGCAAAAGGCTACGAAACTCACCTCACCGAAGGTGGAAAAATGATGATCACCCTCGCGGGAGCGATGTCAACAGCCGAACTCGGAATCTCTCTTGCAGAGATCATTCGTCAGGGAAAAGTGGACATCATCTCTTGCACAGGCGCAAACCTCGAAGAAGACTTGATGAACCTCGTCGCTCACAATCATTATGAGCGTGTACCTAACTACCGCGATCTCACGCCTGAACAAGAATGGGGTTTGCTCGAACGCGGACTCAACCGCGTTACAGATACTTGCATTCCGGAAGAAGAAGCTTTCCGTCGTTTGCAGAAGCATATTCATGCACTATGGAAAACAGCTGACGACAAAGGTGAGCGCTATTTTCCTCATGAATACATGTACAAAATGCTGCTGAGCGGTGTTTTGGAAGAATATTATCAGATTGATCCAAAAAATTCCTGGATGCTCGCAGCGGCAGAGAGAAATTTACCGATCATTGTTCCGGGTTGGGAAGACAGTACGATGGGTAACATTTTCGCGAGTTACGTCATCAAAAATGAAATCAAAGCCTCAACCATGAAAAGCGGTATTGAATACATGGCATGGTTGGCAAAATGGTATATCGACAATTCTGCTGGTAAAGGCGTAGGCTTCTTCCAGATCGGCGGCGGTATCGCGGGTGATTTCCCTATCTGTGTGGTTCCTATGTTATATCAGGATATGGAAATGCATGATGTGCCATTCTGGAGTTACTTCTGCCAGATTAGCGACAGCACCACCAGTTACGGTAGCTACAGCGGTGCCGTTCCGAATGAAAAGATCACCTGGGGTAAACTGGATATCCACACCCCAAAATTTATCATTGAAAGTGATGCAACAATTGTTGCTCCTCTCATTTTTGCATGGCTATTAAATCACTGATATTCGCACCAATATTTTAATCCGATGGCTGCACCACTGAAAAGAGTAATTAAAGATTACAATACACTCACCAAAGAGCACATTGATCTGATCAATGAGCACTTCCCGAATGGGTTTGAAAATGAAAATCTCATTTCTTTCGTAACACCGAAAAGACAATTCATTAAAGCCCTCAAAATGCGTACTAATGATACCATCTACTTGTTCAAAATCGATAAGAACATGAAAGTAGATGATGAAGAAAATCAAGAAAATGAATCAGGTGCAATGGCCGACTTTGAAAGCTTCAAAGGTGGTGATGATGATTCTGATCTCGATGATATGGACGATAGTGATGATGTGGAAGATGACGCTCCTGAAGAAGATGCTGGAGCGGATGACGAAGATTAATATCGATTGTGTCGTGGGGGTTTTCCCATGAGCATTGCGCGGACAACTTCAGTTGATCAGATACATGTTTCCTTTTATTTTAAAAACGAAGCACCGTATTCGACATCAAAATAAAATTTGAGTGTATATACATTCGAGTTGTCATAAAGAATGAAAAAAGCCGGAGTTTACTTGACTCCGGCTTTTTATTTTCGTAAAAACATGTGGCATGAAAAAATTCGCAACGCATTTTTTTGAATCAGTCGGAGTTTGGTTTGAATCATGGAAATTCATTTCTACGAATAGACTTCTTCACTATTTCATTTTTCCAGTATTGATTTCTTTGGTGTTGTCAACCTTCGCAGTGGTCCTGATCAAATCTGGTGTGGATTACATCATGCAATACATCGATCCTTATGTACAACAACAACCGTTGAGCGAAAATTTCAGCGAGAATATTTTAATCGTCATCCAAAATCTGAGCAAGTACGCTGCTTCTTTCGTGCTCTTTCTTCTTGGACTATACATTTTTTCCAGATTACACAAATACCTCGTGCTCGCCGCAATGGCGCCTGTGATGGCTTTGTTGAGCGATCGGGTCTATGAAATTCTAACAGGTCAAAAAATACCTTTCACACTTAGATCTTTTATTCATGATGTGATCAGGGGAATTGTATTGTCTGTCAGAAATATGTTCATGGAATTCGCTTTGTCGTTTTTTTTCTGGGCGGCTTCATTGTATTTGTCGTTGTTACTTCCATTCCTCGAATTCATCATTCTACCGGTTACCGCAATAGTGTTGTTTATCAATGGCGCTTATTTTTTCGGATTCACCACGATGGATTGTTATCTGGAAAAAAGAAAATTTGGAGTGAGACAAAGTATTCAAACGATCCGAAAAAACAGATATGCCGCCATAGGCAATGGCGCCGTTTTCTCATTGTTATTCATCGTGCCATTTGTTGGGGTAAGCATCGCTACAATTACCTGCACGGTATCATCTATGCTTTACATGCACAGATTACCTCAAAATGAGTTATAACCATGCAGTAGAATGCATTGGCAACGTTGAGCTATAAGTAAAGCGAAGAAAAACGATTAACGGATAAGTAATGATTTGGAAACGATCTTTTCATCGAGGATAAAAGTGATCGTGTAAAAACCTTCTGGTAGTCCGTCGAGATCGACAGTAGGAATCTGAGGCTTGAAACGACGAACAGATCTGCCAGATGCATCATGGATGAGTACTTCTGGTAACGCTTCATCATCTGTCGTTTGGATATAGATCCAGTTCTTTGCAGGATTTGGGAAAAAGGTTACATCCCATTCTGTCGATGCGTAGTCTTGTGAAATGATCGGATAAGTTCCCGGAAGTTTATCTGATGCGATCTGCTGGGGATCGAGAAATTCCCTAAATTCTGTCCACGAGGATGATATCATTCCAAAATGATCATTGCCGGTTCCTTCACAATCTGAGTCTCCTCCGATGAGAATGCCCACCAAATTCATCTCATCATCGAAGAGAGGACTTCCTGTGCTACCTCCGAATGTACCTCCGAATGTTGGAGCACTGAGTCGGTATGTTGAAAAGCCATTTAATCCAGAAATTTCACTGTCGGTGTCATAAACACAAACGCTTTGTGTCAAACCAAGGGAATGTTGGATACACTGATAGTTTTCACCGCTTTCAATTTCAGTGGAAATTTTCCATCCACTGTAAAATGCAGACCAATCATTTCTAGGTTGACTTCTCAATCGCAATAAGGTGAGTCCGGTCTCTTCATCCGTTTTAACTACAAATGCGCCGCAAATGGCCATGGCACCGCAAGTGATAGGCTGATTATTGCATTGTTCCCCTGTGACACCAAATTGAAATACCCAGGCAGCTGGTTGTCCAATAAGTGCGGTTGAAGAGGTAATCACATATGGCAGTCCATTGTAATTGGTATTGTTGATCAATGTAGCCGTTGCGATACGTTGTCCATTATCTACCAACATTCTCAAGACAGAAGCCGAACTATTGCGGCCTGCATTCAGAGTATTGTTGAACAATTGAAAACAGGTTTCCGATATGGCCTGAGATGCATCACCTATGTTGCGATAAGCATGACTGATATACGCAATCTGAAAATCTCCTTCTCCGCGATAAGCATACGGTTCGTAGTATTCAATGATCAATCGTGATCCGGAGATTTGTGTAGTGCCAAGTTGAGCTATTCTATTGTCGCCTGATGTGAGCGGTCCGATATAGTCCCGATGGTCTTCTGAGTATAGATAGATCTTCCCACCTCGTGGTAATGTCAAATAACCGAAAGTGATGCCAATCGAAAAAGCTTCTTTGCACTCAATGGCCAATGTCCAGATGCGGTCTCCATTGTGTAGATTGGTCCAGTTGCCGGAATTACTTAGGTTTAATGTTACCTCATGTGCGTATGCAAACCGAAATGGTATACTGCGGTCCGAATTTGCTTCATCTTCAGCAATAAGGCCTGCTACATCAGGTAATTCAAAGGTTTGCCAAAGAGAATGTTGAGAAAGATTCTGATCGATATTCCATGACACAGGCGTGCCCTCGCGCTCAATTTGCGCATTCATTGAAAATGAACACAACACCAAAAGAGGTATGAGAATACGGCTAGTCAATGATCAGGTTTTAATCTATAGATGACATTTCAGACACCTTAGTTGCAAGCTAAGTTAGAAATAATTGACATAAAACAGCATTTTGGAGGAAAACTTTTTAACCAAAGTTCATTTTTTGGAAAATCAGGCAGCAAATTGCGGATGAATTGTTTCTTCACTCCAGCAATGCATATGACCATGAAAAATCAATTTTCCCTCATCATTTTTCTCTCCCTCTTATTAATCCAAGGATCTCTCTTATCGCAAGACTGTGTCGATTCCACACTGATCAATCCCAACGCCATTTGCCCGGCGATCTACGCTCCGGTTTGTGGTTGTGATGGCGTTACTTACGACAATGATTGTATCGCTACCAACCTGGGAGGCGTTACATCCTGGACCTCCGGCCCATGCGAAGCAGGCAGTGGTTGTATGGATATGAGCGGACTGGACTTCGGAATGTGTGATATGTTTTTGGGTTATGCCTGGTATGGATCATCTTGTGTTCCTGTAAGTGGATGTGGTTATACCATCGGTAATATCAACTATTCTCCGAATTTTTACACTTCAGAAGCGGAATGCATGAGCAATTGCGGTGTGGTAGATTCATGCATCAATCAATGGCAAATCGAGCAGGGATTTACCGTGGATTGTTTTGCACTGTATGAGCCTGTTTGCGGTTGCAACAACCAAACATACAGCAACGAATGTGAAGCTTTTTTTTACGGTGGAGTTACAACTTATGGTCTTGGTGAATGCACTGATTCAACATGTCTCGGAATTCCCATCTATGTTGATTTTGGTGATTGCTCCATGCCTTTGGGATGGGCATATACCACCAATGGTTGTGTTGAAATGAGTGGTTGCAGCTATTTTGGTCAGAATGGACATGACTATAGCGGACTCTTCTTTACTTCATCCTACGAATGTGGCAGTTATTGCATCAATTCAGTTGTGGTGAACTGTGTCGATTCTACTCTGATCAACCCCGAAATCGCGTGCCCCATGATTTGGGATCCTGTTTGTGGATGCGATAATGTAACCTACAGCAATTCCTGTGTAGCGACCAATACTGGTGGTGTTACATCATGGACCGCCGGCGAATGCACCACTTCTGTAGATGGCGTGAATGGAGTAAATTTCTCCATGTACCCAAATCCTGCAGGAGATTTTGTCAATCTGAACTTGAAAAGCGGTGGTCACGGTGAATTGAAAATTTTTGATGTCTATGGTGCCCTTGTTTTATCCCAAACATTTTGGAATGGCACTGTGCGACTTGAGTTAGGTGTATTGTCTGAGGGGATCTATCTCGTGGAAATCACCGATGAAAGGGGTGTTACCGGACATCAGCCTTTGATTCATAAAAGAACCAATTGATCGATAAGATCTGGAGCTATCGCTTGAGATAAGCTTCTATGACATCTAGCACACTTGGGTAGGTATTGGCCTCTACAATGGCCAATTCATCCGCGCGTAACCAACGTACATCAGTAATGCCTTCTATCAGCTGTGGGCTGGGTTTCTGCTCACCAGAATATTTCATCAAATACCATTCAGTGGCTTTCAACATCGGTTCTCTGTCCTGGATATAGGTATGCCATGTGGTGCATAATTTCGATTTGAGTTTGAGGGGAGAAATGGAACATTCTTCCTCCACTTCACGAAGTGCACCTTCTTCCAGACTTTCTCCTTTTTCGACTTTGCCTTTAGGTAAATCCCATTTTTCATGGCGGAAAATGAACAAAATTTCATGGTTAGGATTGATGACCAATCCGCCTGCAGCCTGCACAAATTCAAATTGCGACTGAAAAGTTTTCCATGATTCTTTTACGTCTTGGCACATCACGTAAACAGCACGTGCTCCGCGGTTTATTGCAGACTCAATCAGCATGGTGTCGGTCTTTCCAAGACTCGATATCACCACGGTTCCCGGTGATTCAACAATACCAGGTGTACCGGATTGTGTAAAAAATACCGGTCTATTCGAGAAGTAAACTTTATAATTTTGAGCCATGCAAAGTCAAGAGAACGCGTTAAAAGTAGCAGAATCCCTGCTTCGTATCAAAGCGGTCGAATTAAAACCTGAACAACCTTTCACCTGGGCTTCCGGGTTGAAGTCGCCAATATATTGTGATAACAGGAAAACATTGTCTTTTCCAATGATTCGAACTTTTATTCGCCAGCAGTTTGTGTCTGCCATCGAAGAAAATTTCGGCAAACCGGATGTGATCGCCGGTGTTGCTACTGGCGGCATCGCTATCGGTGCGCTTGTGGCCCAGGAAATGGATCTTCCTTTTGTGTATGTGCGTAGTGAAGCAAAAAAGCACGGACTAGGCAATCAGATTGAAGGTGTTCTGAACGAAGGACAATCTGTAGTGGTAATTGAAGATCTCATTTCTACCGGAGGCAGCAGCTTGAAAGCTGTGCAGGCTTTAAGAGAGAGTAAAGCAAGGGTGGCCGGTATGGTTGCGATTTTTACTTATGGATTCGATCAGGCGAAGGAGAATTTCCAGGAAGCGAAATGCAATCTGGTAACCCTCACAGATTATGATTCATTGCTGAAACAAGCTCTCGATGCGCAATACATCACACAAAAACAACTCGATACATTGAAGACTTGGCGTAAGAGCCCGGAAACTTGGAGCGCTACATTCGAAATGAGTGCACATTAATTCATGACCCAAAACAGAATGACCTGAATACTTGGCCAAGTGGTCATTCAGGAGTTTTTTGAACATCTAAATTTTTTTTACCATGTCTAAAATTGAAAGCAAAAAAGTTGTTGTTCCTGCATCTTCAAATGCGGTTCATGATTTCTTGTGTGATATGCATAACATTGAAAAACTTCTTCCTGCTGGAAAATATTCCGATTGGAAAAGCGATGGAAAAAGCTGCTCCTTCAAAGTGCAAGGTGCCTATAACATTGGACTGATTTTCGTTTCTTCAGAGCCTGCAAAACAGGTGCAATACGAATCCTCTCAAGGATCTCCATTTCCTTTCACACTAAGTGTTCATATGGATGAAACTTCTGGAAGTACTGCATCACAATTGTTTTGTGATGCGCAGATCAATCCTTTTTTGGAAATGATGGTGAAATCGCCACTAAAAAATCTATTCGACTACATGGCGGATAAACTGATTGTGCAGTTTCCCGCCGTGTGATCAGAAGTTGATTAGTCGTAGTAACCTAAAATTTCCAATACGTCTTTTGGTTTCTGTTCGTTGGACCAAAGTTTATACTTGAGTTTACCTCGCGCGTCTTTGTCGATCAGAATATGTTTCGGTTGTGGAATCAAACAATGATGTATTCCTCCGAATCCTCCTAATGTATCTTGATATGCTCCTGTATTGAAAAAACCAATGTACTGATCTTGGTCCGGATAATATTTCGGCAAGTAAATAGCATTGGTGTGCTGCTCTGAATTGTAATAGTCGTCACTGTCGCAAGTAAGTCCTCCCAGAAATACGCGCTCATAATTTTCATTCCAATTGTTGATTGGAAGCATGATGAAACGTTTGTTGATTGCCCAACTGTCGGGTAGGGTAGTCATGAAGGATGAATCGATCATATTCCACTTTTCCCTGTCATTCTGTTCTTTCTGATAGAGGATCTTGTAAATCGCTCCACCACTTTCACCTACGGTGAATGAACCGAATTCTGTATAAATATCAGGAACAGGAACTCCGGCATCTTCACATGCATTCTTCACCTGGCGGAGGATTTCTGTGACCATGTATTGATAATCGAAACTGAATACAAGCGACGTTTTAATCGGAAAACCACCACCGATATTCAGGCTATCTACTGTTGGGCAGATCTCTCGGAGTTCACAATAAACCTTCAGACATTTTACCAATTCATTCCAGTAATAGGCCGTATCTTTTATACCGGAGTTGATGAAAAAATGCAGCATCTTCAAATTGAGATGTGGATTATCGTGGATCGATTTTTTATAAAAACGAACAATGTCTTTATAGCCAAGCCCCAATCTCGACGTGTAGAATTCGAATTTTGGTTCTTCTTCACTCGCGATACGGATACCGATATTCATGGGCTCAGTAACAAGTTGCTCGAAGGTTTCGAATTCATACTTGTTGTCGATTACCGGAATGATTTCCTTGTATCCATCCGCATGAAGATCAAATATCTTATTGACGTATTCTTCTTTTTTGAAACCATTACAAATGATCCGTTGCGTTTTTTTGATCTTGCCAAGTGTTGCAAGTCTTCTGATCAGATCAATGTCATAGGCCGAAGAAGTTTCAAGGTGAATGTTGTTTTTCAGGGCTTCTTCCAACACATATCGGAAATGAGAACTTTTGGTACAATAGCAGTAGTGGTATTCACCTTCATAGCCGGTTTCAATGCGCGCTTTCATGAACCAGTCTTTGGCGCGTTGAATGTTCTGGCTAATCTTCGGCAGATAGGTAAATTTCAATGGAGAACCATATTTCTCCACCAGTTCCATCAAGGGGATGTCATGAAAAAGTAGATTGTCTTTTTCCAGTTTGAATTCTTCCTGAGGCCACTCTAACGATTGCTCTACGAGGTCAATGTATTTGGTTTTCAATTTTTACTGATCTTAATTGTTGTTACGTAATGTATGAGAAATAAGGATGGATTCCCTGTTTCAGGGTAACAATCGGATCAGATCCGGATAAAGATGTGCTCAGGCTCGAACTGGCAGTTTTTCATGTAATTGCGTGTAATTTTTTGCCAAGGCAATGTTACAATACAACCAAGGTTGGACAAAGGATTTTTTGGTGATGGGGTGAGATTTAATCTCGACCATGAAATCGAAATTGTATGGTGATTCAAAGGTGGATTTATTCTCCTTTGTGATCTTTGCTGTCTCAGCTGTTTGGGAGAAATGCTCAGTCGAAATTCAAAGCCATTTTTTTCTTGCGAAATAAACGATCATCGCAATGACCAAGGCTCCCATTCCACCCAAAACCCAGTAATAACCGTATTCGGATCGAAGCTCAGGCATATTGTCGAAGTTCATACCGTAGACACCAACGATGAAGGTAAGCGGGACGAATATGGTGGTAATGATGGTGAGCATCTTGATCACCTGATTCATCTTCATGCCAAGATTGCTGTGATAGAGATCCAGCAAATTCGTGATCATTTCGCGGTACATCACCAAATTTTCCGATTCATAAATGAT
Organism: Flavobacteriales bacterium; assembly: GCA_016722445.1. Taxonomy (GTDB): domain Bacteria; phylum Bacteroidota; class Bacteroidia; order Flavobacteriales_D; family Sanyastnellaceae; genus JAIBBG01. The sequence goes on along the minus strand of JADKIZ010000023.1, from coordinate 3,919 downwards.
GTGGTCATGCAAGTCGCGGTAATACTTCGCCATATCTTCATCGAGCTCTCTGGTCATGGAATTGATCGCTTCTTTCATCGGATCAATGCTGCGCTTAAAGTCGATGAGCTCCTTCCTAAGATGGAGTATCCTGTGCAGAGTAAACTCCCCTGGTTTTGACAACACAATTTTTTCCAGATTCTCGATGTGCTGTGAAAATGTTTCACTCACCGAAATATAATTGTCAATCACAATGTCAAGAATCAGATAGGCAAGATAGAACGCATCTTTTGTCCTCACTTTGCCTTTCGCAGTCTTGATTCTTTCTCGTATTTGGTCAAAACTGTCGCCAGGATGCTCCTGGAACATCAATAAATATTTTTGTCCTACGATCAACGATAACTGCTCCACTTCCAGCTTCTTGGTCTTCGGATCCATCTCAAGCATTTTTACCGTGATGAAGGCATAATCATCAAAGAATTCGACCTTCGGCCGGCTCGTTGAATTCATGATGTCTTCCATCACTAGGATGTGAATGCCGAATTTTTTTCCGATTTCCTCAATGACCGATGCATCATGTATTCCATCAACATCCAACCAAGATACGGTTTCGGTATCCTTTAAGTAAATCACAATCCGAAAGATTGAAATGGCTTTGTCTTCGAAGTGAAGTTGGTCGTAGTCGATGAGCCTAACCTTTACTTCGACATTCCTTTTTTCACCTACATGGACCAAAGATCCCGACCAAGGCCTGATTTCGCTGATCGGGTTGTTTCTTCTGGTGGCGGTGTCATTGCAGCATATTATTTCAGCAATATTAATCTGAATCAAGTGAGACTGATTGTCGTGATGACGCAAATCTAGAACTACTTATCCAATTGAATTCGACAGATGACTTACATTATTTCTGTATTCTTCATCTTGAAGACTTATACTTGCCTCTGAAATGATATGAAACAAAGCGGTCGCCTTCATAATCTGGACTATCTGCGAGGACTCGCAGCCAGTGGAATCATGATCTATCACTATTCTATGTGGACAAACGGCCATGCTGACATTGATTCCTTCATTTGTCGGGTTGGTGTTTATGGTGTTTCGATTTTCTACGTGTTGAGCGGACTTACTTTATTCGTGGTGTATCAAGACAGGATGATTCCCTCTTTTGGTGATCTCAAAGATTTTTTCAAAAAACGAATCCTAAGAATCTTTCCTTTGTTGTGGTTGGCAACTTTGGCCACGCTTTTACTGCCAGGTGCAAAAATGAACCTGAGTGAATTGATCTTGAATTTGTCAGGATTATTCGGTTTTGTGGCGTGGGATCAATACATTGCTCTGGGATCTTGGTCGATAGGGAATGAATTGGTGTTTTATGTGTTTTTTCCACTTTTTGTGCTTACTACCAAAAGGTCGGTCATGTCGTTTTGGCTCATCGTTGCGGCCATCATCGGATTCTTTGTGTATTACAGCTTTTGCGCAATTGATGAAGGCGAATTGTTGAGAGGTCAATGGAAAAATTATGTGAATCCGCTGAATCAGGTCTACTTGTTTTTGGGTGGTTACATCATTGGTTGGGCAACACAAAAAATCAAATTCCAATCATGGTTGAGTTTAGGTCTTATCGCTTGCGGTTTTCTGTTGTTCGCATTTTATCCACTTTTCATCAGTTCTCAAGCAAACGAGGCATCAAATCAAAATGCAATTGTTCTCGCCTCCATGCTGAAAGAAAATACCGTGCATCTGATTGCCGGGTGGAATCGAATCGTGTTTTCAATTTGTTGCCTGATGGTGTGTTTGGGTTTCTATAAATTGACCATTGAACTTCCAAAAATTTTACATCACCCGTTGTCGTTTTTGGGTGAAGCAAGCTATTCTGTTTATCTGCTTCATCCGATCATCTACACATGGTTGTTCTGGTTCTCGGCAAATTATTACATCATGCCCAAAAATGTGTTGCTCTTGTTTTCAGTCGCAGCCACATTTGTCTTGAGTTATTTTGTCTACAATTATTTTGAAAAGGTCTTTATGAAATTGGGTCGAAAAAAGGCTGTCTAACTCAAATTTTCTTCTTGCAAAACCTGCCGTTGATAATTCGTTGTCCAATCAAGAAAGCAGAATGCGTCAACAGGTAATTTTACTGCTATGAAAGTCCATCTTATCGCCATCGGTGGAAGCGCTATGCACAACATGGCCATTGCCCTCCATGATAAAGGAATCACTGTAACTGGAAGTGATGATGAAATTTTTGAACCAAGTAAATCAAGGTTACAAAAGCGTGGTCTCCTCCCTGAGTCTGAAGGTTGGTTTCCGGAAAAAATTCAAACTGATCTTGATGCAGTCATTGTGGGTATGCATGCCAGAAAGGACAATCCTGAGTTGATCAAAGCCCAGGAACTTGGTCTCCGGATTTTTTCTTATCCGGAATACATCTACGAGCAGACAAAAAATAAAACGCGTATTGTCATCGGCGGAAGCCATGGTAAGACGAGTACCACAGCCATGATTTTACATGTGATGAAGGAATGTGGTATCGAATGTGATTTTTTGGTTGGAGCTCAACTGGAAGGTTTCGATTGTATGGTGAAATTCACAGAAACTGCGCGCTTCGCTGTCATTGAAGGTGATGAGTATTTGTCGTCACCAACTGACCTTCGTCCGAAATTTCACCTGTATTTTCCTGATATTGCTTTACTCACGGGTATTGCCTGGGATCACATCAACGTGTTTCCGACTTTCGAAAATTATGTGGATCAATTTAAAATATTTCTGGATAAAATCACCGATGGTGGCGTTTTGGTCTATTGCGAACGTGATGAAATCGTGAAGGAAATTTCGACACAACACCAAGGTCATTTTAAAAAGGTAAGTTATGATGTTCATCCGCATGAGGTTGCGGGAGGAATTACTTATCTCATCACTTCGGAAGGAAAAGTACCACTGAAAATTTTTGGCGATCACAATCTTCAAAACTTGAATGGTGCCTTAAAGGTTTGCCTCGAAGCTGGTATTGAACCAGCGGATTTTTATCAGGCCATCGCTTCATTCAAAGGAGCGGCCCGCCGTTTGGAACCAGTGAAAGAAACAGTCGATGCGGTGGTCTACAAAGATTTTGCGCATTCACCTTCAAAACTGAAAGCAACCACTTCGGCATTTAAACATCAGTTTCCTGATCGGAAATTGGTAGCCTGCATGGAACTGCATACTTTTTCCAGCCTCAATGAAAAATTTTTAGGTGAATACAAGGATTCAATGGCCGCCGCTGATCAGGCTTTTGTTTACTTCAATCCTCATACGATCGAGCACAAAAAACTTCCTCCCATCTCGAAAGATCAGGTCAAACGTGCATTCGGATCGGACAATGTCACTGTGTATACTGATTCAACAGAATTGGTGAAGGACTTGAAATCCATGCCCTGGCATCAAAGTAATTTGTTGCTGATGACTTCAGGAAATTTTGATGGTGTTGACTTTGCTCAACTTGCCGATGAGTTGCTCGTTTAGTCGCGCATTTATCCGAGTCCAACGTCCAACAACATCATCACCAGAAATCCGCCGATAAAGCCAAGCGTGGCAATGTCGGTGTATCTGTCTTGTTGTGTTTCGGGCACCACTTCTTCAATAACCACATAGATCATTGCACCTGCTGCAAAAGCAAGCGCATAAGGTAGAATAGGTTGCATTTGCATTACGGCGAGTGCACCGATGACACCCGCAATGGGTTCTACAATGGCAGACAATTGTCCATACCAGAAGCTCTTGAGTTTGGATAATCCATGTCTACGCAATGGCATGGAAACAGCTATACCCTCCGGGAAATTTTGTAGACCAATACCAATAGCCAAAGCAACCGCACCGCTGATGGTCGCTTCAGGAATACCTGCAGCCACACCGCCAAACAAAACACCTACTGCGAGACCTTCGGGGATATTGTGTAAGGTAATGG
>JADKIZ010000022.1 GCA_016722445.1 Flavobacteriales bacterium | reverse complement strand
CCTTGCTGCTGTAGCAAGCAGATTGAAGATGTCAATTTCTTCGCTGTATGCCTGATTCATAAATCCACTGGCCGACCGGATAAGTTCGCGTTGCATGAATTTTTGAACGATCACCCTGGAGTGTACCTCAATATTGGCCGTCGAAGAAACTTTGTTCGTGAGCGTTGAAATAACCACAGGACCACCTACAAAATCAAGTTGTCCTTTCTTCCTTAGCTTCAATGTGACGGTGAGCATGTCAATGGTCTCGTGGGCTTGGTAAAGTTCCATAATTGCCTGAAAGATCATATTGTGACTTTCCTTGTAAAAATGCTCAGGTCGTAGAATCGCAGAAACTACCCGTAACGAAGACATCTCAATGATTATGGCCCCAAGCACGGCTTCTTCGAATTCAATCGCCTGTGGCGGCAATTTCCCGAACATTTCCGGCAAAATTTCCGAAACTTCATTTTTTCTATTTCTGCGTTTAAGATCCATTATTCAGCAATTGGGTATCTTTCTGATGGTTTGTAGATGTTTTCTTGTGGCACTTCTTTGTTGGCTCTATTCATGAACACATCAATGTACATAATGCCGTCCTTATTTTTTTTGATCAGCTTTGAAGGTGAAAGGAAATTTGACTGCCAAAATGAATCTGTCCGCGCATAGGTAACAGAAGATTTTATGTCGTCTTTAGTTTTACCAAGTGATCGGAGTTTACAGTAAACATTTGACCAGTCCTTTTTCATTTTGTCGTTAACGGTCATCTTTGCTGGCTTGTGATTGTTTAAAAACCAATCAACAAACTTTAAACCCTCGTCTTTAAATAATCCTAATTCTACATTTTCATCCTTATCCTCATCTACATCCTCATCCTCATTAGCTTGCTTTTTGCTTCTATTTCGCTTCGGTTTCGCTTTTAATTCGCTTTCATTTGGCTTCCGTTTCGCTTTATTTCCATTCTTCCATTTTACCATGTTTGCCTCTAAATTAGGCTTGATCAGAATGAAAATTGTTTTGCTCAGTCCTGTCAATTCAATCTCATTGAAATTAAGTGAAAATTCGAAAATAGCGGACCAAACTTCTGCTTGGTTTTCTTTTGGAAGCTCTTTTATAGCCTCGTAAAAACTCCGGTAAATTACTGTTGAGTCTCTCATAGAGCAGTGAAAAAAGGATACCCCCGCACGCAAAGGATCATCCATGCTCCGAAAGGAGTGCAGGCAATGCGGCAGGGGTATTTGTGTAGTTTTTTCATCGTGAATAAGCAGTGCAATAGTAATTCAATCAGTGCATGAAGTCAAATTTATTTGCAAAGCATCTGTGTTGCTTGCCATTCCAATTGACTAATTTCTTTAGACAGCCTTACAATGTCGTGTTGTCTGCTGTAATTCTTCGCCAACTTCAAAAAGTATTGACGAGTATTGATTTCGGATATGATGGTTTCTATGGTCATGGATTAAAAGTTTTCTCTGTCTTGGCATTCTGTTATGTCGAATATTCTGTCCTTACCTCCCAAATTTGATAAAACAAGGCTAAGATTAGAAGAATAATAACCATTATTACTTCCGTATCCAGCAATCCTCACTGAGTGTCCATGAATAGGGATCAATTCAATACCATAGCCCGGTATTCGTTTGAAGAATTCATCATTGGTCAGGTCAAATTGAAGACCTTCAAAATCTTTAATTTCCAAATCAGCAAATCCAAGCCAGTGATTTTCACAGCAATCATCTTCATGATAAGAGCAAAGTGTAACTCCATTTTCAAAAGTTATCGCATCCGAATCAACCGTAATGACTTTAAGACGTTTCATGTTATGAGTATTTAAAAGTTTGTATTCAAGTAGTGCCGGCAAAGAATTACCCTGTTACGCATCATTTGTATTTCTTCGTCATTCCGTTCAACAACGAATTCTTTGATGCGATCTCCAGGACCTTTTAAACCAGTCCAATCTCTGTTTTCCAAATCAACATTTGGATTTTCCCTTCTGAACATATCAATGTCGAAGATGTTGTTTTTCTCCAGGAGAATGATCTTTTCACGATACCGCTCAAAGTTCTCTGAAGAATCATCAGGACAACCCATTTTGTAATACAGATTTTCTTTCATCTTCAATAGCTGGTAGTAAGGTGTATTTACCAAACAGTAAACAGTTGTCCATCGATCAGCATCAAACAAATCAATGTAAGTCATGTTCTGCCAATAGTAAACATCGTCGAGTTCTTTCTTATACTTTGGAAAGGTCATGATGTCCTTGGAGCATTTAGTGTCGAATCCTTCTACACATTTTCTTTGCTTGTCACCTACAAAAAAATCAGGTTCACCGGTGAAGAAATCATTTGTCAATCTTTCCTTGTTCTCTTTGAATATCCGTTTTTTACCTGTCTGAGAATTGAGATACAAATTGTAAAGAGTAACCGCTGCACTTTGACCGATGATTCCTTTCTCCATAGTATCAACTGTTACATCAGGTCGGAATCCCCAATAGTTCTCAGAGGCAAGTTCATGACAAAAAGTTACGATTCCTTTCATCTGAGTTTCTGTGAGGTTGTTTCCTTTGTCCAGATAGGACATGATTCTGTGCATAGATGATGCGCGCACTTTGAGGTTTGAGAAGTTTGTCATTTCCACTTTTGATTTTGTAATGATGTGGCAAGATTGGTTACTTGCACACATCATCACGGGGTTTGCTTACTGTTTAGACTTTGCGAAACTTACAACTTTGTCGAGCAAGTTGACAATATCGTTGAAGTTCTTTTGATTCTTCTTCGACTTGAATGTGTACTTGCTTTTAATGGAGTCAATTTCTGAAATCAATTCTTCGAATTTGGCCTTGTCGCCCATTGAAAGCCTTGCTTCTTCTTCTGCTGCAGCTTTATCCTTTGCTTCCTGTTCTTCGCGTTGTTTGGCTTTCAATTCATCTTCCAGGCGTTTTCTTTCCGCTTCTGCCTTTTCGCGTTCTTCTTTTGCTTTGCGCTCAATCTCGTCACGTTCGGCCTTTGCTTTTGCCTCAGCTGCTTTGCGCTCCTTTTCTGCCTTTTCGCGCTCTGACCTCAATGCTACTTCTGCCTGTTCTCTTTCCTTCTTCATTTCGGCTTCACGTTCTTCAGCTTCTTTTCTCAATCGTTCGTTTTCCAAACGTACACGTTCGCGTTCTTCCTGTTCCAATCTTTCACGCTCAATCCTTTCTTCTTCTAATCGTTTCGCTTCAGCAATTCTGCCATCATAAGCCAGCCTTGAATCGTTCAGCAACTTGTCGAAATTCTCATCAGGCATCAATGACAAATCCATGAATTGAGTATCAACTTCGTATGGCGCAAGTAAAGCAATCCTTTCCTGTTTTCTTTGTTCACGACGTTCAGCCTCTTTTCTTTCTTTGAAAGTTTCCTGCTCCCGAAGAAATTCTTCCAGTGTAGTGATCTCACCAGTAACAGTACGTTTGATTTCGTCAAGTGCTTTGCTATAAGCCAATGAATCCGCTTTCAATTCCTTGTGTTTAGCATCAACACCCTGCGTTCTAACCTTCACAAGTTTTTTTCTCATTTCTCCGGCCTTAGCCATCAAATCAGTTTGAGTCTCATTGGTTACAACAAGATCATTTGCCAATGCTTTGATCTCGTCTACTTGTTGATAGAATTGACTGAACGCTGAGTGAAGAACAACTTTGGTTTCATTCACAAGTCCAGCTTTATCAAGCACCGTATTCAGTGCGTTTGTGTTTGTCTCTGACATAGTATTGATTGTTTTTGAATTATTACTTTTTTCTTCCGTTCGTTCTACGCTTCTTTTTGCTCTACGTTGTTGGCTTCGGTAGCTTTCAACCGTGTGGCGTTTTGGTGTGTATATAGCTGAACTAAAATCAACATAAGGTAATGTCATGTGTTCCATTGCTTTTACTGCATTGATCATGTCTATGATTTCATCTTTCATAAGAATAGTATTTATTGTTTTTCAATTTCTGTTTTACGCGCCTCAAATCTTTCAACCATGATTACCTGGAGTTCATCATCCAATGATGACATGAGTATATCAAGATCATCAAGGCTATTACATGTGAGAAGATTTTCTTCGATCTGTTTAATTACTTCTTCCTGACGAATTTCTTCGTGGTTGATGTCTTGAACTGTGTTGTCAGGATATTCAACATTACTTCCTTCCTGATCATTGATCAACCCTTGGTCGGTAGTGATTGCCTTTTGCATTTCAACTGACATCGGTCCCCATTTCGCAAGTGTCAACTTCAGTACAGTCTTCATTGCCATTGAGTCAAAATCATCTTTCCAAGGACCGGAAGCAAATGTTTTTGAAAACTTCTTTCCATGTGCTTCGGCTTTTGCCCGTGACCAATAAACCGTTTTGTTGAATCCAGAAATCAGTCTGAAGTGTGTACAGTAACCAACAACTTCGCCTTCTCCATCAATAGAAAAATCAGCTTTCAATTCTTCAGTCAAAGAGTTGAATGATTCGAATTGATTCTTATACACCGGAATGCAATTCAAAGCCTCATATTGACCTGTTCGAAGTGCAAGCTGTATGAAGCCGCGGTACCCAATCTGAAATTGAGCTACAGTTGTTGTTTGCCATTTTCCTTCCTTGTCTTTGAAGTTCTTTTTGAAAGGCACAATCCAAGCAAATCCAAGATTATTATTCAAAGGAAGATCAAGTGTTACAGCCACAAGCGCACAGTTCAATACCGATGTCGGTTCAGCAGATTTTAAAGCATCCGATGAATTAACGATCTGCATTACTGAAGTTGCAAATGTGGCTTGTTTCTTTCCAAGCACTTCAGATAGTCTTCCCATTACCTGGGGATCTGAAAGTAAAGCCTTGACACTTGTAGGCTTTGTTGTTGATACTTGACTACTCATAGTTATTGATTATTGATTGTTTACTTTGAAATCAGTTTGCAGATTGGATAACCAGTAATTTTAGAAATCCTTTCAAGGTGTTCTACTGTACATGCTTTGACGTACATATTACCTGACTGCCATTGTTGAAGTGCTTTAACCTTTGAAGATGAAAGCGATCTTTTACTGGTAATTACTTTTTCTGCCAGTGCCTCAATAGTTAGATCCTTTTGATCTTCCTTTTTCACATTGAGGTTGTAATGATAAATTGCTTTGTTGATTTGAATTTTCATATTCGATTGATTGACTTTGCAAACATAAATGGTTTCGATCTCATTCCTACTATTTTTCAGAAATTAATTTTTGTACATATTGCTTCCATCCCTCCTGTTCTTCGGTTGTGAATTTGTACTTCACCTGCCATAACCAAGGGTTCTTATAAGTGAGTCCACCTCCATTGATTGACTCGAAAAGCGAGAAATAAGACTGAACTGGCGTCGTGTAATGATTTACAAGCATATAGTTTTTATACACGACTAATCCGCCAACGCTTTCTAAGGATTTTGCTTCAATACCCTCATCAATCGCGTCCTGCTCCGAAATGTCTCGAAGCCGCTCAATCCGGATTTCTTCAATCACTCCAAAAGCCCGGCAAGCGGAGGCTGGCATATGGATACCGGGCTTCCATATCTCATTGTCAGGATCAGTGTACACATCATTCAGAGCATACCAATGGAATGGAGGGCCTGTCATCGCTTCGTTACGTCTCCACTTCTCTCTGAACCAAAGTACGTTACTTGGCCTTCCGTATGGGCATTTGATAGTGCTGTGTGATCCATGTTTACTCGTGAATGTGACGAAGATGCTATCCGCACAAATAGATATGTCGGTTAGCTGCCAGTCATCAGGATTCTCATTGATTACATCAAGTCCTCGACCTCTTCTGGTCTGGTTCTTTATTCCTTCAAGATTTGCCACCATCATATCGGTGGTGAATAAAAGTGGTATGAATTTTTTCATTGCTTTAGCTTTTTACTTAGCCTCTCTACTTCTCTAACAAGTTTGTAATTCTCTCTTTGTAATATTGCTATTGAAGCCCTCAGCTCTTTTACTAATTCATTTTCTAAGTTTTTTTCTAAGTTTTTAGGGTAGCACGTGCAGTTTCTGTTGTGTCCATCCCATGCAGAACTCCAGCACCCAGGAATGAGAACCTTTCCCGCTTCTTCATCATATACGTGATAGCACCTCATTTGCTTTTAAATTTCTCGTTTCATAATAGTATTTCTCTCATCTCTTTATTGATTAAAATGGTAGTGACGAATATTCCGACATAAACAATTTGCTTTCTATTTGCTTACATTGCTCATGCAGGTCAAATAATTGATCCCGACTCATCGAAACCAACTCTATCCCAATGTGGTTTCCAAATTGGTCATACTTTGGTTGATTCCAATTAATCACATCAACCTTATTGCGCGTTGTAATGCGGTCACCGTCTTTTTTACCATCTGTTGATTCGGCATAAAAAAGGGTTGTACGAATGATCGCCTCGTGTTTTTCGTTAAAATATTTTTTCATTGCTTTAATTGATTTGTTCCTGATTCATACTTATTTGTGGTGTACTTGGATGAGGGTGTCATCCAAGTACAGTAGTTACCAGCAATGCCAGCGACCGTGCTAAAACAACCGCAGTTGTGATTTAAAGTCATTAAAACGCTTTTCTTGTTTCTCATAATATTCTTGGTCTATTTCAAATCCTACAAAGTTGAACCCGCCTTTATACGCTGCAATCCTACTGCTTCCACTTCCTAAATGGGTATCTAAAATCAAATCGCCTTCTTTTGCAAATTCCTTTATTAGCCATTCATACAATGCTATTGGCTTTTGGGTTGGGTGTATTCGTGTTTCTTCTTTTGTTGAGCTTTGAGTTGTAATACTATTTCTAAATCCTAAATAATTACCCTGATATTTATATTCAACAAATTTCATAACACAATCAAAAGAGGTCCAAGCTAATTCACCTTGCGAATAATTATCGGTCAATACCATTTTATGCCAATATACCCAACCTCTACTTATTGGTAATTTATCCGCATAGTAATTTGCACCCCACACAATTTGATTTTTAGAAACCCTAAAAAGTTCATTCCAATATTCATCCGTTGGAGTTGAAGCATCCCAATCTTTATCGGTATGGTTGTAACTTTTTCTTGTTCCACTTTGGAATGACTTTTTACCTGCTCCAATCCCATAAGGCGGGTCAACTATTGCCAAATCAAAATGGTTATCGTTAAAGCGTTTTAATGCCTTTACACAATCTTCCAAATAAACCTCCGATGAAGGCACTGCTGGTAACACGTGCTTTGCAAAAGCGGGGTTTCGTCTATATTTTCAACTTTCTGCATCTAATTATCTTTTGTGGTTAATTCAACATTTGTTCTTCTAAGCCCCGCCTTCGCAAAGCACCATACGTTATAAGCAAGCTGCTACGTTCCTGATTCTTTTGACAATTCCGTTTAAAAATTATTTAAAATAGCCCCACCGCACTTTTTAAATACAATTACATTTTGATGAATTTTTACATTTTTTTTAGACTTAACAAAATTATTGTTTACCCTAAATGCAGCAGATAACAATCCTCGTTCTTTGTAAACAAAGTCATTGTAATATTTCATACCATTTCGCATAAATATTTTTTTTGTATCTCCTACAAAATCCAAATAATACCCCTGCTTATCTCTTACTTCACCTACAACTATTGCAAAAAAACAATCTTGTTTAAGTTTTGCAATTGTCTTAATGATTATTGCCTCATACTTCAATAAAAAATCTTGATAAGTCATAGTACTTAAATCATCTTGTAAATCCGAATATACTTCAAGATTAAAATAAGGTGGGCAAGTAAACGCAAAATCATATTTAGGTATTAAATCATTTAGTATTTGTTCGCTATCTCCAATATACCACTGCGGTTGATTATTAACGTCAAGTATATCTAATGCCTGTTCTCTATTACTGTTTACTTGTTCTTGCCTTAATTCAATTCCCGTATATTTATAGCCTAAATGATTTGCTACAATTCCACGAACCGAACCACCAGCGAACGGGTCAATAATTAACCCATTGTCTGGACAAAACCAACGATACATTAATTCGCATAATACAGGGTCAAATATTGATGTATTGTTATAGTTTGGCATATATTTCTCTAACCCTTGATTAAATAATATGTTGTCGTTTCTTCCTATTTCAGATTTTACATTAAGCATTTTCCAACGTCTTAATCTATCCATCCAATCACCGCTGTTTCCATCTAAAATAGAAAATGGTGGTACAATAAACCTATCCTTTATTGATAGGTGTTTAATAATTTCATTTCCAAATAAATCTTTTTCCATCCCTTCGCTATTTTAAATAATTTTGTTTAGTGCTTCGATTTAAGTTTTTCGATAAATAATCCGCAGCCAACTTATAACAGCGGTTTTGTGCTATTTGCCCCATCAAGTTTGTCGTTAAATTTAAACTTTGTGCAAGGGGCAAACAGACACAAAGCCGCAACCGTTAGCGGTAATTTAGCGGTAATTTAAACCACTTCGTAATACACACCATATTGCCCGTCTATACATTTTTCCTTTGAAGTGTTCAACTCAAAGAAATTAGATATTGCTCCGTGATGTGTTGTCATAAAATAATATAGTTTTCCGTTATGGAAAAATGTAGTTGAGTTTTCCCCTCGCTCTTTTACAAATGAACCATCGGTATATCGTTCGTGTTTTACAATCTTCGGCTCGTATCTCGCTTCCTCTAATATTTTCCTTCGCTCGTCATATATGATTGAGCCGTGAAACTGAAAGTGGTTTAAACTACCGCTAACAGCACCCTTACTCAATGGGGGGTTAGTTGCTTTTTTGACACTTTTTTCGTTACTCATGTTGTTTTAATTTACTGATTTAAAAAGTGAACCACTCTTACGCGGTGGTTCTTTACGGGTATTTTTAATGGTCGTCAAGCCTACGTATTACATCAGAGCCATAGGCATCCTTTGTTAGCTCCACGAACATTTCTCGCGTCATCATGCTATTGATGTCAATCCCGCGATCACGCATCCACATGTCTTTTCCTGAGTCGCATGAACCAGTTAAGATAGTGTGCCAGTTGTAAAAATCTTTGGACGCATATTCAATCCCGGACTTGAATGATTTGTTGAACAAATCAATAGCGGAATCAACATCGAGTGTGGAGTAATACTTTCTCTCAGCGTCTTGCTTGGCTTTTTCTTTCGTTAAGCCATGAGCAAAAAATCCGTTAAACTTATAGATGTACTGAACCGAAGTTTCAAATGATTCAATATCTATAACATTAACTTTAGCTGTTGTGCTTGCTACTGATATGAACGTACACGGAATACCATCAACATAATACACTTGATCGTTTCTGAAAGAGTGTAGTTTAATGCCGTTGCCGTTGCCGTAGCCGTTGCCGTTGCCGTTGCCGTTGCCGTTGCCGTAGCCGTTGCCGTCGCCGTCGCCGTTGCCGTAGCCGTAGCCGTAGCCGTTGCCGTAGCCGTTGCCGTCGCCGTCGCCGTCGCCGTCGCCGTTGCCGTAGCCGTCGCCGTTGCCGTAGCCGTAGCCGTAGCCGTTGCCGTTGCCGTAGCCGTTGCCGTTGCCGCGCAGGAACTTATTTATTTTTTGTTCCATTCTTTGACAGAATTAATTGATTCAATAGCTTTGTCCGATGCGGGATGGAACTCAATCGCATTGAATATTGTTGATTTGTCAGTAATCGCCAATTGCGTTGAGAATTTGCACGATTGAGGTCTGTCAACTCCATGTGCGGCAATTTGAGTAACATCAAGCGCACCCTCCCAGTAATACAGGCGGCGAAGACTGTTACATACGATTGTATCACCTTCGATACTCTCGATTTTAGCTAAGAATACACCGGCTTTATCAGCACGGATGATGTAGAATTGGTTTGGTGTGAATAATTGATTTTTCATACTATTTGTTTTAATTGATTTGATTTACTTGATTAAAATATACCTTGATTGACACCCGATACGGTGCAATGAATCCAATGGAAGGAGAGTGGTGTCACTCGATCCGTCTGAGGTGATCTCGATTACTTGGTGAGGCTGGTGAATCGCCGACTCTCTTCCGAGGATAAATGATGCGGCAATGAGCAAAATGATCATTATGAGTGTAAAAATTGTGTGGATTTTTTTCATGTTGTATAAGATTGATTGAATAATTCTATTTTACAGTGAATAAACTTGCGTGATTCACACCTTCCTTTCCATTAACCCAACCTGCCTTGACAGCTCAGGGAACTTCACATTTCCTTCACTCAATATCTGCAACAAACTGGGTTCATGGTTTTCATTTGGCGTCTTAAACCAACCCTTAGTTTGAATGTACCGCTGAGATTGACATACGAATTCATTCTTTCCGATTTTCACAAGCCAACGATGATGTGGTAGTGACTTCTTTCCGATGTAGTCGCCTTGGTAAATTTTATTTTCTTCATCATCTTGATATCTGGTATAGGCTTTGAAATAAACTCCAAAACTGCTATGCTTATCAGGTTGATCAATTACAATTTCAACATCACCTGATTTTCTCAAAGTTTCCATTTTCCACTCAACGAATACTGAAAGCGATGAATTACGAATGAATTCTCCAGGATGAATTTTAGTCTTCAGAATTGGTTCAGCTCTTTGAAGAAGAAATCCTCTGCACTCATCAAATGTTAGTTCGGATACTTTCATTATGAATTGATTTTAAATGTTTTGACGATCCATTTCAACCCGCCTGATTGCCACCTGTTTTCTTTTGTGAAAAGAAGTCTATTTGCCTTTGGATAGAACTGAATCCTCTGATTATTGAAATAAAATTCGTAACATCCGTTTCTACAAACACACACACCGGTTACTCGCTCCAGTAATGGCAACCAAACTTCCTCAAATGTTTCTGAACGAATCGCTCGATTGTATTGTTTTTGTAATCCAAATTCTCGCAAGTCGTTGTCAGTTTCCTGAATTGCTATTTTTATCCTTTCAGAATTTTTCATTTTTTCGAGAATTGTTTGGTTGCTTCATGTTTAACCTGCTTCCTAAGTTTGATTAAGAACCTTTGAAAGTCCTCATTCATTTTACGATCGTGCAGGTTAATTGGTGGGTATGCTGTATGGGAGACGTGCATCATTGCTATATGATATTGATGTTTAAACCAATTTTAGCCGGACAACTACTGATTAATATTTGAGAATGTATTTGATGTGTCCACCAAAAATAAGAATGCCGAATAAGATGCAATTACTAAAATTAATAATGCCATCGACTCTTTTCTAAATTCTTTCCAGTTCTCAATAGCCACAACTATGTTAATGATGCAGGTGAATATTGCTACCATAGACCAGAGCATGAATAGTGTTTGCATTTGGTGTTGTCTTTTGCCGCCAAAACCCCGCACTCACGAATAAGGCGGGGCGGCGTGCTCCGCTGAATTTCGCGGAAACAGCGGAGGTTATTTCACAACATAGTAGTCACTGCTGGATTTTAGGAAATAGTTCCAATCATTTGCCGTGTTGTTCAGACATGACTGAAATTCTTCCTGGTTCATTTTAACAGTGCGGTATTTTGTTCCATCAACTACTACGGTGAATGTGCGTGCTGATTTGTTGGAAGATACTCTGAAATGGCGTCCTGTGCCTGTTGTTCCTGATGCTTTCATTGTGCGAAATTTTTGTTTGTTATTGATTGACATGGCAAATATATATTCAAATATTTTCTCAATCCTACTAATTTTTAGAAATATTTTCACTTTATTAGTGTTTATGGGGTTTTCACGCATGTTAAAAAATAGTAAAAGGCCACAAATTGCGACCTTTTACAACCAAAATCTATGAGCAAACTGAGGTCAGAACCTCTGATAAAGCCATTGTAAAAACATTGATGAAACCGGAAGCGATAACAATACCCACCACATTGATACGTCGGTGAAGTGATAGACTAGTAAAGTGACTATTGATGTCACATAAACATTGAGACAAAGATGACAGGCTCCAAGTGCCTTGTACCAATTTAGCATGAATGTCACCCTTAATTTTTGTGTAGTACTGAGCAAATTTGATCCACCTCTTTCATTCATATAATCTGAAACTTTAGTTTCCGTCCTGTGATAACCTTCATCAATCAAAACTCCAATCCATGAAAAGATTGATCTCAGGTTCACTTTGTCCTCATTTGGATTTCCAATAAGAAACTCAATGAAATATGTCGTCGATCCCGCAATACATGATATGATGATCACATAAATGATTGTTGCTAAATTTTCAAACATTGTATTTGGATTATGGTGTTACAGTAATTCTGATGCAGTCGTAATCTTCCGATGGAAGTCCAATGGTTATCTCCTCACCAAATGGATCATAAATTCTGATGTCAAATTGATAGTTCTCATTGAGGTTTTCAAGAGGTATTTGAATCTCCGTATTCTTCGTTGCAGAAAATGTCTGAGTAACCGCAACACCATTGAATGATGTTTTGATGGTATAATTTCCCGTATGAAGCGCATTGGTGCCAATAGACACAGTTTCGCAATGTTGATGACATCCAAGGTCAAGAGGATTTGTACAAGTGTCGCATGCCATGTCTATTTCAATTTGGTCACAATCATAATTCCAAAGGAACTGAATCGTGAAGTCGATGTATAAAGTTCGGTAATTTACATTTTCCTGATTTTGGCCGGATTCATTTTGAACTACAGCCATTGAATTACTACCACCAGAACGCGCTCTTACTTTGACGGAATTTGATTCGTATCCGGCGAATGAAAGTTTTGATAACTGCGATGCAAGTAGTAGCGTAATGTTCTCTGGCAATTCGGTCTTCGCCACAATCACAAGACGCATGAAGTAAGTGAATCTTGTCATCGCCTGACATCCGGCGTATTGCATTGATTCTTCGGTGGTGAAGTTTTGGTCTGAACTGAAACGGATATAACCTGAGTTTCCTGATCTGTCTGTGATACCGATTTCTTTTATTCCGTCTGTAACCGACTTTTCACCAGATACAGTGTTCAAATAACCAACCGAACGGATCTCACTGAGCCAAGAATTTGACTGTACAAGCTGTGTTGATATGCTGTCAATTATTTCCCTGATCATGATGACAAATGTACGCTATTCGAAAGCACTGAAAAACGCTTTTGTTGCCGCAGCTTCAACAGCATCTTCGAACTTAGATAGTTCGTCGTTACTGACCGCAAAGATTGTTTTGCCAAACCTGTTTTGATTTCCTTCGGCAATTTCAACTTTTCCATCCGTCAAAAATCCTATTGTGCGTGCATTACCCGATTCGCCAAGGACTATTGACCCGCTAAGTGATCCTGTTAAGAATAGGTCTACCTTTTGATTCTGCCTTCCGACAACGGCTCTGAACTCAGAATAACCGCCGGGCATGTATTGTGATTTTCTTTTCTTGCCATTCTTGAAATCTTTGGATGAAGATTTTCCTTTTGGTTTCAGTGAAGATTTTCGGACCTGCGAAGTCTGTGAATTGATTGATACATATATTGGTTTTGTAGAATAGGTGCCGATTTGACCACCGTCCGCATCTAATCCATCCTGGAATATTCTATCCTTGAAATCTGCATACAGGCTCAATATTGACTCGTTGACCGCCTGTTGACCTGCCTCAATAGTTTTGATAACTGAGGTTCGTAATGCTTCTCGTAATTTATCAGGATTGATAGTTGCCATGACTTTGTATATTTGTCATGTCTTTACTACACTCATAGAATAATTGTTTTCACTTTCAGATAGCCGCGATAACGATTGCGGCTATTTCTTTTTCATGATACTATTGAAAAGCGATGTCAATATTTCTTTGTGTTTCGCCACCAAAAAAACAACGATGTGATGACCCATTAAAGTGGCAACAGGCCCAATAAAAAAACTTTGTTTCTGCATTCCATAAATATCACACCATACCAACGACATAATACCTACAAACAGAGAAATTCCTGTCATGCCAAGCCAATGATACCATTTCAGCTTTTTGCCTTTTAAAAGCTCATAGCTGATCTTTCCGACAAGTCCAATGAACAGGATTGACGCCCGTGAACCAAGTTTTGAAAATAAAGCGTATAGTTCATTATGATCGTGATTTTGCATAAATATGTTTTTTGGTCAGGTATGCAGTGATCATAATGATTGCAATGTTTTCGCCTATTGCGAAGTTCAGAATATCATTCCAAGACAATACCGTAGGATCAAACCAAATCTCATCAATCAACTTTCCTATCCACAATAAGACAACAACAATTGTAAGTTGCCGGAATAGTCCTGTGGTGAGTAATCCAATTACAGAGAAGGCAAACACCCACTGAGTGGCATTTAGAAGCATCCACATATTTGTCGCAGCAATCATTTCGTCATCCGATTTGCCAACAGCAATTCCAATCAACACGCCAGCGGCAATCTGCAGCGAAACAATTATGATGGTGATGTAGGCTGCAATTTTTTTCATCTTCGAACAATGTTTCTTGGTCTTGGACCTACAATAGAGTAAAAGTTTACATTCGAATTGTCACGAATGTATTTTGACTCATCAATTTCACATTCGGTTTCAGCATTCGAAACCCACAATTCCTTTCCTGGCGTTACTCCATTTGCCCCAGGAAATAACACGTATGGATTGAATGAGTTCGTTGACTTCTGAATGTAGTCAGTACCTCCCAGAGTCAATATGACAAGATCCTGATTTGATGCAATTTTGAGTTTTGACATGGCTTTTATTTTTTACCGCACTTTGAGCACGATGATTTTTTTGTGATTCTCTTTGGTGATTTCTTCTTTGAAATCGGTGCTTTTATTTTCATCTTATGGAAGATTTTCTGAGTATTGAACTCCAGTGCATGTGAAGCATTTTGCCTCTGCTGAACGGAGTACCCTTGATATTGCTGGTCCGTTATCAAACCATAACTGCTTCTGCATTTGGTCAAAGTGCAACGCTAGTTCTTTTGCATCGTCCTTTGATGATAAGGCAAGGAAATTCATACGGTCTGAATACGCCCATTCTCTGGCAACCTTCACGCCTGCCATGTATTTGAAGATCATCGGGTATCTTCGAGCGATCAAACAAACCATTTTTTCTGTGTTGCATACAAGTTGAACATCAGCTTTGATTCCGTAATACTCCGAAGACTCATTTCCTGAGAAATCCAGACCGGATATCATAAGGTAATTGGTACCGGTATTTTCACACTTACTGCATGAGTGAATAATCCTTCCAGAAATAGATCCACGATATGGCGAAACTCCATCGTCGGATACTCCATCGGTACTTGAATAAGTTATCCTGATTGAGTTTTGAAGTGTCTCGAAATTTATTGGAACAGTTACTTCTTCGTCCGCTTGTGCTGTGATGGTATGAGTTTCTGATTCAACGCCATCGGTTACAGTAACGACAAGTCCAGAAACAGCTACATGACTTTTGAAATAGAAATTTGAAACGAATAAATTGCTCAGTGATGTTGGACGTTTCTCTATTAAAAGACCTGGATTTCCATCTGCCTGATCCCAATATTCGTCGCAGAAACTTTTTGCAAATATTGTCTCAACGGAATCTTCAACGATTGCATCTCCAAGTATTTCACGAATTCTTTCCTGAGCCTCTTGTCCGACAATTCGCATGATCTGGTTGAGCATGTTTTGAGCATTGAGCCATTTTCCAGACTCAATTGAAGCCATCGTTTTTAGCGATATTCCTTCGAGATCCGTGATATAAGCATTTGATGTCGGTGCGATTCCGCAAGTACCATCAATACCAAGATAGTTGTCGAGACATTCCATGTTTTGAAGGAAAATACCCCGGCTTTTTATCGCCGGGGATTTTATTGTTAGGTTAGGCTTCTTAGCTGACAGTTGCAGCGAACAACATGTTGTAGTTCACTTGGTAACGGTCATCGGTTGACTTGAACATGTCAAGCGGCAATTGCCACAGGCCATAACGAAGACTGATCCTCATTTTGTAACCGCGTGGCGAACATTTGTCGTAGAACAATTCAAAGTCATACTCAATGCCGGTACGTGGATCGACAATTGTGTTGAACGTGAAGTCTGAGCCTGTTTTCGCAAACTGACCTTTGTTGTAACACTTGGTCAAAAGTTGGGCTGCTCTTGGAGCCCATGCGAAAAACATATTGTCTTCTGATGCAGAAGCAAGGACGCTGTCCATGAACTGATCATAATAGAAATCGAAGTCAGCAATTTTGGAGTTGTCCAACCCAACGTTGTTACAACATCCGTATTGCTGAAGGCGACGATAGTGATCGATATTTCCACCACCAACAACGATTGGACGACCAACTGCGCCGGTATTCTGGATATCGCGCATCATCATCACTTCACCATTTACGTCTGGTGAATAGATACCCGAATCATTGTTCAGGAATGCGTAACTGTTTGGTCCTGCATCGCCATTCCAGAAACTTCCTGCACCGCTCACAAACTGAGGGATCAGAGTTTCATTCATTTTGCGCATGACACTGTTCATCTTGCCAAGTACAAGACGATTCCAGAATTCCTGACCGCTTTCACACAATGTGCGAATTTGATCTTCAGTCACCAGAGTAACAGAAGAAGCAACTTCTTCGGTCAATTCCGGTTCGTCGTACACGTATGCGTGTTCAACACCTGCTTCTTCACAGAGGTCTGTGATTGTAGATGTCGCGTCAGATACGCTATCGGGTTTGAGATATTTGAGTTGGACTGTGTTGATCTTGCCGTCACCTTTATCGAGCAATGAATCAACTTCCATTCCTGCCGTATTCTCTGAAGATACAAGGGCATCTATGAAACCAGTCGGCTGACGGTTCAGAATCGGATTACCATTTTCTCCAGCTACAGCATTGAGATTCTCCTGTAAGTTCAGGCAAAATTCGTCAAATGAAATAGGCATGTTATTGAAAAATTTCAGTTGAAATCTGCTCTGACTTGAATGGTGTCAGAAGACCACAAGGCTGTGAGAGGATGCCGCCTCATGAAAAAAGCCGTGACAAATGTACACGGCCTTTTCAAAAGTTGGATATTTTTTTTTATGGTTGCTCCAGGGCTCTGCGTTTTTCGTCCGCTGCTGCCTGTGCTTTTTTGAGGTGTGGGCTGACGTTTTTAGGATCATCGCCGCCCGATCCCACCGGTCTTTGACGGTGCTTCTCCTTATCAGGATTTGGTTCCTGTTTTTTCAATGCGTCTTCCTTGGTGAGCACAAATTCAATCGACTCATCAAGCGTCATCGCCTTACCATTCTGCATCGCTTTGAGCTTTTTACCTTTCTGAAATACGGTGTAATTACCGTCTTCACCTTGCTCAACATCGAATGTGGAATTGTAAACTTCTCCAAGAGACCTGATGTATGAAGCAGATTTTGAAACCAAATGTTCTTCTCTGGCTTTGAATTTTGACGAAATCAGCGCACTCTTTTCCTTTGACTTGATGTCATTTTCCCATTGAGACTTCATTGAAGGAATGGTTTCTTCATTCACAACTCGAAGATCATCCTGTGCTTTTGCAAGTTCGCTGTTCAGTCTTTCGATTTCCTTCTGCTCGTCTCCGGTAGCTGCCGGTGCTTTTTCTTTCATCTTCTTCAATCCCAGCTTCACCATCGCATCATAACGGCCTTCTTTTGGCAGTGCATCAATTTCCGCTTTTGAAATCACAATCCCTTGCTCTTTCATTTCGCGAATGAAATTGGTTTGGCGACCACCAAGTACTTCTCCGGTGATTCTCTGCGTCAATTCATCCATGACTTCTGGATCGTTCGTCAGCACAACTTTTTGTGCCTCGTAAACATCCGCCGCAATATCATCGACTTCAATAGTCTTGATAGCCGCTTCATCTCCATCTTCAAACGGTTTCAGTTTTGTCGCATCGATTCCGACTTTGATCAGAATAGCGATCAGTTTTTTTGCTACCTCATTCATTTGTCACCTCCTTCATTTTCTTGATCCGGTGCTTGTGGTTCTTCCTGTTCTTCGGTTATTGCAGCAGCTAATTTCTGCTCGTTGTGTTCCCGTAGGAATTTTTCAGCAGCCGTTTCTTCCAGTTCAGCTACAGCCTTATTTGCCACCGCATTTTTTACACGATCTTTTTTTTTTGGTGCTGGATCTGGAGATTTTGATGCCAGTGGTGTAGAGTCTTCAGTAATCACAAATCGTGGCGATCCGTGATACTTAGAATTTTTCATGTACTTCTCATAAGTAGCGAGCGAGAATCTTTTTTTGGTGCGAAGCATTTTATCTTCTACCAATACAGTCTCTGAGTTTTTTGCCATGTTTTTGTTTGATTTATACGGCAAATGTAATATGAATAACCGAAAATAGAAATTACCGCTTCCTTACCGGAATAGCCTCGTGAATACAATTCCATCCACCCCTGTTCTGACAGAAGTTTTCTGGTGTTGTTTCAGGCTTCATTCCTGAGCCGTTTCTATATGCCCAATCAATCTCAGATTGCAATTGGTCGTCTGAAATTATACCGTTGAGTTGATTGATCCATCGCACACATTGAGCCCTCGAATCTTCAACCAATGGTCCAATGTAACGGATATTTGTTAGCTCATATTGGACTTTGATCTGTTGGTTTATGGTCCCTTGGTATTCGTTGATTGCGTCCCTGGCAATTTGGCCAACCCATCGCTGCAGCACACCAAAGTGATCTTTATTGCCGACAACGATTTGCCTAAGTTGCTTTTCCGCATCCACCACCGAAGAACCAAATGAAACTCTGTTGTACAGTATTTTTTTCACCGGATCAACGAACTTCAAATTGATGTTGGATTCAACAAGTGAATTCACCGTTGCATCAATCGTGAACTGTCTTTGTGCATTAAATATTGATTGCTTTACATCGATGCCATTTAGATTCTGTTGAATTGCCTTGATATTTTTATCCAGCAAATCAAAGTCATCTATGAAGTTTGAAACCTCATCTTTGATATGCGCGTCACGAAGTATTTTCCTGATTTCCTTATTGATAAGTCCGATGAGTTCTTTTGACCTGCTATCAGGTACCAGAAATCCACCTTCACTTTTGAATTCGAATAGAAGTTTTTGAACAGCCTCCCATATCTCTTGCTCTATCTCAGAAAGAGAACGGACAAACCGTTTTGTCAGCTTGTCCGTCAGAATAATATTCGAATCTAGTTTTAACGTCATAGTGCAGATACACTAGCCATTTCTTCGGCAACCTTCTGATCAACTTTTGGTTTGAGCAAAGTCACAATCGATCCAGTATCCATTGTAACGAAATCCCTTCCAATTTCTTTCGCGTACGATTCAACGATTGACGTAGCCCACAAATGGAAAGTTGCCTGTTCATTGGTTATCACGGTTGAAGAAACGAGTTGAGAAATCTCGTTTTGTGTTTTGATAAATACAGGATCAAGCGCAACCAATACATCAAAGATTTTCATTCTGAACTGGTCTGAACCATAAGCCTTCTGAATGTATTCTCTGGTTTTTTCAATGATGATGAAATCCGGCGCGCCCTGATCTCTCAAAATTTTGATGTCCTCCAATATTTCGCCAGGACTTTTGATGATAAATGACGATGGAAGATTTATAGTTACCTGCGGAAAATCAAGCGATGGATATAGAAATTTATGAATGATCATTAGGTCTTGAACAACTGAACCTTTGTAGAGATACGCTGCCAAAACATCAAGAACAGAAAGTTGATTTTCCCGGTCAATTTCTTTTGCAGCTCCGCTTTGCGCCTGATCAATCCTGAGAAGCGCAAGCGAGTCTTTTGTCATTTTTAGGTAGTCCTGCCAAGTGCGATCTGAGTAATCGAGGATCCCAACTTCTGGGTGAATGAAGCGTACTGTTGGAATATCAGTGTTGTCGAATTCACCAACTCCTTTCTGCCGTTCCGGCCTTGTAATTACTCCGTATGGACTTCCGGTAATTGGAACTTTGCCTCTACCGTGACAAGTTTCGCACGCTGTGGTTCCAAGCATTTTTTTCTTCTCAGAATCCCACATTTCAACAAATCCATTCTTACATCCGGCAGTGCATTTTACCGATTCAACTTCCATGAGTGGAGAAGAACATCTCACAGCAACACCTTGATTGTCTGAGAATCTGGCCAAGCACTCATCTGCGTATGCCAGTGCATGCGAAAAGAAACTCTTGAAATACTTTACCTCAATTTCATCATCCTGACCATATCTGTTTTTACCTTCAATTTCAACGATGGTTTCTTTGCCTCCGAGTTGATAAGGGTAAACATAACCGCATGGATTAACCGCGTATATCGCATATTCAAACTCGATGCTGTCTATTCTTCCAACCTGAGATTTCTTCCAAATTTCCTTTTCTCCAATGATGTAAAAGACCTGTCCTATCGGTGCCGATTCACCTTGACCAACCTCAACCCAAGATTTTTCAGAAGATAAAAATGTGAATACCTCATCAGTTGCATGCACAACATCTTCTGGCATTACAATGATCGGTTCTACTGAAACCTGTTTTGTTACGTCTCCAATTTGACCAACCGGCCACCATACCATAAAAGCATTGGCGGCGTCAATCATTTTGTCGAAGTAGTAATTTTTTTTGTAGTTCATGTAATCTGTTCCATTGAATGAATCGGAAAACATGAAGTCTTTGATTTTATCTGGGTAAATCACTTCTACAGAAGAATGAGACAAAACGCGCTTTGCATTGTCAGAAGCCTGATTAAATGCTGCCTGTGTTACCGGACGAAAATTGTCAATTCGGTATTTCTTGACATCTTCAGATTCATTAGGTCTGCGCGTGTTGATTAGCCTCGATGATGGTTTACCCTGAGTGTGAACGATCATACGATCATAGTCCTCAACCCACAGTTTTTTTGCTGCAGGTTGAGGGTATGAATCGAAATTTGGTATGTACTCTGTTTCTATATCCATACGGATTAAAGAATGTCAGTTATACCAGGTACACTTACAGGAACTACCATACCAGTTTGACTGATTGTGATAATACCTTCCATGTAGTTTGCCTCGTCCAAATTTTCCGCAATGACGTTATCTACTTCAATTGACCAGTCGCCTGATTCATAGAAATACACGAGCTCGTCGCAAGTGATAACCATGAGATTCAGTCCGGCATAATTGGTAAAGATTGAATTCCAGAAAGCGAATTCGCTCAATCCAGTTGTGTCGGCATTGTAGTCTTTGAAGTTGATTGTCTGTGTCTGGCTTTGAACGATCTCAGGACGACATCCACTTGCGCGGAATTTCTGAACAGATCCTTTTGGTTTTGATGCCAAAAGTTCACCGCTCACGAAGATTGTTGGAGGATCAGCGGCAAGTGCAGCTTCCCATGCAGCAATATCTTCGATTCCTTCTCCTGATACATCGGTAAACGGAGATTTACAATCTTGAAACGCGAAGTTTCGGATTGAACCTTTTCGTAAAACGATTTGACAGGAATCCAGCGTCAGTGTGGCTATGTCAATAACACAATTCGGGTTACAAGCCATTTTTGATAGGATTACGATTGTAATTCTGTTTGATGGTGATTGTATGGCTCACCGATTATTTTGCCACAAAGTTCCCGGCATGGAACTGAGGCAAAAGTAATGAGAAATTTAGATTTGGGTGAAAAAAGAAAAGCCCCGATTAATTTCGGGGTTTTTCGCTTGTAATGATCATTTATAGTTGTACCTGGATGAGAGGATCATCCATATACAGTAGTTATGCGTCATGCTGCTATTCTGCTCCACAACAACAATCTGCCACATGAATAACCTCGCCATTTTTTGCCATTTGCCATGCACCACATTCGCAATTTGCGGCCCTTTCTTCCAGTTCCCTTTCTCGTTGCTCTTGGTAAAAATCTTCATCCCTGCCATCATCTTCAAATTCTTCATCTTCGCATTGAGGGCAAAAAAAGGCTTTCTCCTTGCTACTAAAAGTTTCGTTACACAATACGCACGAACGCATAACAGCACCTTGTTGCAATGCGGGGCTTTGTGGGTTATTGATATTTTGTTCTTCACTCATCACTTTATTTGATTTGTGTTGTGATAAAATGTAAGTCACTACCTTCACTAAAGAGCCAAAACCTGCTTTAAATGGTATTCAGACCGTTCATAAACGTTTTGTAGTGATTTGTAGGCTTCTTCATCTTGACATTTCAGCATATGAATTGCAACCATCTGTCTGTACAGAAGCAATTGAGTAATGGTTGAAAATAGAGCATCGTCAGCAACCATTACAGATGCTTTTTGGATTTTTTCGTAGTTCTCAACTACTGATTTTGTTTCTGACATTTTTTTTGATTTTTTTTTCGCGCAATAAGTATATTACATTATTAGTAGGTATTTGAAAATAGGGATTTCAGGAAAACGATTTCTTTGGTTTGAAGCACAGTCCTCCCATCCTCGCAAACGGGTTTGGACTGTGCCTCAATCCGTATGGTTTCAGTATAAACTGATACTTCGGAATCGCACATCCATGTATGCAGAACATGGAATTTGCACCCATCGTTAAACGTTATCTGCCTCGCTCTGGCTTCGGGTATGATGCTTGTCTTCCCGCCTAAGTTCGCCAATCCAACAGTCTTAGGTTATGTGGCTATGTCGCTGCCGTTATCCAACCGACCTCACCCGCCTTACGTGACGGTTTATTGTTTAAGCCCACTTTATTTGCCGCCTTCCAACCAAGTCCAAAGTGCTCAATGGAAGCAAAGTTTTGGGCAACAAAAAAGCCAGCGGAGGTAGTCGCTGGCTTAATTGCTTTTATCGTTTCGGAGAAGTCTTTTAACTCTCCTCCACTTATTCATGCTACCTCACATCAATAAGTGTACGAATCAATACTTGAAACCCAATCCGTTGATTGTTCGTGGCAAATGTATTGTAATGTTTTCAGAACTTCCAAATAAACTTTCAGTTTCCCGTGAAATACCTATATTTCCTGATATTCCACATAGCTATCCGGCATTGCTGAAATCGTTCCCAAAGCACCTTCACGGGCAAATCTTGCGATTACCGTACCATTTGCCGATGGTGTAATGATTCCTTTGATCACGGCAATATTACCAGATGTTGCACCACTTGTGCCGTTTGCAGCTACAGGAAAATCATAGGTACTCGCCGCTGAATTAACCGTTTGCGAAGTAGATAAAAGCGCATAAGCCGAACGGTATGCAAGCCTTGTGAATGCAGGGCCGTTTATAGTCCATCTCGAACCAACAGCGGTTGAACTCGAATTGTATGAAATTACAAATTCAAATCTGTATGTTTTTCCGGCTTCTACAACGAAAGAAAGACCTGTTACGTCTGCAAGTGTATCGTTCGCAGTGTTGTCTACCTGAGCAGTGATTTTAGTGATTGAAGAACCACCTCCACCTGATTGTGATTTAGCTATTCCCATTTTTTATAGGTATGAATTGTTTGCGTCGATTTGTACAAGTGCGTAATAAATACCGATTTGACGAACACGGAATTTCGCATTTTCACCATTTGACCCGTTCAACACAAGTGATGCAGTTGGCATAACAATTTGACCATTGGCCGAAAGCGAACCTATTGAAGTTCCTGTTAGTGTTACAACCAATGCTTCTTCCGGGCGAATATCAAAGTCAAATCCTGTTGGTGGATTTATGATTTTGTCGCATGTCTCAGTAGCATTCGAAGAAATTAGATTCACGATTCCAGCATAGGATTTTACATCATCCATATCAATTGAAGAATCTCCAGTGATGTCAACGCTTCCTATCATTGATGAAAAATTACCAATCACACTTTGCTCTGTTGGTTCATCATAAAGCGTAATGGTTCCGGTTGAATTGAAAATACAGTTGTAAATATTCACTGTGATTGATGGGTGAGTGGTTACAATAGTATTTGATCCATAAACGGTGTTGCCGATAAACTCAGCATTTCCATTGCCGTTCAGTTGCACAGATCCAGACTTAATGACGTTTGTATTGTGCGCAGCATGCACATTGAGATTTTCAAATGTTGCAACACCCAGCACCGTGTTGTGGTGACAAACATCATCACCAAACCTGAATAATTCAAGTGAAGCATTACAAATGTTATTTCCGCGAGTGTCTTGACGAAGCAATATTTCTGCCGCATCCCAATCAAACTCAATGAAGCATTGTTCAGCGACATAACCCATTCCATCACTGGATTTTGGAAGTTCGGTGTACGAGGTATTCAACCCGCTACTTGGTGAACTACCGTTGCTTGTTGCAATATCAGTTACTTGGTAATGTTTACCATCCCAAATAACCACATCACCATCGACAAGTGTAAGTTCTAGTAAAGCATACCAAACACCTTGATTTGCGGTATAGGCAATTCCTGTAAGACCAAATACACCGGAGTAATCACCGACACTTTGAAAGTCAGGATTCAAGAAACAACCCTCACCATGAAGTGAAAGTGTATCTTCTGAAAGTGCTGTTAAATAACCACCACAATCTGTTCCTGCCAAATCTGTAACGTGGTAAATAACTCCTTCAATGAGTCTTTCATCCGAAGGACCACCATCAATCAATGCTTGTACTTCTGCTGTTGTTTTATGTTCCATGAGAATACATTCTGGAATGTTTACTGTAATTACTTCACCTGTTGGATATGTGTTGACGTTTGCAAGCACGTTACCATCTTGGTCTTGAACTTCAAGCGGTACCCATGAACAGATAAAATCTGTAACTGAGTCATAAGGATAACTTGAACCATTTATTTCTGTCACCTGTATGTATGGCAATGTCAAATCACCACCACTGGCAACGGTGTCTGAATAGGTGTTTAAATTATTGTGCACGGTTGCTTCTGCGCACTCGTCTGAAGGTCCGCAATCAGAAGGAACATCTATCGTTGATCCGCATGGTGCAGTATCATAAAATACTCCATCTCTCAATACTGTTACCTCATCACAAGTTGCTTCTGTGCACTCATCACAAACGACAATCGGATTGAAGAATATTTCATCATTGCACTCACTGAGTTTTTCACATGAAACCCGCTCCAACACTACAGACAAGAACCAATGCAAACCCTGTTCATTGACTTTTCGAACATCGGTGTTTGTCTGATATTCGTTGCTGTTCACATAAAAATGTGGTGCAGCGAATGAATTTGCTACACGTCTTGCGATTGATTCTGGAAGTCCAACAAATGTCCTCAGTAACCAGTTTTCCTTCTGTTTGAATGAAGCAACATCTCCATTTTCATTTGTAGTTTTTTCAGTTGGAAACGATTGAAGTTCAAACGATGCTTCAATCCTGTACCTGTCGCGGTATGAAAGAAGTCCAGCCGCCGCTTCCGCACTTGTTTGTCCATAATAAAATCCATTGCAATCTTGTGTTCCATAAACACCTTCAATGATTATTGATGGTTCTGAGCACATGAGAAATTTATACCATGCAGTTGAACATGTTTGATCTGCAACTCTTGTTGAATCAGGATCGACAACAGACCAAACCCCGGTATTCAATTCGTAGTATTTCCCCGGCTTTTGTGCAAATACAATATCTCCGTCACTCATCGGAGCAATACCAACCCAGATACCATCTTGGAGTTGATTTAAAGTGGTTCCAATGATCACATAACTTCCTTCTGGTTTTCCGGCTGTGATTGGTGGAGTATCAAATATTCCAATGACAACGTAATGATCACCGATATCAAGTTTATATGAAGTGACTACTAGACGGAAACAATCAACTTCGTAACCTTCAGCATTGATGTATTCGAGTATCGGTGTAGTGTCAAGTACGATATTTTGAAAACTTCCGTTGTAATAACCTACATTTTGTGAAGCAATAATTGATTCATCGTCAAGCGCAATTGAAGGAGCAGAACCAAATTCCAGTGTAGCTTTCACGTAGTAGTTATCGTTGTCTTCTCCATACCATCCGTATTCCGGTTCTTCAGGATCGGTATTGTACAGGTCGGAAAACCAAAACTGACGGTATATTTTGTCACCAGCAACTACAGGAATTTTGTATGCTTGGTCTGCTGGACAATCAGGGCAATCTGGAATATCATCACAAATCACACACTTTGGCCTTGGTCCAAGATCACGATAAGCCGTATAACCTTGGCTATTTCCTTCACTTGGTGTTGGATTGGTTTTATCTACGTAGAGGATCATGCTTTGTATGCTTGTATGAATATTCTCATTTTTTCATCATCCGACAAATCCGAAATATCCAAAAGGAAAGAAATTGCTCCATCGGTTGGTTCTGAATCGAGTTGAGAAACCAGTGATGATGTCAGCGATTCAATTTCAACATAAGCCGGAAGAGTATGTGTTTCGGGATCAGATTCAGTCAGTGCATAGTCATTGTACATCAAAACTCCAAGAGGGTATTTATCCACCATAACCTGCACGTAAGTGGTTGCTCCCAGATCAACTATATCAGCGGTTACAAGTACAGAAGTGAGATCACACCAGTTCGAAATCGGAAGTCCGGTATCAGGATTAAGGAATTGAATATTGGAAACAACATCGTCGCTTGGTGATAACTCTGAAGGTTCATAGTCACGAATTGTGAGTTCATTGTCGAGGTAATAAACCGCACCGAATGAAGGATTGAGTTGATCTTTGAAGGTGATAGACCACCGGAATGTTATCGTCTGTCCTATCCAGTTATCCAGACCTTGGAAGTTTTCAAATGGAATTCTCCATGTCTTTAACCAAAAATGCACCTCATCGGAATCACTTGGATCGTTCGTTACATCATTGGAGATGTAGTCAGTATTTGTGAAAGTGTTTCCTGTTAGGTCTTTCTGAATGAATTTTGAGAAAAAAGGCGTGTCAGTTAAAAGTCCAGATGCCGTGTACAGTTTCACAGAAACCGTGTCGATATCATCGTTGAAGTTTGTCCAAGGACTTGCCGCATCTGTATCGTATTCAGATCGATTTATGGTTAGAACAGAAGTTACTCTTTCTCCGGCAACTGCTTCAAATTGTTCGGCGTGTTCACCGTTTCTTGTCCAAAATTCTGATTCAACGGTGAAGTCAACTTTTTGAGGAGATCCATCGGTCCTCATCAGTGAAGTCATAACGTGCTGTACAGCGAAATCACTCACATCACGATCATAAACAACATCCGCATGAAGTTGGTAGTTGATGTCCTTTTCGAGTTCGGTTCCATCAATTACAAATGAGATCGTGGTAATTCCACCACTATTCGCATAGGTCACAGGACCGTAAATAGGACCGCTGATTTGCGATGTACTTCCGGTTGTAATAAGTTTTGCCTCATGAAGATCGAAGTCCTTTTCGAATGTCGAGACGTTGTTTTCGAGGTTCCTTTTGACAAAAATGACCGCAGTCTCATCTGTGGTAATAATACTGGATGGATCTTCGAAAGACATGATGATCAGATTCTTTTCGAATGGCGACAAAGAATCCATTTCAGTTCCCGGATCTGAAACCAGCTCAATCGAATATGTGAAAGGAATTTCTGAAGCGTCACCATTGCTTTGATAACCGTCAAATGAGGCCGAAAAAGGAATTGAAAGTTCAGGACTGACTATTGTTGTATTGCCTCTTTGACGAATAGCCACAACTGCGTTAATTGACCTTTCGGTGCCGTATGCACATGCGCGATCAATCGAACCTTCTTCCATGCTGTAATTTGATGCCTTGGAAAGTCTTGTCCAGTTGTCAAGTTGTTTGGCTACAATGTAATTCTCAACATCTGATAAAAGCCTGAATGTATGGGTAATCACAAAATTGTTTGCATCGATCACCTCAACTTCGCATGAACCATTTTGATTGTTGTTCAGGTTACTGCCTTGGCCTGATAAACTGACAACATAAGTTGTTGCGGTACCGGACGGAATTTGTATGATGTAACCACCAAGTGGTATTGATCCAGGTGGAAAGAACACGGAAAACTTTTCTGTGAAGAATGCCGGATTGTAAATAATTGAAGTGGCAACAAGATCTGCAGAAGTTGAATCTGGATAGGTTCCTGTAATTTCACATTCAACAACGAGTTTGAAATTCATTCCCATTGCGGCCCAATCAATCGATTCCGTTGTAGGAATTGAACTACTTGTAATTGCCGGAAGTAGCGTGTTATCAGTACCGTCAGGATTGAGCGGCGTGATTGTGAATGTTGCGGTTATTGCTGCCATGCTTCAATGATTTCGAGTAGTTTACTTAATGGATATGGAGTGCAAAACGATGAATTACCACAATAAAGAATACTGTAGTCGCCTTTTTCATCTTCAATTGGCTCAATTGCATCTATGGTGAAAAACGCCATACCCTTTAAATCATGCTCCTGAATTGGTTTTTCAACACCCAAATCATTCAACAACTTGGAATCGTCGTCGTGGCAATAAATAGGTAAAATGAGCGGTTTATACATCACCTGTTACTTTAATCGTTTTGTCCGACAAATTTACTTCCATTCCTGTTATGCGACCGATTCCATTTGGAAGCTGCACAAACTCAGCTTCTAGTGCTGATTGTAGGCTTTCGCAATTGTAGTACATCGTGAAGTTAAATTGCTTTCCTTGGTCAATGATCAGTTTTGGATTATTGATCGACCAGAATCGACCGTACAAGGCCATTTCCTGCTCGTCTGTTGGATAGGCTGTATTCGGTAGGCAATTGAATTCGTTCAAAAGCCAAGGCCAATTGTAGGCTGGAGTACCAAGGAAATCTGCTGGTCCTGTCGCTCCATAGGTGTAGTTGTATTCCACCCGACCATGAAGTATGTCAACACCATCCCAAATGATCAATTTTGGAAGTGCGGCCACTCCATGAGGTAAAATAAGAACGTGATTGTTCTGGCCAATGATGGTACCAAGTCCAAATGGTGCAGCCTCATATACTGCGAGCATCTTCTTCAACTTCGTCGCCTCTGAATCTCGCCGCTCCAAAAGGAAAACTCATGTCCAAGTGACCGGATTGTAATTCACTCACAGGTTGGTTCCATTCAACTGTTTTTTTGTACCTGTTAATCAATAGGGCTTCATTACCGACAAGATCAATTGCGTCCTGTGTATAACTGAACTGAGCAAATGCAGGTCGTTGTTCCTGCCTCCAATTCATGCAGAGCCTATTTCCAACAATCAGATTATTTTCTTTCAGAGCCTCATAATTTACCCAGACATCACCCGAATAGAAATAATCCTTTCGTTCTACATAAAGAGTTCCGTTGATTATTTTCCAATCACCATTGATCGGAATTATAATTTGGTCAAGGAACATATCCAGAGTCATATTGGGTTCATTACCGTCAATCCATGTGGTTGTTGATGACAATGAACCAATTTTCACAGGCGCAAAGAAGTAAACCGTGTTGTTGTATTCTGAGGTAGGATTATTGAAGATTGTTGATGAGAAATTTAAACCACACTTCGCGCATACGTTGTTGATGTAACTACTTACAAGAGGTGAAGGATGTTTTCTTCCACATCCAATCAGTTTTTGGTTTAATGCACTGATAAAGTTTTGGTATTCCTGCAAAAAATTGGTTTGCTGATCACCATCGAAGTTTATGAATGGATCAGGAAAAGGACCATCACCTGGAATAATACCGTTGAGAATTGTCGCAATAGTATTAACCGCAGAAACAATCAATGAAATAGCCGCTGCAAACGGCAACCACAAGAACAAAATAAGATTGACGATTATTCCAAGAATTATGATGATGTGCTGAAGAAATCCCGGTCTCATCTCAACACAATAAGCCATTCTTGGGTGTGACTGTGAAGTAAAGTTGTTCCAGTTGTCATAGATCAGAGTTGTCCTGATGCAGTCCATTTGCCTTGTTTCTTCGGTATGCTCCCGGAAGTTCACCGTACAAAAGCAATCGTCAACACACCAATCAACATCGTCGCCTCTGATGATTCCTTCGAATAAAAGTATGTCAGTATCGCAACAAGTGTCTTCGTAAATCTTCACAGAAAGAAAGTTGTTCAGTCCGTTTGGATCGTTAATTATTTCGTCATATACAAGCTGATACGCTGCTCCGTACAATACAAATTCCTGACTGACCGACTTTTCTTTTGCGCCAACTGTCGATACTTCTACCGAAGAAATTGTTAGTCCGTCGCCATCGGTGTATTCTGACTTTGGAATTTCAGTGCCGTTGATGAGTAGTTTCATTTTCTAAAGTTGATTTTAGCCTTTCTTCGGTTGTTCTTTTCAGCAATTTGAATGATTCCTTTTGAGTTCAAATGAAGATTGATTTCAACCTTTTCTTCTACTGAATGCTGTGATGGAACCTCAGCAACAACAACTTTGTTTTTCTGCGCTACCAATTGACCAATGTCAAGTCTTTCAAGACGGATTTTTTCAAGCCAATCGCGGTTGGTTCCGATCCTCAATACCTCGTATGGCGTAATGTGTTCCTGATTGTGGTACACGTAGTTTTTCGACCCAAGTGCAAGTGATTGTCCATCTGGTGGCCCGTCGCCTGTATATCCGCCAATACCCGGTTTTGATGTACCACCTTTTCTGAATGACTGTGCACTTGTGGCCGCTGTTGCTGTGGCACGCGCAGAAGCAAGTCCGGCAGCTAAAGCGATCAATGTTGTAGCAATGGTAAACGGAGCAGCGGCAGGACCCTGAGCAGCAGCCTTAGCAATTGCAAGTAGCGATTCAACGACAATTTGAGCAGCCGCAAGCTGTTGTTGTCTTCTGACAAATTTTGCCCTTTCCTTATTAAGATCCTCTAACCGTTTTTGTTCGAGTTCCAGGATTCTTGCATTACCGCGATCAGCAATTTTCTCAGCATCACTTACACGTTTCTGCTGCATTGAAATCAAAGCGTCATTCTCTTTTTGACGAATGTTAATGATAGTATTTGAAGCATTGAATACCTCAGAAACCAAACTTTGAATTTCACCAGACAATTTAAGGAAAGCGTCTTTGAATGTGATCTTTCCAATAGAGTTCTGAAGCTGTTCCGAAAGTTCAGAAATGATGTTTTCAGTTTTGAGAATTTCAACCTCATTTAGTTCTGTTTCTGCCTTCAGTGCATCAAGTCTTTTCTGAGCATATTCAAGTTGAATCCTCAGTTTATCTTCTTCAGATTTCTTCCTGATACCAGCGAGTGCAAGCGCGTGTCTTTCTTCTTCGCTGAGTATTTCGAGAAGTCTCTGTGAAGTGTTGTCTTTCTCTGCTTCTGCATTGATCAGGTCATTGAGCTCTTTAAGTTTTGCTTTTGCGATATTGAGTTTTTCTAATGCACTGGCAAATTCTGCGTCGTCTGGAGCAAGGCCGGAAATAATCTCATTGAGCCTATCCACTTCCTGTTGAAGTTGATTCAGAGAACCTGGAACAAATATTTCCACATCTACAGGTTCAAGAGCCTTATTTGCTTCTTGAAGTTCTTTGTAAAGGATGAAATATTCGTCAATAGCAGTTTTGAATTCATCCGATCCAATAACGAGCTCACTTGTGATCTGTTCACGAAGGTTTGAAACTCTGTCAGAAAGTGCCTTGATGCTACCTTCTTGATTTTTGGAAAGTTCTAGTTCAATCTCCTTTATCACATTAGCCGCATTTTTCAATGTAGTAAGATCGATGCCCGGCGTTGACTTCAAAATTGCTTGTTTCTTTTTCGCGTAATCAAGGCGAATTTTAAGAAGTTCTTCTTCACCAGCACGATTTATTCCGGCAAGTGCTAAAGCGTGTCTTTCTTCTTCTGATAACTGCCGGAGACGATCATCATTCTGTTTTTTGAGTTCTTCGCGAATCTTCTCGGTTTTGTCCTGTTCGATTTTTACCAGTTCATCAGAATATAATTTTGATTCAACAGCGAGTTCTTTTTGTTTAACAACAAGGTCATCAATAAGCGTTTGTTGCTGGTCAACTTCTTCCTGTGTTATGGCAACGGGAGATGTAACAGCCTTGAATAGATTTTCCAGAGGATTTGCGCTGAGTGAACTTTGAGCGGCCAGCCTCTTTGCCTTTAGGTCTTCTAAAATAGCACCTTCCTTTTTTGCTTGTTCATCAAGTTTTTGAATTGCTTTTTCTGCCCGCGCTAATTTTGTTTCAGTCGCCTCTTTATCGGTAACTCCAAAATTTCTTAAGAATTCTTCTTGCTGTTTGAATGATTCGAGTGAATCAAGTGCAGCTTGTGATGCTTTACGTGAAGCAACCGCATACTTTTCTAGTTCTGGATTTACACCAAGACCAAGCGCAGATTTGATTTCTTTGAAGTTGGCAACGAGTAATCCAATCGCCAAGATTAATGCACCTATTCCAGTCGAAGCAAGGGCAATTCTGAATCCTTTCATTGCTCCGGTAGATTCACCAACAACTAAAGCGTATGCACGTTGAGCGACTATTTGAGCACGGGTAATGATGTTGTCTTCTTTTTTCAGTGCATTCGAAATCTGTTGTACACCTTGAAGCAATGCAAGTGCTGATTGTGCTTTTGCACTCGCTTCGGCAAATGCTTGTTGATCTTCGGCCAATAATCCTGTTACACCTTGGAATGTGGCAAATACACCTGTTGCAGACTGAACACCTTCAACCAAAGTATCAGCAAAAAATGTATCTGATGATAATGCTTTGATCAGTTCATTTGTATCGCCAATTTCATCTTGAAGTTTACCAGCTTCTATTTGTAGCCTTTTAATAACGACCGGATCTGTTTCGGTTAAAATCAATCTTTTGAGTTCACGAAGTCTAGCCGTTGGCTTATCTATTGTATTGGCAAGCCTTGAAGCATCGTTTCCAAGTTGATCAAGCACGTTGTTTCGAATGTCATCAGGAAGCGTATTGAGAAATGCCTCCATCTTTTTTGTAACAACATCAATGTTGCCACCAGAAGCACCAACTTTCAGTATCTCACTTGTGAATTCTTTTACCTTTTTTGTGGCACCTTCCAAAGTAATCGGAAGATTTTTTAGGGTATTGGTCTGTCCAAGTTTACCCATTGCATCGCCAGCTTTTTTGAATGTGTTCTCCAAATCTGTGACTTTTTTCGTCTCAGTGGAAATAACAACACCAGTTTGCGCAGCAGCCTTTTCTAGTTTCTTCTCAGCCTCGACAAATTGCAGTGTTCCTGCCGTTGCCTGTGATACCTCTTTTTTGTATTCTTCAATCTTCTGAGCCGATGCAGCAAGGTCACCTGTGCTTTTAAACTCAGTTTCAAAAATCAGTTTGTTTACTTTTTCAGCCATCTGATTTGTGGGTTTTTACGTACGACAAAAGTCGTGAATAATATTCCCACACCGTAAATGACTCAATAAGGTTTTGTTCAGAGGCAACTTGACCACTCAAAATGTAGTTCTCCTGATCAATTTCCTTGGATAAAGTAAGGTCTAAAAGGCCCGGGCTGAAGCCGTCGACAGAGCGTCTTCCGCTGCTTTGAGATTCAAATAGTTCAGCAAATCCGTTTCTGATGATAGTTCCAAGTGTCTGACCACTTTGAATGCCATAGTCAAAAAAAAAGCCTCACAGTCTGGATCTTGTTTCCAAATTTCCAGTTTCTTTTCCTTCCAAAAAGGATTGGCTTCTGATGGATCTTCACCGTGTAATAAAGTGAATACGTGAGCAAGATCACGAAGTGTTTCTGGCTCAGCAGCCCATGTTGTTCTCCTTTCCATCTCATCGAGGAGACCCGCAGCACGAACAAGATTCTTTTGATTCATGAAGCCTCTGATATCTGCACAGTATTTCGAATGTCTGTCCGTGGTCATACATAGTTCAGCCATAAGTGCAGCGATCTTAGCTCTATCAGCTCTTTTCTGCTTCATGTCGAAAAGTGATTTATATCCGTACCACTTATTTCCAAGTTTGTCGATATAAATAATCTCGATCGGCGATTGTGATGATCGGTATGTGGCTGCGAATTTGCTTGCTTTGATTCTGTCGTTTATCCAAGGTTTGAAAAAAATGATGGTGGTGGATAGAAACAGAATTGTGAGAATGAAAAGCGTTGTCGTCATGATTTTGGTATTTCTAAATAGTCTGTAAATGTAGTGTGAAGGAAGTAGCGCACACAATCGCATAGGTGCCCGATATGCTTATTGTCGATGCTCAAAAACTCATTCATTCCGGTTTTCTTGATCTCCAAGTCACCGTCTTTATTGGTTGCACACAGCGTAAACATCATATCGTTTATGGTGTGTTCCATGCCGGGTGAAAAAAGTATTGTCGGCAATCTGTAGAGTAACGCATTGCAGAAAGTACGGCTATCTGCTATTCCAGGATTCACAGAAGGAACCATGAACTGCTCCCAAGATAAGCCTAGCTGCTCTTTGATGATTTGATATTGGTTAATGTGGCCTCTGGTACCTGACATCCGGTTTTTACCCGAAGCATCTCCGGTTACTTTAACGGTGTGTTCACGTCCGGCAATCAATCCTTTTATCGCCGCACACATCGCATAAGTATCTGAGTCCGGCTGTCTGATTTCACTTACAAAAAATATTGAATCAATGTAGTTTGTTTGACCTATTACGCAGGTCATTGGATCAACGTTGAAGTCGAATGAAAGAATAATATCGAGCTTCCAATTGAGTGGAATATCCCGGTGAGCAACATGACGATCTTTTGAGAATTGGTTCATGAATTGGCCTTTCACTTCAATGTCCCACATTCCTTTGATCAACCTTGCGTATTCATCCGGTGGCAAAGTCTCCCAGTTTCTAAACTGGTCATCTGTTACAAAAGGATTGTTATTAGGTAAGAGTTCAGTGAAATTGGTGTGCTTGTCCAATTTTCCTTTTTTGTGCAGATCGTAAATCTGTTTTTTTACCCATCCGAATGTTGGATTGAAAGTTCCAAAAAGAAGTGATGGAGGCATGGGACCTTCGACACCAAGCCATGATCCAAGACGTGTCTTAACCATCACGTAGGTCTTCTCCTGCAATTCTTCCATCTGTTCAAGTAGAACACCATTACATTCAAGACCCAGGAATTTTGTCAGGTTTTTATCTGAATCATAACCTTCCGACATGAAGTAAATTCTCGATCCGTTTGGAAATTGTACGAAGTATTCCTTGTCGCTTCGTTTCCAATACAGACCTTCAGAATTTTTCAATACGAGTTCACTCGATGGAATTGATGTCTTTTGAAGAACAGCTGTTGATTTTCGAATGATGATCCATCTTGACTTTGGATAGATTTTGCAAAGTGCTGACATCAAAGCAATGAAAACAAAAGTCTTTCCACCTCTGATTGCGCCTCCAGCATAGAAATATTTGAGTTCGTTGTCAACTAATGGCTGAAGCCTGTCAATCTTTTCAGCAAGCGCGATTCGTTCCTGGCTTCCTTCACTGGTTTCAACAATGGCTTTTTTTGCAAGTTGAAGTTGTTGAGAATTACTGCATGCCTTCAAAACCGATTTGATAATCTTCCTGTGTTTTTCTTGACGCGGATCTGTGAAACTTGCTGTTACCATCGGATGCAAATTTAGACAAAAGAAAAAGCCGTCACGTTTGACGGCTTTTTGCATTCCTAAAAATTTCCATTCTATGATAACCTTAACTCTGAGAATACTCAGTACGATTATGCTGTAGGATCAACCGGAGCTGGTTATTCAGTCGGTGCATCAGCAATGAGG
The DNA here is from genome assembly GCA_016722445.1 of Flavobacteriales bacterium. Classification (GTDB taxonomy): domain Bacteria; phylum Bacteroidota; class Bacteroidia; order Flavobacteriales_D; family Sanyastnellaceae; genus JAIBBG01. Next base: position 7,644 of record JADKIZ010000022.1, on the reverse strand, counting down.
TCGTCATTTGCCTGTACTACCGATGCAAGTCCAGCAAGGGCTGCTTCAACTTCCGGCGTCACATTACCTGCTGCGGCAATGGCGTCTGAAAGTTCGGTCAATTTTTGGCTGATTTCAGCATTTGACTTTTGTGTCTGTGCTGTAAGTGCGTTGATTTTTGCAACTGCTTCTTCTTGTGTCATGAGGATTTTTTTGAGGGTTTTATGAATTGAACTGTTATCACCATGAAAGTGAAAGTGTGTATGATCGTGCTTTGCTCCAAACATGGTTATTTTGTTTTATGGGTTCAAATGTATATAAGTTCATGCAATAAAAAAAGGGGTAACAAAAAATTACCCCTTTCTTCATTTTTCAGAATCAATTACAATCCGAAATAGTTAAATGTCTGAAGAACAGGAGAACTGATAATCTTCTCAGCAAGTACCTGCACAACATCTCCATCGCTTTCTTTTGTCGAGGCCATACAAACTACTCTGATTTCACCTGATCCCATGATAGGATAAGCGGTTCGATCTCTGAGGTCTGTTGTGATCTCAAATGAATTCGATGTTGGAAACTGAGCCGAAGCATTACGGTTTGATGTGGTGTTTGGAAGTCCTGTCGGAGCGGTTCCCGGCCATACTTCCCAACGCATTTTGTCATGAGTGATTGGCGAACCGTTTCTATGCAGCGTTCCTGTCAACTTCAATCTTCCAGCCTTGGTTCCTGGAGAGGTCATAATCTGAATTGTCAATTCGCCGGATGCAAACTCGTACGGATCAAAATTGTACGTGCTGGTAGCCGTTGCCATTGTATGAATCACGTCTTCAATCGTGTCTCCAGCCATGTTGAATTTTGTTCGTGCCTGAGATATTGAGGCAAGATTGGTGTTTTGATTGGCAGAAATCAACTGGTCAAAGAGCTGCATATAGTTTGAAATTCGGATCTTCATTCCACCAACATTGGTCAGCGTGGTAACCACTTGATAGTTTTTACCACTGTACTTCATTGTTCTTCTCAACGTAACCGATCCGTCTGTATTAGTTACAATTGAATCCCATGAAGTATTCAACGTCATGTTGATTCGCTCATCTGCCGATGGTAGCGCATTATTGAATGTCGCTTTTCCAGTCTTTGTGTCAACAAAGAACATTTCACGCATCGTGCATTTGTAGTCAATAGGATTGATTCCCATTGCTGTTTGGATATAGGCAAGAGCCTGTTTTGTTGTATACATGATCTTATGAATTGAAGATTTGTGAAAAGTTGATTCTCAGGTATGAACTCTCGTTCTTCACCGCAGCGATGAAGTTGAATGCAAGCACTTCTTCTTCGGCGTCTGCTTGGTCTTTTGCAGTCCAAACGTAATCAACATTTGGTCCTGCTTGTTTTGCAATAGTCACGAACTCTTTTCTACTTGCGCCAAGCTGATTATAACCATTGCCTTCAAGAAGATACTTCACGGAACCGAAGTTGCCATCACTCACCTTCGTCACCACATAGTGGAATCCTTTCATTTGGATGGCCCTGTTTGCCTGAGCATCGGACCAAAGTTGTCCGTTGATAGTCGTGATGTTGGTGCATGTTGCAACGCCATTTGAAACTTCGATTTGAAGTCCTGGATTTACAATTCCATCCACTGAACTGTCAGCGAACACTAAACACTTCACAACGGTTGCAAGATGTTTATTCGCGCGGTTGTAGTAACGGTAGTCACAACCTTCTTCTGTGATCTCAACGAAAGCCACAGGAGTTCTGCCGTCGAGAATGTTCCAGCCACCCTGAACTGCTTCAATCGATTTTTCATTGAATAGTTCAAGTGCAGGTTGTTCATTGGTGTCCATGATGGTTTGACCATTGACCTTAGTCATTGAGGCCACACAGATAAGTTGAGAAACATTGATTTGTTCTTCAACCGCATCCGAGATTTGGTAGAGATAGTAATCTTTCATATTGATTTATTTATGGGTTTACGATTAAAATATGGTCAAGTCCGGTATATCTACAGTCGCAATGTAACCATGTTTTGGTAAATGAAATATTCTCAATTGTCGTGATAAGTTGGTTTTCGATCAAATACTTTTCATGACTCATGACAAACTCGAAGTAATCCTTCACCGATGTTCCCACAATGTTTGAGTCAACCGCCCTGCCGAATTTATGCTGAGAAAACTTCGCCCCTGTCTTTGTTTTGAATTCTCTGAGCCCTCTTTCATCAAGTGGTCCGCCGTCCCACCAATTATTGATGTGTATTGGCTTTCCAATTTGTTCTCGAATGAACTGCATGCCGGTGACTATGCGTGCATCCAAGAAATACACCGACCTGCTCCCGTACTGCGAATAAATGCCGGGGCAAACGAACTCATCCAGGTAGAAGTTATCAGTCAGACGAAACCGCTTCATTGTGTTTTGGTCAATTTACTGATGGTCTCATCTTTCCTATGGCTGCTCTTACTACTTCCGAAGTAAAACTCCCGAAGGCCAATGAACGATGATACTACCATACCACCAAGCAGCATATCAAACAGCCTTTCATTTGACTTTGGAACCTCCCAGAATGACAAAAAAATGATCATGTAGGCCGTAACAATCATGATGAATATCGCAATAGATCCTTGGATCCAATCCCTCTTTCCACCGGATGCCTTCATGAAATCAATTTCCCTGCTCCTGGCACTTGCTCGATCTGCATTCTCGGCTTTCAATTCTTCAAGTCCATGCTGCATTCTCATCGATTCTAGTTCAAGCTGCCATTCCAGCTTATACTTTTCAAATTCCCATGACAGTGCTTTGGCCTGATCATTTGATTCTTTTCGGTCGTTCAGAAGCTGACCTACTCTTTCGATCGATTCTTTTCCGGTTATGTCTCCGACGACTTCAAGCACATCACCAATAACAGGCTTCACTTTTTCACGGACAAACTCTGCGAATTTCGATTGTCCAAATTTCTTCAAAAGGGGTTTTTGTTCGTCATTCATTGGACAAAGGTATAAAAGACAAGGCACCAGTTCGTTAACCAGTGCCTGTCAATCAATAATGAATCGTTATGTCAAAGCATAAAGACAACGGGGCAAATGTAATGACTACTTCAATGTTTTAACTCGGTTGATAAACTGGATTTGATTCGTTGACTTGCGATAAGCGGAAATTACGATGTCAATCAAAGCCTGTTCGTTTTCAGTGTAGGATTTGAGAATAGGTTTATACAACTCCATTCGGTTGTTGTGATCTGCCTGACTTTCATTTTTCATGAATTCTGGACCTTCTTTCATCCTGTGTTGCTCCATCCAGCCTTCAAACAACTTTCGTGTGTAGATTTCCTTTTCGGATTTGCGGACGTGAACTTTAATCTGTTCAATCTTTTCGCCCTCTGGTTTCTTTGGTGCTGCCATTACACAGGATGGTATTTGGTTGTTGGTTTTAAAACTTTATAGCCTTCTGACTTCAATAGGTTGATTGCATTCAATCGTTTTTCGGCTGCATCGACTTTATCCAATAGTGTGTTTTATGATCACACCTGAATCCACCACGATTTATAATCGCATATTCAAAACCTTCTCTGAGTTCTTCCGGTGTTGCTTCGTGAAGTTTGGTTTTCAGTTTTTCAACTGTGGACTTCGAATTATCCAAGTACTTGCGGGCAATATCATTAACCGCTTCTGCTGCTTTGACAACCGCTTGTAATTTCGCTTGTTTCAATTCGAGTTTAGTCCTTTCATCTTCGAGAAGTGCATTTCTCAATGATTCAGCAGTGTCGTCATTCAACGATAACAACCTGCACGCCCTTTTGAATTTTGACATGTGTTTTTGTTTTAGGAAGCAAACATAGCCTAAAAAACTATTTGTAGGCTATTTTACTCAAAATAAAATAGACTGAATAACTATATCTCAAAAGTGATCCCATCTCCGAAATCAATGGTCGATTTTCTTCGAACAACTTCTTCGTCTGGTGTTATTGGTGGTGGTGCGTCCCAACCTTGCATCCTTGGTTTACCCTCAATTCGTTCGGTTACTACCTTGTAAGCGTGGACATTACCGTTGTGAGCGGCTTCAAGATGCATCCGGTAATCCATCATAAGTCTGATAGTTACCTCTGTTACTGGTATCTCGAAGAATTTAGCAACCTTGTTCATCATGGCAGATAACTTTCTGTCTGCCTTTGGATTAGGTACAATGGACATCATTTCTTTCAGGCCGTTTTTACGAGCCCATCCGGCCTTTTTTGCTTCTGATGATGGTTGGTTTTCCTTGGTAAAGCTGACGCCTGTCTCGTTGCCATTCATAGCACCTCTGCCCGTTCGTTTTTTTTTCGGGGTTTGGTCGGGGTTTGATTTTTCGCCGCTTTTTTTCTTAGCCATAACCTTAATTGACTAATTCAAAGATAGTTATATTTTTCAGATTAAATTTTTGAACCTTTGAAATCTCGAATCATTTGCCAAATATCCGAATCTTTTTTTTGAAGCACATCAAAAGGGTAAACGATTGAGTTTGGATAGACTCGGAATTTGTGCATGTTGTCGGTTGTTTTTATGTCGATGCAGATTCCCCCCGTTTGATCTAGTTTGATGAGGTTTAGCTTGAATCCTTGGGCGAATAATTTGTTGTCGATGTCGAAATCTAGTGCAGATTCTCTTTTTGGCTCGAAACCTTCAAACCCTATTGACAGTAGTGCTTGGTGTGAAATTAGTTTTCCGGCTCCTATTGCGTGGCCCCGCCTTCTCATGTGCTCTGTGTAACCTTTGAAATAGCAGACTTGTGTTGATTTTGTATCGAAAAAATAGAAGTCGATTAGCCCTGTGAAGTCGTGTTTTACCGTTTGGAAATACTCCCAGGTCTTTTGTGAAATCAAATCGTCTGAGCCCATGATGAGGTAATGAGTGGTTCCATTGTCAATACCATGATGCCCTGCCGCCTTCAGCGCGTTATTCCATTTTCGACCAAGTGGTCTATTTTCGCTTTTTGAGTACCGGCACCCGTATTCCTTTGCGAGTTGTTCGCACTCGTCGCCTTCTGACCCCATCACTATTATTTCTGGCTTCGGAATCAGACTCGTCCAATTCTGAAGGCATAATTCGAAAACAGTTTTTCTTTTCCATACGCAGGTTACTATTGTGATTTTGTTCATATTTTTCGTAGTTCGTAGTTGGCTTGAGGATTTTGTAGCCTTTGGACTTTAGTAATTCGATTGCGTTTTGAATTGTCGCGTCGTCATCTCCATGAAAGATGTTCTGATTGATGTCCGATAACTGCTTTACGGAACTCTAATTTGATAAATTTCGGCAACGCTTTCATTGCGTTCCCTTCCATGCCACCATTTCATGATTTCTGTTTTTGTTTTGAAGTTTCTTCCTCCCAATACTTTGGTTTGAGTTTGTATCCAAAATTCAATATTCATTTCCATTGTGAATGAGTTTTTCCTTATCCATTACGACTATTTCCATTGTGTATTAGTCCTTGATTCCTTCTTCCTTCCATCTCCGGTGGTAGAGTAAAGCGTGTCGCCTATCTTCCAACGCATCCAATCGCTGCTTGTTTACCCGATCCGCGAGTTGTTGGTTCACTGTCTTTACGATCGCATGCGTGTATACATTACACCAATAGTCAATGGATTCAACTTGTGGTCCCATCCAGTCCATGGCATTGAATAGAAACATCAATTTTTGCACATTTTTCATAATTAGCGAATTCCTTATTAAGATTATCCTCAATCTCAAATCTGAAAGGTTGAGGAATTTCGCTTTTGAGTAGTTCAAACCACTCATGGGGGTATTTTAGTTCTTCTGACATAACTACTTATTTTTCGGGTTATTATTTTGATTTTTAGGCTGTAAACTTGGTTTCAATTTGAACTTTCGAAGTTCATATTTCATGTTTCTTTTGATCTCAAAGCACTCACACCAATATTCACCATCACGAAGAACAACCGTGAATGTTCGTGGTTCCTTCCATGATCTGTATTTCTTCGAATATGTTGGTTTTCCATTGTTAATTTCGACCATTACTTTGATCTTCATGCCCGGATGAACCTCTGTTATTTCTGGTTTTTCTTCCATCATTGTAAGTATTGAAGTAAATATCTGCCTGTTGCCTCAAATGAATGTCTTTCCACGATCGTATTTCGAACGAAGTCAGAAAGTAATTTGTAATCAACCCTGTCAAGTGCATTAAGGTTTTCAACTTTCAGATTGAATTCAATTTCTGAATTCGCGATGAAAAATGGTAGTTCACCATAAGCCTTCCGGTACACGTAATCGTGAAGAAAGTTGGTGATCACTGGTTTTCCCATTGCTGCCGCCTCCCATGCGGTTACTCCAGCATTGCCGTAAATCTTTCCATTTTGTTCGGTGGCGAACATTTCAATGTAAACATCACACTTTGACATTCTTCGAAGGTTTTCTTCGTGGTGAAGTCTTTTGTTTGAGGTCTCGAAATCTGCGTCCAATTGCGACATCATGCGAACGATTTTACTTGTCCCTTTCACCTCTGGATTCGAAGGATAGTGCGCAAATTTTATCCTCCACCCGGTATTTTTCTTCTGCTGAATCTTTTCGGTATCAATCGCAGTGGCTACATAGGTCACAAGTTTTGCCCCCAATTCCATGAACTCTGGTGAATCGGTAAATGTCCTTTCCACAACTTTATCGAATATGGCATTGAGATTTTCAGAATCCTGCCTGTACCTGGTTCCTGTGTGGATAACGAAGACCCTTTTAGATTTTGGTATCCAGTCAACAAATTTTGCAAATGAGTGGCCAATAATAACACATTCAGCATTTTTGATAGCTTCCATCATTTGGGCCTGTGAAACTCTTGTGGATTGCTCCGTATAGCCAAATTGATGCGGTTTCAGCGTCAATGATTCTGATTGTACGCCAATTGACCTGAGTGACTTAGACAGATTGTAGCAAAGATTTGCATAATCTACGTGGTTGATGAATAGGACTTTCATGGCCTTCTGTATTCGAGTAAGTAAACCTTTGGTGCTATCTGCCAAACCGTGCTTTCCCAATCATTGAAATTCCGATTGAAGTCCGAAATCTCCAGCTTGTGAGTGTGGAATTCGTCTGCTTCAATTCCTATTCCTGTCAGAAAAACTACATTCCTTTTTGCAATTCTCTTGATGTTCTGACAAGCAAGGTCAAAATCCTGACATCCATCCATTACGGCAAATGCGCAAACGGTGTCGATGGTCTTCATCAGTGTAAAGTGATTCACAACGTGATCTTCTTCGATCATTCCGTGAAATACATCTTCCGATAAAGGTACCGCGTCAAGGCCGTAATACTTCACTTCTTCTGGAATGCACCCTTTGAGATAACAAGATCCACAACCTACATCGAGAAGCGTATTTCCAATATGCACCTTTCTCATGTGCGCTGCATAGTCTGCAACCGGGGATTCGGTTCTGAAATTGTCATTTGTATGCCCGACCTCTTTTCTTCTGTTGATCAGGTTGTCAAGGCGATCTTTCCACGTTGATTTTTCTACTCTCATTTGTTGTAAAGGTGTATGATTATTGAAATAATTGCGATCCACATCAGACAGCTTACTGCCATAACAATGATGTAGCCAATTGATCTGTCGTTTAATTTCATGGCAATAGTTCTTTTTTTGGTAACGAAATTACGTGAGCATAGCATCGGTCCTGATATTGCGATCCAAATC
>JADKIZ010000021.1 GCA_016722445.1 Flavobacteriales bacterium | reverse complement strand
GAGATCAATCCGAATGCATTTGATTGTAAAGCCAATAAATACGGTTGGAAATTGCCGGAAACCACGCAATATGAATTATTCGGAGCGACGATCACGATGAATGAATCAGAGCTCATTGCATTACATCAACTCTATTTTCCAGAAAGTGGTTGTACGCGATTTTTCTCACTGATGTCTTTGTGTGACCTTTATTTCCCTTTGTTCCGCAAGCAAATTGAAGACTTAAGTCTACATGAAGACTACCGTTATTTTCCGTTGATATTGTCAGGGTGCAACCAATCTTACCGCAGTACGAACAATTATTCCGGACTTTGGGCGATGGATTATCTCGTAGCACGAAGGCAACACCTTCGCATCGACTCACTCATTGATGAGCGCAATGGTGGTGATTTTTCTTCCAAAGCAGCACTGACTTATCTGAAAGAACTCAATACACGTTATCAGGGCGATCACCTTCGCACGATTCTCGCCTATTATGGAGGAGTTCCATACGTAGAAAGCATCCCCAGCACAGTTCAGGGACAAGATTTGATCGATGGATTGAATTCGGATATGAGGCAATTGATATTGTGTTATGCTTATACAAAGTCACTGGTAACCTCGGCGAGATTAACCAATCACCTCAACAGTTATTTCGACATCATGGGGCAATATGATGCTCTTGTTGTGCAAAAAGAAACGCGAAAAGATGCATTGGTGCATGTGTTAGGAAGGATCTGAATGCGCTTCGTGGCATGAATCCAGTGTATATCGGCAACACCATTCCAGTTGGATACCGCAAGGTAGCTTTTATGTTGGACAAAGTTGAGGCACTCAAATTTGAAGCCCTTGCAGATAGTGTGTATCAATGGACACCGCCAATTATGGTAGCGACAGTTGTTACGGAAGAAGTAGAAGAAGTGATTTATTACAAAGTCAAAAGAGGTGACTCACTGGGTAAAATCGCCGAGAAGTACAAAGTCCCTGTGAAGCAGCTCAAGAAATGGAACAACCTCAAGAGTGATAAGATTTCAAAAGGTAAAAAACTAAAGATAATACGCACCAAAACCGTCAAAGTAGAACAACCCAAAACAGACATTAAACCAGCTGAGGAAAAGCCGCATCAGAAGGACACCATCGCAAATGCCCCCCATGTTGAAGTCATACAGCCTGTTTCCAATCCACTGGAAGATCAAATTGAAAAACTGGAACAACAAGCAACAGCATGTATCAAAAAAAAGGACTTCAATGGTGCTATAGCTCAATATCAGGCCATCATTGACCTTGGCGGTGACAAGGACACCTATGAAAAGAAGATAGCCAAGGCCTATCGTGACAAAAAATCATCCGATCAGGGTGAAAAAAAAGTGACGTACACCGTCAAATCGGGAGATTCGCTTTGGACCATTGCCCGCAAATACCCGGGAGTCACGGAAAAGGATATCATGAAATGGAACAAGTGCAGTGAGAATATCAAACCAGGACAAAAACTCATCATCTATACCAAACCCGGATCAAAATCGAAGTGATTTATTGCTCTGCATGTATATTGCGCCAATAGACCGATATTTCACCAGATCATCATGGCACCAGCCTTCATCATCATCATCGCTCTGATCTTTTATTTTTTCGTTTTTCCTGACATGTATGCCAGATGGAAAAACCGCATCAAACATGGTCGCAAACCCGGACTTAGCAGCTACGAATTGGATGAAGATGTATCCAATGCACAATATCTCGCTGACATTGTAAACACCTTAAAAACACGATTTCCCTGGTATCAAAAACTGACCACGGCTGAAAAGTATGAGTTCGCGAATCGGACTTATTATATCAGAAAATCGAAAACTTTTCATGGCATGGAAGATTTCGTGCTGGAAGACAAACATGAGATCATTCTGAGTGCGACACTGGCAGCTCACCTTTGGTCTGAAGAAAAATTTTGAATTGCCGTCGTTTGAACTCATTCATATTTATCCATCAACTTTTCATTCCAAATTATTGGAACAAGAAGTAAAAGGCTTGACACTTGGCAATGGTCGGATATTCATTTCGTGGCAACATTTCGAAGAAGGACATGAAGACGATGACGACAAACTTCACGTTGGATTGCATGAATTTGCGCATGCGATGATGATCGAATACCAGCACTTTCAATATGTATCACCATGGAAAAAATGGAGGTACATAGGCGAAAGAATGATGACTGAAATCCGAACACAGGAAACCCATTTTTTCAGAAAGTACGGAGCAACCAACATCCATGAAATGTGGGCAGTAACTGTAGAAACCTTTTTCGAACAACCTAAAGAATTCAGAACCCAACATCCTGATTTTTACTATGCGACTGTCGCCATGCTCAATCAGGATCCATGCGCACGTATGGAAATACTTGAAACGATCTGATCTATGAAAAACCCTTCCAAAAAAGCCATTTGGCTCACCGTACTTGTAGCATCACTCGGCTATTTTGTAGATATCTATGATTTGCAATTGTTCAATATTGTAAGCAAACAGAGCATACGTGGCTTAGGTATCACCGACGCAGCGCTAGTGGATAAATACGACTACACCTTATTTCTCTGGCAAATGACAGGGATGTTGGTTGGTGGATTGTTCTGGGGAATTATTGGCGATACCAAAGGAAGAAAAAACATTTTATTCGGTTCTATTTTGATCTATTCGTTGGCCAATCTCGCGAATGCATTTGTTACAGATATGACCACTTATAGTATGGTAAGGTTTGTTGCGGGTTTGGGATTGGCTGGTGAATTGGGGGCTGCCATTACACTCGTCAGCGAAATCATGCACAAAGAAAAAAGAGGGTATGGAACTATGGTCATCGTGACCATGGGCGCGTTGGGCGCCGTAGCCGCAGCCCTCATCAGTAAAATGAAATTGGAACTCTTTGGTCTACAGAATTGGCAAATCATGTACATCATCGGTGGAAGTCTTGGATTGCTCCTACTCGCTCTCAGGATGGGTACATTCGAAAGCGGAATGTTTGATGATGTCAAAAAATCCAATGTCAGTAAGGGAAATTTTTTCATATTGCTCAGACAGGGCAAAAGATTCAGACGATACCTTGCTTCAATTTTGATTGGATTGCCCGTATGGTATTCCATTGGTGTCTTAATTAAATTCAGTGAAAAATTCGCCGCTACAAATCATGTCCAGGGTGAAACGGTCAACATTGGTTTTGCCATCATGTATGCGTATATCGGACTGTCATTTGGAGATTTATTGAGTGGGTTGTTGAGTCAAATTTTCAAAAGCCGCAAAAAATTGTCTTTCTGTATCTCTTCTTTACATCAGTTGTAACGGTGCTCTTCTTGTATTTGCAAAACATGAGTACATCAACCTATTACATGTTCTGTTTCCTCATCGGAACGGCAACAGGATATTGGGCATTGTTTGTCACGATGGCATCTGAATCATTTGGCACCAACATACGCGCCACCGTAACCACTACTGTCCCCAATTTCGTTCGTGGAGCCGTTGTTCCCATCACTTTGTCCTATAAATCACTGGAAGCAACGATGGGCAATATCAATTCCGCTCTAATCGTCGGAATTGTGTGTATCGGACTTGCATTCGTCTCTTTGTTTTTTATCCCGGAAACGTTTGGGAAGGATATGCAGTTTACGGAAACATGAGGCATCAATTATGAATTATGAATTATGAATTATGAAGTATGAAGTATGAATTATGAAGTAGTGAGTAGTGAGTAGTGAGATTGCGGATACACTTCCTTTCGCGGTCTTAATACTTGATACATAGTACCGAATACAGTTTGCCGAATTTCCAACTTGAATTATGAAGTAGTGAGTAGTGAGTAGTGAGATGGCGGATACACTTCCTTTCGCGGTCTTAATACTTGATACATAGTACCGAATACAGTTCCGAATTTCCAATTTGAATTATGAAGTAGTGAGCAGTGAGATGGCGGATACACTTCCTTTCGCGGTCTTAATACTTGATACATAGTACCGAATACAGTTCCGAATTTCCAACTTGAATTATGAAGTACTGAGTAGTGAGATTGCGGATACACTTCCTTTCGCGGTCTTAATACTTGATACATAGTACCGAATACAGTTCCGAATTTCCAACTTGAATTATGAAGTAGTGAGTAGTGAGATGGCGGATACACTTCCTTTCGCGGTCTTAATACTTGATACATAGTACCGAATACAGTTCCGAATTTCCAACTTGAATTATGAAGTAGTGAGTAGTGAGATGGCGGATACACTTCCTTTCGCGGTCTTAATACTTGATACATAGTACCGAATACAGTTTGCCGAATTTCCAATTTGAATTATGAAGTAGTGAGTAGTGAGATGGCGGATACACTTCCTTTCGCGGTCTTAATACTTGATACATAGTGCCGAATACAGTTCCGAATTTCCAACTTGAATTATGAAGTAGTGAGTAGTGAGATTGCGGATACACTTCCTTTCTCGGTCTTAATACTTGATACATAGTACCGAATACAGTTCCGAATTTCCAACTTGAATTATGAAGTACTGAGTAGTGAGATTGCGGATACACTTCCTTTCGCGGTCTTAATACTTGATACATAGTACCGAATACAGTTCCGAATTTCCAACTTGAATTATGAAGTACTGAGTAGTGAGATTGCGGATACACTTCCTTTCGCGGTCTTAATACTTGATACATAGTACCGAATACAGTTCCGAATTTCCAACTTGAATTATGAAGTACTGAGTAGTGAGATTGCGGATACACTTCCTTTCGCGGTCCTAATTCATAATTCATAATTCATAATTCATACTTCATAATTCATATCGCTGCATACATTCTTAGTTGATAGATGAAATAGGGAGGTGGCGATGGGATTTGATGAATTGGGTGGGATTGAGATATCCAGAAGTATCGCTGGAATAGCCGGCGCCGAGGTCGAGACCGGGTTCATTGCGGATTTCGTGATGGAGGTGAGCGAGATAAATTCCCTCGGCAGTGCCGATGGTTCCGATGGGTTGACCTTTTTTCACCCATTGACCCTTTTTGAAAAACATCTCGGTCATGTGTGCATAGAGCGATTCCACCATTTTGGAATCCGACTGATTTTTATAACATGAAGCGATACGCATCACTTTTCCCCAACCACCATAAAATTGAAATGCTTCTGTGACATAACCATTTGAAATGGCGAAAATGGTATCCCCAAATCAGTATTCCCACCTCCTCTACCGTTCCAATCATCGCCCAGGTGATCGTTTTTCCTGAAAGCTTGCGCATTATAATAACCTTTGGCATCCGGCTTTCCGACAGGAAAATCAAATCCATCCGACCAAAATTCCGGATGGTCTTTGAAAAGTAAGAGCAGGGAGTCAGTTTCACTTAGGGACACTTCAGTGTGTTGGCTGGTCTTTTCAGCATCATTTTGAATAACAGCTCCACAAGCTGAAACTATGGTGATCAATAAAAAAAGGTAAACGCTTTTCATGGCAGTCATCTAACCAAAATTTCGCATCATTATTCTTTATTCCAGAAATTATTCATCCCCTGCAGAGAAATGCCTCTGCGGAATCATATTGCAAACTAACAGCTACTTTGTGTATGAATAACAATTGACGTTGAGTCTGATAGCGTCTTCAATGAAACCGCAGTAATTGAAACCCCATAAGTTGCCTTGCCGCTCATCACAAGCCGACCTTGCAATTGACAACCAAGGCATCAATATTGCATATTTTCGCGCTATGAAGAAATTTTTCCTGACGACTTCAGCAATATTGATTGCGCTGATTGCCTCCACACAAAGTGCTTCATGGCAACAGAGGGCCGAATACAAAATAGATGTTGATCTGAACGACAACAATCACCAATACAAAGGCAAACAGCTTATCACCTATTTCAACAATTCACCGGATGTATTGAACAAGGTATACTTTCATCTTTATTTCAATGCCTTTCAACCTGGAAGTGCTATGGATGTGCGATCCAGAACGATCGTAGATCCCGATGGACGCGTTGCCGATCGCATCTTTAACCTCAAACCTGAGGAGTACGGTTATCTTCATATCAAAAGCTTCAGATACGAAGGAAGAACACTCAAGACTTTTGAAAGTGAAACGATATTGGAAGTCATCTTGGACAAACCAATAGCCGCTGGAGCGAAAGTCAACTTTGAATTGGAATTTGAAGGTCAGGTTCCGCTGCAGATCCGCCGATCAGGACGAGATAACGCCGAAGGAATTGACTACAGCATGAGTCAATGGTATCCCAAAATGTGCGAATACGATCAACGTGGGTGGCACGCCAATCCATATATCGGCCGTGAGTTCTACGGAGTATGGGGCGATTTTGAAGTGAATATCTCCATTGCAAAGAACTACGTGGTCGCTGCTACTGGGGTATTGCAAAATCCAAATGAAATTGGATATGGCTATGCAGAAGACGATACCAAAGTGAAAAGATCATCCGGAGAAAAACTCACCTGGAAATTCAAAGCCATAAATGTTCATGACTTTGTTTGGGCTGCTGATCCCGATTATGCACATGATAAAATACAAGTGCAGGATGGACCAATGCTTCATTTCTTTTATCAGAAAAACACCGACTATGTGCAAGCATGGAAAGATGCACAACCACTGATGACAAAAGCATTTGATTTCCTCAGTAAAAATTTCGGCAAATACCCTTATCCTGTATACTCGATCATCCAAGGCGGAGATGGTGGCATGGAATACCCAATGGCCACACTCGTTACCGGAAATCGCAAACTGCCGAGTCTGGTAGGTGTTTCAGTGCATGAAGCAGCACACTCATGGTATCAAGGTGTATTGGCTACAAATGAAAGCCTTTATGCATGGATGGACGAAGGGTTTACAAGTTTTGCTACCCAAGAAACGATGGATTATTTGTTTCGTGCTGGCATGCCAGCCGGACATGCTTCAGCTTACAACGGGTATTTGGAAATTGTCCATGACGGCAAAGAAGAAGCTCTAGATACGCACGCCGATCACTTTGTGACGAACTACGCATATGGTACAGCAGCATATAATAAAGGCGAAGTTTACCTCGCACAGTTGGAATATGTAGTGGGTACTTTTAATTTCAGAACTGCCCTACTCAATTACTTCAATACTTTCAAATTCAGACACCCTGATCATTACGATTTCATACGAACACTAGAGAAACAAAGCGGAATGGAGCTCGATTGGTACAACGAGTATTTTGTAAACTCAACCAAAACCATTGACTATAGTATAGCGGGTGTGATGGGAGAAGCAAAACAAACCAAAGTCATTCTTGAACGCAAAGGACAGATGCCTATGCCGCTCGATGTGGAGGTCAAATACAAAGACGGTACTTATGAAAACTTCCTGATTTCCCTTGAAATCATGAGAGGCGATAAACCGGCAGATGGATATAATGGAAAATGGTCGGTAATGGCGGATTGGAAATGGGTTGACCCGGTTTACGAACTCATGATTCCAAAAGGCCTCAGCGACATTGAAAGCATCACCATCGATCCTTCAGGACTTCTGGCGGATGTCAATAAAAAGAACAATTCAATTGTACCCGCGAATGCAGTGCAATTCATCATTGACAACAGATAAACAGTGCTGAACGAATATATCCGCTTTCACAGTAGAGCATCAATCGACTTTCTGATCAAACTTTTGATCGGATGCATACTATTGTATTTTGCAGGTCCAGTGGTGATAACCATGCGCGAAGAAATGCCGGTGACGTTACAATCACTGGTGATCCTGTTCGTTGCAATAGCCTTTGGTTGGCGTATTGGTGTCACGGCAACATTCATTTACCTCATTGCTGGAGGCCTTGGACTTCCTGTATTTGCCGGATACAAAGGTGGCTGGCAAGCGTTTGGAAGCATTTACGCTGGATTCTTTTTCGGGTTCATTGCAGCGTCTTTGATCAGTGGTTACCTCACTGAACTTGGAGCTTTTCGCAAGACCATACCTTCTATTCTCAATTGGTTTATTGGACATTTCATCATCATCCTTTTCGGCGCGATTTGGATGATTCGTTTGGGACTTCCTGATTGGCAAGCCAACATCGCGAATATCCTTCCCGGTGCCATTATCAAATCGGTATTAGGCGCATTGATCATTGACCTCATCAAACGTTTTATGACCAGAGGAGCCAGAAAAAAAGCATTTGTAGATTGAGATCGAATTTCAGGTGTTCATTGATTTCGGAAACCAAAGTTTTACTTCGATATTATTTCTGAAAATAATCATTCCAGAAAAAATACAGCATTACTGCATTTAGCTCACAAAGTACATTTCCAAATCACCTTTGCCTTTGGCATGCACCATTCCGCGCGATTCAAACACCAAGTCAGAATGGTCCTTTACGAGTGAGTAAGTCACTCCGCTGATGTTCACTTTACCCGGTTCACCGCTGCTTTCCATACGACTTGCGGTATTTACGGTATCACCCCAAATATCATATTGGAATTTTTTTACCCCAACAATACCAGCTACAACCGGACCTGTGTGAATACCAATTCTGATATCGAAATACGATTTACCTTGTAGCAGATGTTTTTCCTTTTCCGCATCGATAAAATCCCGCATCTTTAAAGCAGCTTTGATCACATCCATGGCATGGGTTTGATTCGGCGCTGGTAATCCACCAGCAGCCATATAGGCATCACCAATCGTCTTTATCTTTTCAATACCAAATTCCTGACAAATACGGTCAAACTCAGAAAAACAAACATTGAGATCATGCACGATTTCCTTCGGACTCAGTTTTTCTGACAATGACGTAAACCCTTTGAAATCCGTAAAAAGCACGGTGGCTTGATCAATCAACCTTGCTTCTGCTTCGCCCTTCGCTTTTAATTCATCAGCAACTTCAACCGGTAGAATATTCAACAACAAGTTTTCACTACGGGCCTTTTCCTTACCTATTCTATTGCGTTGAAAAAAGAAAACGACAGCAAAAAGAAGAACAACTGCAAACCCACCGATAAATCCGTTCCGCACCATTCGTTGTCTTTGCAATTTTTCATCAGCAATGGCATCCTTCTTTTCTTGTTCCGCTTTTTGAAAAGCTTGTACCTTGTCGAATTCATATTGCATTTCAAGGCGTGTAATCTTCTGAGTGTTTTCTTCATTGAACATACTATCACGAAGTATGATCATCTTCTGATAATAATCCAGGGCATTGCGAAAATCACCTATACCTTTATAGGAATCAAAAAGACAGGAACACGCCATCTTTTGTTCTGGCAAAGTTTGTAGTTCCTCTGCAAGTTTCAGCCCCTTGACACAGTATGGAATGGCATCTTTGAATTTTTGTTGTGAAATATTCGCCACGCCGATGCTATTATAACTAAAGGCAAGACCTTGTAAATCACCAATAGTTTTTTGAATTTCTGATGCCCTCAAGTATAACTCAAGAGCTTCAGGATATTTTTTTTGCCGTTCGTAAACAGAACCAATATTGTGGAATCCCTCAGCAATTCCATGCTGATTTTTTATTTCCTCATTCAGCTTCATACTTCTGTTGAAATATTGAAGTGCACTATCGTAATCATATCGATCAAAATAGATGATGCCGATGTTGGTGAGACAACCAGTCATGACGTTTTTATTTCCAATTTCCTCCAAAATCTGAAGAGCAGATTGCAAATACCGTAAAGCCTCGTCTTGATTTCCCTGTTCGCGCGTAATCAATCCAATATTCACCATGGATGAAGCCATTGCATCTTTATCCTGTAACTCCTCATCATACTTCAGCGCCTTTTGATAATATTCGAGAGATAACGGGTAATCACCCTTCACATAAAAGACGCAACCACGCAGAAAATTGACTTCACGAAGAGCCTCTTTGTATTTTTTCTCTTCGCCAAAACTCTGCAATGCCTCAGTCAATTTGAATGCGCTGTCAGGATCTGAGAACAAAAAGCCATTCCAAATCATCTTGTTGTAGGCAACCACGCGGATGGAATCGCTGAGGGTTTTGTCATTCCAAACATTGCGGAGCGAATCAACATTTTGGGCCTTACTGTGAATTGTCATTAATGACAACATCAGTAAACCAACAATGATTGTTCTGTTCATGATCAAGAATTATTGATAGGATCGATCAAAATTCAGAACAAGACACCGACATCCATAAAAAACAACAACAGAGCTTCTCCTTATCGAGTGGTAGAATTTTGATCAAATCCAAGTAGTGATTTCACGAAAATAAGTGGGAAAACCAAAATCAAATATGAAATCTGCAGAAATAACATTTCCCTCAAGTAACATATTCACACAAATCCACCATCATACGAGGTAATCAAAGTAACTTGTTGTCCCGTTCATTCAGGAAGAACAAACGCAAATCAACACGAAGCATTGATCTATTTGGCCAGATACAATTGTTTTGTCACTTCAGAATTTTCATTGTATAAGTGAATCTGATACAATCCCTCCGACATGGCGTTGGGAAGTTGAATGATTTGAGAACCACTGCCAATAACGACACCGGTTTTCCAAACACATCCTCCTTTGGCATCAAAGATCTCAAGTGAAAAAGGTCCATTCAATGCTTCGCTTTCAGATCTTAAAATAAGATTGCCATTGCTCGTTGTCATGAAGAGTCCGCTATTGTCATCCGATTCCTCAACCGCATCGTAATCGGTAAATGTGATCACAAAAGAACCCACATTGTTGTTTTCATTGGTTTCGCCTATTTCGAATTCGCCGTCGGCAACATAGAACACATGATACACTGCTTGCGTAAGCGGAGTTGGATAATTGATGAGTGCCATAGCATCCAAGGTAGATCCATTTGCAATAGGTAGTTCATCCACGGTATGAATGAGTACATCATTTCCATCGAGTACATCATCCAGTGACCAATAAAATGTGGTTGTGGAAGGAAGACCTCCGGTATCGCCGGTGCAGGATATGGAATAGTTGAGCTCAACAGTTGTATTCGCCACCGACAATTCAATGGGTTCCATTATCACATTGGCCACATAATCCAATGACAAGGCCTCAATGGAGAAATCATCCACACGCATACCCTGAACATTTCCTTCACCATAATAATAGTGATTGCTTCTGTATTTAAATCGGAAAACCACATGCGGTTCGCCACCTAAATAGGACACATCAATATGTGTGGTATCAAAATCAGGTACACCATTGCTCAATGGAGGACCAGACCATCCCGGTTCATTGTCCAGTTCGCTCATGTTGTTGTATTCATACCAATTCTGAGCAGTATCGTATTCATCCTCCACAACACTCCATGAATTTCCACCATCTACAGAGTACTGAAGGTTACCACCATCAATTTGCTGAAATGTCCGGCCAGTGCACATGAGCACAAAGGACAAATCGATTTGACCCAATCCTGTAAAATCAAAAGCAGGAGACTCGAGATAGAATGTTGGACGATAACTTAGATTTCCACTGGCCACGGGTTCAGTAAACCATTGTCCGGAGGTGATGGCGGACTGATACAACACCTCAGCCGGCGCAGTCATTTTCTCCATCGATAACGAATGATATTGTCATCAAATGGCCCCACGGCATATTGATGCCAGCCATTTACAACTGTATCCTGAAAATGATTCACGTATGGATAAACCGAAATACTATCTAACGATAAAGGCCAAAATCCAACATTATTGATTTCATCCGATTCCGTATTGGTATTCGCAATATCCAACTCATATATCAAGTATTGGTAATCCAAAAGGTTTGTAGGACCATCAAAAGCCACATTGACATATCGATTCAAATCGGGTCTGATGGCTGTCAATTCAAATTGACCCAAAGCAAAATCGCCATCATCCAGCGTAGCATCCGAGGATAGATAATATTGAACAGTTGCAGGATTGCTGATGTAATTCCCCTGATTCTTCACATGCATGAAAAAGCGCAGTTGATTGGACAAGGAGCTTATCATCAAATGTTTTTGATATTCAACCAACAAATCAACGTACGATTCACCGATCGAGAAATTATCGATGAGCACCCCATCCAACTTTGTATTGGTATAAGATGCATCTACAAAATCCGAAGCCATATTGTACCTGAATTGCACTGCCGGGTATTCGTGCAAAAAGGCGAGATCGATGATGTAGCGCGTATTGCGCGAGGCGTCACGACTATTGTATTGATCAGCGGTCACGAAGGATTTTTCACCGGCAGCAAACATGAGATAGCTCGAATTTGCGAGATAATAATTCTGATCAACCCCAGATTCGTATTCAATAGGATAATACCATCTGTTGTACGAGTTGTTTGTGGTGTCCAATACTTGCCACGTAGCTCCTCCATCCACAGAATAGCTCATATTCAGTTCTGCACGACTGCAAAGACAATTGTTGTGAAGAGGATGCAACATATCAAATTCCATCACTGGATTTTGAAGTGTTGTTAAATCAAAAACTGGAGTATACAAATGCATTCGGCTCATGGGCGTGACATATCCGGTATCCGCGCTTATCCAAGCCTTTTCTCCCGAGAATGCCAGACCCGCAATTTGTCCTTGTGGTATTCCATGAAACCAATCATCACTACCGAGTGTCGCATCATGACGCCAATTGTTTACCTCGACTTCAAAGTCGTTGAAGTATGGGAGAGCCATGATATCCTGCTGGTAAAGGGTGAAATATCCCATATTGTTATTCTCTCTCATCTCATCTACCAGAAGGGCTTCATCAAGAACATAAAAGATGTAGTAAGTCCCAATTGTCGTGGTAGGTTTAGTCAATACGAACGAAGTCCAAAAACGGCTTTCAGCAGAAATGTTATTCTCCGTTTTCGTTCCCAACAGCTGATCCCCAGCATCCAAAACATTGTCAGTGGACCAATAAAAAGTTGTGGTAGCCTCAGCTACATCTTCTGTTCCGCTGTTGAAGAAATAATATTTTAAATCGAGATCAATTGATGAAGTAGCGGTGAATCTGTCAGACTTATCTTGTTCAATGGTGAGATCTGGTTTTGATCGCCCCACGTAAACATCATCAAAAATGAGACCTTCCGGGTTGAGATAACTGGATGTAAACTTCACACGAAATTTCGCTGTGCTATAAGGTATGAGCGGTGCAAGATTTTCATTGAAAAAGTCCCATTCATCTTCAGCCTCAGCGGGAAAAGTGAATAGCGTGGACCAGAATTCCCCACAAGCTAATTTGTGTTCAACATGATAAACATTCGCTTCAATTTCATTTTTAAACCAAAGATTCATCACGATATCGCCAGTATCACTTGCCAAATCAATCGTAGGAGATTCAATGTATTGAATATTACTATTGCTTGTGTTTGTATCATCATTGAAGTACATGGTTTTACTGGTGTGCCATGCAAAATCACCCGAATGAGCACCTTCAATATGATGACGGTATCCGCTGCCATTTTCCCATACAGGGATAAAGTCCGGATCAGGAGAAATGACTTTCCATGGAAAACCCGTGCCCTCAAAATCTTCATTGTATGGCATGCTCAACACAGTATCTACGTGCAATACCGCATAGCCAACATTATCGAATTCATTCGACTCCACGAGTGAGTCCAGGGCGTCATGTTGATATAAAATATAATATTCTCCAACATTCAGCTCATTTGCCAATACAATATCATTTTCATAATTTTCAATAGACACAGCGGTATTGACATAATTCGTTTCCAACAAAACATCCTGAACATCGAGCAAAGGATCATTGGAGAAATAGAAATTGGTGGCATTGTAAAAAGGATCACTGTACTGATTGTAAAAACCAAAAAGGGAAGAAACATTGAATTGAAGACAATTTTGAGCAATAAAAATTGAATCTCCCGGATAGGCAGTGATGTTATATGTTTCCTCAGCGATAGAGAAATTATCTATCATCCAACCCTGACCATTTGCGGCACCTGATTGAAATCGAAATCTGAATATCACCTGACTATTCCCCTGCAAAAAGCTCAGGTTAATGGCCGAGTGCTGAAAGGAAGAATAGAAGTTATTCGAAAAGCCTGTCGCAGATTGCCAATTCTTTTTTGCTGCAGATGGTTGATCGAGGAGTGACCAATTGACTCCATTATCCAGCGAATATTCAAGATAGTAGTGATTATTGGCCACCACTGCCTGTCGTTTATGGAAAAATGACAAAGAGTAATCGACTAGTGTATTTGATAAATCGAAAACTGGAGTTTCAAGCACTCGATTAGAATTGCCTTCGAATGAACCATCGAGACCTGTGACAAAACAATTGGATGGTGAGAATGCGCCATTCGTTGGCGGACCCACTTCCCAATCGTCAATTCCCGTGATGGCATAATGACTCCATCCACTTGTATCATTTGGCGCATCAAAATTGTTGTAATAGGGAATTGTCTCTTGAGAATGGGCCACAGCTGCTATCAACCAAAATCCCAGTACAAATAACACATGTGAAAATTTCATCATTCAAAAAAATTAAACCGATTGAATTCAAAAATACATCATGAGACCAATCAACAACGCGAATACAACATGAAGTTTGTTCATGCAACAGCAATTCAACCAATTTTTATGCGGGAATTGGAAAAAAATGTCACCAGCAATTGCTATAGTGGTTTTTATTCCTAACTACAAACTCCTAAGCAAAATCACATCACTTCTTACGCTTAAAATATTTTTTGAAAGGCCAAGACGACTTCAAGGCAATCATGTTTTCATTAAAATTGTGCGAAGCACTGTCGATATTGACCATACTTTGATTGAGGTGATGAACAAAAGTCGTATCGGAAATCAGTGTACCAACGGCGCCTTTTCCATTGCGAATATCATTGGTCAGATTTCTGAAATCACCGGACATGATGGCCAATGTATCACTCACCGCTTGAATGTTCACAATGGTCTGACTAAGTTGATCAAAGATGAGCGTATCGGTTAGCAATGCACCCACCGTGCCTTGTCCCCTCCTTAAATTACCGGTAATACTCGCAATATCACCAGTGAGGATAGCAGAATTTTCACTGGTGAGTTTAAAGCTGACAACAGCACTTTTCACATCTTCGCTTAGCGTGCTGTCGTTGAGAATAGCCCATAACGAATTGCTTTGATCAAATTCCTCCATCACATGTCTGAGGTGTTTGGTGATTTCGAGGATGTTTTCATTGGTCATATTCAGCGTTCTCAATGCATCCTCCATTTCAACAGGATTCAGTGATGTGAGTATATCTCCATCCTTAATCCTTGAACTATTCGTTGTACCTGGCGAAATGTTTACAAGCTTATTTCCCAGCAACCCATCTGTTCCGATAGATACAGTTGCATCCTGGCCAATGAACTGTACTGTATTCTCATCAACTGTGAATTCTACTCGAATCAATGCATCTGAAATTGGATAAACCTTTGAAACTGTTCCCACATTGATTCCATTAAAACGCACATTGTTTCCGGGCATTAGTCCACCGATGTCCGAAAAATCAGCCATGACGCCAATGGTCCGGTGGAAGATGTTTTTCTGACTTCCGATATAATATAGACCGAGTACCAGAATCAGCGTAGCTATCAGTACAAATGCACCTAATCGTGCTTTGTTGAGTTTTTGATCTTTCATATTTCAGTCAAAAAAATCTTTAATACGTTTATCACCTGACTTCATCAATTCGTCATAAGTGCCGGTGGCGTAGCACTTCCCATCTATCAGCATCACAATTCTATTGGCAGTCATTTTCACACAATTCATATCATGCGAAATGATGATAGAAGAAGTGTTGTATTTGGCCTGCACGTTCAACATCAACTGACTGATTCCCTTTCCTGTAATTGGATCGAGTCCCGTCGTTGGCTCATCGTACAGAATAATTTTCGGTTTCAGGATGAGTGTTCTTGCCAATGCAATTCGCTTTCTCATACCTCCCGACAATTCTTCCGGCATCATATCAATTGCTTCAGCCAATCCCACATGTTCCAGTACTTCCATCACCAATCTGTCCACTTCTTCCCTACTCGTTTTAGCCCAATGTCGGCGCAATGGAAACTCAAGGTTTTCTCGAACAGTCATGGAATCATACAATGCATTGCTTTGAAATAGAAAACCGACACGAACCCTCATCTCATCCAATTTAGTTTGTTCCATGGTCGTGATTTCATCGCCCAGCACACAGATACTGCCTTTGTCCGGTTGCATCAATCCAATGATGCATTTGATGAGAACCGATTTGCCAGAACCTGATTTACCAAGAACCACGAGATTTTCACCTTCCTTCAATGACAAACTAAAATCACGAAGGACCACATTTTCACCAAATGATTTATGCACATGACTTACGACAATGGCATCCTCTTTTATTTGTGTATTGTCGTCGCTCATGTAATATCAATGATGTCCGCTATTTGTGCTGCGATCAAATCGATGATAAAAACGACAAAAGTGGCAGCGACAACCGCGGAATTTGCGGCCCTTCCAACACCTTGCGTACCATTTCTCGTGTAATAACCCTTGTAGCAACCAATGATACCGATGGCAAAACCAAAGAAAAAAGACTTGATGATGGATGGAATTACATCACCAAAAGTGAGTTTTTGAAATATCTGATTGGTGTATAAGTCGAAACTCACTTCAGTTTTCATATTCACACCGATATATGCACCCCATAAACCAACAGCATCGGCAATGATCACCAAAAGCGGTATCATAAGCATGGAAGCAAAAACACGTGTCACAACAAGATATTTGAATGGATTGGTTCCGGAAACTTCCATGGCATCAATCTGTTCAGTCACTTTCATAGATCCCAATTCTGCGCCGATGCTGGATCCAATTTTACCAGCACAGATTAAAGCCGTAATCACCGGAACTATTTCACGCACCAACGAAACCGACACCACAGCAGGTAGCCACGATTCAGCGCCAAAAGCCTGCATAGAAGGATGTGATTGAATCGTAATAACGAGGCCCATGATGAAACCAGTAATTCCAACAAGACCTAATGTTTTATTCCCTATGGCGAAACATTGATTGAACAATTCAGCGAATTCATATCTCGGACGAAAACCTTCACGGAAAAACCGCGCGGTGAAATATGAAATTTCACCAGTTTCATGAAGAAATGTCTTGAAGAGTGATTTGTTCATCAATTGAAGCCTATGCAATCTGTTTTTTCGTTTTCAATAACACATTTCAGTCGGTCTGAAGTCTGAAAGATACGCATTATAGAATGAACAGCTGTGAATCTGACAGGGATCAGAGAAGTCGGTGTCTAAATCACACAAATCGACTACATGCTCTCTTAATGGAGCCACACATCTACCATTCAGTGCTTTCATGAGTCCAAAAGAAAATACGTGGAACATGAAAACTCCTAAGTCGTGACATAAATCAATCAACATAATGTCAGAAGACAGCACAAAACCTAAGAATATCCACCACATTTGAGGAAAATAGCATATTATGAAATATCAAAGTAAAAAGGTAGCAGGAGTTTGGATTGATCATCAACACGCGTTCATCATTGGCAATGAAGATTTCAAAAGTCAGGGAGACTACGGTGTTATCAAAAAGATTAACTCAAAACACCATGCCGATCACTCCAGCAGCGAAGACGCGCATCACCATAAAGTAGAACAAGAGATCAAACATATGTATTTGAGCGTGTCTGAACTCATTCAGACTGTGGATGCGATTTATCTCACTGGGCCTGGCAATGCTCAAGAAGAGTTCAGAAATTTTCTTTTAAAAGACAGAAAATTCCATGATAAAGAAATTGCATTGGGAACATCAGACCACCCAACGGATAATCAACGCGTAGCGGAAGTGCGCAAACATTTTGCAGGATAGTCGATTCGGACACATTCCTTGTTCATCGTTATAAAATTTAGGGTCTTACATTGTCGCAGAAAGGCAAACAAGGCCGTGGCACCATTATGCGTTATCTGTATTTGTTTATACTTACTAAACCATCATTCCCTACCGCAATGGTTGCCATGTCAATTTCCTTTGTCTGCTTCCTTCCCGGCATCAGCAATTTTCTTTGCTTCGCGCTCAAGAGCTTTATCCAGCAACTCTGTTGCAGCTTGTAGTTGCTTCTGTTTTATTTCAATACTTTTTAATAAATTTTCCTCGCTTTGCTCTGCTCCTTTCGGATAACGAATGGCAAGATTTTGTTTGCGATATTCCAATTCCTTTCGTCGTTCTACGCTGGCAGTTTTCAATCCACCATCGGGTAATTCCTGGATACTCTGATCTAGTTCACCTATCAGCCGATTGAGGTCGGAAAGTTCTTTCCCATACTTTGACTCAGCTTGCCTTTTCTTGAGCAAAATCAATTCGTATTGCAAAAATTCCAATTCTGCCTTGGAAAATTCGTCTTGTGCATATTTCAAGGGGTCAAATTTTTTTCTTGAACGTGCGGCCATAGTTTTATGAGGTATGATTGGATAATGATGCAACAACTCACAGAGCAAGTTGCTGACGAAATAATTCAAGATTGGATTTCAATGCTAGAATATTCAATTCGTGTATTAGCCTTGCTGAGGGATGATTATCGATATAGATTTTCTTTTGGATATTCAATTGCTCATTCAATCTTTTTTCATAATCCTCAACACCGGCGAATATTTTTAGCTCCCTGCGAATCAACTTCAAGGCCTCACAAGATGCAGTGAATTTCCGGGTCATGATTTCGAGGGTTTTTTCGGCCTTGGATAGTTTAACCTCTATTTGTTCAATCTGCATTTCGAGGTGCCGTTTCAATTCCATCTTTCTATTTTGAACCAACTCTTCCATACCATCCATCTCCTCAGCTGGAATTTGCACACTATGCATTTTGAGCTTGCGCAATTTGACCAAATTGTCGCTCGACAATTTGCGCATATCCGCCTCAACCAACGAAATATTTGCTCTGCTGATACACAAGATATCAGCCATCGCAGCTTGTGTAAGGCCTAGTTCAAGCCGAATCTCTTTGAGGTAGTTCATTTGAAGGTGAAAATTTGACGATATGTAGCAAATATAGTGTAGCAAATCATACTATGCTACAAATTGGATGCTACATTATTTATATTGTCTAGGTTAAAAAATGAAAGGCTTACTGAATACTTCCTATAGGAATCAATGTTCCATATTAGTTATTATCTATTTTCAAACACTGCAATTTTTCGGGGAGCTTTCACAATGAGGTGAACTTTCTAAAATAGATTTACTTCTCTTATCTCATTTACCAATCCCCAACTTTATATCGCCACTCCAAGTTAAATGATCCAGACAATACCAACTTGGTGAATATAGAAGTCAATGTTCCACTACGTTCCCTTTGCCTTTCTTTTTGCGTGTAATTAAGGGAATCAGGAAAATCACAACCATTGGCACACCGAGTAAGATCAACAAAGTCATTTGACGTACAAGATAAACTCCCAAACAACAGAACAAATAACAAGTTAGCGCACGAATAACCCCCCTTTTGGTGCTCCCATTAGAATATCCATCCCAAATAAAAAGTAGAGGACACGAAAAAGAAAGAACCAGAAATATGATGACAAACAATTCCATTTCAACGAAGATAACCACATAAATGGTTCAAGATATCATTCTATTTCGAAATGAAATAATACCATCTTATCTTGATGGTCATTCCATTTTCAAAACAGGAATCACCTTGTAACCCCATTCCGTATGAATACACAGGTGATAATAACCACTTTCGAGATGACCTATGTAGAGTTTGTCCTTTTGATTCGCATTTCTCCGCAAGTCGTTGGAGTAAACCAATTGGCCTGACATATCAGTGATTTCAATTCCACAAGTGGCAGCATTGGAAGAAAAATGGAGTTCATCCGTTACGGGATTTGGAAACACATTGATGATCCAATCACTTTCCAGCAGTTCATCGACGCCAGTTATGATGTAAACACTGATTGTATCCGTATCACTGCACCCATATTCATTGGTTACTGTTAACCACACGTATGTTGTATCTTCATCAGGTGAATACTCAATTTGTTGGGTTGATTCACCAGTACTCCAAAGATAATTTGAAGCCAAAACATTCGAACTGATCGTAACAGGTGTGCCACCAATACTTAGCAGATCATCTCCCAATGAAAATTCAAAAGCTTCACCAACGGTAAATGATGTAATGCTTGTATCCGCACCACATTCAATCAATGGATGAATATATTCTTCAAAACGGAAATCAATATCCATCCCCGGATAAGCATAACTCGATGTGCCGCCAGCGTATGAATTCACATAATCAGCATTGATGGTCGTATTGAATGACTGTTCGAAAATGACCGCCACGGTATACACAGAATCCGCATCGAGAAGATAAGTAAAATCCGGTATATCGAAATCTTGAATATAAGTTGACTGTGCACCGAATTCAGTTTCGCCGGAGAATAACAACTGACCATTTACTCCATTTCCATTGTACAATTGATAATTCATGGATAATATCATTGGAATAAAAACCAAGTCTAAAGAGGTCGAGATATCCATCCACAGAAGCAGTGAAAGACTGCCACAAAGTATCATAATCATTCAAACCCCAAGCCCAGAAAGGATTAGATGGAGACCAGGATTGATCCATTGTTGTATGCCAAGGATATTCTCCAGGAGTGATATACTTCAGTTCATGTTCACCCAAGGAAAGACCATTGAGTTGAATAGGCAATTCAGATACCAGAACATCATCCAACCAAAGCAAGCCATCGTTTGGGCTGAGATTCAATTCCAACAGACTATCACCTGAACAAATCAACAGATCATTGGATATGCCCGTTTGAGCAGTTGGACCGACATGAATCTCAAATTGAGAAGTATTCCCGCAGCCAAAAATATTTTCGTAAGAATATTCAGCCATGTGTAAACCACTTCCCAATGCTGTGGGATTCACCACTGAATCTACGACACCATCAACGGTAATCATACCGCCGTTCGGGAGGAATGAAATTTCTGAAGTTGGAGCGCTGGCACAGTATACAGGAAGAATATCCACAGGAGTGATCTGAGTATAGTCTCCAACTGTAATTTCAATCAATGTAGTATTTCCGCAATTGAGTTCGGTTGGAATTACATATGAGATAAAAGAGAGGTCGAACGCCATATTGCTTTGTCCGGGCTGATAAACATTACTTTTCATGCCGGCAATTTCATATGCTGAAGTTCCTTCAATTTTCAATGTATAATAATTTCCTGCGGTGATGACAAGGGGAGATTCAAAGACGATCTTCATCCAATCAAAATCATCATTGACAATTGCATTTGAAACACCCTGCAACAACAAAGTGCCAGAGTCATCATTCCCTGCTATGATGCTGTAATTAATCTCTTGATCTGATGAGTGCTTCATCAAAAATGAAAAAGCTGAAAAATTTCCTGATGTGGTGGCCAAAAAAGTCTGCCATGAAGACGACTGGATATAGGTAGTATCGTGATATGAATAATACGCATCGGTTGTTTCTACAATTTCCGAAGTAGTAGTTCCTGAATAAGTGATCACATGGTGACCGACACCAGCTAATTCCGGATAAAAGACATCGTCAACCACACCATTTCCTGAAAACACACCCTCTGGATCTGAACCCTGAAGTTCGATGGGTTCATCAGAAATACAAGCCAAACGTGGTGCTTCATCCACTGTCAATCCATTTCCACCGGATTTGAGGTATGCCCTTTCATGATCCAAACAATACGCCATTCTGTTCAATTGAAGTGGCGTAAAAGATGTCATGCAATTTGGATTGGTCGCACACATATAATTGTTGGTGAGTGGTTGATACAAATCACCATTTGCATCAACGCTCACTGTATCGATATAGTCACAAGAAGGTGCGGGACTAATTCTGCCATACAAACCTGGATCGGCAGGTGTATCACACACAAAATCACCTTCCGTATCACAATTTGATCCATCCACCAATTCAAGGGTATAGATATTCGTTGAATAGCCATTAAAATAGTGCGTATGCCAAAGAGAAAAGTAATGTCCCAATTCATGAATAAATACGATTGAAGGGCCCGCATTCATCAAAACAGCATCCCACCCCCAAATTCCAGGTAAACCGGCCATAGGGCCAGCACCAGAACCATAAAAAATATTCAGATATCCTGGAAGCCAAGCTTCGTTCATCAGATGGTCCTGGATTTCCTGCGACCACATGGCAAATCCAGGTATATAACTCATTTCGTATGGATAATCCACGTATTGAATATTACAAATGCTGAAATGAAGATTGATCTCTGCAAAAACTTCATTGGCAGCATCAACATGCTGTTGCACGAATTGAGGTGTAACAAGAGGACCTTCATTGTAATTCACGATGATAATATTGAGGGAAACATCGCGCGGCTCAGTTCTCAACAAATGATGATCATATCGAGCTGCTTCACCTGCAGTCTGAATCATGTAATTGCGGTATGAGGGATGATAGTGCTCCAAACCGCAATGTTCATGTTGCGCGAACAATGAAGAAGTGCACAGAACGAACATTAAAACAACAGAGCAGCAGACAACACTTCGGTTGTAACGACCAGAATCAAGTAACATCATGTATTGTAAGTTAAGCGTAGCGAAACAAGAACTACAAACCATTTGATGCAAGTTGTTTTAATTTGGTTGCTTGCTTCAAAACAAATGATCAAGCTAATCCATACATCACATTCTGGGTCTATCTTCTAATACAGGGAACTTATTGTGGTCAACTCATCAAACAACTTCACACTCAGAAGAAATTTAAAATCACACGAGTCCAAACATTCGATTCATTTTTTTTCAAAACCAATTAAACCATTCGTCACTATCAATATCTAACACTCAAATCAATTACAATTAAGATGAAAGGAAAAATTTTGATGGTACTCATTCTGTTGGCGATGGGCCATGGAATATTTGCACAGGCAGAAAGCAAAACTGCGCAACAAGACACAAAAAAACCGGTCAAAACCATGTCGGCGCAAGAGAAAGCCGACAAACTCGTGACCAGGCGAACTCAAGAATTGCAACTTACGGCTGACCAACAAACACAATGGAAAGCTGCGCTTATGAATCATCTTCAGAAAAAAGAAACTCTAAAATCGAAGAAAGACGGACCAACCACCAAGGAAGAACGTAAGCAGCTCAACAAAGAACAAAAGGACAGTCAGGAGCAATATCAGTCTGCTATTCTTGAAATTCTCAATCCGGAACAAGAAATAAAATGGGCTGAAATCAAAGAAAAACAGGAAGCCAAAATCCAAGAGAAAAAAGCAAACAAAAAGGAGGACAAGGACTAACGTCCATCCAACCGTCATAAAGCGCCTCAATGCAGGCGCTTTTTTTTTGGATAAAAGACAAGAGAAAATTTGATCACGGAAAGAATCATTTTCATTTGCCTGTTGTGGGCAAAATGAATCAAAAGCAATCTTCCACACAAAGCAAGTCATTATTTTTATGCCGACAAAAAAACTCACATTAGCGACACGATTCAATACGAACAACAAGGGGCAGTAGCTGTGATCAGGCTAAACCGTCCGCAGGTATTCAATAGTTTCAACCGCGAAATGGCATTGGCACTTCAAGCCAAACTGGATGAAATCGCCGTGGATCATTCCATCCGCGCTGTGGTACTTACCGGAAATGGCAAAGCTTTCTGTGCCGGACAAGATCTTGCAGAAGTGACAGGTCCTAATCCTCCCGGTTTTCAAACCATCCTGAGTGAACACTATAATCCCATCATTACCAGATTGCGTGCGATGCCAAAACCTGTGATCGGCGCCGTGAATGGCGTTGCAGCCGGTGCCGGAGCAAACATAGCACTGGCATGCGATATTGTCATTGCATCGGCTTCCGCATCTTTCATTCAAGCCTTTTCTAAGATCGGATTGGTTCCCGACAGTGGTGGTACATTTTTCCTTCCACGAATGATCGGGTTTCAAAAAGCATCAGCATTGATGATTACTGGAGAAAAAGTAAGTGCATCTGACGCCGAGAAAATGGGAATGGTTTACAAGGTTGTTTCTGATGAAGAATTCAATGAAGCCGTGATGAAACAAGCGTCTGAATTGGCTTCCATGCCAACACATGCCATTCACCTCATCAAAGAATTGCTCAACGCATCCATGACATCTGACCTCAATCAACAGCTTGCTTTGGAAGAAAAGAAACAGATTGAAGCAGGACAAACAGATGATTACAAAGAAGGTGTCACAGCATTTATGGAAAAACGCAAACCCAATTTCCAAGGAAAATGATCGCAACAGAAGCACATGTTTATCCTATCGGCAGGTTTGTGCAGCCTACTGTTTTTTCAGCAGAACTCATTCGGGAGAATATCCAAAGAATCGAGCTATTGCCACAATCATTGCTACAGGCAATACAAAATCTTCCTGAACATTGTTGGGAAAAATCCTATCGTGAAAATGGCTGGAATGCAAGGCAAATCGTGCATCATTTGGCGGATAGTCATATGAATGCACTCATCCGATTCAAACTTACTATCACTGAAGATACGCCTGTGATCAAACCATACAATCAAGATGAGTTTGCACAGTTACATGACTCGCTCACCATGGATCCGATGATTTCCTGGCGCATACTAGAAGGAGTACATCTGCGACTGGTTGATGTCTTGAAACATATGACCAAAGAGAATTTTCATCAATCCTATATTCATCCGGAATACAACAAAACGTATAATCTTTTCACCGTGCTTGCACTATATGCACGGCATGGCGATCACCATACGGCACAATTAAATGTCATCAAAACATTGCATGCCTGAGATGGAAACTATTTGGAATGATATCCATATCAAATTACCGGAAGACGGACAGCGTGTGCTTGGATTTATCCCTGGAAATAAAGTTTTTTTACCAGGGAAAACAGGTGAGTATGAGATGCGTGAAGTCATCGTACTCAAATTTTGCAAAGATTTTTATCCGGAAAATTCAGAGAAATGTCAGAAACACGGGCCACACTTTTGGCAAGGAGAAGGGAATAGCAATCATTTCTTTCGTGACGTGACACATTGGACAGTTATACCATTAGGACCTTCTCGCTAATTCGGACATAATCACCGCGGCGGCGATGGATGCATTGAGCGACTCTGCGCCACCTCCTCCCGGAATGGTGAGTGATCTGTTCAACTTTTCTTTCAATTCAGGTCTGATTCCATGACTTTCACTACCGATCACCATGGCGGTCTTCGCCGCGAATTTCATGTGATAGACATTTTCACCATTCATCTCTGCTCCTACCAATTCATAACCCTGAATTGCCAAATTGGACACGAGGTCTGGAGTTTGATCATACCTCACATTCATTCTGAACAAACTTCCCATGGTCGATTGCACCGTTTTGGGATTGTAGAGCTCCACGCAATCGTTGGTACAAAGCACATATCGGAACCCAAACCACTCCGCAGTCCTGATCATCGTCCCTAAATTTCCCGGATCTGAGATTCCATCCAAAACAAGCACGTGGCCATTCAATTGTATATCCTTCGATGACTTTTGTTTCAGTACGATCAGATGCTTTGAGGGCGATGACAATGCAGAAATCATATCCATTTCCTGATTGGTAATCCGCATAGCCGTAGGTGTTCTTTCGACCCAATCATCATCGGTAGAATACAAGGCAACAGGCTCAAAAGAAGAGTTCATTGCTTCCTCCACCATTTTCAAGCCTTCGACGATAAACAGACCATATTCCTGACGAAACTTCTTTTGATGAAGCGATTTCACCAATCGTGTATCTTTTTTCAACGGCCTCATTTTTGCAAATAGATTTTCAAACTGAGCTTTTCTGAGCAAAATTGCGCTGCAAGATAACGTGACCCAAAGACTTCTCCTATCCACCATTGTTTTCATCCTGTTGTTCAGCACAGGATGTGAGCGTTTGCGCAATGTTCCGGCAGGCGAAGCATTCCTGCGTCGGCATGATATCATAGTGAATGCGCCCCCTGAAGAATTTGATGTCAGTCGAGATGAACTCCTTCTTTTCACCAAACCCAAGACCAATCGCAGGGTAATGTGGTTCAGATTCAACCACACTGTGTATCTGACGGTCAACAAAGAAAAGCTACGCATCAGTGAACAGAGAACCAAAGAAAAATGTGCCCGGAAGAATGAAAAGCGTCGTGCTAAAGGCAAACCAGAGAAACAATGCAAAAGCTGGAGGATGTTTTGGGCGTACACTGTTGGTGAGCCAACAGTATTGATGGATTCTTCGAAAATGAAGAAAGGTGCAGAACAAATTCACGTCTTTCTCAAGAAGAAAGGTTTCTTTCACAATCGCGTTGAACCACTAGTTATTTACAATGATAAGAAAACCAAATGCAGAATTGAGTATTTGGTATATCCGGGTCAACCCAGCCGCGTCAGAAAAATTCAATACAAAATTCTTGATCCTGAGATGGCGCTCAGTGAAAGATTGATCCGCGAAAATTCGCTGATTGATTCGATGGATGTTTTTGATACAGAAAAATTCGATGCTGAAAGAGAGCGAATTGCGAACTTTTACAACGACAAAGGGTATTACGAATTCAACAAAGAATACATCGTCTTCAAAGCGGATAGTTCAGTCGGTAAAGATTTGGTGGACATCACCATGATCCTTCAATTGCAAAAAGAGTCATTGCAAGAATTCCCGGATAGCATTGCAGAAGTACCTCACAAAAAATATTTCATCGGAGATATTTATGTCAACACGAACTATGACATGACCCATCCTGACGCTGTACCCACCGATACTTTAAATCACGATGGTTACAGGATACTTTCATATGGAGATCCGGAGATCAACGAATATGTCATTTCGTGTTTGCAGGCTTACAGTCCGGGAGACCTTTATCAAAAATCGATGCTGGATAAGACGTATCGTCGATACAGTCAATTGGGCGTTTTTCGTGCATCAACAATTCAATTGGTTCCCAGAAGTGTTCCCGTTGGAAAAAACATTTACATCCTTGATACCTATGTCAGATTGACACCAGCGAAAAAACAATCCTTCACGATTGATCCGCATTTCACCAATCGCAGTGGCAATATGGGTATTTATGGCAACATGACTTATACCCACCGCAATCTATTCCGAGGCGCAGAAGCGATGGATGTACGGATCATTGCGGGTATGGAAGCATCACAAACGTTGGTGCAAACAACCTCTCCCACAGATGATGCGGGACAACAGATTAAACGAAGTTTCAAACTCAACACATTTGAATTTGGACCTGAAATTACCTATCGTGTACCTCGGCTTTGGCCATTTGGATGTGATTTTACTTCGCAAAGCAGTGAACCGCAATCGGCAGTGAGTGCGGCACTCAATTACCAACGCCGCCCCGACTATGAGCGCACGCTTTCACAAATCAGATTTACGTACAATTGGATTGAAAACCCTGATGTGGTGCGACGAGTCAATCTCGACGTGATAGAATTCAGCATCATCAAAATCCAGAAGAGTGAAGGATTTCAGGACTTTCTCAATTCACTGAATGATGCCTTCCTCGCGAACAGTTATCAGAATCACCTTGTATTGGCTACCAATCTTGGATATACCTGGAATACACAGAAGGCCAAATATCAGCGTCATTATTATTACCTGCGGCTTGGTGCCAGTGGTGCAGGAAATATGCTGAACGGTGCCCTTCGACTAGCAGATGTCAAAACGGACAGCACTGGATACTACAATATTGAAGGCATTCGGTTTGCCCAATATTTCAGGGGAGAAACAGACTTCAGATATTACTGGAATGTCAATGAAAAAAATTCCTTCGTTTGGAGAGCATATGGAGGAATGGGGGTTCCCCGGAAAAATGCCATCACATTACCCTTTGAGAAAAGTTTCTTCTCGGGAGGTAGCAATGGAGTAAGAGCATGGCAGGCAAGGACGTTGGGACCTGGCTCCTACCGCAATCCGGATGATCCGCAAACATTCAACAATATCGGCGAAATCAAGTTAGAAGGCAATTTGGAATATCGTTTCAAACTCACGAAGATGTTCAATTGGGCTTTCTTCGTGGATGCAGGAAACATTTGGCTCATCGATGAAGACCAATTGCGTCCCGGTGCTGATTTCACCGCCGATCGATTCATGAGCGAAATAGCGATTGGAGGTGGTCTTGGTGTAAGGCTTGATTTTGACTTTTTCCTTGTGAGAATTGATGGCGGATTACAATTAAAAGATCCTGCCAAAGCACAAGGAGAAAGATGGCTGTGGCAGCCTAAAGACGAATACCTCATGTATCTCGCTTCAACCGGAAATGCACAATCACGCATTCCATTGAGATCCAATCTCGTCTTCAATTTGGGGATTGGATTTCCTTTCTGATACAGCATACTGCAACATCTGCTCCACTCGGATACAAGTTTAACCTGTTCGACTCAACAAGCAATTTTATTGCATGCTCCGACCATCACATTTGTTGCTCAATTCCAATCCTCAGTTAACATGATTCGATTTATTGCATTAGCCTTGGTTTTGTTGTCATCTCACATTTCCAGTGCACAACATCCACCAGAATGGACTTCTGCCTCCAACGACAATTACCAAAGTGGAAGCATGATGACGAGTGATCATGAAGGAAACATTGTACTTACGGCATATCGCTCCTCCTTTCTGGGCGCAGCCAACATCTTTACATACAAATACAACAACCTTGGCCAACTAATCTGGCAAGTCGAAGACGAAACTGGTGTTTCAGGAGTCTATCAAAAATCAAGATGGATTAATGTGGATTCTGAAAACAATGTGTATGTGACAGGATATGTGTACGCTGGTACATCCAGTGAATACACCACCGAAATAGTTGTCCTAAAATATGGATCAGATGGCAGTTTTATCTGGAAGAAAAACATTGCAAATGTCTTCCCTTCCAGCTTAAACTTAAGAGCTGAGATGGATTCAAATGATCAATTGTACATAGGAACGGTTAGCATCAATCCAGGATTCAGACTGATCAAATTAGATGCTCTCGGTAATGTTTTGTTCGACATATCCGATGCTACATCAGAGAATCAGAATTTCAATTCAATGAGATTGAAAGGAGATAGAATTGCTGTTTCGAGTTACGCTGGTAATGGTTTCCAAGCTTCAGTGGTTGTATTTGATACCAATGGCAATACTATTTGGTCCGAACATTTTGAGTCTGATGGTGCCACAGATATAGAAATGGATGATGCGCTAAATGTTTACGTCTTAAGTAGAGAACTTAATCTCGTAGAATCTAATAGTGATTATGACATAGAACTGATCAAATTTAGCCCCACCGGTGAATTTCTGAATTCTCATTCATTCGATTTTGGTTCATCTGTGGATTTTCCTTCGCGAATGTCACTTGTCAATAACAAATTTACGATCATAGGTGCCATTATTCCTCAAAATGGGGCATACATGGATTGGGTTACTTTGCAATGTGATATGAATGGAACACTCCTATGGTCCAGTATTTACAATGAGGTCATTAGCAATGATGAAAAACCCAGGTGGGTAACAGCTTTGGACAATGGAGATGTGTTCGTGAGTGGTCAAGGTGGTCCAGGTTACAATTCGCTAGGAAACACTTATCTGCAATTTGTGACCTTAAAGTACAGCAATGGCATTCAAATGTGGAGTGATGTCAATCCGTATCAGGGATATATTGGTATAGTAAACATGCCTGATGAGAATTGTGGAGTGTATGTTTTAGGTGAAACGTCTGCAACGCTACATCATTACACAGATGACTGCAACGTCGATCAAGTTGAAGATATGAGTAACGCCTCTGGTCTATTCAATTTGACCATACTTCCAAATCCAGCGTCAGATCGGACCAATTTGAAAGTCAATTCTGTGAGGAGTATGATCACTGATGTTGTAATTTATGACTTATCCGGGAAAATTCATGGTCAATTGCATCGACACCATTTGGCAGCAGGTGCAAACAATTTGAACCTAGAACTCAGCAATCTAAATAGTGGTTTGTATTTCATTCGAGTTGGTAATGAGACCACGAAACTTATTATAGAATAAATGATTTCAACCACCTGTTTATACGCGAACACCATCACAGGACACAACTGAAGTGCAATCCTTTCTTTCCATACTTTTTCCCCTCAATAGGAAATTGTTCATTCACTATTCCGCTAAACAATTCATTGCCCATTTGTAAATCAAAACTTTTGAGAAACCGTTGATGTTTGACAGAACATCCGAAACACAAACAAAGACGCCTTTATCATTGATACCCTTCAATGCTGCAAAAGATTTCTGCGGAGTCATCTGTGTTAAGGCTACTTCCAAAAAACTCTTACACGTTTCGATGACAAAGAACACACAACCACTTACCATAGTCTGAATTCGCGACTGAATTCGTCAAACACATCATCTGAACACAGTCTCAGAGCGTCAAGCTATATTCCTTCGGCAGGACTTGTCTTCGAAGAATTTACACTGCGCGAAACCTAAAACAGGTTTTTGGTAATAACCTTAAAAGAGATTTCAATCATATTTCACACAACATATTATTATACTTATCTTGTTAAATCGAAATTAAAAACTCTTAATTTCCACAATACGGAAACATACCCAGTGATCAAAATCATACGAGAAATGTAACCAATCATCTCGCGTCTGCCGCGGCATTCAGAAACTTCGCCACCAATCACCAAACCATAAACATGTGTTCAATCACAATATTACATTTCAAAATACTGTCGCAGATCAGAACCGAAATAACAAAATGAATTTTGCATGACAACTAGTTTCGCCCTTGCTCCGTAACAAAAACCGCAGATGATGTTTTTCTAATTCAATTACAGACATCAGTGAAGGATTGCATGGAGTAAGCAGGAACTCATTACCAAAACAAACTACTTATGACATTCAGTAAAAGTTTGGACAGTCAAATTTTCGAAAGCCTCATGGAAGGATTTCAAGTGATCGGCTTCGACTGGACCTATTTGTACATCAACGATGCAGCGGCCCGTCATGGCAAATCGACACGTGAAGAGTTGACAGGACAGGATATACGCGAAATGTATCCGGGTATTGAAGAAACAGAGTTGTTCAAACGTATGAGTTCTTGTATGGAAACAAGAACGGCTACCCGCTTTGAAAATCACTTCCAGCACAATGACGGAACAGAAGAGTGGTTTCAGATCTGCATTTCACCGGTAACAGAAGGACTTTTCATTCTTTCGTTGGATATGACAGACACCAAGGTAGCAGAAGCCAAATTGAAAACTGTGAATGAATCCCTAGAAGAAACGGTTAAAATTCGGACTTCTCAATTGATGGAGAAGAACAAAGAAATCACAGACAATCTTCAATACGCAAAAAGAATTCAGGATGTCATGCTACCGGATCAACAGGAATTCGTACACCGATTCCCAGATTCATTTGTGTTATACAAACCCAAAGACATAGTAAGTGGTGACTTCTACTATATGTACACGCATCAGGATGTCACTTTTCTCGCAGCTGCAGATTGTACGGGTCATGGAGTATCCGGAGCATTGATGAGTATGATTGGTCATGAAAAACTTTGTGACTCACTCATGCGTCAAAAGAATACTGGCACTATTCTCAGTTCGCTCAATCAAGGCATTCGCAAATCATTGCGTCAATCTGAAGGAAACTATTCCACTCTCGATGGGATGGATATTGCGCTTTGTGCCATCAATCAAAAAAATCATACGGTACAATATTCCGGAGCGAACCGACCACTGTGGATCATTCGGAAAGACAGTAACGAAGTTGAAATCGTCAAAGCCACACGACAATCCATCGGAGGATTAACCGCGGGTGATCAGTGTTTCGAAACACACACCGTTCAACTTTCACCCGGTGATACGTTCTATATTTTTCGGATGGATATGCTGATGCATTGAGTAAATGTGGCAAAAGGATCAAAGCCCGACTTTTCAGAAAACTTCTGGTGAAGATTCAACACCGACAAATGACAGATCAGAAAAACCTCCTTGAACGGTTTGTTCAACGATGGATTTCCGGTTTCGAACAACTTGACGATATCTTGGTTATCGGAGTAAGGATGTAATCTGTTTGTTTATCCATACGCCCAGCAAGAACAAAATTGAGCCAATGGAAAACATGACCGTGTGAAGTGTGTTGATCTCATGAACCATGATGACCTGAACCAATATCCAGCCCATCAGGACAATACCTTGTATGATCACGGCCATTGCATAATACCTTCCCTTCTTTATTGACCAGTATGCTACAAATAGATTGAGCAATCCATTGAACATGAAGAGCACCAAACCCGGCCAGAAATAATTTGAAAAGGGTGATTGACCGATATAATCTGTATTCAATCCCATCATGTCGCCGGAAGGGTCATACATGAATAAGAACCCAGCAATTAAGGCATTCAGCCCGGTAAAAACGAGCAGGGTAATCACAATGATTCGGGAAATTTTCATCAAGTGAGATCAATTGGATAATCCTACCGCAATATCCGAATAGACCAATCCACGTAGTTTTTTTGTAGAGATTTTATGTCAGTATGTGGAAAAAAGGCATATCCAAAAGATATCCTGCTCTGATTATTCCCGTTCAAGTCACAATCTTCCCTGATGATCCTGAAAAAGTGTTCAAAACCAAAGAAACCTCTCATCTTTACTTTCGTATTAACCAAATTAAGATTTTGAAACTATGAAACCAAGCAAGAAGTCTTATGGGCCTGAAGCATTGCTTCTTTGTACGATGATACTGGTATCCAATGGTGTATGGTCGAATTCACCCATGGGATCAGGTTCACCAGTCTTTCGATCATCCTTTGAATACACACATGAATCATCCTTCAAAACTGAGGAGATGGCATCATTACATTCAAAATCACTCAACATCGTTTCGGAATCTGAATCGGATTTGTCGGGTGGTAAGAAGGTCCTTCTGAC
The DNA here is from genome assembly GCA_016722445.1 of Flavobacteriales bacterium. GTDB lineage: Bacteria > Bacteroidota > Bacteroidia > Flavobacteriales_D > Sanyastnellaceae > JAIBBG01. The sequence continues at coordinate 77,279 of JADKIZ010000021.1, read as the reverse complement.
CAATTCAAATGAATCCATTGAATCTCGAACCGGCACATATCACAACCAAAATCCGGAAGTAAATTCAGGTGATGGTCAAACAAATCAATCGAACAATCCCGCCACAAAAAGCACAAAGCCAGTAAAAGCTCCGGGTTGCAAAGTGATGTTCAAAGACGCATCGATGGTGACCATATCGCGAGGAAAAATCATACAGAACGACCATGAAGCTTTACAGAAAGCAATTAACAAGGGAAGTCAAAATCACAAAGTCATTCTGATACAGGAACCATCCATTGAGAATGAAGAGCATCCTGGTGGTATGGATCCAAAACCAGAAGAAGGTCAACAGAAGCAACAAAATTCGGAAACGAATTATGTATTGCCGGATTCGACCAATGTCATCATCAAGGCACTCAAGCCAAAAGGGCATACATATGTTCCCGGGCACGGACAAAATAATCAGGTTGCATCTGATGCTACCGGACAAACAAAAGAAGCCAATACTCCCCTACCTGCTCAACATGCGCAATCGCATAGAGTGGAAAGTATTACCCGTGAAGAAGAGTTCATCCTTACATCAAATGATTAGTGCCATCGGTCCACTACCGATCGCTTTCATGATGTAAATCGTCTAACAACTAAGTACTCATTTTTTTTGACACATGTGATGCACGGTGCATCGCAATTTATGTCAGGCATGCTACAGAGGGCCAAAAAAGAACAATGTAATCATACCTGCGATTGGATGAATTGCGACACCGATCATGATTATGTGAAGTAAAATCAAAGAAGAATGAGGTGGATCACAACCAAGAAATTAACTAAAGTCAAGACTTGTGGAAACGATTTTAAAAAATGCATTGTAACAGAACAGTCATAACATAAGAATGACGTGAGGTTCAAGAAGGCATAAAAAAAACGATACATAGAAATACAGATTTCATCAGAAAAAAAAAACATCAAATGCTTGATTTTTCAAAATGAATACTACATTTTTGAACACGCCTTTGTACTAGCTATTCGTTCATCAGCGGAACACTACTTCTGCTTAGCCATAAAGTGATACCATACCTATCGCGGTTTTCCAATCAGCCTGCATTTGATAGGTATAAACATTAGTTATTACCTAAACTACCCTATGATGACATTTGGTACAAACCAGAACAGTCTGCTATTTGAAAACCTTATGGAAGGTTTTCAGGTGATCAGTTATGATTGGAGATATCTCTACATCAACGAAGCAGCGGCACAGCACGGCAGATCCGATAAGGAATCACTCACCGGGCGAAATATGACGGAAGTCTATCCGGGCATTGAACACACCGAAATGTTCAGGCGACTGAAACAATGTATGGTGCAGAGAACTTATGATTCGTTCGAAAATAAGTTCAACTATGACGATGGCACATATCGTTGGTTCAAGATATGTATCACTCCCGTGAACGAAGGATTGATCGTTCTATCGCTGGACATCTCTGCGATCAAACAAACCGAAGAAAGTTTGAATGACTTATATGCTTCGCTGGAAGACACCATTCGGTCGCGCACTTCCGAACTGCAATTGAAAAATAAGGAAATCACAGATAACCTGAATTATGCGCGGCGGATACAAGATGTACTCTTGCCTGACAAACATGAATTTCGCAGCAAATTCGAAGATTCCTTTGTGTTGTATAAACCCAAAGATATTGTCAGTGGTGATTTCTATTACCTCTATCAAGATTATGAGTTCACTTATATCGCCGCAGCAGATTGCACTGGGCACGGAGTTTCAGGTGCCTTGATGAGTATGCTCGGACATGAGAAGCTCGAAGAATCCATGATCAATAGAACAGATCCCGGTGCAATTCTGAGCGCACTCAATCAAGGAATGCGAAAAACACTTCGACAAAAAGAAGGCAAATATTCCAATCTGGATGGAATGGATATCGCACTATGTGCAGTAGACAGAACGAACAGAACCATTAAATACTCCGGAGCAAACAGACCACTTTGGATTATCCGCAAAGACAGTGATGAAGTTGAAGTGATCAAATCAACCCGACAATCTATTGGTGGTTTGACGGCAGGAACACAACATTTCGAATCACATTTGATTACACTCAATCCAGGCGACTCGTTTTACATTTTTACCGATGGCTATACCGATGCCATGAGCAAATGTGGTAAACGCATCAAGACAGGACTATTCAAAAAATTCTTGCTGAAAATTCATCAGCGACAAATGCAAGAACAAGAATCTATGCTCGACAGATTTGTTCATCGGTGGATTTCAGGATTTGAACAATTGGATGATATTTTGGTGATTGGAGTCAGACTCTGAGTTGAGTTATGAATTATGAAGTATGAATTATGAATTGGGCGGGGATGAGGAGTGAGAAGGCGAATGAACTTCCTTTAGCGGTCCTAATACCTAGTACCTAGTACCTAGTACCTAGTACCTAGTACCTATTACCTAGTACCCTAATACCTAGTACCTAATACCTAGTACCTAGTACCTCAGATATTCCATTCAAAAACGAAAAAGGCCTCCAGTGATGGAGGCCTTTTTATTTTTATTGGGATGAGATATACCCAAATGACTTTTTATTCTTTGGAAAATTCAATGGTCATTATTTCACCACAAACTTGCTGGTATTGTTTCCTGTGTTCGATTTTACGTTTAAGTAATACACCCCAGCAGGGAATGCAGAAACGTCCAATTGGAAGAAACGACTGCCAAGTGGTTGAGTGTTGATGAGCAAATTACCGAGGGCATCAAATACTTCAACATCCACACGACCAACAGATTCTTCGGAAAGTGCAACATTCAAAACTGCATCAACCGGATTTGGATATGCAGAGAATTGCAGACTTGAATTTTCCACCACTGATGAAATGACATAAGATGGCATAACGATATTGTCAACCCATGCAGCATCATCACCATCAGAGTAAATATCGTCTTTCTGGTATACCCACTTTAACGTGTGCGTTCCGCTTGGAACGTTGTATGAAGCTTCAGTCCAGTCCACTTCTCCGCTCCAAGCTTCCATCATGGTATTGTCAATGTAGAATTGGAGGAAATCCCAATCCAACTCTGAACTGGTTTTATACATGAATGTAACAGGACCAGATTCGGTAAACTCCATGGTAACCTGAAGCGTAGATGATTGATTGTTGTTGATGTTACCGCTTTGCATACTGTAAGTACCTTCATACACCGTTGACGTGGTTACGAACCAATCCGCATTACCCGCATAAGACCATGGATAAGATTGATCTGTACCGGTCTCCCAATCCTCAATGTTTTGATTGATGGTCTTCTCATAGTTGCAGTTCGAACTATAATAATCGCTTGTTGTGCTAAAGTCAAAACTAACGTTTGTTGCAGAGGTGGTTGCTGCGTCCACCTCAACAGTGAATGTCGCATTCACCGTTGCACCTGCGGCAATCATGCCGAGGTTATCTGGTGAGCCAGTAATGGTTACGATACCATTCATTTCAGTTAACCATGCCAATACATCCACTGCTGTTGCAGCATGGCCAGAATTGGTAACTGGAATTGAAATGGTAACAGTTTCGCCGCCATCCATTCTGCCATTGTTATTGCCTGTGCTGTCATCAATATCTAAAGCACCAGCACAAGTAAATGCAGGAGCATTGATGGTTTGGTTAACTGTTGTAGTCCATGTATTTCCGGTAAAATCAGTAAACGTGATGGTGAAAGTCACCACGGTTTGATCTTCAATAAAACCATCAACGTGATATGTGAATGCACCATCACCTGATACTGTTGTACCTGCAGAAACAGTTCCGTATGAGTGCGTAGCTACGTCAAATACGATGGATGCATTGTTACTTGAAATAGTACCTACCACATTCATTGCAGGATCAATTCCGCTGTTCATTGCAGACACATTGAGGTCAATGTTTTCATTGTAATCTGGTTCGCCGTTGTTATTGCCAGCGCTGTCATCAATTCCATCAACAATTCCACTTACGTATGGACCATCAGCAGGAGTAACCTGCACATAAGCCTGATAAGGAATGGTATTGAAGCTGGTTACAGTGACCAAAATAGGATCAACACCTGAAAGCGCTGGGAAATTCAATGAAACTTGTCCGCCACTGATAAAGCCAGTTGCGATGATTTCACCATTGATGGTGAGTCCAACCATAGCATCATTCACATTACAACTCACGATGAGGTTTGTAGTGCCGATAAAGAGAGAAGCTGGATGAGAAGCAACGAGGTTTGTTGGCATTGCCGTGCGCAGTTGCATGGTAGGATCTGCCATCAAAATCCATGTATCTGTCATTTCATCACCCTGAGAACCATATACGTCATTCATACCAGCACATCCGTGGTAGTGAATACTGCCCAGAGTATGCCTTGTATTGATACCTGCATTCTCTGTAATGATCGCATTCATTTCATCCTGACCTTCCATTGGAGGTGCCCAGCTTTGATAAACTGAACTGAATGCACCACCGATACCTCCAGTAAGAACATCGGCGTTAGGACTCTTGATCCATTTTTCACCGAAAGTATCACCACTTGCATCATCATCATCATAGTCACCGGTGCAGCAACCAACGATGATGAAGTATGGGTATTTACCATTGTTGTTCAAAGCATTGATGTTGGTGCCGGTGTAGCTGCCAGTTACAATCAAATCGTGTGCACCATGACCAGTATAATTGATTAAAGAACAACCTGAATTGATCACAGCAGAAAGCGTGCTCGCAGCAGGAGATCCAGTAGCATCAGCAGTTGTACCGCCACTTGGTGACGCTCCGCTGTGGCTGCCATCATACCTTTCATGCACTGCAGTATAGGTATAATCCAGCAATTGTTCCTTGAGTCCATTCTGATGTTGCCAATCCGCTTGTCCGTCATCGCCAATGCCATCACCTTCATTTGAACCGATACCCATGGCAACACTGAACCAATCGGTGTCAGTATTCGGAGTCCTTTCGTATTCCAATACTTTATTGATGAAAGGAGTCAATTCGTCATCGGTATGAACAAGGAAACGACCGACAAAAATTTCTGAGTAACTATCATTACCAGAGATATAACCATAACAAGCGTCACAATAACCTTGTCCGCCGCTGTTGTTGAGCAGTTCCACAGGAACTTGATCTTCGTCACCCACTACAACGAGATAAGTAAGACCATTGGTATTGTAGTAGTTCGCCACATAGTTATTGATGGCGTTGAGGTTACCAATGGTAGCTACATCGACCACTTCAGTAGGGAAACCCTTTTCTTTCTTCCAAGCCACCCAAGGTTCCAGTTCTTCAATGTATTGTGCTTGGGTGATCACCAGGATATTACCCATTTCATCGATTTGATCATAACGATCTGCATTGCTCTGATAGTTGATGAAACGATCAGTATAAGCTTCGCGCCATGTAGCATTGATTGCAGAAGGGATATTGGTCGGCAACATATTCGTGTTATCGGCATCCGTAGGACGAACGTTGATTTCGATATTGGAGTAAACACGAAGTGTATGAGTTACCGGATTGTATTGTACCGGATTGAAATGCACACCTTGCGCGCGGAAATGTCCTTGTACATAAGGATCAGTGAGGGTTGCAAGATTACCCGGGTAAAACTGATTCTGCTGATATGTGCTTCCTTCCTGATAAGGTACGGTTGCAGGATCAATCGTCCTGTTCAAATTACCTTTTGAAGGCAACATGAAAATGTTGGTGAATTCCTCATACTCAGAGGCAGTCACTTCCAAACTCATCGCTTTGGAGTCATCCACGATGATGGCCGAAGTCAAGTGTTCCACTGCCGGAGCGCCGGCTTTCAGGATTTCATTGCCTTCATCCAGATGGATGACAGTGAAATCACCGATGTGCTGTACATGATAATCGTCAACGGTACATTTCAGAGAAATGATACCCTCCGACTGATTCACGAATGCGATTTCCGATTGAGAAAATACCGGAGCTGTAATCATCGAAAGGATAACAGCAGGTGCAAGTAGTAATCTTTTCATGAGATGAGAATAGATGGATGAAATTTTCCTTATGGTTTAAAAATGAATATGCGGTTTGATCCAATTGGCAGAAATAAATACCCGAAGGCCATTGTAACAATGGAATCAGCGTATTGCCAGGTAATATGAGGGTAGTATAGACCAGTGTACCATTTTGTGAAAAAATGGTCAGGTCGTGATTGCCCTGTGAAGTGATATTCAAATGATTTCCGTCAAAAAAACAAGAGGTCACATTTTCTTCGGTCGAAATATTGGTCACCGTTGTTGTAAAATGAAAAAAGACATCGATATGTTCGTCGGAGTGTCCTGTTGGATAGACCCAGAATTGCACATCGCCACTTCCGGGAATGTTAGATGGATTGACAATGAGCCTCAGGTTTCCGGTTTGCCCAGGAGCAAGGCCACTCATATCGCCCGATGTTGGCATACCACTGTAGCAATGTTGGAAATCACATTTGAAAATCCCAGGTTTCCGGACAAGTATTCCCCACCAAACGCCAGGTGAGATAGGTACTGTCTGCCGTACCGTCGTGGTTAACATAGAGATAATGTTCTGTATACATTTCCATTTCCAGAGTCGCATAGACGTCTGTACCCGGCGTAAAGCTCAGGGTTTGGGAATCAGCATGACAGGTCGCAAAGTAATAAGGCGATTACAGGTAAAAATTTCCTCATTGCAATGGCAATATGCAGCGGTTTAAAGATTGAATACAAATATTTTACTCCAATCCTTGGTTACCTGTTACATATCTGGAATTAAAAACCCTATTGCCAGTTGGATTTCTAAACATGAAAGAAATTAGCGCTCACAATTTTGTGAACATGGTTTAAAACCATTTTAAACACAAAAAACACAAAGAAAATTACACGCAAAGGACTCAAAGTTGCGTTAAACTTATCTGAAAATCACTTGTGAACACAGTGGGTTCAATCACATTGCACTCACAACAAAACAACAACATCATTCAACCCAAAATCACAACCGATGTTTCAATAATTTTACCCGCATGAAACTCCATGCGATAGAAACTGGCATGTTCAAACTGGACGGAGGTGCCATGTTTGGCGTTGTGCCAAAGACCATTTGGCAAAAAACCAATCCGGCAGATGAAAACAACATGTGCACCTGGGCCATGCGATGCTTGCTGATAGAAGACGGTAACAAGCTCACGTTGATTGACACCGGTATCGGCAACAAACAGAGCGAAAAATTCTTTTCACACTATTACCTACATGGTGACGATGGCTTAGATAGCTCTCTGAAAAAACTTGGCTTTCACCGCGACGATGTCACTGATGTATTCCTCACACATTTGCATTTTGATCATTGCGGAGGAGCAATAGAACTTGATGGTTCTAAGGAAAAATTCGTTCCTGCTTTCAAGAACGCCACGTTTTGGAGCAATCAAAGGCATTGGCAATGGGCCACCAAACCCAATCCACGGGAAAAGGCCAGTTTTTTATCTGAGAATATTCTTCCAATCCAAGAAAGTGGACAATTGAAATTTATCGAACGTCCGTCGGACTTCACCGCTACTCCACTTGGTTTCGATGTATTGTTTGTCGATGGTCACACCGACAGCATGATGATTCCGCACATCAGCTATAAAGGTCGCACCATCGTTTACATGGCCGATTTGTTGCCGAGCACCGGACACATACCATTGCCTTACGTGATGGGCTATGATACCCGTCCATTGATCACCATTGAAGAAAAAGCAGAATTCCTACAAACCGCTGCGGAAAAAAACTTCGTGCTCATGCTCGAACACGACAGCGTTAATCAGTGTTGCACACTGGTGAATACGGAGAAGGGTGTGAGGTTGGGGGAAACCTTTGCGTTGAGTGAAATCTGAAAGCAAAAAGGTTCAAGGTTCAAAGTGGCAGAAGAAGTTTGGATGAATGAGGAAGTGTGATCGCCTCGTCAGAAATGATTTAAGAATCAAGATTTAAAATTGTCAGATTAAGTCGAAACTATTTCATATAATATTCACTCCTTAATCTCAATACTCACGACTCAATACTCATGACTCACCATTCATAATTCATAATTCATAATTCATAACTCAATAGAGCTTTTGCCTTTTGATGAGGTACTCCATCAACACCGGATTAAACCCGGCGTGAATATCCGCTTCGACATAATCGATGCGGTTTTGGCCACATTTGAGTTTGAGATCTTGTCGGAATGTTGACATACGTTGGATATAGGTTTCTCGGATGTCAGCAGGATTGACTTTGATTTCTTCGCCACTTTCAAGGTCGGTGAAGGTGTAAGGACGATTTTCAAACTCGAAATCAACTTCGAGTTTTTTATCTACGGTATGGAAAAGGATGACGTCGTGTTTGTTGTGCGTGAGGTGTTGTAATGCAGAAAAAATCTCGTTCTGTCGTTCTGTATTGTCCATCATATCGGAGAAAATGATGATCATAGAACGTTGGTGAACACTCTCAGCAATTTCGTGTAATGCTTCTGTTACAAAAGACTGTTGTTTTTCTGGACCCTGAACAGAGTTGAGCAATTTTTCCAACTCAGAGTAGAGGTAATTATGATGTGCGCCGCTTGCACTTGCGCGGGTATTCAAATAGATTTTATCGGCAAAAAAACTCAAACCAACTGCATCGCGCTGACGCTTCAATAACTCTATCAAAACTGCTGAAGCATAAATAGAAAATTTGATTTTGTTGAATTCGTCTCCTTCCGGTTTCACTCCCGCCGGGAAATACATCGAAGCCGATGAATCGATGAGGATGTGACAACGGAGATTGGTTTCTTCTTCGTAGCGTTTTACGAAATGTTTATCGGTGCGGGCAAGGAGTTTCCAATCGAGGTGACGGGTGCTTTCGCCGCTGTTGTATTGGCGATGTTCTGCGAACTCCACCGAAAAACCATGGAATGGGCTCTTATGCAAGCCAGTGATAAAACCTTCCACAGCTTGTTTCGCAAGGAGTTCTAGTCTTCCCAGGCCTTGCAATTTTCTTCGATCAATGTTTACCGGCATATCTTAAGTGATGATGGCGAAGATAGCATTCTCAAGGTTAGATGGGGAATTCTTTGGTGTTCTTTGTGAAAATCTTTGTGGCTTTTGTGGTTTAAAAACACTCGGAAATAAGCAGGGGTTTTAACCACGAAGAGCTTCAAGAGTAAATGCCCAAAGGACACGAAGCGCAGAAACAATTCTCCTGAATCAAAAGCCATGACCTTGAGAACAACCTATCTTTGTCCCGAACAATGACCGCTCTGTCGCTCTTCTGCAATATGGAGGGAGGAAAGTCCGGGCTGCAATGGGTACCGCACCCTGTGAAAAGCGGGGGCGTCATGTGGGTGACTGCATGATGACAGACAGTGTTGCAGAGATTTAGTCTGCCGATGATTTAACGATCATTGGTGATGGTGAAAAGGTGGAGTAAGAGCCCACCAGTATCGGCGGCAACGTCGGTAGCTCAGACAAACCTTGCGGGCTGTAAGACCATGTAAACCGGGGGCGCGGGGAGGGTTTATTTTTTCCCTCTTCGCACTGGAGGATGTCCCGTCCGGCCCCGGAGGGTAGGTCGCATAGATAAATGACGGAGGCCACTTCGGTGGTAACAGAACTCGGCTTATGAGTCATTGTTTATTTTGATGAAATGAAAAATTCATCGAACACGAAGGTCTCGGTAACAGAGACCTTCGCCATTTTTGCAAAAGATGATCGCAGATCCACAAACACTTCCACAACTGATTACGACCAAGATGCCTTTTGGGAAATACAAGGACAGATATTTATATCAATTACCTGTAACTTATCTCGAGTGGTTTGAACGCAAAGGTTTTCCTCCAGGAAAATGGGGCATGTTGTTGTCCACCATGTATATCATGAAAACGAATGGATTAGAAGAATTGCTTCCACCACTCATCAAAAACGCCAGGAAATGAAGAGTGCCAGTATCCAGGAGCTGAAGAAAGAACTACAACAACTCGACAAGGAGAAGCTTGTTCAATCCTGCTTGCGGTTGGCCAAGTTCAAAAAAGAAAACAAGGAACTCCTCACCTATTTGTTGTTTGAATCAGATGATGAAGCTGCATACGTTGCTTCAGTGAAGAACGAAATCCAATCGATGTTTTCATCCATTCCTGCAGAACATAATTTGTATTTCAAACACAAGATGGCGAGGAAGATTTTACGCACGACCAATCGTTTCATCAAATATTCTGATGGTGAAACCACCAAACCCGAATTGTTGATTCACTATTGCAAGATGCTCAATGAATATATCCCCGAACGCACTGACAGGGTTGCGCTGGACAATCTCTATACTTCTACCATCGATAAAATCCGCAAGGCAGTTGGTGCGCTGCATGAGGATTTGCAGTATGATTATTTGATGGAGATAGATGGAATTTGTTAGGAGAATGAATATTTGATCAACTGAGAATATCCATTGAGGCGTTTCTTCTGCAATCTCTGCGTCCGGTTTTAGAATGAGAATGAGAATCAGAATGAGAATGAATATTCGTGCAACTGAAACTACACATTGAGGAACTCTTCCGCGATCTCCGCTCCTCTGCGAACGCTGCGTCCGGTTTTAGAATGAGAATGAGAAGCAGAATGAGAATGAAAGAGTATTACCCCACCCTTTTCTCAATCCTCTGCGCAAGCAGGTAAATCACAGCCATGCGAATTGCAACGCCGTTTTCCACCTGATCGAGGATGATGCTTTGGTCGCTGTCTGCCACATCGCTGGTGATTTCTACTCCGCGGTTGATGGGACCAGGGTGCATGATAACGATTCTTTTCGAAAGACTATCGAGTAGTTTTTTATCCAGACCGAATTGTAATGAGTATTCGCGAAGCGTCGGAAAATAGCGCACGCCCGCATCCTGTCGCTCGAGTTGGATGCGAAGCATATTCGCCACATCACACCATTCGAGTGCTTCGCGGAGGTTGTGCGAAACTTTCACTCCAAGGCTCGTGATGTGTTTTGGAATCAAGGTTGTTGGTCCACATACCATGACTTCCGCACCGAGTTTTTGCAAACAATAAATATTTGAAATGGCGACACGTGAATGGGTGATGTCACCCACGATCACAATTTTTTTGCCTTTTACACTTCCTAATTTTTCCCGAATAGAATAGGCATCGAGCAGGGCTTGCGTTGGATGTTCATGTGTACCATCTCCAGCATTTACAATCGATGCATTGATGTGTCTACTCAGGAAAATTCCTGCGCCTGGTGATGCATGGCGCATCACAACCATATCCACTTTCATCGCAAGGATATTGTTGACGGTATCTACAAGCGTCTCACCTTTTTTCACGGATGAACTGCTTGCGGCGAAATTCACAACATCTGCGCTGAGGCGTTTTTCAGCCAATTCAAAACTCAGTCTTGTACGCGTAGAATTTTCGAAGAAAAGATTGGCAACAGTGATATCGCGTAATGAAGGCACTTTTTTGATGGGCCTGCTCAATACTTCCTTAAATTCATCTGCCTGGGAAAAAATCAATTCGATGTCCTCGCGTGTGAGGTCTTTGATTCCGAGCAGATGTTTTACACTGAGCATATTTTCTAATTCCTTTTAAGGTGTAATGTCCGTGAGCAATAAAACTTTGTCTTCACCCCCATCTTTCTTCCACATCACTTTTACTTTTTGATCATCGTAGCTGTCCACGCTCTTGCCGATATACTTCGGTTCGATGGGCAATTCGCGAGTAAATCTTCTATCAATAAGCACCAATAACTCCACACTCGCTGGACGGCCATATTCCATCACACATTCCAATCCCGCGCGAATCGTTCTTCCGGTGTAAAGCACATCATCTACAAAAACGACGTGTTTTCCTTCAATCGAAAATGGAATTTCTGTTTTTTGGGCAATGAGAGGTTTGTCATTCCTTCGGAAATCATCACGGTAAAATGTTGGATCCAAAACACCATATCTGATTTCACTTTTAGGCTGAATGGCGCGAAGTCTTTCGACAATATTTTCTGCGAGAAAAGCGCCACGAGGTTGCAAACCAATGATGACAGTATTGCTAAAGTCATCATGATTTTCAATCAGTTGATGACAAAGCCTGTTGATGATCAGACCCAGGAGTTTGCTATCTATCAGCGTGACTTGGCGCATAGGCTGGCGCGAAGATATGAATTTTGGGTGGAGGGTGGTGGTACATCATGTTTTTAGCTATTGTACTTCTATGTTTTCATGCTGGCTCATCATGAGAATACAAGAAGTAGCCTCAAATTAATGTAGCTCATCCTTTTTTACAACAACGTAATCTAAATCGTGTCCAACACAAACTTATCCCTTTGCAACACAATTCCATGTAGATTTGAGTGAATTATCGATGTCCATTTATGAGGTGAGAATATTAAGTATGGATGGTAAAATCATAGAATCTTCAACACTCATCAAAGAGTAATGAATAAATTCATTCATACCTTGTTGTTTTGTGTGCTATCACCATGGTTGATGGCTCAATATACTTATTTCAACCATGGTTATGATCCTCCTTATCCGGAGGTTGGAAGTGGCGAATCGACAAATCTGATTGTGCGTGGCGATAGTTTGTTGGTTTATGGTTTTCACCCGTTCGATTCCGAATTTGGTCGTAGCATTTTGATATTGGATCAAACCGGAACACTCTTGCAAACCCTGAACATTGGTGTTGGCAATGATATTCACATCACCGACTTCTCAGACACCGTCTATCCATTTGCTGATGGATATGTCTGGTCGGGAGGCAATAATCAATTTCCTTTCATCATTTGGATGGATGACCAATTCAATGAAATTCATAGGACGGAAAAACCTGAGTTGTTTACTGATACCACCTATAGTACGTTCTTCACCTCGTGTATTTCTCAAAATGGCGACCTCATTTCAACTGGCAGAAGAGTCTATGACTTAATTCCAGAAGTGCCCGGTCAAGATTTTACAAACCTATTGCTTGCAAAACATGACGAACAAGGAAATGAAATTTGGTTCCATGAGTACACTGTAGCAGAACTCGGCGTTACAGGTGAATACAGCGGCCCATTCGCCTATCCACGTGGTGGAACAGTTGAATTAAGCAACGGAGAAATCCTTGTTTTCGGCAGTATTGGTAATGACCTCGATTGTTTCGTCTTCAAATTCGATCCAGAAGGGAATTACCTCGATCATGTGCATTGGGGAAGCAACATATATAGTGATGGCAGCCCTTGGCCGATTCAGGTAGCAGAGAATGAGTTCTTGTTAGCGTACACTCAAACGGAAATGATGATTAATGATGTTTACACATCCAAACCAAGATTTGGCATATTGAATTCAGACGATATGACAGTTCAACTTAATCAGTCGATGGACTTTCCCACTGAATATGGAATCATGACTGATTTCGAAAAAACCGCAGATGGAAATTTTCTAATGCTTGGATTTGGCGCTCCTGAAATTGACGGAGAAATGATGTACGCATACATGATCAAAGTTGATATGGTTGGTAATGTAGAATGGTATAAAACATAAGGACCGAACATACCGCATCTCGAATTGAATGCATACGATTTGGAAATTACACAAGATGGAGGTTTTGCATTCGTCGGCAATTATCGTCACGCAGAAACAGGTAACTTTTTCAATTGGGTCGTCAAAACAGATGCTTGCGGTGAAGAAATTTTCAATGGTTGTCAGGCCGTTATTGGTGTTGTAGAAGAAAAAACATCAAACACAGGACTAAGTCTTTATCCCAATCCGGCAAATGCATTGTTGATGATAGATTACAAACCCGCTGGCATCTACTCCATCAACATTTACGATACCATGGGGAAACTCGTGCTACAACAAAACACGGATCCATTTGCGACACAATTCCTTGTAGATTTGAGTGAATTATCGACGTCCATTTATGAGGTGAGATTGAGCGAAGTTGATGATACCTTCAGGACATCGGCCATCTTTATCAAAGAGTGATTTCCACCGCCACTATCAGGATCCCTTTTCACTACCAATAACGCCCAACATTGATCATAGAATCGTCAGCTTTTACAGCAAACCACGGGCGAATGATCATTTCACATCCCTTCCTATTCGCTAAACACCTATAGAACCACCATTGATTTACAGCACTTTAACACTTTTTTGCAAAATTCCAGTACTTTGCATTGCATAGTTCAATGCAACAACCATATCTTTGCATCGTCTTTTAGTAGGTAAAGCATTTTACCTTGTATAAAAAGACAACCCCTTTTACATCAAAAACCCCTTTTGCCATGAAAGCAACATTGATCAAAAGCGCATTTATCCTTTCTGTGCTAGCCACCATCGGAGCGATTACCCTTGCCGCTTCGAAGCCACATCACTTCACTGGAACAGCGATTATTCCGGATGAAAGAACAAATACCGAGTTCGCCTCCACTCCCGGGCAAGAGTTTTATTCATGGATACAACACCATGTGCATTGTCCAGAGTTTGTGAAAGACAATGGAGCACACCGTGTTGAAGTTTGGATCCAGGTTCAAGCCGACGGCACGATGCAGGTCGTAAAAACATCTGCCACCGATTCAGCATTGGTTGCACATGTACAACATGAGTTGAATGGCGCACATTGTCCATATGCACCTGCAGGCTCTGTATATCACTTCGCAATTCAATTCAAGAGAATTGCTTAATTCATCCTAACATGAAACACACACAAAAAAGAACCGCACTATGGATATAGAAAATGCAAAAGCACAGATGCGGAAAGGTGTTTTGGAATTCTGCATACTCGGCATCTTGAAGCGCGGAGAAGCGTATCCATCAGACATCATGGCCACACTCAAGGAAGCTAAGTTGATCGTGGTGGAAGGGACATTATATCCGCTTCTCACAAGGCTCAAAAACGACGGACTGCTCAACTACCGTTGGGAAGAAAGTCAGCAAGGACCTCCGCGCAAATATTATAGTATCACCGATTCCGGAATTCAATTCCACAGTGAACTGAAAAACACCTGGGACGAATTGTCCTACGCAGTCAAACAATCTCAAAAACTTCAATAACCTCCCAACCATGAATAAAACCATAGCAATCAATCTGGGTGGAACCGTCTTCAATATCGAAGAAGATGCGTTCCAGTTGCTGAAACATTATCTGGATACCATACAAAGCTATTTCGCCGGCGATCCTTCATCGAGCGAAATCATGTCAGATATAGAAGTGCGTGTAGCAGAACTCTTTCATGAAAAAAACAATGACGGCAAAAACGTTGTGACCCGTCAGGATGTGGAGGATATGATGAAAGTAATGGGTAAACCGGAAGATTACCGCGTAGACAACGATGAAGCACCAAGAGAAGAGTCAACCGTTCGCAACTCGAAACGCAAAATATACCGCGACACTGATGATGCTGTAATCGCCGGTGTTTGTTCAGGTCTGAGTCACTATTTGGGATGGGATCCGATTGTGGTGCGTGTTGCCGTAGTTATTCTATTCTTCGCTTCATTCGGTGGACCGATGTTCCTTGGCTATATCCTATTCTGGGCATTGGTACCTGCAGCAAAAAGCACAGCAGAAAAATTGCAGATGCGCGGTGAAAATGTCAACGTAGAAAACATTGGCCGATTTGTAAATCAGGAAACAAAAGCCGCAGCAGAGCGCGTGCAGAAATTCGGCAGACAGACTGCAGAATCTATTCGCACTGGCAGCACACCCGTGTTGCAAGGGCTCGGTAGGGTATTCGCCATCATATTCGGAATCTTCTTTTTGATGATGGGATTCGGACTCATCATCGGACTCATCGCTCTCCTCTCCTTCTCTGAATTCAGTGTATTTGGTTTGGATGGCAACAACTGGGAAGTGCTCGACAAGATGATTTTCAACTATGATGGAACACTGTGGATTTTCGTGATTGGCGTGATCCTGAGTATGGCAACTCCGGCCATTGGACTTATCTACGGAGCCATCAAATTGATCACAGGCAGCACCAAGCGCATCAAAGGAATGGCAGTAACACTTACCTCACTGTTCATCATTGGTGTGATCATGTGTTCTTATGGTGGAATCCGCACCGGAAAAAACTTCAGTCGAAATGCTGAGCTTTCCAATTCTACATTGATGAATAAACTATCGACCGACACCTTGTATTTTGATGTGATGCCAGATTCCATGTTCATCGGCCGTACCGGAAGACACAATGAATTCTTCGACCTGATCAAACAAAATGGAGAATATACCTATCTCGGTCAACCTCTCAATGTACACTTCGAACCAACAACTTCATCGCAGGTGAAAGTTACTGTGACACGAGCCAGTCAGGGCAGCCATATGGAAGAAGCAGGAAATCTCGCAAGAAACATTGCTTATGACTACCGTGTTGGTGGTGATACTGTGATGCTTGCCCCATACTTTACCATTCCAATCAAAGATTTGTACCGCGCACAAGAAGTTGAAGTAAAGGTCTACGTGCCTGTTGGGAAATATGTAAAATTCGGGACGAATAGTCATCTCATTTCCTGGTACTCAGAAGAAGACGGCGTATTGATGATGACGGATGATGGATTAGAAGAAGTCGAAGAAAATGAGGATGACTCTACCACCAAACTTGAAATCAATGGTGACACGATCATCATTCAACACAAGGAAGGTGTAGAACAATAAGACTTATAACGATTCGATCTGCAAGTAGAGGATCGAGATTGATGATAAAAAACCGCGTCTGAAAAGGTGCGGTTTTTTTATTATTCATTTTCATTCTCATTCTGATTCTCATTCTAAAACCGGACGCAGAGATCGCAGAGGACCGGAGGTCGCGGAAGAAGCTCCTCAATGTGAAGTTCAGTTGCTCGAATATTCATTCTCATTCTGTTTCTCATTCTCATTCTAAGGATCTTCCAAGGTTCTTCTTCGCTGTGCGAAGGTAAATGCCAGAAAATTGAAATAATTTGAGGGGTTTTTTGATGAAGTGTTGTAGGTTCCTCTTCGCGGTGCGAAGAGGAATGACGATGTGGTTTGGGGGAATTGGTCGGGCCACCTTCGGTGACCCGAATATGCTGAAAGAGAACTAAAGTAATCGACACCTAATATTGTTGTGCAATTGCCGTGGTGGTCCAATTAAGTCGCGTTGGGTTTAAGGGATGGATAATATTTTTCCCTTAAAATCAAGAATTGTTTTTCGAGGAAGTTGTAGAGTAAGATTGAGATGATGAGCGACACGGTGAAGCACAATGAATTCCTGATCCAAAGTTGTTTGTCCAGTTCTGGCCATAAATAACGACAAGCGCCAAGTACCTCGAGATGGTAGAGATAAAGTGCGTAAGACAATTTACTTCCATAAGAGATGATGAAGTTCAACCAATTCATTTTCGGACTTGAAAATCCGTGTACTTTATTTTCCAGAAATGGCATGGTCATGGTGATGAGCAATGCCACGAAACTGAACGCGATGGTTCGTGTCCAGAAGTATTGGTTCATGTTAGTGACCTTGTCGCGCTGGATGTAACCGATGAGGACGACAAAAGCAAGAAAACCAATCATTGATATCCAGAACGGACCACGGCGATTGAACCAATCGAATATACTCTTATAATGGATTTTGATGAAAGCGCCCAACACACCGATGAGCAAAGTATCTTGTCTGAAAGGGACATTCCCTACGAGCGCCTCATAACCCGCATTGGTTTTCCAAACCCAAAAAATCCTTCCGAGGTTGATGAGGACAATCACTCCGACGAGCATGAAGAGGAGCTTTTCTTATCCCAACCAAACATCTTTACAAAACCATACAGCAGGAATGGGGTGCCGAGATAGAACCACTCATCGATCACAAGCGTCCAGGTGACAGGATAAAAGTCGATTCCATAAAAGTGGTTTTGTAGGAAAAAAACATAGTAGAGGATATTCCAACCGATATCGTGAACGATGATGAATTTCAGGAGCAATGCGAAATAATACATCGGTAAAATGCGGAACCACCTTCTGGCCATGAACCGGCCAACCACTTTCATATTCGGAGTACCAGCCTCATGAAATTCTGTGAGCAAAATTTGACCAATGAGATAACCGCTGATCACGAAAAGAAATTCAATGGCATAGATCCCGAAGTTATAGCCGGCGGTCACCTGATAGTGACGAAAAATCACCACTAAAATGGACAAGGTTCTGATCAGATCGATGCCAAAACTGCGTTTCATAGATGGTGGCGAATATACAGTTTTGGGGTGAGTAGAGAACATGAAAGAATGAGAATGAATAACAGAATGAGAATGAATAAGTGTGAGTGTGAGTGTTGTTGGAACTAATACCCACAATGATTAGAATGAGATATAGATTGAGAATGAGAGGTAGAGCCCTACCCCTTTGCAATGACAAATGTTAGTGATACAACGCACGAACCAGTAAAAACCACCAATTATCTTCGCAGTATGAAAATGTTTTATGCCATAACCATTGCTTTCGCTGCTTTCATCGCCATTGCAGCGCAACCAATGAAGAAAAAATGGAAACCAGAAGAACTACGTGATGCAAAAATCGAGTTCGGTCGGCAAATGTTTTTCGATAAAGCGCTGAGCAATCCCGACGGACAAAGTTGTACGGTGTGTCATGCACCAAAAACATCATTCAGCGATCCCAACCATGCAGTGGTATCGGAGGGCATGGTAGATGGCGCATTCGTAAACCGGAATTCGCAATCACTTGCATACGTATCATATATCCCGCCGCGTACCTGGTCGAAAGAAGAAAATTTGTGGAAAGGCGGATTTTTCTGGGATGGAAGATCGAACACCCTTGCGCATCAATTGTCAGGTCCGTTTTTCAATCCTGCAGAGATGAACAACACAGATACCCTCATGTTGATCGAAGAATTGAAGAAAGCCCCATACTTCAACATGTATAAGAATATCTATGGCAAACTAAAAGATCCGACAGAAGCTTACAATAATATGTGCGAATCGATTGTCATGTTCGAGAGCAGTGAAACCTTCAATGAATTCAGTTCAAAATATGATTTGATGCTTGCGGGCAAGGTTCAATTCAACGAAAATGAAAAACTCGGTATGCAATTGTTTCAAGGTAAAGCAGGGTGCGTAAAATGTCATAGTATGGATCCCGATCCAGTAAATGGCAAAGTGCTCTTCACCAATTATGGATATTATAACATTGGCGTTCCCCGCAATGGAAACAATCCCTTCTACTCCACTTTCGAAAGCATCAATCCAAAAGGAAAATCTGCCATTGACTTAGGCCTTGGAGGAGTCCTTAATGATCCTGAGCAGAACGGTAAATTCCGTGTTCCCACTTTACGCAACGTACAATACACTGGCCCTTATTTCCACAATGGATTTGCAACCACATTACGCGAAGCCGTTCATTTCATGAACACCAGTAATAATGGCGAATTCGGTGACCCGGAAATAAGGCAAAATGTCGCTCGTCAATTGGTGGGCAGCCAGCATATGTCACCCGACGAAGAAGACGCTATCGTAGCATTTTTGCTGACATTGACGGATGGATGGGAAGAGACGGAAGGAGAATGAGAATGAGAATGAGAATGAGAATGAGAATGAATTAGAGTGAGTTTGAGTGAGTTTGAGTGTGAGTGTGGTTGACTATTACACCCACACCTTTCAGAATGAACATAATAAAGTGATTCCTTTGAACGCTCAAACATTACTCCACTGAGGGTCACCCCTCTCCTCTGGAGAGGGGCCGGGGCTGAGGCCTAAAACAGAATGAAAAAGAGATTGAATTAGTGCAATAAAACAAAAAAAGCGTCCCGACTTTCGCCGGGACGCTTTCCTTTTAGGGTTAGTGAGCATCACCAAACTAGTGAGTCACAATCAAGCGGTTGGTATGTGTTTCACTTCCGTTCGTTACCTTACAGAAGTACACTCCGTTGGACAATGTGGCCGTGTCGAAATCCAAAACAAAATCGACATCTGCTTCAGTTTCACTATCCATCAATTGCGCAACCAATTCAGTTTTCGGGGAGCTTTCACCGTGACATATTCGTCCGATGAAATTCATTCCCAAACCTAACAAACATAACATGCCAAACAATTTGGATTATTTACTACCTTGGTCTTCTAATATCATGCAGATGAAAACTAAACTACTGTTTCGCTTGTTTATATTTCAAACAACCCTCTTGGTGATTTTTTATCTGAATGACGCTACTGCACAAGTTCCAACCGGCACGTCATGTCAATCAATGTCTTATACGGATATTGACGGGAACAACATTCATTTGAACTGGCTGACTGCGGATGGTATTGAGGTCATTCTATTTTTCGGTGACGCGAGTAATGCTGCTGATTGGCAATACCTTCAAACCAATATTTTACAGGACTATTATTCTGATTATG
This sequence comes from Flavobacteriales bacterium, assembly GCA_016722445.1. Lineage (GTDB taxonomy): Bacteria > Bacteroidota > Bacteroidia > Flavobacteriales_D > Sanyastnellaceae > JAIBBG01. The sequence continues at coordinate 56,996 of JADKIZ010000021.1, read as the reverse complement.
GACCAGATGGTGCAGGCACTGCGACAGTGCTATATATTGAGGTAAATCAAGATACAGGAATAGACTATATCACTGGCGATAATCCATTAAGTCAGGGAGATTATACGAGTCTAGTAAATTTTCCGATAGTGAATAGTGCCCCTTGGGCTATATCTTTTTTTGAGCTTGATACATACCCCACGATCTATAGGCTGTGTACCAGCAATGTCCTTGAATTGCTGATGAACCCTCTTACGAAGAGCTAGTAAATCCAGCTTATGAATATTGCAGCTGGACTGACACCATTCAAAATGCAATACTCACTGATTTTATTGCCTACTCCTATTGTGGTGGATTTAGTGTCTCATATGAAATACTTAATCTTGGCGTCATTCCGCTTACGGAATGTGAAATTCAATTAAGCACCCCTACAGGACTTTTAGAAACCATTCCTTGGTCCGGCTACCTTGATACTGGCGCATCCATTCAAGTTGGGATTCAAAACCTTTCTGTACCTTATGAAACCCAACTTACAGCACAAATCATTAGTGGTGACGCCATTCCAAATGAACCATTAACCTCTCCTATATACTTCACCACTCAAGCTTCAGAACATATCAGAATTGAGGCTACATTGAGTGACAATATGATTGATGTAGGCTGGGTTTTATATGATGAAAATTACAATGAGTTAGTCGTTGTAAACGATATTGACCTGACCAATCCAGACAATTATATACAAGATTTGTATACTGAAGCGGGCAGTTGTTATGAGATATCCCTTCAAGGAACAGCATATATGTATCCTAACACACCTTCCATCACTCACTTCTCTATTTCCTCAGTTCATGACGATGGAAGTACTACTCAATACTAACTCTAAATGGCGACTGGAATTCACCACCCAATGCGGGAATACAAGTAACAGAACCTAGCCAGGCTACTGTTTCCGGATTCGTATTTCTTGACGAAAATGAAAACGGCTTGTTAGATGAAGTAGATCAAAGAATTTCCGGTATAGAAGTTCATGCAGACGATCTCATCACATATACAGACGTAACAGGATACTATGAATTCCCGAATCAAGACATCGCAAATCATGAGATATATGTTGTGTATGATGCAACGATTTATCCATCACATACGACAGACACATCATACACCATCATGGCATCGGATATTTACAATCGTGACTTCGGATTAAATACCAACGAATCCATTTTCGATGCAGAATTCGTGGCATCAACAAATTTATATATATGTGGATTGCACGGTGAACTCAACATTTCAATCGAAAACACAGGTAACACACCAATAGATGCCACCTTCACCGCGATTTTTAGTGATGTCTTAAATATCTTTGCTGTATTACCTACTCCAACAAGTTTTGATGGTAACGCATATACCTGGCATTTTGATAATATTCCTTTAGGTCAAATACAATATCTCTCGATACATACTTTATTTCCTGGCTATGAACTCATGGGGCAGAGCATAACTAACGAATATACATTGACCCTATTTGACGAATTCGGAAATATAATCAATAACACGAACACTACAAACAGCAGTTTGCTTCTTTGCAGTTTTGACCCAAATGACAAAACAGTAACACCGTCAGGAGCTTCAGACGCACATTATGTACCACTAGACACCCCCTTGAGTATTTAATACGATTTCAGAATACGGGTAACTATTTGGCCTCCAACATTCATGTGAAAGACACATTGGACAACAATTTAGACTTAAACACACTCAATGTTATTCAAACGTCCCATTACTGCTTACCAACCGTCAATGCAAATACAAGAGAGGTCGATTTCTTCTTTCCCAATATTGCACTTGCAGATAGCGCATCCAATGAACCGGAAAGCCATGGTTTCATTCACTATCGAATTTCTCCAGTTGAAAATATCCAAGAAATGACAAAGGTGAATAATAATGCAGACATTTATTTCGATTTCAATCCTGCCATCATTACAAATACCACTTGGACCACATTCAGCGATTTATTCTTCAGTGTGAAGGAGACTCAGCAAACTTTCACACCGATTATTTACCCTAATCCTGCCAGTGACCTTGTCACGATCCAATTTCCAGCAGATTTCAACTCAGGTGACATATCAATTTTGGATTTGCAAGGCAGAAGAGTGGCACATTTGCAAAATATCACGGGATCAATCATAACTTATTCATTAAGCAATCTATCGGCAGGCAACTATGTCATTAAAACCCACAGTAATGACAAAATCATTTTTCATCCGATTAAATTGTGTGTTGTGAAATAAAATCGATTGAATTGCACGCTTTGAATTCAGCTTTGGGGAAGAATTGAAGAAGCCATGCGTTTTCTCACATTAATAAAATGATTGCTCAACTTACAAAAAAACCAATCTTTAAATAGTTGTTCATGCGTCTCTTCTTCCTCGCCTCTATCCTACTCCTATTCTCCTGTCACAGGTCTTTGACAACAACGACTAGTGGTGAAGCCAATCCTGTAAATGAACCAAAACAAGAGGACTATGGTAAGGTTGAATTAACCAAGACACCTGTTCTTGCAGGTCAACAACCTGTACTCGAAGGAATAGTCCTGGATGAGCAAAAAATGCCATTTGCATTTGCCACCGTAGTGATACTCCAAAATGGTGTAACCATTTTTGGATACACCACTGACGAGGATGGACATTTTACCTTTAAAAACCTTGGGCCAGGAGAATATCTAATCGAAGTGCGGAGCATCGGATATGAAACCATCCGCAAGACATTCATCATGACAGCGCATAATAATATCCATGTTCGATGTCAATTTTATGCACACCAGGACGTAGAATTGAAGCCCGTTATATATCTCTATCCCGAAAAAAATTGCCAAGTCAACGTAACATTGAATTACCAGGGAACATTGCAACACACCTATCCGAAATATCCGGAAGGTGGTTGGCAAGTTGTGGCCCAACCGGATGGCACCTTGTATGATACCAACGGACAAGAATATTATGCTTTGTTTTGGGAAGGCAAACCGAATAAGCGTTCCGTGATTGAGAATGGCTTTATAATTCCCGGTGACGAAACAAGTGGCTTTTCTCGAAGAAAAACTTGCCCTGCTTGGGCTTAATCGAAGAGAAGCGAATGAATTCATCATGTTTTGGTTGCCTCAACTGGAGGATAACCCATACAACCTCATTCACTTCGCAGGAGAAGAATATACCCGTCACGCGGAATTGATTATTGATCCACAGCCGCAAACCATCATACGTGTCATGATGCATACATCGCCATTGCAAACACCCATCGAATTTCCATTACAAGATCTTTCAACCATGCAACAAAAACGTGAAGGATTTACTGTAGTTGAATGGGGAGGATCGGTGGTGCCATTTCAGGCTAGGTGAAAGGAATACTAAATGATATAAATAGCACATGCCTGCGCAAAATCAAGAATTCTTCATGCGAGCACATCGAATGCAGCGATAGATTATGCTTAGAATTCTAAAAATCTCTTCGCAGTTTCTACAAACTAGAAATATCTAAACATTTTTTATACATTTATGCCACCTGTTATATCCAACCGATAATACAAACCTACCAATAATATTGATGAAACATTACATCATAATCACTTTAATCATACATGTTTCATACATAGCGGTTAGTCAGAACAAATCAGAATCAGCAGCAGGTGATTATATTGGATTCTATCAAAAATACATAAGCAACATTCGGGGACATCATTGTCCTATGTATCCAGTTGTTCCGGTTACGCATTAAATACTTTTCAAAAAAAGAACATTTTTACAAGCTTTATATTGACTTCTGATCGACTTGTAAGATGCGGACATGACCATAAATACTATTCAAAAACCATAATAAATGATCAACCCAAGCTAATTGATTTGCCAATCAACCAAGTAAATAGCGAGGATTTACAACTAACACAAAATTCATATTATTATGCATATTCTGACACGACCAGGATGATTCAATTCTTGTGTTTATTAAATTTCTAATCAATCAACAATACCATCAAGAGGCACTGTTAGAAATACTTCGATATGAAACAACCCATAAAAACTTTCATATTGAACCATTTATTAATAAAATAATATGTCTTAACGCTGTAGGTGAATACGAGAAAGCTCTGTATGATTATGAAGTAAAATGCCCAGCAGAGTTAAAAAACACAGAACTAACATATCAGATTGCACTCATTCAATTTAAGCTCAAAACTACGATCTCGCAATAAAAGCCAATACAGAATCATTGAAGTCATGCACAGACACTTTTTGTTATACCAAAACCCTGCTCTTAAATGGAGTTCTTTATGCAAACAAATATGATTGGGAAAATTCGATAAAGTCTTATGAATCCTTCAATGAAATTCAGCCCAATCAAAATATCACGACAATCAACCTGGGAATTGCAAAAAGTGCACTCAAACTAAAATCAAAGAAATCAGGGTTAGCCGCGGTGTTTTCGCTCATACCAGGAGTAGGTTATGCGTATACCGGACATAAACAAACGGCAATAAGCTCTTTTATAGTCAATGGCTTGCTTGCATTTGCGACTTACTCGAACATTAGAAATGGAAATTACGGTATGGCCGCTTTGACAGGGGTCTTTAATTTAAGTTTCTATATTAGTAATATCTATGGCGCCGCAAATAGCGCTAAACGGTATAACTCACAACAAAAAAAATCAATCATAGATAAACTCGAATACAACACAAACCTCTAACAACACAAAGCAATGATAACAAGAATTCAAAATTCAACACACCTAAAACACCTTGCTGTACTACTTGCTTCTTCCATCTTATTGATGGCGTTCAAAATCAACGGTAAAGGAGAAGTAATCTTGAACGCAGGAACAAATATTGCTCTAGAAACCACCAATATGATACAATCTGATCTGGTATCCATTGGACAAATAATTGACTTTAGAGTAAAATACGACGTAAAAATTGAAGGGAAGACTGTGATTGCCGCTGGATCTTTGGCTCGCGGCCAAGTCATGAGAGCACAAAAACCAAGAGGTATAGGAAGACCTGGTTCAGTTGACATACAAATAAAAACTGTAACGGCTGTTGATGGTCAAGAAGTCTTTCTATCAGGAGGAAATGTCTATCAAGAAGGTGAGGACCGACAAACAGAATCAGTAATTCTTGGAATTTTTGTGTGCATATTGTTTTTAGCAATGAAAGGAAAGAACGCTCAAGTCCCAGCAGGTTACCAAATCAGTTCTTCCGTTGCGACGACAATGACAATACAAGTATAGCTTATGAAATAAGTGAACGTATCTCATTCGTTGAATGGGGAGGATCGGTGGTGCCGATTTTTATAAGATGAGTAGTATAACAACAATAGGTTCATCTCATCTATTGACCGCTCATCACAAAGTCTCGACTTTGACTTTATTTAGGATGCGAAAATTCCATGGAAAGAATAATTTTATTTCTGGTTCATGGATGAAAATCACACCATACTTGCCTCAATTCTGCTCATTCTCGCTGCGCATGGAGTATTCTTTTCTATCGTGCAATTGATCCAATCCGGACTCAAAAACTTCAACCGGATACTCCTCGCATCCATCATCCTTTCGTTTTCAATTTTACTCATTGAAAATGTGATCTGGATGTTTGATTACGCCAGTGACTTCGTACATGTCATTGCCATGGGATCACCTATACCATTTCTGATGGGACCGCTGGCTTATCTTTATTTCAAAACTCCTTCCTCGGTATCAGAAAAAAGAATCATCTCTTTTGGCACTTTATTCCTTTTTTGCTGGTATTCGGATATTTCACCCCATTCTATTTTGCATCCACTTCGGCTAAACTGGACATGATGAACAACATTCGGATTTCACCAGTTTCTTCCCGTATTATATCAGTGGCAAATACCTCTTTGTTGCCGGCAGTCTTTCACTGTTGATATACACCTTTTTGATTTACCACCATTTCTATCGCACAGCAACTTCATTGAATGAAGTAAGAAAATGGTTCAATCTATCCTTCTTCACCTTGGTGTTTTACGTATTCAATCACATCCTTTTTCATGTGTTGAGTTATGCAGGATGGATCGACGGCTGTTCATATTACGGAGTATCCATTGCAGCCGCAGCTTTTATAGCGCTATTTTCATGGTTCGGTACCATCAGACCAAAATTATTTGAAGGATATGCGCTATCAGAATCTATGGTTCCGGTGCAGGCCAACAAATACAAATCCTCTGCGCTGACCATTGCAGCAGAACAAGAACTGTATGAAACATTGGAACAACACATGGCCAAAGTGCAGCCATATAAAAATGAAGAAATCAGCTTGGAGACTTTAGCACAAGCACTCGGGACATCGAGACATCACTTATCGCAGGTGATCAACAACAAAGCAGGCATGAATTTTTTCGAATACATCAATCATTGGAGAATTCGCGAAGCGCAACGATTGCTTATAGAAACCAAAACGGACAAACTCAATATCATTGAAGTCGCATACTTGGTTGGCTATAACAACAAAGTCAGCTTCAACAAGTCGTTCAAAAAAATCACTGGAACAACGCCAACTCAATTCCGGAAAGAAAGGCAGGAAATATCCTGACATTCGACCAATTCCTATCACGCCTTTTTCAACGTCAAAATCTATCCTGACTTACGGATGATTTGATCTGCTTTTACATTTAATAAAAGAGATCCGTCACAAATGAAGAAAGTCCAACCATACAAAATCAATAGCTTGTGATATGATCATCCGAATGGTCATCATGTTTTAGACCCGTTCATCCTAAAACCCAATAAAATGGGTAAATCCGATCATGTTTTACTCCATTCTAGGGCATGTTTTCAAAGTTTGTACAAAACAATCCACGAAAACATCATACATGAAAAATTTCAATTTACAACTCATCATTTCTCTTGCATTCATTTTCATCATTCAAACCAGCAAAGCCCAAAGCTATTCTTATGAACTCATGCCACCGGGTGTAATACCATATGAGGAAATCCCGGAAAGCAGTCTACCAGCAGAATTTATGGGTACACTGGACATCATCGAAGAACTAGAGGGAGAGACCTTCTGGTTCTATGATGTGCCGTTCACTTTTGGCGGCTTAAAAACCATTGCGATGGGAAATACAGGATACATGAGAATCGACAATGACAGTTCACTCATCATCATCGACGGCGCCTTCACTTCTATGGAGTACATCGATAATACCTCATCGATGACTTATACCATTGAAGGAGAATCAGGAAATAAAATCATCAAGATGCAATACCGCAATATGAAACTCTCGAGCGGCGAGGCAAATAACTTTGTCAATCTGCAGATTTGGTATTATCAGGAGGATGGTGTAGTAGAAATACACTTTGGCGCACGTTCAGAAAACAATGCTTCTGGGTATACGGGTACGAATGGACCACACGCTGGGATGTTTTATTCTGCCGATGATTTTTCCGTCTGTTACGAAAAACTTTGGTGTACAGGAAACCCAAACAATCCGACACTAGCCACAACGGCTAACTATAATTTCCAGGCCATGTCCGGTCTTCCAGACGAAGGAACCGTATTTCGATTCACTCCATTGTTTCTGATCAATGCCCTAGAACAACCCGCAGACATTAAATTACCAAAGATTTTTCCCAATCCCTCGAATCAATGGATGAGGGTTGAGGACATTTCCACCGGAGCAATTCTTGAACTCACCGACAGCTATGGCAAGCATATCAAACAATATGTGGCGACTCAAGAAAGCATGAATATTGACCTTTCGACCTATGAAGAAGGATTGTACTATTTATCGATACACGATAAAGCCAAAAATGTCACCATGAAAGTGATGAAACAATAGTGAAGGTATTAACCCCAATTGCAAGAATTGGGGTTAAATACCCAATAAAACACCCTAAGTGATTTATTGCAATACCACTGGTACGCACCAAACATGTTTTGCTGCAGAAAATTTCATCACATATAATCCGGGGGCTAAATGCGACGGCACATTCAATTTGTTGGATTTGTTTGCTTCACTCAAAACAACCCGACCATCTGGTGAGAACAATTCAACGGATAAAACAATTTCTTTTGTAGTCCATTGAATAAAGTCTGTACAAGGCAACGGGAAAAGGTTGAAGTCGCCGGGTGGTGTATGCTCTGAAACGTTGATGTTCGTTACTTCAATACAGTTGGAGACAGAAGTACAACCTCCGTAGTCAACAGAAACCGCGTATGAACCGTTCGCCGATAATTCGAAAACCTGATAGATTTCGTCTTGAATGATTTCATTTTGATTATTACAATCGAGCCATTGATATGCCGCATCCTCTTGCGCACAAACCAACATATTCTCTATTTGAGTCACTTCATTGTTCACATCCACAATCGTCAAATCAAAGTGAATGATACTGTCACAGCCATAACTATTCATGAGTGTATCAGTATAGAGACCACTTTCCGACCAAACATATTGACCACTTGGAGAAGTAAATTCAAAACAAGCCGTTTCCTGAATGGAAACTTCATCGGTGAGTATGCTCAAGAAAACAGTCACTATACTATCACAACCCAAATGATTGACGAGTGTATCATAGTAGATACCGCTTTCCGTCCATGTTTCAAGTCCATCTGGTGAAAGATAAGAGTGGCAATCGCTTACTTCTAAAACACCCGTTGAGTTTTGAAGCAATAAGTCCACATTCACAATACTATCACAACCATATTGTGAAATAAGGGTATCCTGATATAGCCCCGAAACTGTCCACCATTCCTCACCATCAGGAGACAAATAAGAACCACAGGCAGTTGCTGTGATAAAAGATTGTGCAGGCTGAATCAATTCGACATCAATGGAGAGAATACTATCACATCCAAACTGATTGATCAAAACATCTTGATAAATTCCCGAAGAGAAAACAGTATCCTGACCTGATGGTAAAACATAAGATTCACAAGATTGAGTGGTAAATGAAAAATAATCAGGTTGATGGATATACAATTGAATTCCCGATAGACTGTCACACCCAGAAGCGTTGATCAGCGTATCCGCATAAATACCACTTTCAGTCAATACATCGCCAGAACCATTGGTATACGATCCACAACTATGTACATCCGTAAATGTGGCATTTTCGCACCCCACTTTACCTAACAAAATATCACCGGAGGCATTATAATCCAATGTAATCGCATCGTAAGTCAAAGCAGCCTGTCCATAGGTACCTGCAACCAGTAGACTACCATCAGCAGAAGTATCAACAAAAGGACCTACAGTACTAGGATAATCTGGTATAAATTTTCCCCACAGGTAATGACCTGCAATATTCAATTCGATGATATATGCTCCAGATGATGAACCAGCATCGCCAAATAAAGATTCATCAGAACCAGGATTGATGTCTATAATACCAGCCACAGATCCTGTTGCAATCAAGTTTCCCCATTCATCAAAGGCTATTTCATTGCCATAATCATTTCCTGATGTACTACCGAGCGATTGGGCCCATTCGAACTCACCTTCAGCGGTCCATTGGGCAATAAAAATGCTACCATTGTTGTCTAAAAGATTCAAAGCATAAGTGTTGTCGGATGGATCAAGATCAGCGACGTCACTATAATTACCTGTTAATCCAATATGACCGCCATTCCCAGGAAAATAATTTAGTCCATATAAAATTTGATTGAATGGTCCCGTGATTTGTTTGGTCATGACCCATTGAAAGGAACTGTCTAATTGAATCACATAAGAGTCAGCAGTGCCCGCCTGAGTTGTGGTGATAGTCCTTGTAGAATCGATTGAAGGATCCGTATCGAAGGATCCAAAAAAATGTCCGCCAATGATCACATTGCCATTATCCGGACGCACCACTAAAGCAGAAATATTTTGAGTAGAAACATCGCCGAATCGCACGCCACGAATGAAGTTGCCATCGGTATCAAGTTTAGAAATAAAAAAATCTTCGCTACCCGCGTTGTAAGCACCGGCGGCAACATCGTTGGGATCCATATCAACTGTGGCATAATAATATCCGGTAAAATAAACATCACCAGTTCCTGATCCACTGCAAGTCCTCTGTTGGTGACACCGTTCACAGCAAAGTACATTTTTGCCCATTGAAACACGCCATTTGCATCAACCTTCATGAGAAAGCTATTGGTCTGATCATTCGGTGATGTCAAATTAAATGTTCCTGCGCCCGGATTGAAATCGGCAGTTCCTCTAAACATTCCACTGATATAGATATTGTTTTGTGCATCAACATCCACAAAAGAAACCTGGTCCATGGCCCATCCTCCAACCTTGAACGCCCATAGGAAATTTCCATTGCCATCGTACTTCGCAACTACTGCATCAGTGCTGGATGCCGAGAGATTTGTTGTACCCACTCCTGGATCAAAATCGATGGTATTTTCAAAATTGCCACCACAAATGACATTACCTAAATGGTCAACTTTTATCGCGTTGAAAATTTCCGTGTTAGCAGAGCCGAAACCAGAAACCCATTCCCACTGCGGACTTTGAGCGATTGCAAGTTGAATTCCGGTGAATGACAATAAGGCATACGCCAATAAACTTCTCATTTGGATTAAGTTTGAATTGGACGCCGGAATCCAATTGAATTTAACGCAAGGTAATAAAAGGCGGATTAAGATATGACATCCAAAAGATGAATTGAATAAAATAATTTTGGAACACCAAAAAATTGCAATGGCGAGTTGAAACTACTAAACGAATCGCAGACGAAATGGAAACTGAGAAAAACTAAGCATCCAGCAATTCAAAAAAGTAGTTACTATCGAGAATGACATTTACAATTCCTTTCAATCCAGGAAGACTTTTCTTTCGTTGCTCTGATTCCAAATTGCCCTGCCATAAGCCACACAGAAATATCTTGCATGAGGAACTTGACTCATTTTTTTGAATAGGCAGAACAAATGCAAAGAAGAAGCTAAATCAAATGTGAGTGTTTTGCATCTGGATATTGTTAGCTATCACCCAACGATTCGCCACCATATATAAATCAACAACTCCTTCACGCGCAATACAGCCGATGTATGGGACATCGGCACCATATCGCGTTGCGAAAACGTTTTCCAAATCTTCTGTAGTTTAGGAATGTAGGAGTTGAAATTGCGGATTGGATAGTGGTTCCAACTGCCAAAGCCGCGAACGTAAGCGAAATAGGCTTGCAGATCAATATCTGCCAGTGTATGCGCAGGAAAGACTATGGCTCCCGAACTTTTGCTACTGGGTGAAAGCACACGCACATAAACTGGCGTGGTGGGTTGAGCGTATATAATATTTCGTTTGGCATAATAGGCTATCCAGTCGCGGCCGTGTTCACCATAAAACAATGAATGGATGAAATTGTCAGCTAAACCATCTCCCCTATTGAGTGTAACTGCATGCTCTTTCTTGTGAATGCAAGTGGCAGCTATCCACGGCCGTTTCTGCTGCGTGGTGCGTCCAGTAGTGAGATCATGAAACGTGTGAAAGCGATCGCAATAACAATCGAAATCCAGCTGAGAGGCTATTTCCAATGTATTAGGAGAATGATATCGTCATCGTCGAGCTTCACGATGTAGTCTGCCCAATCAATCAAGTCTTTGACATCTTGGCGTTCGTAAACAGCTCGAAAACTCCCGGTCCTCGCGGCATCCACAGTTTGTATGTGGCCATCAGTATGCTCTTCTTCGCCAATGCGTAACGCCTTCCAAGTGGTATACGTCTGCGCCTTCAATGAGGCATCCATGAGCAAGAGTAGCTCTTCGCGCAAAGCCGATCGCTTGGACTTAGGTGTGAGGTGGGTTATAAACAGAAACTTCTTCTGGCTCATTGGTTTAGTGGCATGATTTCATTTGATAGCACTTTCAAGATTTCGTTTAAAATCTTCAAATGAACCAAGATTCAATTGTTTTGAGCGGTGTTGGGCAAAATGGCTAAACTCGAAAAACTCGTTGCCTTCCTGAAGATGTAAACCTATGTTTCGTGTCTTTGAGATAACGCCAACTCCCCAGTCGCTATCGATACAACACGAGAAAATGGAAGGTTCGCAACGCCACTTCACAAAAGCCTTCCACGTGGTACCGTTCCAAAAATTACCGGCAGGCGATTCGCGATAGTTGTGTGTTTCCCGTGCGTGCCATTCGCTGGGAGGATTGCAATCGTGAAGAACTATAAAGCCGTCGTCCTTCACAAACCGAAGCGCATTGCGTATGTCTTTGTCTACCTGTTCTGCCAAATGGAGTCCGTCGATAAAAATGACGTCGAACCTGGTTTGAGGCGAAAGAACCAATCCTTTGTCCAATTGTTCGAAAAAAATATCGCTTGTAACAGGAAAGTCGACAGGGTTTGGAGCAAACTCAATTCCTGGATCGACGCTATATTTCTTCGATGCCTTGATCCTGTCAAAATTTTTACTAGGATCACGCACCCCGATTTCAAGATATGTCGTCTCGCCTGATACGCGTGAAAGCAGGTAATTGATTACCTGACTGCGCGCTGTAGTCTTGGCAATTTCTTCACGACTCTGCTTCTGCACAGCAAGATGGGTGATGTCGTTTAACACCAATCGACCCTTAAAATAATATTGAAGTGGTTTCAGCCTTAGAAGCGCTTGCTTAATACTCATAGTTATCAATGACATTAGGTATTCTCAGCAAATACCTTTTTTTTAATATTTCCTTTTACCCAAATAAAACAATCGGAATCGAAACGATGAGCTGAAAGTTAAAAAGGACGGTGACTCCGACAAGATAGTTATTCGAAGGCGCATTAGCCATTAGGTGAAAATAAAAAACGAAGCGTGTCCAGCTAGGAACGATTCGGGGAAGTGGCCGTCTTTAAAGGATTTCAACGCAGTAATTGATTTCGATTGCATGATTTGGATTCTATCCAATTTTGAATTCAATATTAAACCAAAATCATTTCTGATCAGCCCAACAACACAGAATTATTCGAAAATAGAGTAAATAGAAATCTAATCAACCCGTTCAAACTTGCCATAAGTCTTGGAATCTGGGTTAAAATAACTAAGCGTTTTCTTCATCTTTTTCTTACTTCGCATGTCCATTCAATTAAAGCAACCGGAATCAATTAATCCCCCCAAATAGGTATTGAATCGACAAAAACACTTCTCGCCATTCAATTGTATTGGTGAACTTGAGACACTCAATTCGACTTGATTCAACAACAATGATGCATCAAACCCAAATCATGCCGTCGAAGTCTATTACCGACTTGAAATCCTTCAATGACAGCCACTTTCCCGATTCGTTACAATCGCAAAGCGCTCGTCCTTTTTAGCTTTCAACGCATCATAACGATTCCGACTGCATAAAATTAAGTTAATCAAATGGAAGAAAAATTGGTTCTCATCTTGGCGTGTCGCCCAAAATAGGCTGCACCAATACCCGGATCAAAGTCGGTGGTATTTTCAAAAGTACCACCGCAAATCATGTTGCCAACGTGATCCTCTTTTGCTGTTCAAAATTTCCGTTTCAGCAAAACCGAAACCAGAAACCCATTCCCACTGTGAACTTTGAGCGATTGTTATTTGGATTCCGGTGAATGACAATAAGGCAAACACCAATAAACGTTTTATATACATCAAGCATTTACTGGACGCCAGTATCCGAGTGAATTTGACTCATGATGATCAAAGGTGTATTTAGAAATAAAAATCCGACCAGATTTTGCTGTTATCAAATCACGACAAACCGATTAGATTTGGCGCGAAAACTATTTAAACCTATTCAAATGACTCCAACTAACCTTTGGCGAAATGCCATTCTCTCATTATTGCTTTTATTCATCTACACGAATTCAAAAGCACAGTTCGGATCCAGTTCATTAGGATCAATGATCATTTCATCACCGAATACCATCATCAATGAATATACGGAAGTCACCAATATTGACTTTGGAACATTCATGATTGATGTGAATCAATCGACGTATTTTACTGTTGGAAAAAAAGCACTGCTCATTCAGATGGATGGCGGAAATGCTGGCGCTTGGGAATGGGTGCATGTGATACAGATTAATCCGGGTTCAGTTCGTGTATTGAACATCAACAATCCGATGGATCCGATAACAGGCATCGTGCAATTGATCTCTGTACCAGACTATGCAGATCTTACCGTAACGAATACAGGAAGTGTTATCCCGCTTACTTGGAATGGTACAATCGGAGGTGTTGTAGTTATGATGGTTTCAGGTGTACTGACCATTGAACCCGGTGGAACAATAGACGCAACTGGAGATGGCTTCCAGAGCGGAAGTCCGGGTGCATACGGCCAAGGCGGACAAGGTGGAACCGGAGGAATTGCTCCAGGTGGCCATGGCGGGAACTTTGGTGTCGTTTCGAATAGCGGCATAGGAGGTGGTGGCGATGGTGGTTGGCAAGGTGATAATGGAATGCCAGGTGGACTTGCAGTACAAAATAATTGTCAAGGTTGTGCAGCAGGAGCATATAACGCAGGCAGTGCAACAAGTAATTTGCTCATGATGGGAGGCGCTGGATATAGCGGAGATGGCGGTAATGGAAATTTGGGCGCTGGAGGTGGTGGTGCCGGAAGCGATGGCACAAGCAATGGTGCTGATGGCACTGCTGGAGGTAATGGAGGTGATGGTGGCGCAGGTGGAATTGGCGGCGCCGGTGGAGGAATCATCATCGTTGCAGCACATACACTCGATCTTCCTTCGCAACCCTGTATGCTTGCCAATGGTGAAAATGGCGCATTGGGACAAGATGCCAGCCTGGGTGGCAATGGCGGTGATGGTGGATTGGGTGGCGGAGGATGTACAGTTGGCGGTGGCGGAGGTGGTGGTAACGGTGGGTTTGGAGGAGATGGCGGCGGAGGTGGTAGTGGAGGTGCTGGTGGTATGATCAAAATAATTCGTAACAATTCATCCCCTGCCCCACTTCCAATACACCGTTTGGTCAATGGTGGCCTTGGTGCAATTGGCGGAACAGGTGCATTAGGTGGATTAGCAGGAACCAATGCCGGTAACCTCAATGGTATGACTTGCCTTGGATCCGGAAGTTCTGGTGGTGGTGGTGGTGGAAGCAGTAGTGGTGGCACATCCGGTACTTGTCATGCAGGAATTGTTCTGGCATTGCTCGAAGACATGGGCGTTGCTGGATCCAATAACGGAACTTACACCAGTCTTGGAAATGGTTTTCATGTTTACAACAATGGAACTGAATCATTATATATTGAAGAAATCAATCCGCTTATGACATTGGTTCATGTGGCAATTAGTGGTAACCATTATTATACGATTGTAACAGGTTCTGGCTCTATGCCATCACCATTCTTTACTCTCAATGAGATCTTTACACTGGGCACAGTATCCTATCCGACATCTCAATCAGGATTGGTTTCGGGATCACTCGGAGCTTATAGCGCAGATTGCACGGGCTCAAGAAGCTTTGCACTAAATGGTCAGGCAGGTGCAAACGGACCTGACGGAGTTGATGCTGGTCCCGGTGATGTAAGCGATGACTTAGGTATCGATTGTAATCTTGATCCTATGATTGTTTTAGTAGATACTCCCGTTCCATATATCTGTCCAGAAACACCTGCGGAAATTCAAGCCAGTGTGATTTCTGGTGGAGCAGCTCCGTATACTTTCACTTATGTGAATCCAAATATCATCGATCAAAACACCACCGGTACTTTTCAAGTTGATGATACTGCTGGAGAAATCATCGTAACAGATGCGAACGGTTGTGTGAGCGAAGTAACACCTGCAATAGCAGATGTTGATTTGATGTTTTTGTGGTATCCCCTTTCTACCCTGCCTTCCTGCTTCGGCACCGCAACTGGACAATTGGTTTTAGAACTGGATCAGTCTTATGATCCCTTCGCCGGATTTATTGCCGATGTATATTATGTATCTGATATTTTCAATATCAATACCTATTACCCAACTTTATATACATCAAATACGATTACCTTCGATGGTCTCGCGCCCGGACAGTATTTCATTTATCAGGAACAATGTTTCTTTGATCCTCTTCTGACTTTTGAAATTCTTGAGTCCCCTGAGATCGAAGTCACACCCACCATAACGAATGCGGTGTGCGATATTCCTGGTAGCCTTGAATTGACGATGACTGGAGGTACTCCATCGTATACAGTGCTTTGGGGAAATGGCCAGAGTACTAATCCACTCAATGGTCTCTTTGCACAAAACATCAGTGCGACAGTAACAGATGCACAAGGATGCACGTTCACAAATACCTATGCAGTCGGTGGTAGCAGTTCACCTATGACTGTTTCGTTTTCCAATGCCCCGGAAGTTTGCGCACAATCGAACGGATCATCACAAGCTATTGTAAGCGGTGGAATGGCACCTTACACCTACCTGTGGTCGAATGGCACCACCAACGCTTTGCTTCAAAATGTATCAGCAGGCAATTACAACTTGCAGATCACAGATACTGAAGGTTGTCTACTCAGCGCATCCACAACAATCACAAGTGTTGGAGATTCTCCGACAATCACAGGTCAAATCAACAATGTCACTTGTTATGGAGTTGCAGATGGCGACGTAACCATCTCAGTACATGGCGGTACTGAACCTTACACTTATCAATGGTCAACTGGCTCAACGACTACATCTAATCAAAATGGCAATCCGGGAATTTATTCAGTTTTGGTTACATCTGCAGATGGCTGCACGGCGAATGCCAACTTGGAAATCACACAACCTGCTCAGATCACCATTCAAGGAACAATCACACAACCTGGTTGTTTTAGTGGAACAGGATCAATCGATGTGACAGTTACAGGTGGCGTAACCGCGTCAGGATATGATTATAGTTGGTCGAACGGTTCTACGACTGAAGACATTATATCATTGACACCAGGAACCTATTCACTGGTCGTCACAGACGATAATGGCTGCACAGCTTCAGCAACATTCAATATCCTTCCATCATCGCCGCCACTCATCAATAGCATGGTGACAAATGATTTTTGTGGCAACAGCGGAGGAGCCATTGATCTGAGTGTAACCTCATCTAATCTGCCATTACAATATCAATGGAGCAATGGCGCGACCACGGAAGATTTAACCAATCTGTCCGCTGGTTACTATACAGTAACAGTGACGGACGCCACAATGTGTATATCGACAAGTACCATTCCGATTTACGGTCCATTCGCTCCGCTCAGTGTTTCAACACTTCAGATCGTACATCTCAATTGTTTTGGTGACAACAACGGTTCGGTGTTCACAACGATTACGGGAGGAGAAGAACCATACACTTTTGCTTGGTCAAATGGAACCAACGGACAACACCTCATTGGTGTCGGTGCCGGAACTTATGCGCTAACTGTAACAGACGATCGTGGCTGTCAACAAACAGCATCATTCACGGTAACACAACCATCAAGTGCGCTGCAAGCAACACTCACTGGAGACACTGTGGTTTGTTCGGGACAAACAGGTATTGTAATGGTGACAGGTGTTGGTGGAACAGCACCCTATTATGGTGAAGGACCACGAACAGTTTATTCCGGTCTAAATCAAATTACACTTTATGATTCGCAGGGATGTGTGATAACCGCGCCTTGGTTTGTAGCTGCAGTTGCTAATCCTGCTGTCACGCTCAATGCAACACCGGATTGCGGCGGATCATCCACCGGAACCATTACTTCGATTGTCACCAATGGAACTCCAGCGTATTCTTATCTGTGGAATAATGGAGCAACATCTCCAAACCTTTCATCAATACCAGGAGGAGATTATACACTCAATGTGACAGATGCCTATGGATGCGTAGCAGAAGGAAAGGTTCATGTTCCAGGATCGTCTGCAATGAATCTTTCTGGTCAGGTAACAGATGCATTTTGTTCACCATCCAACAGCGGTGCAATTGATCTCAACATCACTGGAGGCACTCCTATTTATTTCTATAGTTGGAGCAACGGTTCTTCAACTGAAGACCTTTCCAATATCACCGCAGGCAATTATTCAATCACAGTTACAGATCAGTATGGTTGTACTGCGAATAATACATTCACTGTTGGTGATGGATGTTTGTGCCCAGTGAATTTCAACGCAGAAATCTGTGGGCCGTCGGAAATTTGTCAGGGAGAAAATTTCACGCTGATCAGTCAGGTAACTCCACGACCACAAGGTTATCCTGTTACCTATAGTTGGACAAGAACACCAGCGACATTCAGTGCCACAACTGCGAGCATCACTCAGAATGGTTTGCCTGCAGGAAGCTATACCTATACATTGGTGGTAACCTATAGTCCCGTTTGCACGGTAACTGTTCAACATACGGTATTGGTGCGTGCTCGACCAACCATAACTGTAACCAACGCTTTGACCAATGCAAACACATTGGCAACACAACTTGCAGGATGTGACATCATCCTCAATTCGACGGGTGGTACATATTACAATTGGACTTATGCAGGAAATACATTTGCCACGCATACGAATCAACTGATTGATGCGAATACTATCATCACCACCGCGTCGCAAACCCGCACCTACGGTGTTGTTGGCATAGATCAATATGGTTGTAGTAATTCGGCGAGTATCCAAGTAAGACTTGTACCACTTACCATAACTGCCGCATACAGCGCTGCACCTGCAGGACCAAATGTGACGGTTTCAGGAAATATTCCAACGGTTTATACCAATGCGACATTTACATGGACCGGACCAGGAGGCTACATCAGTGGCCCAAGTACTACGATCAGAAACTTCAGCAGAGTCGGATTGTTGTCAGGATTGGTTGGGACATATACCGCAACTGTTATTCAAAATGGCTGCACGAAAACAGCGACATTCTTATTGAATGAAAGTGCGCAGATCATAAAATCACTTATCCTTGAATCCGGTGATGTGCAAACAGAAATCATTTCGAATGATCATCCGGAAATGCAGGAAGAATCCACAACGGGCATTCTGGAAAAAATCGAAGAGCCACAGTTTGAATTGTTTCCCAATCCTTCGAATAACTACATACAGCTCACAGGTCAAACTGAATTTCCAGCCTACACCATGATGAAAATTTTTGATCTGGGCGGAAATCTCATCATGGATTTCACAATAGGAGAAAAACAAAACTTCAGTGAAACGATTGACATCTCAGGATTGTCTTCCGGCAATTACATCATAACCCTCGATTGTGGTGCCAATGGAACTTGGAACAAAGTATTTACCAAAGAGAATTAAATACCGATGATTGAATGAAGAAGCCATCTTCTGGCATGAACATGTAAAAAAATGGCTCAAAATGTTAGATCATTTTGAGCCATTTTTTTTTTACGATTTGTCTGCTCAAGCAGAATTGATGTTGATTATTACTCCACCACCAATCTCACCAAACTTTGTTGATGATTGTCTGCAAAGAGCTGAACCATATAAATACCAGAGGCAAGAGAAGTAACATCATATTGCCAAAATCCAATTCCAGTAAGCGATTGATCGGTGATGATATTTCCTTGCATATCACAGACGCGAACCGACTGCCACATTTTATTCTGATTGTCCAGTGAGATGATTCCAGCGGCAGGGTTCGGATAAATCGAAGCCGTAGCAGGAGAAGATTCCTTTACACTAACAAGCGGGGCACAAGCGGAGTCGTAAGACCTCGCAGGAGATCCCAACTCACATCCGGCAAACCAATTTGTGTAAACGCATGGTGCTTGCGACGTTTCAACAAACTCGAGGGTATAACCCATGCCGTCAGCAAGGTAGGTCCAAGGCGCAGTATTGCGATAAGTCATGGACACTTGCAACACATTTTCTGCATTGTAAATTTTGATCATGTCACCACCATTTCCGAATGAAATATTGGATGGTCCGATATAATTTTCTGTGATCGGATATACCGCTGAAAAACCCAATGTGTTCGATGCAATAACCAAATACTCATCCGCTTCGAGTATGGTGCCAGAAGGAACAGTATAGGTGTTGTCATTGTCATCGCGGATGAACCAATTACTGATGTCGATATTGTTTCCTGTTCCATTGTGCAATTCAATCCAATCGCCGGCATCATCAGATGTGCTGGAATTATAATTGACTTCAGACAAAATCACGGGATACCAGCATGAAGTATAAGGCAGTCCAGGACTACCATTTTCACATTCCAAAAACCACTCTGAAGATTGATAATTGGATGATGATGTGCTGTGTCCACGACTATGTCCGCATCCCGAAGAACAAAGCAGATCATAACCATCTTGATCAGAATAAGTAAATCCAATGATTGTTTCTCCATTCTGTTTCAAAAGATAAACCTCATCCGCATTATTTCCAAAAGAAAATACCATAGGACCATATACACTGGTAACATCAGGATAGATCGTTGTAAAGGCAGCAACATCGCTGGCCACCACAATGTATTCATTGGCACCGATAAAAGTATTCTCCGGAAATTCATATACGTTGAAGTGATTAGAATCTTTCACTTTCCAACCACCGATATTGATGGCCACATTGGCATTGTTGTGTAATTCGATCCAATCACCAGAGCTGTTTTGACTATCCGGATGGAACATCAACTCAGTGACAGAAACAGGATTGACAGTTGCACTTCCAGTGAAAACAGCTGTGAAGGTGAGGTCCTCGGTAAAGTTCAAGACATGTTCACGGGTTGAGTTGTTTGAAGTAAAGAGACCATTTGCCAACCAATGGCTGAAAGAATATCCCGGATTTTCATAAGCTGTAATTCTCACAGGATTTCCATTGAAGTAGACACCAGTCCATGGATACTCCACCTCACCAGGTTCAATGGTACTGATATGAATTCTTCCAGCGCCGGCTGGCAATACATCCAAAGTGATATCCACTTGTTCAGGTAGTCCGAAGTGATTTTGAACGACATCTCTTCCACCCTGCACACGAAGTTCTGCCCAATCCAAACGCGCCTCTAAAGTTGAATTCAAAGCATCTCCATATGCACCCCAACGCAACGCGTGTCGTTGAAAAACTGGTACTACCTCATCACGCATCTCATATGCCATAGCGGTGACTTTGTCAATCTGAAACTCAGTATTGATGAGATCAGCATATCTGTTGATGAAATAATTTCTGAAGACATCATTCTGAATGAATGCATCGAACAATTGATCGGTAAGAAAGCCATCACCACCAGCTGCATTGATATAATCATCATTGGGTGATGGTCCAGCCAATCCCATTCCAAAATCCATATCCATCAACATAAACCTCCATTTACCACCGGGACGATCATCATGCCATAGCTTGGTGTTGTTTTGATATCCATTGCTCCAATCACCATTGGCCCAATAAGTCTCTGCGATGATGTAGTCGGTATAATTATCGACGTCAAGCCTTGAAGCAATTTCATCGTAGTAATCTGAGGCATTCGGATCATTTGAAGTTGCAAACTCATGTAAATCAAAAAAGCTTGTTGGATCTCCGCTAATGACATTAAATCCCAAATAATTTGCACTAACTACAGTTACATCAGAAGAGCCTACATCATGATTATTGGCGACAAAATGTTGATCCAAATTTTCACGGATTTCCATATAACCCCAATATTCTCCATTGAGAAAAACTATCGCTGGGGCATAAGCCATATAATCTGCGTGAGTATTCCGTAGCGTTCTTTCGACCAATGCTTCATGAAAACGAACATCACCATAAGCATTACCACCATTTCTCAAGTTAAATCCTTTGTAAGAATCAATATAAGGTTTATCAGCTATCAATGGATAGTCGATGGACTCCATTCCATATTTTCCTTTAGCCTGAAGTCTTAAACTTTTTTGTACCTGACTCCTGCTCCATCCTCCATGAATCTTAACGCCAACCGGTCCTTCCACTTGTTTGACATGATTCCCATCAAAGTACTCCATGTAGGCAGTACGTTCCCAATCTTCCCAAAAATTCGCTCCGAAGTATGGTACGCCTGGGTCATAATCTGGTGGACCAAAAACGTGAATACCGGTAACAGGATCCCATAGGTTATCAGGATCAGTAGAGACGCTAACAACTGGAATTCCAATTTCAGTTTCATTGATGAGGTATGTATTTTTTTCCACCGGTGATGGAAGTGAATTCAAACCATAGGCACGAGCTGATACAACCACAGAGCCGGACACCGGGAATCCTGCTGTATACAATACATCATTTTCATCCGGTACACTGCCATCGAATGTCAGATAAATGTTTGCATCTGGATTAGGACTCGATAAGGTGATGAATACAGGAGCATTAAAGACGCCACTTTCAACACTGAACAGTGGAGCAGGTTCATATGCGGAATAGCACTGACCACCGTTTGGTTGACCCGGTGAAGGAGTATCTGACAAACACCAGAAAGAGTTTCCGTCAGTGGATCTGCGAAGTGAGTGGTCAGATTGCATAGGATCAATTACCCTGTTGTCGATCACTGTACCAGAAGCATTTTTCAGGTACAAAGTTTCACCTGCACTGAGTCCAAAACTTGTATGATTGAGAGGTGGTATATAATTGATCCAATCCGGAGTGATTTCGGTTTGAATGTTCGGACTAGCCATGCCTAAAAGCACATAAATACTTCCCGTCAAATCGCTTGATGTGATATCGGTATTGTGAATTTGCATAGCGATGACATTTTCACCTGCGAGAAGAGCACCTGCAAATGCAGCATAATCGATGATGATATTTTCAGGAACGACACCTTGATAGATCAAAGCTTCATGACCTTCTGCAGCAGGCGTATTGTAGGATGGTTCAACACCTGCAGTTCCAATATTCGCTCTAGCGATTTCCACCCCATTCAGATAACACACAAACGCGTCGTCATAATCTACATTGAGCACCATGAAACCAACGTCATTCGGATCGGTCAGGTTAAATGTTGTTCGACAATAAACAGATAAGAAGCCGCCCCCGAGATCGGTTCCATCATCACCATCACCAAAACCAATTCCACCAGGACCCGAGCCCCAACCGCTATCATCGAATCCAACTTCATTCCAATTTGGATTAGGTTGAGATAACGGTGCAAGGTATGTCCACCAATTCCAAGGGTAAACAGGCACTTCCATGTGATCAATGATCATGCTCGCTCCCCATCTGTCTTTTCCTGAAGCAAAAACAAGAACTTGCTCTCCGGGAGAAAGTATCGTATTCGGCAATTGCCAGTCATTGTCAGGTCCTTCACGATCGGATACATAATAATCACTTAGATTAATTGATGTAGCACCCTGATTATATAATTCAAACCAGTCCTCGTATTCACCATCTTCATCCTGTATGGTGTTCAAATTGGTTACCTGTACTTCGTTGATGAGCAATTGCGCGAATAGACTCTGATGTCCACAAACGACAATCCACATCAAGGTGATGACCTTCATATTCATTTGACAAAAAAACTTTTGATACATATTTTGTAGTGATTAATCAGTGGATGATGGTGAATTGTTTGGTGATGCGATGATGTACACCATCAATGGATAAAAAGTAAACACCATTGGGAAGCCCCACAGTATCCAAAGAAATTTGTTTTCTCATGCCAGTTTTTACACTCAAGACTGTTTGACCAGTTGCATTTATGATAGATATACTTTCCGCGGATTCTGGAATGTCATTCACCATCAAAACGGCATCCGCAGGGACAGGAAACATGGAGATACTGCTCATTGACTCTTCGAGGATATTCACACACTCGATGACTTGAATGGCGATGGTATCGGCGTAAGAACAGCCTTCATCATTCGTGACCAATAAACTGAATTCATGAATACCTTCCCCATACGATTCTCCAGAAACAATCAGAGACTGTTGGGTTTCACCACTTGACCAGAGGTAATTTTCACCAGGAGGACCGGACAACATCAGATCGAAATCATTGCAAACCAAGAGATCTTCTCCAAGAGAAAACTCAGGTTCTGGTAATCCTTCTACGATCATTGGAAGTGTAATCAGACAACCATTTACATCTGCGAGGATCAATTCATAAGTGCCCGCATAAAGATCAGATTGCATAACGCCTTCATGCAAAGAAGAATCAGGATACATCCATACGTATTCATAAGGTTGCGTACCACCGGCAGCAGTAAAAGACACACTGCCGTTGTGATCATCAGGACAAGTTGGTTCAGCAGTACCTGTCAGCGCAAAAGGTTCCGGGCCTTGAACGACAAAAATTTCATCGATTACATTTCCACAAAAATCTTGAGCGTGATATTCATATTCACCCGGAGGGATATTTTCCAAAAAATAAGCCTGTGATTCAAAACCGTCTGGACCTGTCCAAGTCGTTTCGTAGTTCAATCCCCATCCCGTGACATTTGGAAGGATCATTCCTTCCGGGTCCAATCCAACACCAACAGGACAGAGCACATCCTGAATAATCACGTTGGTTGTTCCCGGTTGTTCATAGGGTTTTACAGAAAGAACAATTTGTCCGATCTGAGAATCATAACCGTCTATTTGAACGTAACAGGTTGTTCCAGCTGGAAGACAATTGGTATAACATCTTGAAGATTGCGGATTGTACCAAGGGAAACCATTACAATTTACCACATCATTATATAACATTGGATCAACAGTAATCGCTTGAACAAACAAAAGAGGAACACCATCCGGATGTTTGAGTACCACATACACCTCTTCTGGCCAATCTGCAGCAACAAATTCAATGGACAATTGGCTGCCACTTGCGACAGGCAATGACCACAGCGCATAATTACCTTCTGTGAGCGAATATTCAGTTGGCACACCATCAATGGTAACGATGATGTAGCAACCATTCCAGCCATCACCATATGTATCATAACCTTCCAGGATATAATCGCAGGTTTGAGGAAGAACGGCACATGTAGTTGAAAGTTGATCATACAATGTTTGACATGCTTCATCCCAACCCGTTTCACAACATGAAGGATAAGTATTGATCACATTCAAGAAAGCAGCAGAACCTTGATCCACGCAAGAAGGTGGTATGGCGTTACAGACAGGCACTTCACTATCGCCAATAAAATCATCATTGCCGGCGATGTAAATGAAAGAAGCCATATCATTACATTCTTCAGCGAGCCAGACAGCAAGTTGCGTGTTGATGATGGTGCCGTTGTGTACGGTTGAAATTTCATATGCACCTTCATCAGGCACAGTGAATTTCGCCCAAACTGTTCTGTTCACATCATCTGGACACCAAACACCAGCGGCCTGACAATTCCCTTGTGGAGCATGAGCTTCTACAACTTGAGTATAACAATCGACATTGCTCAGATCAACAGCAGTATTCCCGCCTGGAGTGATTTCCATTGCATTACAAGGACTATCATGTTCCCCTAAGAAAGAGTTTCCGGCTTGAAAAGTCCATGCATTACCAATCCCAGAACCAGCATAAAAACCGGAGAAGGAGCCATTTTCAAAAAGTTCGAAATAAAGACCACCATCACCCCAATCATCTACGAAGTAGAGTGTATAGAATTCACCTTCGGTTAAACAAACATCGGTAACTTGTACGACAGCATTAGAAGGATAAGATGTATCCGTTCCATATGCATTGGCTTCGCCACCACCTGTGCACCCGACTGCTTCGAGATTGCTTCCCCAAACAATCGTCCCATCGCCACAGGCATTGGTACCGGGAACAAGCTCCCAATATGTTTCATAACCCCACGGATCAGTATAAACATTCATGCTCCATGTAATCTGACCTTCGGCACACTGGGCAGTCAACTTTGATGTCAGCATGCAAGTCAGGATAAAGGCAGTAAGTTTTTTCAAATAAATCATATTCATAAACGAGAATCGATACGCATCAACAATTTAGAACGAATGCAGGTTTGTTCAAATTTAATACTGGACTAACATAAACAATACGTTTGCATAAAATTCATTTTAACCTCAATATGTTGGAATATCTGATTCCTACATGGGATGATAGAAAAGGTTTTTCCACAAACAAAGGCTTGTAAGCAAGAAGTAAAACTTTTTGCACTAGAATTTTGGATTGAAATAGCGTGAACGTAGGTTCTTCTTCGCTTACGCGTGCGGCAAATGATCGAAATGAATGAGATGGCAGGATAAGGGAGAAGGCTTTTCTCGGAAGAGTTTTGGATCGAGATGATGTGAACGTAGGTTCTTCTTCGCTTACGCGTGCGGCAAATGATCGAAATGAATGAGATGGCAGGATAAGGGAGAAGGCTTTTCTCGGAAGAGTTTTGGATCGAGATGATGTGAACGTAGGTTCTTCTTCGCTTACGCGTGCGGCAAATGATCGAAATGAATGAGATGGCAGGATAAGGGAGAAGGCTTTTCTCGGAAGAGTTTTGGATCGAGATGATGTGAACGTAGGTTCTTCTTCGCTTACGCGTGCGGCAAATGATCGAAATGAATGAGATGGCAGGATAAGGGAGAAGGCTTTTCTCGGAAGAGTTTTGGATTGAGGTGATGTGAACGTAGGTTCTTCTTCGCTTACGCGTGCGGCAAATGATCGAAATGAATGTGTTGGCAGGATAAGGGAGAAGGCTTTTCTCGGAAGAGTTTTGGATTGAGACGATGTGAACGTAGGTTCTTCTTCGCTTACGCGAAGAAGAATGACGAGCATATTGGGGAAAATAGGCCGGCCTCGCTACGCGAGGCCGGTGTGCCCGAGGTAATGTCAAGAAGAAAAGTGAGGGTCTACAAATAAGTGCCCGTGTAGGATTTTTTTGCTTTGGAGCAACCGGAGGGTATTCCGGTGTAGACCACGTTTCCACCAGCGTCGCCGCCATCGGGTCCCATATCGATGAGCCAATCGGCGGAACGAATGACATCCAAGTTGTGTTCGATAGCGATGATGCTATGTCCTTTTGCAAGGAGTGCTTCAAATGAATCCAACAATTTTCTCACATCATGGAAGTGAAGACCTGTAGTTGGTTCATCGAAAATGAACAATGTATGGTTGTTGGCAGAGCCTTTGGTGAGAAAAGAGGCAAGTTTGATTCGTTGCGCCTCTCCTCCACTGAGCGAAGAAGATGATTGACCGAGACCGACATAACCCAATCCAACTTGTTGAAGTGGGATGAGTTTCTCGACAATATTTTTATTGGAAGTTTTTTCTTTTTCCTGAGAGAAAAAATCTACGGCTTCATCCACTGTCATTTCAAGGATGTCGCTAATGCTTTTACCCCGATAAATAACTTCGATGACCTCTTCCTTAAAACGTTTTCTTTTGCAAGCCTCACACTGCAATTTGATGTCAGCCATGAATTGCATTGAAATCGTCTGTTGTCCTTCTCCTTCACAAGTTTCACAACGTCCGCCTTCCACATTAAAACTAAAATGCGAAGGTTTATAACCACGTTGTTTGGATAGCGTTTGCAATGAATATAAATTCCTTATTTCATCGTACGCTTTCACATATGTCACAGGATTTGATCTGGAAGATTTTCCGATTGGATTCTGATCGACAAACTCAACAGCTTGAATGGATTTGATATCGCCTTCGATGGCATCATACTCTCCAACTATTTCCGTAGGCAAACCTCCAAGTTCTTTCACCAATGCTGGAAAGAGGACATTTCTAATGAGTGTTGATTTGCCACTGCCGCTCACATCACTCACGACAGTAAAACACCGCAATGGAAATTCCACATCAATGTCTTTGAGTGAATGTTCTCTCGCTCCTTTGATAATAATTTTGTCTTTACCCGGTTTCCTGCTTGATTTTTTGACGACACTTAACTCATGTCGCAGGTATTTTGCAGTAAGCGTATCACCATTTTTAGCAAGGTCATTCACCGTTCCGGTATAAACAACATGACCTCCATTCGATCCTGCTTCTGGCCCCATATCAATGATGAGATCAGCTTCACGCATGATTTCCTCATCATGCTCTACCACGATGACAGTGTTACCCTGATCGCGCAAATTTTTGAGGACTGCGATAAGTCTTTGTGTATCTCTTGGGTGCAAGCCAATACTCGGCTCATCGAGGATATACATCGAACCCACCAAGGCACTTCCCAAACAAGTGGCCAAATTGATACGTTGTGACTCACCACCACTTAGCGTATTCGAAAGTCGATTCAGTGTGAGATAACCGAGTCCAACATCTGTAAGATATTTGAGTCGATTCCGTATTTCAGTGAGAAGGCGTTTGGCGATTTTTTCGTCCTGCGCATTCAGTTTGAGTTTGTAGTAAAAATCCAGACAATCATCAATAGAAATGCTTACCAATTCGGAAATTGATTTGCCTCCAATTTTCACATAGTTCGCATCACCACGTAATCTTGTCCCGTTACATTCTGGGCAACGGGTTTTTCCGCGGTAGCGGCTCAGCATGACGCGGTATTGTATTTTATAAGATTCCGCTTCGAGGTATTTGAAAAAATTATTCAATCCACTGAAGTGCTCATTTCCTTTCCACAACAAATCGTATTGTTGTTTGCTCAACTCCGCAATGGGTTTATGAATGGGAAAATTGAATTTGGGTGCTTTCATGATGAGTTGATTTTTCCATTCACTCATCACTTCACCCCTCCAACAAACAATGGCATCCTGATAAACGCTCAACTTCTTATTGGGCATAACCAGATTTTCATCGATGCCTATTACGCTTCCAAAACCCTCGCAAGTCTTACAGGCACCAACAGGATTGTTGAATGTAAAAAGATTCACGGAAGGCTCTTCGAAGGTCATTCCATCCAATTCAAATTTTCCTGAGAAATGGTGTTCCTTCTTTTTATCCACGTCAAAAAGCGTACATTCACCATGACCTTCAAAAAAGGCACTTTCCACACTATCTGCCAAACGCGATAAATTCTCCTCATCCTGATCGGCAGTGATGCGATCGATC
Organism: Flavobacteriales bacterium; assembly: GCA_016722445.1. Classification (GTDB taxonomy): domain Bacteria; phylum Bacteroidota; class Bacteroidia; order Flavobacteriales_D; family Sanyastnellaceae; genus JAIBBG01. The sequence goes on along the minus strand of JADKIZ010000021.1, from coordinate 28,238 downwards.
ACGATAGAAATCACATCATTGGACTTCACTTGAGAAATGACATCTTCGATATTGACCATTTCACCATTCCGAACAATACGCGAAAAGCCTTGCTGCACCAATATCTGCAGCTTTTTGCCTATTTCCTTTTGTTTTGCCAGCGGCGCCAACACCAGAAAACGTGTTTCCTGATCAAACCCTTTGACAAACTCTACGACATCTTCCACTTTATCGCGTTTCACTTCTTTGCCACTTACGGGAGAAAAAGTTCTTCCGACTCTGGCAAAAAGCAATTTCATATAATCATAGATTTCAGTTGACGTGCCGACCGTAGAACGCGAAGTGCGGCTTGTCACTTTCTGTTCAATGGCCACAGCCGGACTGATTCCGATGATGGAATCGACATCTGGTTTATCCAAACGACCCAGGAATTGTCTGGCATAACTGCTGAGACTTTCCACATAACGACGCTGACCTTCAGCAAACAATGTATCAAAAGCCAATGAGGATTTACCTGAACCACTCAAACCAGTGATGACTGTGAATTTTCCTCTTGGAATAGCTACGGACACATTTTTCAAATTGTGCACACGAGCACCTTTGATGATGATGTATTCCTTGGGATCAAGAACCGGAAAAGGTTTGATCTTCTCTCCTTTTGTTTTAGGTTGTTTCAGCAATTCAGCCATAGATGGGCGCTAATTTCAGCATGAAAGCGCCGTGATTCAAGGTTGTTCAAAATTATTGGGAAGACGAAGTAGCCATCGCGATAAATAAATGCGATCTCCAGAAGGTAAATCGCACTGTGTCAGCGAATAGCGCTTGAAATGATCTACTACTTCTTTTTGGACCTTTCTGACTCTTCTTTTACCCTGTACTTCACCATTTTTTCAATGAGCGAAACAGGAAGTTTCTGGTCATAGGGAAATTGAACAGCGCCCTTGGAAGATTTAAACTTGATCAACTCTGCCGCAAAAAGTAACAGCGGACCTGGGGTTGGATAAAAACCCAAATGCTCCTTGTTGGCTGCATAGTATACCAGCACCTTATCCTGACGGAATGCCGGCATATTGTAACTTATTTCCTCTTTGGCCTGAGGTGCAGCTTTGCGAATAACCGCTCTGATTTGATTCAATACCACCTGAATGTCGGGAGGAAAATTGCTGTGGTACTCATCAATGGTGCTGAATTTTTTAGCCCCATATGGACCTGGTTTTTCTGAACTCTTATTTACAGCTGACTTCTTAACAGGAGCCTTTTTTATTGCTTTTATAGCCGGTTTTGCGGACTTTTTAGCCATAGAATAATTGTAATGGTGAAGTATCTTCTATCACACAAAAATAACTGTAGTTGGGGTGCCATGAAATCAATGGCTCAAGAAAATAGAATTCATCGTCCTGATCAATTCGTGGCCAATTTGAAATTACACATGACGGAAGTCGATACCTTTTGACATCTCAATATCAAGCAACGACAAACAACACATCAAATTTTTTCCACAAGCAAACGGTCACTCACGATATGGCTCAGAATTTCATCAGATCTTTTGGCATAACTCACTTTCATGCTCCGATCAAAACTTTCGATGGCTTTGATCTTCACCTTAAGGCCGAGATGAATCTCTCTGCTATTGAGAAACCGCAAAAAATCCTCCGAGGTATTGATGACCGCTGACAATTTAACGGTTTCGCCCACCTTACATTCACTCAATTTCTGATATTCCTTCCAAACAACTTTGCCATTCCTATCTGGTATTGGAGAACCATGCGGGTCAACTTTTGGATAGCCGAGCAATTGGTCCATCTTTTCAAAAAAAGGAACTGACTGAATATGCTCAACCTGCTCCGCGATTGGGTGCACATCTTCCCAACCGAAGCCCATTTTTTCAACTAAAAACATTTCGGTAAGTCTGTGTTTTCTGATGATCAACGCAGCTTCTTTCCTCCCCTTTTCAGTTAGCCTCAATGGCTTGTAGCTTTCATAATGCACCAACTTCTTAGCAGCGAGTTTTTTCATCATACTCGTCACAGTTGGCATCTTTATTTCAAGTCTTCGAGAAAGGTCATTCACATTCACCTCTCCCTTCTCATTTCCCAATGCATAAAGTGCTTTCAAATAATTTTCTTCTGTCAGCGAATTCATACAAACAAAGATAACAATTTTGTTAATACGGCACAAATACATTTGTTTGACTCTTCTAACTTTGTACTTTTGTCACCTAAAGTCTGAATTACCACGTCAGTTCCGAAAATTCTATGATCAGAATTCAAATGCTATTGATAAGCCTATTCCTTTGTACAACAACACAAGGGCAGAACGCTACTTTGCATGGTAAGATTATATCCGGAAGTCAGGCATTGGAGTATGCAGTAGTGAGCATCAAAGGCACCGCACTCGGTTGCATGTCAGATAGCGCAGGGCGCTACATCCTTGGTGGCTTACCCGCAGGACAACACGTTATCATGGTTCAATCTATTGGATACATTTCCGTAGAAAAGAAAATCAACATTTCCGCAGGTCAAAATACACAGATCGATTTTGATTTGATAGATGATGGTCACACCACGGATGAAGTGGTCATCTCCGCCACGATGAAAGAAGTATCCCGACTTGATTGCCCGGTGGCAGTAGAAGTTTATTCCGCTCAATTCTTTAAATCGAATCCTACTCCATCTGTTTTCGAAGCATTACAAAACATCAATGGCATCAGACCACAAATCAATTGCAACGTTTGCAATACCGGAGACATACACATCAATGGGCTTGAAGGACCTTATACGATGGTACTCATCGATGGAATGCCGCTGGTAAGTGGACTTTCCACCGTTTATGGATTATCCGGTATACCACAATCACTCATTGATCGTGTGGAAGTAGTGAAAGGGCCGGCATCCACACTATATGGCAGTGAAGCTGTAGGCGGACTCATCAACATCATCACCAAAAAGACAGCAAATGCTCCAAAATTTTCCATCGATGTATTTGGAACAAGTTGGCAAGAATGGAGCGCAGATATAGCAACCAAATTCAACGCTGGCAAAAAAGCGGAGTCAATGCTTGGGATGAATATTTATTCCTATCAAAATCCCAGAGACAACAATGATGATCAATTTACCGATGTCACTTTGCAACAGAGAATTTCCGTGTTTAACAAGTGGAACTTTATCCGGAAAAAAGACCGGATATTCAATTTAGCCGGACGCTATGTCTATGAAGATCGCTGGGGCGGAGACATGAGATGGACTCCCGAATTTCGCGGTGGAGATAGCATTTATGGAGAAAGTATCTATACCAGCAGATGGGAACTTTTCAGCAACTACGAATTGCCATTCGAAGAAAAAATTCAATTTAGTTTCAGTGCAAATGGACATGACCAAAACAGCGTTTATGGCAAAACGAAATTTAATGCACAACAGATCATTTCATTTGGACAATTGACATGGTTCAAAAACTTCGGTCAACATGACATGTTGTTTGGAGCCACTACACGATACACCTATTATGATGACGACACACCAATAACGACCACGACAGATACGGCAGGTCATATCATCAATAAAGCTTCACGATCTTGGCTGCCGGGGTTTTTCATTCAAGATGAAATTCATTTGAATTCTCAGAACAGGCTTTTACTTGGAATGCGTCTTGATCATCATTCTGTCCATGGAAAAATTTTCACTCCCCGATTAAACTACAAGTGGAGTTCAAAGAATAACAAGACAATTCTTAGAACAGGAATTGGCAATGGATATCGCGTTGCTCAGGTATTTACGGAAGACCATGCTGCACTCACTGGATCAAGGCAGACCGTATTCTTAGACGCCTTAAAACCTGAGACATCCTGGAACGGCAATGTCAACTATATTCAAAAAATAGCACAACGGAAAAAGTTGCAGGCTGGCATGGATGTTACATTATTCTATACCAGGTTCAGCAATCGAATCATAGCAGACTATACGACTGATGTCAATAAAATCATCTACGACAATTTACATGGATATGCCATTTCGCGCGGCATGTCTGTTAACATAGATTTCGCACTAACCAACGGCCTCACCGCATTGATTGGAGCTACCTATCAGGATGTTTTCAGTGTTAATGATGGAGTAAAAAAGAATCAGCTATTCACAGAAAAATGGTCTGGCACATGGAACATAAACTATAACCTGAAGCGGTTGAATTTGCGCATTGATTATAACGGTAAATTATATAGTCCGATGCAGTTGCCATTGTTGAGTGCAAATGATCCACGTTCAGAATATTCGCCATGGTGGAGTATACAGAACATACAACTGACGAAGCGCATTGGTAAACAAATGGAGATTTATTTCGGCATTAAAAATTTGTTGAATTGGACTCCACAGAAAGGCAATCCATTCCTTATTGCGAGGTCACAAGATCCATTTGACAAAGACGTTTTATTTGACGCAAATGGTCAAGCACTTCGCACATCGAACAATCCATATGGACTTACGTTTGATCCGACCTATGTCTATGGGCCGAATCAGGGAATGCGTTTTTTTGCAGGAATAAGATACAACTTCTATTAGAAAGACATTAGCGGCAATTAGTTATAAGAATCAAGTATCTCCAGACATTTTATGATAACAAAGAGATCGAATATCGACAAGTGAATCTCAAAAGCGGGAAGTTTCAAAGCGTGAAAACAATGATCATAGAAGTTCGTAACCTTTCCCAATGAGGTTCGTAACCCCATCACCTGCAATTTTTCTCACAAACCAACGTTGTTCGATTATGAAGAGAATACTTTCCATATTTATGCTCTCCATCCTATTTATTGTGTCACACAATGTTTCGGCGCAATCGGCCAAGGGTTTCGATTATTCAGCTCACAAAAAGATGAATAAACAAGCGAGTCATTGGGGGAAACGGCGCATGAAAGCCGCGGATCATGATATGACAAACATTCAGTGTAGTGTCAGAAAGTCCAGAAGAAAGGCCAGGCGGTCAAGTCATTGATAAGCTACTTATCTTCAGATTGATTTGAAACACCACAGAGATACCGAAAATTTACTTCGTTTTTGAATACAATTGTGTATTCAGCCATTCCTTTTGAGTAATGAATAACATACCGAGTCCTCGTGTATGTCGTCTACCACGTAGTCTTCTCTCATCACACCTTCGAAGGTGAAGCCAAATTTTTTCATCACAGCCAAAGAAGCGTGATTCCAATCCGCGGTCAGCGCCGTAATCCGATTCAAATTCATGTCATTGAATCCGTGAGCCAATATCACCGGTAAAGCTTCAGAAACATAACCCTTTCTTTTATTTTCATCATTTCTGATGACATAAAACAATTCCGCACGATGGTGACGCATATTCCAGGTATGGAATCCACATTCGCCGATGACAGTGCCGTTCCATTTCAATAGAAATAGTCTCATCGAAATGCGGTGTGTCTCCATTCCAGCTTCATGCATTTCTCGATAATGCGACAATCCAGTCTCGTCAACTCCGAAAAATTGCATTTGTTCTTGCGTGTTCAATTGATTGAATACCTCATGAATCAAGGAAGGTGTAACAATGACGATCTCAAGTCTTGCGGTATGGAGTGTATCGTGGTTCATAGGCCAAAAATAAGCCGATCAAAAAATTCCTTAAAGTATGATTCGTAATGTCTTAATGTAATACGAGTGGATTTGAACCACACAAGCATGAATTTCCACCGTTATGTCACCCACCTTATTACAGCTTTGACACTCTTGTTTGGGGAAAAAATACTTCCTTGATTTGATCATCATTTCATCACCAAAATCTTCACCATGAATATTGAGAACTTTTTCAAGTCACCACAACAGCGGCGGCAAGCTGTCAATTACGACACATTAAGAAAATTCATCGGGTGGCTTGGGATATCCTTGCCAATTTTACTACTTCTGTTTCAACCCCTTTTGCATAAGATGCATCGTGGTGACCTTATCAATGCAGCTAATCCAGTCCAATATCATTATTGTGATATGAAGGTGAATTGGTACTGCATAGATCCTACACAACCAGATAGTACTTGCCGAGAAATAACAGGTTGCTCGTCACAGGAAGGTTATCATTGTAATGAAACCAAAATCAACGATTATCTCAGCACCATCAGCAATTACCATCAATTTTATATGCGTGATGTTTTCGTAGGAGTTCTTCTGATACTTGCCGCCTTCCTTATTACCTATCAAGGAGAAACCGTGAAGGAAAACATTCTTTCAAGTCTCGCAGGAATTTGTGCCGTTATTGTCGCAATAGCCCCTTGTTATGACAAAGACTTTTTTATTTATCACTACATCGCAGCAATAGGGCTTTTCTTTATTTTCATGTTGTTCTGCTTTTACATTTTTCCCGACTCGACACCTGAAAAATCAGAGGATGTGTTGTTGCCTCTTCACAGATTGCAAAGAAGAACATACAGAATATGTGGGACAGTCATTTTGATTTGTCTGCTCACATGTGGTATACTCAAATACTTCAAACATGAAGGAAATTTGGTATTCTGGTTTGAATCTCTGATGCTCTGGGCATTTGGTATATCATGGCTAGCAAGTGGTAAATTCCAAATGGCCAGAATTCGACTCTATATGAGATCAGCCAACATTGAACATGCAAAACAATTGAGTGAAAAAAACGCAATATCATAAAACAAATCACCACACATGAAAAATCTTATCCGAGGTATAAATGTTTTCTTGCTCATTGCATTTCTTGTTCATTCCAATTTTACCCTTGCACAAAGGGCTGAAATAGTGGAAGAAATAGAAATATTAGATTTTGCAATAAACAATCTCGACCAATATGGAACGAATCTCAGAAGACATTATAAAAATCGGGAGGCCACCATACTTGATTTCAATGCAATATCAAAAAGTGGTGTGGCAGATACATCCTTTTACACACAATTGAACAATGCCGATTTAGCGATAAACTACCCGAATGCCCACACGCCATTGGCATCTCTCTCCAGTCCAGTGCGGGAGATGAAACAAAGTGCAAGAGCTCTCGCCAATGAATATGCAAGGCAATTGATCATGACCATTATGTCGGATATTTCTAATGTGGACTATTATGTGAAGTGTATTCGAAATCCTTCCACTTTATTTTATACCGAACAAATTGCGAGTGATATTTTAATCACACTGAGTTTAGAGAAATACGGCAACCAGAATTATGATTGGCCGGTATATCACATTGAAAACTATGAACGCTTGCATGAATCATTGCACGTCCATATGAATTATGTTTTCGACCACACTTACGTTTTTTACTCCTATATGCCATCGGTAAAAAAACCAGTCAAATGTGTCATGTTGAATTTGGATAATGATGTTTTTGCTTTTTATGACAACCGCGACAGAGAGTATACCGGTGGAGGAACCCTTGAGTTTCCGACGGATTATTTTAAAATGGATTTATTTCCGAATCTATTCAGTCGAAGGCCGATGTATTGTTATCAGTCCATTGTAACCGGAGCGATGGCATATACACCGGACTTCCAGAAAAACCCTTATTATAACCCGTTGGATTCTAATGTTTTCATTCCTGCCCATTTGTTCAATCCAGACACACTACTCGTAGACAGCCTTGATCGTCCCTTTGCTTCATTTCAGTATTGGGGTCGGGCTAAATATAAGATTCACAGACACGGAATATTTCGTTCGTCGTCCTATATCAAAATTGGAAAAATGGGTGGAAATACCACAGAATCGATACAATACAAAATACACAGAGACATCACGGCATCATCAACCAATCCTGTCGTTTGGAATACTCAGATTGCGAGCGGGGGAAGATTGGGATTTAGTTTGGAATACAATCCTGAAATCATGCTTTTCAGCAGAAATGGCGATGTCTTCAATAAACTCAAGGCTAGACTCAGCGCACCTCGTGATGTTCACATTTCATTACGAGCCGAAGGAAAATTTGGCACCATGCAAACATCTGCGGGTGGAAGTTTGATCATTTGCAAAAACGACTTCAAACAAAGCGCGGGAAGTAGTCCATTGCTCAATTATAATGGTTATATGTATCCCGCATTAGAAGGAGCGAACGCACCACGAAAGAACAGCTTATATTATTCCATCCGATATGGAATCAAAAAAGTATTTTATGATGGTATGTTACAAGGTTATGGCATGCTCCACCGAATTCATGATGAAGAAATTGAGACGGCGGTAAAAACTTCAGGAGTTCAGGCAGGAGGCATAGAATTACCCATTGACCGGTATGTTTTGTCATCCGAACAAGTGCGGCAATGGCGCTCCGAAATAGATCTTGCCATTGGTTTTCGTGTCCGGTATACAACGGTGTATTACCGTTGGGTGGCAGTATCGCCACATACCAATTTACCACAATCCAGAGATTGGCATTATTGGGCCTCCATCGGATTCAACTTTATCATACCGTACAAAACCAATAAATAAGATTCACAGGGCTCAACAGGTGGATTATATCAAAGTATGCTGTGATCCTTTTGGTTGAATAAGTCCATAGTCTGCAATTTGCCTTGGTGATTCTAGGTTCGTTTTCGATTTGCGAACTTCTGCGATCGTGTATTGAGTGAGGAATATGTTCTATTTGATAAGGTGATAGTAGGTTCCTCTTCGCTTTGCGAACTTCTGCAATCGTGTATTGAGTGAGGAATATGTTCTATTTGATAAGGTGATAGTAGGTTCCTCTTCGCTTTGCGGACTTCTGCAATCGTGTATTGAGTGAGGAATATGTTCTATTTGATAAGGTGATAGTAGGTTCCTCTTCGCTTTGCGAACTTCTGCGATCGTGTATTGAGTGAGTAGAATGTTGAGGTGAATAATTGATCAGAGCCATGGGAGTGATGGGTATGCTCGTTTTGATTAGGTGATGGTAGGTTCCTCTTCGCTTTGCGAAGAGGAATGACGTTGTGTTGTGGGAAATTAGTCGGGACACCTTCGGTGTCCCGACCATGCTTTGGAGTTTTGGATTGCACATTTGAGATTTGTCGAAAAGGACCGGAGGGTGCATAATTATTTCTTCGATTATGAAGTTAAGATCCAATCAATAAAGTACGGTGTGACCTTTTTATTTGACCTCCATGAGTAGGTTGTTATGCTTCCTTTGGAGGAAGTACAAAGCAAAAAGAGCGCAGAATCGACCTTTCAAAACAATATTTTGGGTCGGATTTAAAGCCTTAAAACACGGGAATTGAATCAACTGACCTACATTATAACATTGACCATATGTCAATATGCCTTCTATGCGTATTTTGTTAAAACGCTTGCTTAACATTATTCAAAACCAATGCAAATTCTACGATTAAAGGCATACATCCTTGCCTCTTGCCTATTCCTTTTTGTCACAACCCTTTTTGCGCAAAAAGCCGGTGACAAATACATCAATTCTTTGGATGTCATTAGAAAGGGAATCGAATACTATGAGTCTGGTCAATATGATCAAAGTACAACAGAATTCATCAAAGTGCTTCAGGGCGATAGTCTTTATGCATTGGCGCAATATGAATTGGCCTTGGCTTATGTGGCCGACAGTCAGGATGTGAAGGCCGTAGATGTCTTACGTACATTATTGAATGATCCATATTGTGATCGCATGAACTCCTTGTTGCTGGTTGGAGCGGCATATGAAAGATTGGAACGATATGATGAAGCCATGGCTTCGTATGACCAGGCCATTTCAGAATTTGGCAATTCTCACAGACCATACTTTGAAAAAGCGGGGTCATTAAACCAACAGAAAAAATACAAGGAGTCGCTAGAACAATATATCCTTTCTCTACGCATCAATCCTTATCACTCAGCAACCCACCTCAACATAGGTTTTCTTGCGGCTGACGCAGGCGAACCAACACTTGCAATTCTGGCTTTGTTTATGGGAATTACAACAAGCAGTAATTCTGAGCGCAATTTGGCCGTGCTTGGCGCAATAGAGAACATTGGTACAGATCAATTTCAGAAAACAAGAGCTGACGTACCTGCACAAATTTTCTCATTCGCTTCAGAACTTGATGAAATCGATGAAGTAGTAAAAAGTAAATCAGCACTGACCAAAAAATACAAGAGTTTGATCAAATTGGATCTGACTTACGCCAAACAACTTCAGGTGATTTGCGAATTATTACCAACGACTATGGACAACAATAATCCGATTCTCCAATTCTATCAGCAATTCTATAAAAAAGCTTGGGATAGCGGTCATTTCGTTGGAATGGCAACTCTACCTATGGGTTCCATTAATGCCCCGGCTGCACAAAAACTTGCAAATAAGAATAAGTCGAAGGGTGAAAAATACCGTGAGTTTGCGACAAATTTCCTTGAAACACACAACAATCCGATAGAAATTACTTATCTGGGCAAAAAAGAAAAAACACGCGTTCATTGGACAAATGCGACTGTTTCTGCGTTCGGAGAACTCCAAAATAATCAACCTGAAGGATATTGGAGATACTTTAGTCCAAATGGAAATCTGTCCGCAGAAGGCAATTACGCTCAGGGCAAGAAAACTGGTGTTTGGAAATATTACCATGAAAATGGTCGTTTGAAACAGAGTGAAACAAACAATCCAGAAAAGGACGATCAATTCGAAGAAAAATACAACGAGATGGGAATAATCAATACCCGCGTAGAATTGAACGCTTCTACCACCGGAAAAATTTACAGTTACAACGAGAATGGAACTTTGAATTACGAAGCCAGCATCAAAGAAGGTAAGACAATTGGTCCGGTCATTTACTATGATCAATTCGGTGCAAAATCGATCGAATTTGAATTAACACCGACGGGGATCAATGGTATGAGGAAGGAATATTATCCCGAAGGTCAAATCAAAAGTGAGGCTAAGTTGGTCGATAATGATTATCAAGATGTGTATACCAGTTATCATAGTAATGGTAAAATAGATACCAAAGGAAATTTTGTGAAGGGCAAGAAAGAAGGTGAATGGCTTTATTACTTTGAGAATGGACAGATCTACACCAAAGGAAGTTTCAAATCAGATCGCAAAACTGGAACATGGTATACCTATACAGAAAAAGGAATGCTGGCAGAAGAAGAAAATTACGGTTCAAGTGGAGAATTGGAAGGAATGACCAAAGTGTATGACATTGAAGGCAAAATTCTTCGGGAAATTGAATACAAAAAAGATAAGGCAATCACCATGACCCATTACAACACAGATGGTTCAACATTGGCTCAAGTCAAGATGAAAGACAATGTTTTGAATGGTGAATTTTACAACTCTATAAGGGTCAAAGCTTATGAAGGCAGGATTGAAAAAAAGAGTTTTGATGGTCCATATAAAGAATTTGATGCAGTAGGCAATCTTATACTGACCGCGAATTACAAAGGCGGTTTTCTTGATGGCTCACAAAAGAAATATTACTCAACGGGTCAGTTAAGGGCTGATGAGTTTTATGTAGACGGGGAGATGGACGGTTTGCAAATCTACTATCACAAAAACGGGCAGGTGTCAGGATATTATTATTATGACAACGGGATGTCACACGGACCACAAACATCGTTTTATGTGAATGGCAATAAATCCACCGAATCATTTTACTGGAAAGACAAAATCAACGGACTAAAAACAGTTTATGCACCGGATGGCACCAAAGATTTTGCTGATATTTTCGAAATGGATTTATTGTGTGGAAATACGACTTATGATGCGAATGGAAAAATCCTTCATTCATGCTACATGAAGGAAGGAAACGGGGTTTACCATTCTAAATACCGCAATGGCGCAGATCATGTGAAGATTGAATGTAAAAATGGCAACATGTTCGGTTCACGTAAAGATAAAAATCCCGATGGAAGTGATGAACAAGTTTCAACGATGCTGGCAGGCTATATAAATGGTCACTTTGAAAGCTACAATTTGAATCACAAAACTCAAGTTGGAGAGTTCAAATATGGTCGCAGAACTGGCGTTTGGGATTTTTACGAGATCGACGGCACAAAAGACTTTACTGCTGTATATCATAACGGTCAACAGGATAGTTTGAGTACATTTTATTATCGTGATGGAAAAGTAAGAAGGACACTAGAAATCGAAGATGGAGATCGTCATGGCGTGGAGTATATCTATGGTGATGACGGATCCATTGCTATAGTCAGAAAATATTATCGCGACAAACTCATCGCATATACCTACGAAGACAAAAACCACAAATTGTTGCCATTCATCCCGGTAAACGAAGAATCAGATGAGGTAAAAGCATACTACGCCAATGGTAAATTGTCCGCTTCTTTTAAGATTAAAAACTCAGAGTATGATGGCACACTCAGTTTTTACTACCCAAGTGGAAAACTGATGGCGGAATACAGTTATATCAACGGCTCATATCAAGGCACCTTGAAAGAATACAGCTCCTCTGGTGTTCTTTTGGATGAGAGCGTATATGTGGACAACGAGATGACTGGTGTTCGCAATGTCTATCATCCCAATGGTAAATTAATGATGCAACTCACCTATGTAGCGGGGACATTACATGGACCTGTTAAGCTTTATGATAAGAATGGTAAATTGACCAAGGAAGGAGAATATTATAACGATACATTCTATGCGAAGTAGTCTAATCATTGCCTTACTGCTATCTACTCTCAAAGCTTTTTCACAACCAGCTCTTTCGCCAGACGAGCTCAAGAGTCGTTATCCAAAAAGCAATACCGTATTGCTATTGCATTATGAAGAATTTGAGATCACGATCAAGAAGGACCAACCCCATGTAGAGCGGGTCGCCAAAACCCAGATAGCCTTTATCAATGACAAAGGCATCGGTCAATCCAAAGATCACGTCATTTATGATCCGACATTTCAGAATTTATTGGATTTGAAGGCCAATACTTGGATTTATAAGGATGGTAAATACTCCAAGCGACCTGTGACGCAGTTTCACGATAGAAAATACGTGGAGGGCGAATCATTTTATGACAGTCACATGGTAAGGGATTTTGTGTTTCCCGACGTGGTTTATGGCAGTGTGACAGAAAAAGAGTATACACACGAATTCCTTGATGCGCATTTTCTGGGAAGTTTCGAATTTGGTTACGGATTACCTTCAGAAAGGCTGGAATTGATCATCCGTGTGGAAGACGGAATTGAAATCGATTTCAAATCATTTGGTGATATGTCAGGTGTACAATTCGAAAAAACGAAAAAGGGTAAAACAACGGAGTATCACTGGACAGCCTTGCAAGTGCCGGAGTACAAAGACCAGGACATGGTCATGGACAATGGCAAACACTCTCCACACCTGTATCCTTACATCAAAAATTACACTTCCAAGAATGGACCCGTAGAATATTTTGGCAATTTGGATGCCCTATACCGTCACAACTATTCTTACGTTAAAGATCTCAGCAAGGATTACAGCATAGCCCTGAGAAATGTTGTTGATTCAATCAAAACCAAAAACAATGGCGACGAAGCATTGGTACGTGGAGTAATGACTTGGGTGCAAGACAACGTTCACTACATCGCTTTTGAAGACGGGCTTGGCGGTCTTATTCCACGCGAATGCAATTTGGTGATGGAAAGGAAATTTGGCGATTGTAAAGACATGGCCAATTTGCTCAAAAACATGCTTGACTATGCCGGTATTCCGGCATATCTCTGCTGGATTGGCACAAGAGATCGCAATTACACCTATGAAGAGTTACCCCTTCCCTATTGCGACAATCACATGATTGCTGCTGTAAAATTAGGAGATGAGTACACCTTTCTTGATGCGACCGGACGTTACCAGCCTTATGGCTACCCAACCATGTTTATTCAGGGAAAAGAAACACTCATCAGTCTATCAAAAGATAAGTATGAGATTGTGAAAGTACCTGTCGTACCTGCGCAAAAAAACACCGTTTATGATGAGTTTGAAATTCGTGTTTCGGATAAAGACCTTGTATTAAAAGGCCAAACGCAAATGAATGGATATGCGCATAGCACCAATGCAGAGCGGTTTATGAATGCCGGACCACAAAACGAAAAAGAACTTATGCTCCACATTTTGAAAAGAGGGAGCAATAAATGTGATCTGGCAAGTTATCATCACGAGAACATGAACAACAGAGATTCTACGTTGCGCATTGATTACGAAATGACCATTCATGACTATGTTCGATTTGTAGACAATGAAATGTATGTGAATCTCAACTTCGATAAACACTCACAAGACCTGAAGCCAGATGAAGAGGCCAGAACAGAAGGTTGTGATTATCTTTTCGCTTACGAAGACTATATCGATTCCAAGTTCGTCATTCCATCCGGTTATAGCGTAAAATATCTTCCGGAAAACTTCTCTTTACATTCAGATTACTATTCTATGGACATTGTCTATAAAGAGGAGAATGGTGCCGTGACCATGAACAAAACGTGGAAATTCGATCACATTCATATTCCTTTTGAGAAAGTTGATGAACTGAAAAAACACTTGGATGCCATTGCACTTTATCAAAGAAAAACCATCGTACTTCAAAAAAAATAAGCCCATGAACAAGGCAATACAACACTTTTACCTTCTACTCCTATTTGCAATTGTCTCACCACAATACTATTCGCAAACTGATTTTTCCATTGAGTCATATCCATTCGACGATGCCGCTATTACCTCGCCATTTATGGATTCAACAGGATATCATACTTGCATTCACTGGGATCGGAGATTCACGGAGATCAAGGCAACTCCAGGCGGACAAGCGGCTACTTACGATTTGTGGCATAAGCTGATGCAAGTCAATGACATTGGATCTGCGGAATCAAATAACAAGTTATACCTCAGGGTTCGTTATAAAGATGAATTTTGGACCATGAAGGCTCGTGTCATCAAAGATGGCAAAGTGGTTTATACATCACAGCCATCCGACGTGCAAGAGGTCGAAGTTGAGGGAGCGGTGTTCCAGCAATTGGCATTGGAAAAAGTTGACCCAGGCAGTTACATCGAAAGTATCATGGCCATTACAAGTCCGCTTGAACTAACGGGAGTGCATTACTTTCAATCAGAATTGGTCACCAGGGAAAGCAGTTATACTGTGATAACTCCGATGACCATCAAATGCGAGAGCAAACCTTACAACTATGAAGTTGCTGCCACTGATAGCTTAGTTGGTACGCGTGTTTTTCACAAAACAGTTTTGAAGTCGTTGCCAGCCAACCAGGACGAGGAATACACCTTACCCAATGCGTATCTCGCCCGGACTGAAATCAGATTCATGAAAAATGAAGACGTGGCCAATTATGAAAAATGGGCTGACATAGGTAGAAGCTTCTATGAAACGCATATGCAGTTTCTTGATGGCAACAAATCTGACATCAACAAATTACTGAAAGAGATTAAAGTTGCAGATAAAGCAGATGAATATGCCAAAATTTTCGCCATTGAAGACTATGTAAAACGGAACTTCAATATCGTCAATAATGTTGGAACACCGGAAGATATGGGCGATTTAATCAAGAAGAAGTATTGCTCTGGTTATGGTGTCATTCGACTTTATATGTACTTATTTCATTATGCTGGAATTCAATACGACCTCATTGGAACCTGTAAAAAAAATACGAAATTTTTTGATCAGGCATTTGATAGTCAATCGTTTTTCCAAGAAGTGATCTTCTATTTCCCTGGATCAAAAATCTATATGGATGCCCATGAAATTGCCTTCCGTGCACCCATCATTCATTCAGGCTTTTTGGGACAAGACGCTATGCGGATACGTACCAAAGAAATCGGTGGAACCAGGACAACCGTGACAACCATTGTCAACATCGCAGAGAATCCTGCAACAGAAAGCACGATCACAGAAAACTACGTGGTGAACTTCAGTTCGGATATGGTGAACACCATCACCCAACACGAAAAAAGTTATGCAGGATTTGCACATTACAATTTGCGTGAGGCTTGCTACTACTCCAGTGAAGACGACAGAAAAACTGATGGAAGGTGTCATTCAAAACCTTCAGGAAAATAGTAAGGTGGAAAATCTTGAACTATTGAATTATGACATCAGTAGTCAGCAACAATATTCGAAACCATTTATCACGAAAGCGCAATTGACTGGCCCAGATTTGCTGGAATCTGCAGGCAATAAATTTATTTTCAAAGTTGGAGAAGTCATTGGGGAGCAGCATACGATGTACAATGAGAAGCCGAGACAACATCCAGTGAACATCGACTTTACCCATGAATATGTTCGGGAGATTACCGTGAATATCCCCACTGGAATGAAAGCATCCGGACTTGAGTCACTCAAGATCGATCGTGAGTGCAAAAACGAAGCTGGAGAATTGATGGCAGCGTTTCATTCAGAATATGAAGTCAAGGGAAATCAGTTGGTCATTAGAATTCGCGAGTCCTATCTTCATATGAATTTGCCTCTGTCATTGTATGAAGATTTCCGCGCTGTAGTGAATGCTGCTGCTGACTTCAATCGCGTTTCGCTGATTTTGGAATAGTCAATGCAATCCGAAATTGGTGGGTTATTGAATCAATTGTTCAACACATTTTGTTTAGGTCAATCGGTTCATCTGCAAGAATGACTGAGAATGACCAGATGCAGTCATTCCTATTTATTCAAGGCGAATAATGAAATCATGATCGATCAACACTCATTATAACCATTACGCTCAGCATTAAGTATAGGCTACTTCATGACTTGTTTGAAGCAAAGACTGGAGGAACGCATAAACAACTCTTAACCCCTCACAACAATGGTCAACGACAATTGATCGTGCACAATCGGGCTGATTTCAGGGGAATTACTGATGTTATTAAAACCGTGGGTAAATCTCAGTGTAGGGCAAATGAATAAACTTCCACATTTTTTCTCAAAACCAAAACCAAGATCTGTTGCCACATCCGAATGAAAATCGTGTTGATGTGAAGACATTTCCCGTTGGAATACGGGAACGCGCACAGCCGGACCCGCTTGAATGAATGGCGCCCAAGAGTCGCTTGGCAATACCCACTTGCACAACCCTGTGAATTGCATATTCATTGGAACAAGTGATTTTTCGTGCAGTACCTGTTCATTGTCTTCTACAAATAGTTTACTGTTGTTTAGTATCAATTCTGCTGAAGGTACAAATCCGATTGTCCTCGTTAATTGATGATGGATCAAAATCCCCATTCGAATCCCCTGACCGTCAGCAATAAGATGGCGTGAATTGAATGATGCGCCATCATAAAATCCAGAGAAATTACCGCCCAGCTGAAATCCGACAACATTTTTACGCATTGGTAATTGTGGTAATGAATCGTGTAAACCTCCTTCAGGATTCTGTGCCGTTGAAATCAATTGAATGATGCCCAAAAGCAGACATAACAAGTAATTTTTCATATGCTCTATTGGTATTGAAGCCCTTCAATTTTTGTTTGACCTTTCGATGCAAACAAGTTCCAGAGAAGAACCTCATGGTTTCAAAATAAAATTCTCGCAACAGGTTATCAAACAGAGAATCCACAAAGGGATTCTAATTATAGCATCTGATACCGACAGTATTTATAGAGCGAAATGAAAAGTCGGATTCCAGAAAAAATCAAGCTATAGGGACATTCAGCTAACAATGATTTTGGACACATATTGTAAGACAATGCTCATTCATCGAAAAAAAATGACCTAAAGTCCATCTCCAGATAACATGAGTAGGCACATATAGGATCAATTTTCGACCCTAATTCACATTCTTAAAGCACTGTTTTTCAATTCAATGAATTAACTTATGATTAAAAACATGAAATTTGAAACCAAGTGAATTCCTCCCCGTTAAAACACCTTGAAACAAAAACTTATCTATTATGAAAATGACAATCTCCATCTACCATCTCACTTAGCGAGTACGCTATTCCCCTGACTTTGAATTTCACGCAGCCGTCCGATTGACCCTCGGATAAGCAAGTAAGCCAACAATCGTCCAAAAGGCGATCTAGGATTTTCATGCTCAAAACTGCCCTTGCACAACCTATTTGACTTTTTGTAAGAAACTATCTCTGTTTAGATGAAAACCCTTCAAAGTTTAACCACAACCCTAACTTTACTTTTTATTGCCGCCCTTGCTGAAGCACAAACCTCCTACACTTGGAATGGTAGTGCGTCGACTGCATGGACGACAAACACCAACTGGACACCGAACGGTATTCCGGGTAACCTCGACAACGTAACCATTGTGACCGGTTCAAACAACTGTGTCATTGCGGCGAACACCCAGGTAACCAACCTGACGATGACCAGCGGCACATTGAATCTGGGAGGATTCACGCTCACCACCACAGGAGTCACCACGATGACGAATGGAAGTGTGAACAACGGTAATCTGAACATTACCGGAACAACTGTGACATTTACCGGAACCACTTTTGGAGCAGCAGTTACGTCGACAACGTCGACATTGCTGTTTAATGGTGGTACCTTTAATAACACAGTGACATCAACCAAAACTGGAGCCAGCAATGATGCTGGTAATGGTGGTTGTACGTTCAACGGTGTGAGTTCATTCACCAACACAGGATCAGGATATCTGATGTTTGGTAACAACGCGGGTACTCCGGATATCTGGAATGCCGACGTGACGTTTACCAACTCAGGATCCGAAAGGATTCTTCCATGTTGGAATGCAGTGGGCAACCAGTTCAATGGTAACATCACGGTTAACACAAGTGGAAGTTCACAGGGTATTCATTTTTGTGGAGGTGGTGGTTCACCTACAGCAACCTTAGCTGCCACGAAGACAATTTCGGCAGGTGGTACTGGGCTAAACGGAGGATATCTTATATTAAGAAGGTTCACGCAACTCGGGTCAGCGGCTGTCAATCTTACGCTTGGATCATCTGCCACATATGTGCAGTTTGGACCAAACTCAGCGATGGGAGGTAATGTCACCGTAACATCACCTGGAATTTATTTGCATGGTTGTACCTTCAGTGGTACATCGTCATTTACGATGACTGGTTTCAACAACACCTTTGGAACCGGTGGTAATACATTTACTGGAGCAGCCAGTTTCACCAATACTGGTTCAGCTCAATTCGGATTGGGAAATGGATTGCCTGATACATGGCTTTCCACAGCAAACTTCGACAACAGTGGTACAGGATATATATATGTAGCCCACAACAACAATGGAGTCAATTCATTTGCGGGTGCGGTTACCATCAACAATACATCTGCGACTACAGGTAATGCTGGTATCCGCTTTGCGGAAGCATCACTTGGAGGCACAGTCACTTTCAATTCAACAGTTTCGATTACAAATGGAGGTACAGGAACAGCCAATTATATTGGAATTGCACACGGCGGAAATAGCAATACTGTCAATTTCAATGGAGACCTTACCATCAATCAAAATAACACAGGTACTTCAGCGAGTGTCGTAATAGGATATGCATCGACGATCAACCTGAACGGAAATGTAACAGTCAGCAATACTTCTGGAAACAGCTCGGTGGTGATGTTTGGTCAGAACAGCGGATCAGTAACGCTGGCTACCGGTAAAACCATCAGTATCGGAGGATCAGGCTTTAGCAATGGAACACTGTATCTCAGAAGATTTACTCAAGTTGGCTCTACAGCACAGACACTCACGCTGACCGGTAATGCAGGACTTTATTATGGACCAAGTTCAACATTCAATGGTAATATCACTTCCTCATCACCTACTCTATTTTTGAATGGTGCAGTTTTCAACGGCACGACGAGTATTACAAAAACAGGTGGTACAGGAGACAATAGCGCGGGTGGAAATACTTTCAATGGCGTAACAACGATCACTAACACTGGTAGTAATTATCTTGCTTTGGGACAAAGCACACCAGACACATTCAATAATGATGTAACTTTTACAAATACAGGAACAGATAGAATATTGCCGGCATGGAATACTGCGGGTAACGTGTTTAATGGCAATATAACATTGAACACAACAGGAACAGGCACGGGTATCCATTTCTGTGGTTCTGGTCCAGCTACTGCAACACTTGCAGCAACAAAAACAATTTCGATTGGAGGCAGTGGGTTCAATGCTGGTTACCTCATTCTTCAAAATTTTACACAGCTAGGAAGTGCGGCGGTATCGCTCACTTTGGCATCTACAGCAAACTATATTCAATTCGGTCCTAACTCTACGATTGGCGGTAATGCAACAATCAATAGTCCTCGCATACTTCTTCATGGATGTAACTTCCAGGGTACATCAGATTTCACCAAAACTGGTACAACCAACGATGCTGGTAATGGTGGCAATACATTTACTGGAGCCACTGTATTCAACAATAGTGGATCAGGTTATTTCATGACAGGTAACGGCGCTGCTGACCAGTTTTTATCTACTGCTACATTCAACAACAGCGGAGCAAGCGTGATCTACCTTGCACATAGTCACAGCTTGTTGACTACCACGTTTAGCGGAGCAGTCACCATCAACAACACTTCGACTTCAAGTAGTGGAAATCCTGGGGTAAGATTTGCGGAAAGCGGTGTTTCTGCAATTGTGACATTCAATGGAGCGGTGTCGGTGAACAATGGTGGCACTGGAAATGGCAACATGGTATCATTTGCACCAAGCAATAATGGAAATATTGTCAATTTCAATTCAACAGTGAATGTTGTTCAAAACAATACTGGTACAAGTGCTGTAACCTTATTCGGGGGGACAGCAACAATCAATCTTAGTGAAAACATTGTTGTTTCAAATACTTCAGGCAACAGCTCTTACATTGGATTCACAACTAATGGTGGTACTACAACACTTGCTTCAGGTAAGACCATTACCATAGGAGGAGGAGGATTCACCAACGGAACATTATATTTAAGAAGATTCATCTCAGCAGGCGTGACTGCGCAAAACATTACGCTCACTTCGATAGCCGGTTTGGTCATGGGACCATCTTCGGTGTTTAATGGTACTTTCACAAGTTCGAGTCCATCGGTTTACCTCAATGGTACTACCTTCAATAGCACATCAAACATTACCAAAACAGGTAGTGCTGGAGACTATTCAAATGGAGGTAACGTATTCAATGGCGTAAGCACACTCACCAACACTGGTACAAACTTCTTCCTCTTGGGTAATACAACACCAGATACCTGGAACAATGATGTCTATTTCATCAATTCAGGAACCGAAAGAATTTTGCCATGTTATGCAACTGCCGGTAACCAATTCAATGGTGACATTTATGTAAGCAGCACCGGTACAGCACAAGGTATCAACTTCTGTGGCGGTAATGCATCTGCATCAGCAACACTTGCAGCTACGAAGACAGTGATGACAACCGGAGCGGGTTACACAAGCGGTTACCTCATACTTCAAAGATTCACACAACTTGGCAGTGCACCTATTAATTTGACATTCACATCCACTGCAAGTTATATTCAATTTGGTCCAGCATCCACAATGGGTGGTAATGTGACGACCAATACTCCAAGAATATATCTTGAAGGGTGTTTATTTCAGGGCACCACAGATTTCACCAAAACAGGATCTGCGAATGATCATAGTTCTGGCGGAAACACATTTACTGGCGCCAGCGTATTCAATCATGCTGGAACAGGAAATTTCCTGACAGGCAATACAGCTGGCGACACATGGCTTTCAACTGCAACTTTCAACAACAGTGGAAACGGTATCATTTATCCGGCGTATGGTCACAGTGGAAATACATCAACCTTCACTGGAGCAGTAACCATCAACAATACCTCTACGTCAACTTCCGGCAATCCTGGTGTTCGCTTCGCAGAAGCATCTTCGAACATTACTGTCAATTTCATGTCGACAGTAAATGTGAACAATGCCGGAACATGCAATGGAAATTACATTTCATTTGCGGGAAGTACGGGAAACAACACCATGAACTTCAATGGTGTTCTTACTGTAAATCAAACCAACACAGGATCAGGTGCCATAACGTATATCGGTAATCAGGGCACGATCAACCTTAATGAAAACGTTGTAGTCAATAATACTTCCGGTCCAAATTCATGGGTCGGTTTTTCGATGAACAGTGGTAGCACCACACTTGCAAATGGCAAAACCATTACTGTAGGTGGAACAGGCTTCACCAATGGTACACTTTACTTGCGCAGATTCAATCAAGTTGGCGGAACACCACAATCACTTACACTCACTGGTACAAGCAGTCTCGTATATGGTCCATCATCTGTCTTCAATGGTAATGTCACTTCAACAAGCCCTGGACTTTATTTCATGGGATGTACCTTCAATGGCACAACGAATTGCACCAAAAATGGTTCATCAGGTGATACTTCATCAGGTAACAACTTGTTTGTTGGCACATCAGTGATAAGCAATACAGGATCAGGTAACCTCGTGATGGGAAGTGGAGCTTCAGATATCTGGCAGGGCAATGCAACATTCAACAACAGCGGCACAGCTGTATTGTACATTGCACACAACCATAATAATCTTACAACTGTATTCAATGGTACAGTAACAGTGAATGTAACATCAGGCGGTACAGGTACTCATGGTGTTCGATTCGCTGAAGCATCAAGCACTGGCGTTATCAACTTCAACGCCCCAGTAACTGTAAACAATGGCGGAACAGGTTCAAGCTGTTTTGTAGGCTTTGCAAATAGCACAGCAGGTAACACCATCAACTTCAATTCAACGCTGACTATCAATCAGACGAACACTGGAACCAGTGCAATTGTGCAGGTAGGTAACTCATCCAATATTTATCTCAACGACAATGTCGTTGTAAATAACACATCAGGAAACAATTCATGGATTGGTTTCTCAACAGCAGGCGGAGCAACAACACTTGCATCCGGTAAAACCATTACTGTTGGTTCAACAGGATTCAATGGTGGAACACTTTATCTCCGAAGAATTACACAAGTTGGAACCACAGCTCAATCGCTGGCCTTAACAGGTTCAGCGCTTCTCGCTATACAAAACAGCAGTGTATTCAATGCGAATATTTATGCTACTTCACCACAAGTAGTTGTAGAAGGAAGTACATTCAATGGCACCAGCAGATTCATCAAAACTGGAGGAAACAACAACTACTCTGCAGGTGGCAATACATTCAACGGACCAACACACTTCATCAACAATTCAATTGCCGAATTTGGTTTGGCTAACGGAACAAGCGACGACTTCAACAATCTTGCACGTTTCGTTCAGCGCAGCAGCGGTGCGATGAGACCAATTCACAATGCTACTTCAAATTTCTCAGGTGACATAGCAGTGGATAGTTGCACAACAGCTATCACCTTTTGTACAAATACAAATGGTTACTTGAATATTGACGGAACAAGTCAACAAATTTTCTCAGGAGATGCCGCATTTGCACCAACTGTGAACAGACTTATCATGAACAATGGTTCAGGTGGTTCCCTCCTTTTGAATGTCAATGTTCACAATGGAATCAGTACTACCTTTTCAAATGGTAGTATCTATACTGGATCAGGAAATTATTACGGATTCAATTCTGCTGCAACATACACAGGCGCATCAAATAACAGTCACGTTGCAGGCACTGCGCGTCGTCTAGGAACCGGATCATTCATTTATCCAGTCGGAAATGGCACAGTTTACCAACCAGTGGCAGTAAATGCGACAGCAAACTCAGCCGGACTTTTGGTCAGTTATTCAGCAACAGATGCCGGAACTGCTCCATTTAGTGGAGGTAGTGCATCACCACCAAACCTTTCGGGTTACAACAACCAGGAATACTGGAACATTAATCCATCAGGATCAGCAACAGGAACAGTAACTGTAAATTGGGACGGTGTGAATGACACCGCACTTGGTTCATTGGCTGAAGCCAAAGTTGGTCACAAAATTTCAGGTAACTGGCAGAACGAAGGTGGCACTGGTAGCGGTACTGTAAGTGCTGGTTCGGTAACCAGCAATAGCTTGACCACATGGGGCATTTTCGCTTTGGGTCAAAACTGTGCAACACCATTGACATTGACTTGTCCATCAAACGTTACGGTAACTGCTGCAGCGGGCTCATGTAATGCTGCGGTAACTATCGCACCAGCGACAGCGACAGATGTTTGTGGCACAACCATTATTACCAACTCATACAATGCAGGAGGTGCTGACGCATCTGGAAGTTATCCTATCGGAGTTAATCCTGTTACTTTCACGGCGACAGCATCAAACGGATTGACATCGACATGTACGATTTATGTGACTGTACTTGATGCAGGAGCACCAACGATTACATGTCCTGCCAATATTTCACAGAACATCACTACCGGCTGCAATACTTCATTGACAGTACCGGCTCCAACTGTTTCAGATGAATGTACGCCAGGACATTCGTTGCATTTTAACGGTACACCTGATATGGTGACTGTTCCAGATGCAGCTGCACTCCAATTGACAAGCGACTTCACCATTGAAGCATTTGTTTATCTAGATAATTCACCAACAGATTGGGTTCGATTTGTTGGTAAAGGTGGTACGTCACAACGCAACTATGGATTGTGGTATCATAAACCAAATAATTCATGGCTATTCCAAGCATTGGGTACAGACAACAACTACATCAGTGCACAATACAATTCTACCATCAATTTGAATACATGGTATCACATTGCAGGTGTTAAAAGTGGAAACTCTTACACCCTGTATGTGAATGGTACGCAAGTAGCGACCGCCAATGCGAATTTCCCACCATATACATCATCAGCACCGCTCACACTGGGCTATGCAGGTTTCCATACCTATCACATGGGTAATTTGGACAATGTAAGAATATGGAATTCCGCACTGACACCTGCACAGATTCTTTGTTCAAGTCAGGGCACACCATGTGCCAACCCAACAGGATTGATCACCAACTACGATATGGAATCTGGAGTAGGGTGGAAACACTATGTACAACAGAGCTTGCATCTCACAATGGTGCGCTTTCTTCTTCAATGACATCATCATCTTGGTCGAATTCGAATGCGACAGGTTCGGGCTTGTTCGTAACAAACGACTATACCAATACATGTAATGCTACCGGAACGTACAACATTGGAACTAGTAACGTAGTATGGACCGTTACCGATTTAAGCGGAAACACAAGTAACTGTACACAAACGGTAACCATCAATGACACTACAGCTCCTACATTCACATGTCCGGCAACTGTGACAGCGAATACTGCAGCCGGCACATGTTCCGCTGTAGTTAACTATACAATACCAGTTGCGATTGACAACTGTGGAAATTGCACCTCGCCACCAACCATCAGTGGTTTGACTTTGCTCGGAACCAACAATGGTGCGGCGTATTATATTTCAAATAGCACCATGACATGGAGTGCTGCAAATACAGCAGCGCAAAATGCAGGTGGATATCTATTATCGGTGAATAGTGCAGCAGAAAACACGTACGTGTTGAATGCAGTTACTTCATCGTTAGGAACCTTTACTCAATACTGGCTTGGATTGAATGATGCAACTACAGAAGGCACTTTTGTATGGAGCAATGGTCAATCAGTAACCTATTCCAATTGGAATGGTGGCCAACCAGACAACGCAGGTGGTGTTGAAGACTACGGACAAGTATGGACTGCTGCAGGAACATGGAATGATCTTCCTGGTACAAGCAATCTTCGTTACGTACTTGAATTACCATGTGTGGCTGTGACGCGCACAGTTGGTCCAGCAAGCGGAAGCACCTTCCCAATTGGAACAACAGTCGTGACACATACTGCTACAGATGCTTCAGGTAATATTTCGACATGTTCATTCAATGTTGTAGTAACAGACAATATTGCACCAACAGTAACATGTCCAGGCAATCAGACATTGGCTCTTGGATCATCTTGCACTGTTGCTCTGCCAGATTATACTTCTCTGGTTACAACCTCAGACAATTGCACAGCAACTAGTGCGCTTACGATTGTACAATCACCAGTTGCCGGTACCACGATTACTTCTGCTGGAAATACAGTGATTACCATTACTGTAACAGATGCAGCGGGTAATGTTGGCACATGCACTTTCACCCTAACAACCTCAGACACCACTGCACCAACGGTCGTTACACCAGCCAACATAACAGCTAATGTTGCCCCAGGCACATGTTCAGCGGTTGTGAATTATACCGTATCGATGTCTGACAATTGCACAACACCTTCGAACTGTGCACCAACATCCATTGCAGGTTATACACTCATTGGAATATACAACGGACACACTTATTTCCGTTCAAATAATACAGCTCTTTGGCCAGATGCAAACACTGCGGCAAATGCACTTGGCGGACATTTGGCCACCATTTCATCATCAGGAGAAAATTCTTACTTAGCTGGAATCGGCACACATTATATTGGATTAAACGACCAAACCACAGAAGGAACTTGGGTGTGGTCTAACGGTGAACCTGTAACATACACCAATTGGAATGCGGGAGAACCAAATAACTCAGGCAATCAGGATTATGCAGTGATCAACTACTCAGGATTATTTTGGGATGATCAGGGCACTACCACAACAGGATTGCTCAGATACATTGTTGAATTCGATTGCAGCTACAGCCTTATTTCAGGTCTTGCATCTGGAAGTACATACCCAGTGGGTACTACAACCAATACCTATACAGTAACAGATGCAGCAGGAAACACTTCAGTACAGACATCATTTACGGTAACAGTTGTAGACAACATTTTCCCAACTCTAAGTTGTCCCTCCAACATAAGCACAACTGTGACTGCAGGAAGCTGCAACCGTTCAGTATTAACGACCAATCCAACTTACAGTGACAACTGTTCAGTTACATCATTAACTTGGACTATGACCGGGGCCACAACAAATGCCTCACCATTGACTGGAATCAACTTCGTTGGTACACAAACTTTCAACAGTGGTGTAACAACCATTACATATTCAGCTACTGATTCAGGAAGCAATGTATCGACTTGTTCTTTTACAGTAACTGTAAGCGATAATATTGCCCCAACAATCACTTGTCCTGGAAACATCGCTCAAAATACTTCAGGATCTTCATGTACAACAAGTATCAGTACAACAGCACCAACATATTCGGATAATTGTACTGTTGCAAGTTTACGTTGGACATTAACTGGTGCCACAACAGCTTCATCGCCATTAACAGGCATCAATAACCTCGGATTCTATACTTTCAATGCAGGAATTACAACCGTGACTTACACGGTAACAGACAACGCGGGTAACTCAACGAACTGTTCTTACCAAGTAACTATCACAGATAACGTTGCGCCTGTACTTACTTGTACTGGTAATCAATCAGCCAACGTTGGTGTTGGAGCATGCACCGCTTCAGTTGCGACCACTGCACCTTCATACTCGGACAACTGTTCAGTGACCAAACTCACGTGGATTATGACAGGAGCCACAACTGCAGCTTCACCTCTTACAGGAATCAATACAGTTGGTACATACACATTCAATATTGGTACAAGCACAATTACATATTATGCTGAAGACGCAGCAGGAAACATTACTAATTGTAGTTTTGATGTAGTCGTATCAGACAACATCAATCCAACCATTTCATGTACAAGCAATATTACCGCTTCTACATCATCAAGTGCATGTACAGCAACTGTATCCACAACCAATCCTACGATTGCCGATAATTGTGCCGTTACACGTCTTACCTGGGCAATGACTGGAGCAACAATAG
Organism: Flavobacteriales bacterium; assembly: GCA_016722445.1. Classification (GTDB taxonomy): domain Bacteria; phylum Bacteroidota; class Bacteroidia; order Flavobacteriales_D; family Sanyastnellaceae; genus JAIBBG01. The sequence goes on along the minus strand of JADKIZ010000021.1, from coordinate 650 downwards.
CTTCTTCTGCTGCCACAGGAATCAATTATGTAGGATCATATACATTCAATCCAGGTGTTACAACCATTGTTTATACTGCTCGTGATGCTGCCAATAACAGCAATACTTGCTCATTTACAGTAACTGTAACAGATGCCGTTGCACCAACAGCATCATGCCCATCGAATGTGACAGCAAACGTCGATGCAGGCACTTGTGAAGCTACACTTAGCTTGACCAATCCAACTGTGTCGGACAATTGTTCATTATCAAAAGTAACCTGGGTAATGACAGGGGCTGTCGAAGATAACTCGGCTACCACTGGAATAAACTATGTAGGTAGTTATACTTTCATTCAAGGTACAACAACCATTACTTATACAGTAACAGATGCGTCGAATAACAGCACCACATGCTCCTTTGACGTAACAGTTAATGATAATATTGCACCAACAATTACTTGTCCAGCAGCGGTAACGACATTCTTGAATCCATCAGACTGTTATGCAAGTGGTGTTAGTCTCGGTATCCCAATTGTTGATGACAATTGTTCAATTGCTGGTATATCAAGCAATGCTCCGGCAAACTTCCTTCTTGGAGCAACAACAGTGACATGGACCGTATTTGATGATGCTGGCTTAAGTGCGAATTGCACTCAAGTTGTCACCATT
>JADKIZ010000020.1 GCA_016722445.1 Flavobacteriales bacterium | reverse complement strand
CCATTTTAGATCATGGTTGTGAAATACGGATCTGTCTGGATGATCCGAAAATTGCCTGTTTAGGATTATCAGCACTTGGGTTGGTGATTTGATCATGGAGATAGAGATGAAGAAAACAAAGGCTGCACGCACATTAACATCAGGACGTTTTGTACAACTCCCACATAGAAAAATCCCATTACCTACTTCTCATTTTTAGTCATCCCCTTGTTTACCTTAGGATTGACCTCATGTCGTGAACCCAATAATCGAATTCTTCCTTCAACGTCGGATGTGAAAGCAGAGCCATCGACAATTGCCGGTTTGAGTGGCGTGGCACGTACCATCGACAAGAATATCAGGAGCATGTATCAGGACAAAAATGGCAACTGCTGGTTGGAACCAATGCATTGGTTTTATCGATATGACTCCAAAGTCTTGACACAGTTTACTACCAGGGATGGCCTTCGGACAATCAGATTTTAAGCATACAAGAAGAAGATGGATAGGGCCACATGTGGTTTAGGACTGGAAGATTCGGTGTTAGTGAGTTCGATGGCACGAAGTTCGTGACACATACCGACCATGTTTCATTCACGGGAGGTATGAAAGACGATTAGTCAACCCAGGAAGGTGATTTGTGGTTCTACGCTGGTAGTGGTGTATTCAGATACAACGGAACTTCGCGACTTTTACCATTCCTTCCAACAGTTAGAAGGATTGAACCTTTTGAATTGAGTAGTATGGCTGTCTATTGTGTGCTCAAGATCGAAAGCAACCTCTGGTTCGGGACACAATTGAAGGTGTATGCAAATATGACGGAGGAACTGATTTGGTTTAGGAAAAAGGCCTTGCAGGTCCTGCTGTTCTCGCCATATTCGAAGATCGCAATGGTAACCTTTGGTTTGAAACAATGGGGCTGGGTCTGTTTCGATATGATGAAAGGGTTGAAAAATATGACAAATGAATTGGAAGCGGTAATGCCGACTTCAAGGCTTCCGTAAATCCGGTAAAGGACCCATGGCCCGTGTTTATGCCATCAATGAAGACAATCAGGGTAATCTTTGGGTGGAATTGTTGATGCAGGTGTTTGGAAATTTGATGGGAAATTACTGACAAACTATACAACTCAAGATGGCCTGACCAGTGATGCAGTCAATACCATATATAAGGACAATAGTGGAACAATGTGGTTTGGAACAGATGCAAATGGCATTTGTAATTCAATGGTTCAACATTCACTGGATTATAGTACATTGAAGTTTGTCTATTTTCGGACAAAAGCCAAGGCCTGTTTTCAGGAACAAATGATGTTTGATTGAAAGGTAGAAATCATATGTCAGTCAACCCGGCTCATAAAAATAAACGCAAAGAAATATCGCAATTGAAGGTGGAGGAAAAGTCATGACAATTGAAGTACATGATATAAACCAAACACGCATAGCTGAAGTGGTAGCAGATGATTTGGTGATTCAATCCATGGAAGAAGGATTGGACTTGTTGGGCAATCTTTATTACCAGGGATTCGACAAAGTGATTATTCACGCAAAAAATATCATACCGGATTTTTTTGATTTGAAAAATGGAATGGCTGGAGAGATACTCCAAAAGTTTTCGAATTACCGCGTGCGATTGGCCATTGTTGGAGAATACTCCAAATACAACAGCAAAAGCCTCACTGAATTCATCTATGAGAGCAACAAAGGCAAACACATCAACTTTGTTCATTCCATGGATGAAGCACTCCAGTACTTTCCTAAACAGAAAATCGAGCACCTGAATCATTTCAAAAGAAGTATCTTCACTTATCGTTGCATATGAATACAATCATTTGAACCTATGATGAAAAATCTAAACAACTACATTCTACCGCATATACTGTTGTTAATGATCTTGTCTTTAGGCTGTGGTCAGGTTATATCCGGAAGTCAGGATTCATCATCATTTCGAGTGATAGGCTATTATTTAGGACCCAAACATGAAGTAGAGAATTTTGAATATCAGAAACTCACCCACATCATTTTCTGTTTTACACAGCTAGATGGCAACAAAATCGCGTTGGAAGATTCGCTTCAGGAGGAAACGCTGAGGCTTTTGGTGGATCAAAAGAAAAAGTATCCACATTTGAAAGTGCTGGTGGCCTTGGGCGGATGGAGCGGATGTCAAACTTGTTCGTCAGTCTTTTCGTCTGAAACCGACAGGCAGGTTTTCGCAAAATCAGTGAAGGAATTTTTAATCAAATATGATTTGGATGGCTTTGACTTAGATTGGGAAAGTCCGGTAATGGGAGGAAAGTATGGTCATGGCAAACCGGAGGATAAAACAAATTTCACTTCATTGATCAAGTCTTTGCGACAAGAACTGCCTCCTCCTTATGAACTGAGTTTTGATGCCAATAGTTTTCCGGAATACGTTCAAAATTCAATTGACTGGCCGGAAGTCATGCCTCACGTGGATTTCGTAAACCTGATGACTTATGGCTTGCCCAACGACAAACGAGCTCATACAGGTCATCATACTGCGCTGTATTCTTCACCTTTCCAAAAGGAAAGTGTGGCAAGCGGAGTTGAGTTGTTGGATTCACTCAAAGTACCCATGAACAAAATCGTGATTGGCGCCGGGTTTATGGCTTCGTGGTAAAAAGTTGATGGGAGAATCATGGATTGGGACAAAGGGAAAATCGGGTGGCGATGTCAAATACAAAGACATCGTTGTGAAATACACCCCCGAGAAAGGATTCATCACGTATTGGGATTCAATCGCAAAAGCTCCATTCCTTTATAACCCAGAAGAGAAAATATTTATCACATACGACAACGCCGAATCCTGCAGATTAAAAACAGAGTATGCCATGAGAAAGAAGCTCGGTGGTATGATGTTTTGGAAATTGAATGGCGATTTGCCGAAAGACGGATTGTTGGACGCCATTTATCAGGAGACCCTGAGGAATATGGAAGAGCATTCGAAGTAGTTTCTGTAATCGTTCTGTCTCGAACAATTTTTTCACGAACGTCACTTAAACTTCCTGAATAGCTGGAATTACCTTTAGATAATAGAATCCGAAGCAAGTCAGTTTAGGAAAGCCATATGTATTGAACCTTGCATCATTGGATCGTGATTCCAAGTATTGTGAGTCGATAGAATTGCATAGTTAACTCTATTCATCATGCAATACTCTAATAGCCAAGAAAAAATGGGAAGAGAAAAATCAGTACACCTGTAATCTCTTGGCGAAACACCTCATGTTGGTGCTGACGGCCTTTGAGAAATCCGTAGAAATCCCAACATCGAAGGGCAAAGAGCGACCCGCGACGAGCAGTTTAAAAATGTCCAGATAGAATGGGGTGTAAAAAGTACTCGCGCCATTTTTTGAAACAACGAGGAGCTTTGGGTCGGTCTGCCCGGAGATGTTGAGGATTTCACGGATTTTCTCAACAGCCTTGATTTTTTTACTCCTTTTTTTATCAAGGAAAAAAGGAGGGAGAAAAATCTTGGAACCATAAAATTAATAATGAGAACAATCATCCCCAATCAAAAATTCAAAGTCTCACCGCAAGTTTGAATGTTCAGAATAGATTGCTTGTGACTTGTAGAAATTGAGGCACTTGAAAGAAGTTAAATAGAATTATTCTCTTCGTGTCAGCATAGTATTTTAGCCCACATATTTGACCACCAGATGAAAATCGAACAACAAATCCAGAATTACATAGCAGAACAATCCGAACCTAAACGGAGTGAAATGTTGGAACTGCATCAAAGGATATTGAAGTCCTTGCCGGATTGCAAGCTTTGGTTTTTAGATGGTAAAAACGAAGAAAATAAAGTGGTGACCAATCCCAACATTGGTTATGGTGTTCACATGATCAAATATGCTGATGGTAAAACGAAGGAATTTTATCAGATAGGAATGAGTGCCAATACAACTGGTATCTCAATCTATATCATGACTTTCTCGGACAAAAATACCTTTCCGCAACCTATGGTAGTAAAATGGGTAAAGCCAGCATTACCGGATATTGTATCAAATTCAAGAGTTTGAAGGATATTGACATCACCACTCTTCTTGCAGCGATCAAAGACGGGAGTGAGCAAGCAGCATAGTTTGAGCATTGATAACGCACAGGTCACATTGGTATAAATATAAAATTGAACCTATATGAAAATGAGAATCGCATTTATATCCCTTCTGATCTTTCCAGTTTGTTTGGCATTCTCACAATCATATCCCACTTTTGGTGAGGAGAAGTCAGTGACCATAACCGGACTTACGTTTGATGCCATGGAGCCTTTCATTTCAGTGGACGAACAATTTCTTTTTTTCAATTCACTCAATGCGGGAGGCAATACGAATCTTTATTACGCTACAAGAACTGATGATACCACTTTTACATATGTGGGACTTGTGAATGGAACCTACGATCCATCCGTCAACCATCTCGATGCTGTGGCATCCATGGATTCTGCAAATCGATTCTATTGGACTTCATTGCGGAGTATTCCCAATCTCTACAAAGGACAATACCTCAATGGAAGTGTCGGAGATATTTCAAAAATTTATGGCACATGCAATATTGAAACACCCGGCTGGATCATTATGGACGCGTGCATTCACTATTCGGGTCAATTGCTCTACTATAGCAATTCCTATTTTGGTCCAACATTTACAGAATGTGTTGGTGTGCCCTGCGAATCACGACTTGGTGTGGCACAAATGGTGAATGATTCAACCTTCGATAAGACAATCTATTCTGAAGATGTTTTGGCCAATATCAATGATCCAGATTATCTCATCTACGCTCCACAAATCACGAAAGATGAACTTGAATTGTATTTTACACGATTGCTTATTGGCGGGTTTGACACAGAAATTTGTGTTTCCGTGAGAAATTCTGCAACTGATGCCTTTGACGAGCCAACTGTGATTTATTCCAATTTTGGATATTTCCCCGAGGCTGCCTCGCCAACTACTGACAAACAAAAAATCTACTATCACAAAAAGAATGAAGATGGTTTATATCAAATTTACATGAGGTATAGACTGTCTCCTAACACCATTCAGGAAGGAAATACTTCATTCGTTCAACGCATTTACCCGAATCCATCGGACTATTGGCTGAATATCGATACAACTCAGCCAGCTGAACTTTTTACTGTAGACGTTATTTCTACGCTTGGCGAAGTCATCATTCAAACCTCAAACACTTCGCGAATTGACATATCCGATTTACCTCAAGGAATGTATTTCTTGAGCATAAAACAAGGAGACAGCACATATTCAGTGAAATTCATGAAAGAATGAGCACGAAACAATCTGAAGAAATGTATTGAATGTCTATAGTGTTCATGAAACCAAGTGTCGGCGTGAATCTTCTTTACCAATAGATTGGATAGCATCAAAAATTTGATCCCGATTAAACATCACTTCACCCAAATAATAGAATTTCCAGTGCCGAACTCATTTTCTTCATAATCCGGATTGAGGCTATCAAGTTTCCATTCACCATCAATGATGAATTTGTATTTTGTTTTTCCCGAAGGCAGATAAATGGGCAATTCCCATTCGGTTTCGGAAACTTTCTGAAGTGCAAAACCCGGTTCGCGCCATTCACAGAAACTACCCGTAACATACACTGACTTCACCTCAGACGAGGTCTGACAATGAAATAAATGATTGGAAACTGGTATCAAATAATTATTGAATGCTCCAAATTCATTGGTGACGAGTGGTGATGTAGGATCTGTCACCCACTTGCCATCAACATTGAATCGGTATTCATGTAGGGCACTGCCAATGGTAATTGCTGCAAACCATCCTGAATCACTTTGCATCATGGCAATTTCCTTTTCCTTCCATGCATTGAAACTGCCACACAAATAAACGTTGGTTGCATTTTGATAACCTTTCAGGAAAAATGGAATGGGTTCGCCCACACTGACCACAGAATTATTTCCTCCCAAACCATCGTCTAACTTCCGCGGATTGTTGGGATCTGTTATCCATTGCCGTCGGCGATGAATTTGTATTGATACATTCCATCAGGAAGAAACAACTCCGCAAACCAAGTATTTCCCGTTCTTTTCATGTCAATTTCCTTTTCACGCCATTGATTGAAAGAGCCTGTGAGATAAACTTTTTTGGCATCACGTTCTATGGTAAATGATGCGTTGGGTTTGAAGTAAACAGAATTGAAATCTCCATAGGTATCATTCAGTTTTTGAAGGTTCTCAGGATCACGCATCCATGTGCCATCAACAATGAATTTATATTCATAACGACCGGGCACCAATTTGAGTTTGACTTCCCATCCGTTGTTGGATTTCTGCAGCGCCATGCCACTTGTGCTCCAGTTGTTAAAACTCCCACTGAGCAGCACTTCCTGTGCATTCTGATGTCCTTCCAATCTGAATCTCGAAATGCCATCACTCATTTCCATCACCGATATATTCCTGAATTGATTGAACCCGGGAAATTGACTGCTATATCCATTTGATCCATCCAGCTTGGCACTATCTGTCGAATGTTGCATGTATTCTGTCAACCGACTTAAGTCTTGATGGTTCACAGTGGGAAGATTCATGACGGACCGATACACTTCCACAATGTGTTTTCCTTTTCGTCGAACACGCCATCCATCTTTTGAAATGAGTCCTGCATGAAGGTATCGAAATGAACTATCCACGGAGAGATTTTTCATTTCGTAGATATTCAAAAGACTATCCGTAACTTGTTTGGACCAGCGATCATCCAAGGTCATGATCATTTCTTCTCCTTTGATCCTGAACACATCTTTTTGCCCTGCAGATGATAGCACCGCAAAACAAATTGAGATCAGGATATATATTCTTATCATCATCTGTTCAAACTGTTATAAAGGTAAATACAAAATTCCCGTTTCCTGAAATTCAAGGTGTAAACGCCCTGCGAAAGGAAACTGTACCCAAGCACGCCATCGATATACATACTGCAGGCTTCATTCATTTCGCGCATACTTGTCACGATGGTTTGTTGCATTTGAAAATGTTGTTTTCCGATGCTTATTTCCGGAAGAATACCCGTGAGTACATCCTGACTAACACCCGCAGTGCCGGACAATGACGTACGTCTCAATACAATAAAATCATCGAGGACTTTTTTACCGGACAACACATCGGCGACATTCGTTTCAGCACCGCTGTCCAACATCCAGTTGAGCTTTTTACCGGCAACAGTTACATTCATCATGATTTTATGGTCGCAATACTGAATTGGAGAACACAAGTCTGGTTGATGGGTAGCAACAAGTGAATCAATGGATGACAGCACTGGATCACCACCAGCATTCAATCTGGTGAGTGTCATTTGACGGGTGACCATATTCACTTCCACATGAAAATCCGCAAAGAGATTTGTTCCCAATAAACCCAGCAAACGAAAATTCCGACTGTCTTCAATATGACTGAGGTCCGTGAGGTCCACATCAATGTCGTTGTATCGGATGCCCGAGAAACTGAGCGAATGCACGACAGTACGAACAGCAGTATTCGTATTGCCGACACCGGCGGTGATCAAATTTTGTTGCGGCTGAAGCTGACGGAAATAGTTCTGATTGAGCACCAAATACGGCGCACCGGTATCAAAGATGAAATCGCCAGCGACACTGTCCACCACGGCTTCTATCAGAAACAAATTACCCGCACGTTTGAGTGGTATGACGATTTGTTGATCTTCACATTGTGCTACAGGGTCATTCACCGGAATACCACTCAGCACGACAGTAGGAAGTGATTTGGCTGTCGCCAAAAACGCCATCAAAAGACACCATATGCTGCAAACAAGTTTTGGCAAAATCAGAATTGGAAACAAAGTAAAGCAAGATGAATGTAATCCTGATGCGATAATACACAGTTCAATTGAGCAACAAAAAGGCCGGAAAACTCCGGCCTTTCAATGTGCATGTGATGCGTGTTTTATGTTCTAAAGACTGCTAACCATTAAAAGTTCCAGGAGAAACCAATCGCGGTTACCCCTTTGAACTGTACGCCTTTACTTGCATAAGGCACTTTCACGGTTACACCGTTCAAGTCAACATCCTTTTGTTTGGTCACAATGGTATTGTCATCATAGATCCACTGGGCAGAAAGCGTGAGTGAAAAGTACTTGCCAAGTTTAGCTGCCAAAATATTTTCAAAGTTCACATCCACATTTTGTGCGTTCTCAAGATAATTCGAGAAAAGTTCGAGTTTTGAACTCAAACTCACATTGTCATTGAATTTTTTCACGTAGTTGATGCGCATGTACGCACCGACTTCTGAACGGATTTTAGCGCCGTCTGTCAGTTTTACACCAAGCGAATCATAAGTAGCCTTCTCCACACCGAAAGCACCCGCATCAGCGAGGTTTTGATTGTTGACGATGATTGCTCGGTAAGTAATAGGCGAGAAGAAGACAGAAAGATCGCTATTGGGTTTGTAGTCGAGACCAAGTGAGAACAACATACGTGCAGGAGCGAGAAGATCTGAAATTTTCGCTGTTCTGTCAGGCAAGCCATTGCCACCTGATGCAAAACCAGGTGAGAACTGGGTGTTGAAGTTGAAAAGTGCCGCGTAAAAAAGTTTTTCATTGATCTGACGACCATATTTGGATGTCAAGTCGAGGCGGTCATCTGTCTTGATCCATGGCACAGACTTGTCGAAACCTTGTCTCAACATGCCATAACCGATGAACAAAGTATTGTCCCATGCATTTTTTCCCATGCGGTAATTGGCCGAAGGGTTAAAAACACCATTGATACCAACAGAGTTGATACCACCGGCAGCCCATTGACTGAAATAAGTGAAAGTTGTTCCCACGTTCATTGAACCTTTGATGGTCCAACCGGAATCAGCTTTCGCCAGTGTTTTCATGTTTTTTTCTTCATCTGTGGTAGGATTGACCTGTGCATTGCTCACGTGAGAAAATGCAGCCAGAATCGAAAGGAATAGCAGTTTTTTCATTGTTTTTTTGAATTGGGGGCGCGAATATAATTATGAGTTATGAATTATGAATTATGAAGTATGAATTATGAATTATGAATTATCGCGGACAGAAGGTTGAGGTTGCGTGTGGGCTTCCTTTCGCGGTACTAATACCTAGTACCTGGTACTTGGTACCTCTTGATGAGGAAATAAATAATCCGATGCACAGTTATAAATTTTAAAGCTAAAAAATGAATTCTCAAAATACCTTCGCGGACATGCAGAATACGGAATATCCGGCTAAAGTGATCATTGCTTGGGGAGAGGCCATCAAGGGAAACAAAGCCATCCGAGAATGGTTGATGGAAAACGGCTATCCTGAGTTGGGCATCTTCGTGCATGCCTTACACAATCAGGATGATGCCAGAGAATGGTTGTTGACCAATGGATTTCCACATTTGATGGCATTGATCAACGGGGCGGAAGGAAATCCGAATGCCATCCTCTGGCTGCGAAAACATGGATACACCATTTTAGAGAAAATGGCTCAAGCGGGTGACAACCGCGAAGAATCTTATCTCTGGTTACTCAATCACGGTCACCAGGACTTCGCCATGGTCGCCAACAGAATTCGTCAGGTCAAAAACGAAATCGACGAAAACAACAATGATATGCATAGGATGTCGGGGGTGTGAGGTGATCTGATGTGAGATTTAAGATTTAAAATTTAAGATGGCGCGGGGGTGAGGATGGGTTCAAGGTTTAAGGTTCAAAGTTCAAGGTGGCGCGGGAGTGTGGTTGGGTTCAATGTTCAAAGTTCAATGTTCAAGGTGGCGCGGGAGTGAGTTTTGGGCGGATGGTAATTGGGGTTTTCGAGCAAATCTTGAAGAACAACTTGTTTAGAACTGTGTCCCCTGTGTCCATCCCAACTCGCCGAAGGCGAAAACGAGATTCCAGAAATAAAATTTAGGATTGTCTAAGAAGGCGTTTCTATATAAAAAAACCACCTCAATATGTATACGTCACCGAAGACATCAATTTATGTTCAAACACCTCATTGGCGATGTCATGCAATTCCTTCGCATTGATTTCTCCGATTTTGTGAAAGACTTCCTCCAACGTATCAATTTTTCCAAACAACTGCAAGCTCTTCGCAATGTTGAACATGATTGCACTGCCACTATCCTGAGCCATCGCGATTTGACCAATGATCTGCTTCTTAGCATCAGAAAGTTGACGAGTACTCAATTTCTGCCGTTTCATTTCCTGCAGTTCCTTCCAGATAAGCTGTTTGCTTTTTTCCAAATTATCCCTTTCCGTTCCCAGATAAATCGTAAAAATCCCAGTATCCGAAAATGGTGAGTAATTCGAATCCACATGATAGGCAATCCCATGCTTTTCACGAATCCGCATACTCAATCTATTGTTCATGGCTGGTCCGCCAAGAATATTGTTCAGCAGCGACAATCCAGGTCTCCTTGGATGTTCGAAATGATAAGTAGGCAAACCCATCAGATAGTGAACCTGATGAATGTCCTTTTTGTATACCAGATGAACAGGCTTATAAACACCCGCTGGTTTTCTCACCACCTTTTTGGATGAAAGGGTATGCTGACCAATGTGTTTTTCAAGAAGCAATTGTAAATTTTCCGCACTGATATTTCCTGCGCTGGAAAAGATCAAATTGTTCTTCGTGAAATTGCGATTTCTGTATGTGATCAGATCCTCGCGAGAGAATCCTCGCAACGTCTTTTCTGTTCCCAAAATCGTTCTGCCGAATGGATGATTGCCATATAGCGCTTCATCAAAATCTTCGAAAATGAGATCGGCCGGACTGTCTTTATAACTGTTTAGTTCATCTACAATGACTTCCTTTTCCTTTTCAATTTCATGAGCAGGAAAGGAGGCATTAAAAGCAATATCCGCGATCAACTCAATGGCACGTTCATAATCAGTGCGCAAATGAGATGCGTGTATCCACGTTTCTTCTTTCGAGGTAAATGCATTGAGTTCTCCACCCACCGCATCGAGCCTGCTTAGAATATGATAGGTTTTTCTTTTTGTGGTGCCTTTGAAAAGACAATGTTCCAGAAAGTGTGCGAGACCATGTTCATGCTTCAATTCATCCCGACTTCCCGCTCCAATCATCAATCCGCAATGAGCAACTTCCCTCGGCAAAAACTGATGCACCACACGAATGCCGTTGCTCAGCTTAAATATGACTGGTTCTATATTTTCAAGTCTTAGTATACCCATGTTCTCCTACACAACCACGCCGACGGCAATAATGAAATGATTTAATATTTAAAATTCAAAATTTAAAACTCCCCGCCTACATATGACCTTCTCATTCAATTCTCATCTAATAATTCATACTTCATAATTCATAATTCATAATTCATAATTCATTTCACCATTCTAAACATCCTCGACCACCGAATCTCCCCAGTCTCCTGATATTCCAAATTCTCTTTAGAGAACCAAGTGAATACAGGCTTTCCAACAACGTGGTCTTCAGGCACAAAACCCCAATAGCGTGAATCAGCACTTTGGTGTCTGTTATCTCCCATCATCCAATAATAATCTTGTTTGAAGGTGTAACTTGTAGCAGCCACACCATTGATGAATATGCCGCCATCGCGTTCAACCCAATCATTGTTTTCATAAACGGAAATGACACGTTTATACAAAGCAATGTTTTCCGGTGTCAGTTGAATGGTTTCCCCTTTGGCTGGAATATGGATCGGACCGAGGTTATCTCTTGTCCAGGTATTGAAAGGTGCGAGATTTGAATTTGGATAAATCGCCAGTGGTTCATCATTCACGGTATCGTTACTCACTTCAATGGAAATAACACCGATATAATTTTAATTGCTCATAATCTTCTTGGGTGAAAGATGACATACCAACCACTTCCTGAGTGATATCATCTGTACTGTAGTTGCGGTCTCCTCTGTTAACCTTGAATTCCTTGTATATTTTATCAAGCACTGTCAGACTTTTTACCCGGAACAAATAGCTATACATCATCCCATGAGGATTATCAATAGGCTGATCGTTGATATGAACTTGCCTGTTCACGATTTTCAGATTTTCACCCGGTAAACCGATGCAGCGCTTCACGTAGTTTTCTTTCTTGTCCATTGGTCTCGACGAATTCCCGAAATAGGATAACTCCTGACACCCTTTTCTCTCGCACAAATTTACATGTGTTTTTTCAATGCAAAATTATTCCGCGCCATTTGATCAAACTTTTCTGGTGACTTAAAATAATTTGCTACAGAACCAGAGACAAACATTCCTTCTTTTCTCACGTAACTATAATAATCATGTCCCGCATAAAAAGGATCGACCATAATGGTATCTCCATTCGGGAAATTGAAAACAACAGGGTCGAATCTTTCCACATGACCAAGACCAGGAAGTCTGAAGTAGGGGAGGCTGAACCAGTCCACATAACTGTTGGTCATGCTTCCCGGCATAGCATTGTGAACAAAAGAATACTCATTGAGTCTGCGGGATTTCGGACCATAACTCAGTTTACTCACGAAGAGATAATCGCCTACCAACATACTTTTCTCCATCGATGGAGTAGGGATGGTGAATGCTTCAATGAAGAATGTTCTGATCACAGAAGCAGCGATCACCGCGAATACGATGGCTTCACCCCATTCACGTCCGAAACTCTTTTTCTTTCCTGTCCAATCGCGCGGACCCACATAAGCAACTTCTTTTTCCTGATAGGCTAGTTTGAAAAGAGCATACCATGGTAATGCACCAAAGAACCATTGTTCGCCTGGTTTTCTTTTACCGAATGAAATTCCCAATTCAACATTGATGATCACGAGCATCAACAGATTGACACCCGGTGATAGCAAAAGAAAAAACCACCACCATGGTCTTTTGATCATTTTAAGTAATGGGAAAAAGTTCGCAATTGGAATGTATCCCAATGTTGAACTTAATCCAGCCCTCTTCAATAATGAAGGCAGGGTAATGGAATAAACGAGGATGAGGGCGATGAGGAATTATCAGGAATCATTATTTTATTCTTCTATAAATTAAAATTGAGCATATCATTCATGGTAAAAATACCTTTTTGCCGTGTATACATTCAGCAGCGGCACCGCTAAGCAAACCTTTTCTGTTCACAGCCTGATGAACCAAACTGATGTTATCAACTTGAGATGTGTAATTCATGACATGAGTACCCGGTACTTCACCTTCGCGTTGAGAATGATGGTCAGTTCATCCGGATGTTCCGCCGGATGGTTTACCCACTTCGTTTGGCGAGGTATATTCTCCATGATGCCTTCTGCAAGCGTGATGGCCGTCCCGCTTGGTTTGTCCAGTTTCGCCAAATGATGCACCTCAAGAATACCCGGTTCGTATTCCTCATACGCATCCATGCTTTTCGCCAATTGTTTGTTCAGGTCAAAAACCACATTGACACCAATCGAAAAATTGGTGGCATAAAACACGGACTGGTTATCGGATAAACATGCTTCGCGCACCTCTGGCAAACGGGTACCATCCGGTTGTTCCGACCACCACTGGCACATTCGATTCAAAACATTTGAATATGTTATCGACGGCAACATTTGGTTCGCTGAATTCAATCACGACATCTGTTCCTTTTAGATCATCGGCTTTGTGTGGGTTTGCGAGGTTGAACGCCAGTGATTTCGTGTGTCCGCGCTTCACCAGAAACTCTTCGCTTTCTTTACCCATTTTACCGTATCCGGAAATAGCAATTTTCATTTCGTGTAAATTTAAAAGTGTAATCCTATCCCGATGCCCGGCTTTATCTCTCCGGTATAAATCAATGATGGACGGATTGACATGCTCAAATCATCGCCCACATCATAGTAGAACAATGCGCATCAACATTGGCATCGATGATTGTAACACAAACAATCCAGCCAAACACATATAGCGTCCATCCAACGGTGATATTGCTCCTGAACTTTGTTCAATTGAATTGGATCATATTCACGGTCTGTAACGGTATTGGGATCATCATCATTCAAAGCAATGTATTGACCTTTATAGAAGTGATATTTTTTGGTGTTGTAACCAATGAAGGCGACACAGGTGGCGATTCCACCATAAACAATTGGAACCTTCCAGTATTTCCTGAACAACGAACCTTCTTTCTTATGGCCATTGTAAATCTGTCCAAGTCCAGCAACGCTGCCGAATAAATGGTGCACTGAAGAGGGTGGTGAGGATAGGTGTGCCAGCGCATACTGAATTTTCCTGAATTCGGTTTTGAATTTAGAAGTATCAGGTATGAAAATACTGTCTTGTGACAGTGTAAGTGAATCAAGCCGCAATGCGGTGGTATCTTGTTGAGCATGGGCTTTGCTTTCCATAAAGAGGCAGAGAAGATCATCAGTACACTCAATGTTTTCACCATAAAGAAGAGTATGGTTAATCCACACTCCTGGTCTTTTATTGTTGGGTTGGCAAAATTTCACGAACAATTTACCCGAGCAACTACAACTCAAGCATATCCACAATACGAATCAGATCATCGTCTGTCGCAAATGGAATTTCAAGCTTGCCAAGTCCGTGTTCATTGCGCTGAAGTTTAGCCTTTTTGCCAAATTTCAAACGCAGATCAGCCTGCATTTTCTGGAATTCCAGAGGCATCACTGTTTTTTCTGTTCTGAACAAACGCGGCGCATCGTCTTCTTTGGCGAGTTCTTCAACTTTACGAACACTCAAGTCTTTCTCAAGAATGAGTTTGTAAATTTTCAGTTGTTTCGCTTCAGGCTCAGTATTGATCAGTGCGCGGGCATGACCCATTGAAATCTTCCGTTCGATGATGCCGATTTGAATCTCAGGCGGTAATTTGAGCAATCGCACGTAGTTCGTCACTGTGGTGCGGTCTTTACCACACGTTCAGCAATTTCTCCGTGGTGAGATTACATTCAGCATGAGTCTTTTATAACTGATGGCCACTTCGATGGCATTCAGATTTTTCACGTTGAATGTTTTCTGGCAAGCGAGCTCCAGCATTTCCTGGTCATTTGCGGGTGCGCACTAAACAGGAACTTCATCCAGACCAGCGATTTCTGACGCCCTAAAACGGCGCTCACCACCTGATGATCTGATATTTCTGTGCTGAAATTTTCCGTACGGTAATCGGCTGGATCAATCCAATTCTTTGATACTCTGAGCGAGTTCTTTCATCGCCATATCAAATTCCTGACGCGGTTGGAATGGTTGCTTCGATCTGTGAAATACGAAGCATGGAAATTGGACCGGCAACATTGCCGATTTCCACGGTCGTTTTGGTAATTCCGCAATCAGCCACATCAGTTTTGGCGGTGTGGCCTGCAACGGTGCCTGTCTTTGTTGAAGCAGGAGTTGTCGAGCAGCGCGCGAGTCCTCTTCCAGTGCTGGTTTCTTAGCCATTTTCAATGTTGATGTATTTCTCGTCGTTGCTCATCTTGGTCATTTCATTCTTCTGGAGAATTTCGCGGGCAAGATTCAGATAGTTCACCGAACCTTTGCAGCTCGCATCATGCATGAGAATGGTTTGTCCGAAGCTTGGCATGCCCCCAATGTCGTATTTCTGTGGATGATGGTATCAAAAACCATTTCCTGGAAGTGCATTTTTACTTCTTCAACCACCTGATTGCTCAAGCGAAGACGAGAGTCATACATGGTGAGCAAAATGCCCTCGATGGTCAGGTCAGTATTCAGTTTTTGCTGAACAATTTTGATGGTATTGAGCAATTTTCCAAGTCCTTCAAGGGCGAAATATTCGCATTGAACAGGAACAACCACGGCGTCAGAAGCTGGAAGTGCATTCACCGTAACAAGTCCAAGAGAAGGAGAACAATCGATGATCACAAAATCGTATTCATCACGCACTTTGCCGAGGGCGCTGCGCATCATATACTCACGATTGTTAATGTTGATCAACTCAATTTCCGCTCCCACCTGATCGATGTGAGAAGGAATGAGATCGAGATTCGGGTTTTCAGTAGTGATCACCAAATCCTTTGGATTGATGTCATTCACGAGGCATTCATAAATGCCCGCTTTCACACTTTTAGGATCAATGCCTACACCACTGGTGGCGTTAGCCTGAGGATCAGCATCCACGAGAAGTGTTTTATACTCGAGAACGCCCAGAGCAGCAAGATTGATTGCTGTGGTGGTTTTTCCGACACCGCCTTTCTGGTTGGCTGTGGTGATGATTTACCCATGTTTGTTTTATGATGACTTGGTTGTTCAGGTTTTGTTTAAACCTCGTAAGTTTTTCCGATTTCCGGGAGAACAAGTGTTTTTCCGGATTCATCGAATTTTTGAATTGTCTTTTGGTGATCGATTTTGATATAGGGGAAAGTATCAAAGTGCATTCCCGTGATTTTATTGCATTGGATAAAATCCGCCGCAATGATGGCATCATCCACACCCATAGTGAAATTGTCGCCCATGCAGAGGAAAGCCCCAACATCTGCCACATGGTCACCGTGCCCATGAGAAAGCGGGACATAATCGCATTTGATGCTGTTGATATCTATGCCTTCGCCAACTCATTAGGTGAAATGAACGGATCGAAAAAGAATCTGGCGTTTTCGATTTCAATAAAAATGTGCTGTGACCGTAATACATTGTATTTCATAACGCGAAGCCCACGAAAGTATAGTGAAACAAGGGGTTTCACGGTTTCACACGCTCGAAGTTGTACCACGTCCTTTGTGGATAGGCCGTTGATAGGTTATCTGCTATGGCTGGTTGTGAGGCGATTGAACCTATCGGTTGAATGAATTCTTTCTTCAAACCAATCATTTCGCCGCAAAAATGTTGATAAAGTCCAAGGTATGCTCCGGAATTTTTGTTTCACAGAATTTTGACATTTTGGGAAATAGGAACCACATTGCATCCTACACGAAAAAACGACTTAATGTTCGTCGAAAACAATAAGAAAGATAGCATGAAAGAGTTTGAGAATAGATAGAATTTTGTAGTTTCGCTTTATGAAGGCCATGGTCATAACCCCAAAGAATTCAAGCGATTATAAGTTTATTCACGACTTGCTTAAAAGCTTGGAATATCTTCAGCTACTGACTGAGGAAGAATTAGAGGATTTGGGTTTTGTCAAAATTGTTGAAATCATGGACAAAACCAAGGTATCTAAAGCTCGATACTCCAAAAGCTTAAATAATGAAGGTCGAGTTTCTGAATAGATTTTCGAAAGACTTGGATCACATTTCATCTATTTCGGTCAAAAAGAACTTGACGAAACTTATCCTCCAAATGGAATTGGAGGATAATCTTAATAATATTCCACACATCAAAAAACTATCAGGCCATAAGTCTGCATATAGAGCTCGAATCGGAGATTACAGAGTTGGTTTTTCTAGCAAAAACAATACTGTTCTTTTCGCAAAGTTATTCATCGAAAGGACATCTATCATGTTTTCCATAATTATTGAACTGCTTCTCGAAATGTGAACGATCAGGTTCCAAGGAAGAAGATTTCTATCTATTTGGAAGCAACTAAATGAAAATTGAGTGGAATGCTATATGCATAATAAACCAGCAGGTGCGATGTTCGTCTATATAGATGTTGAGAATTTCTCAAGTTCCAATGCTGGTAAATCTCAAATGTTGGTGTGATAGTTCTGCTCCATGTGCCGTCTTCTAAAGCATGGCAAAATGAGGTGTAGTTGGTAACGGAGATGACTTGGGCGTTCCATTGGTTCTAGATCATCAAATGGCCAATTCCATCATGATTTCCCAATTGAACAATACTACATGTTGACTTGTTCTGTTACCATTATTTTTGCTCACCGCATGTCACCACATCATCTCATCGACCAATCACAACAATTCTCGTTCCAGAGGATGTTTCCGAAGAATACCATCAAATTTTAAAAGATAAAAGGAGCCGACGTTAGGTTTTTTCAATGGGACAAATGCCGGTGGGATTTTTGCGTCGGGATATATATAAAACTGTCGGTGCTGACATGCAAGCAATCGTCGATGAATTCATCGCTCCTGCGGAAAGTATTTGTATTCATCATTCCGGTACAATGGAAGTTAATCCGAATTATTCTAAAAACCTTCCTGGATGCCATCCCACCATAGTATTCCAGGGAAAAAGGGCGGGAATCATCAGTTGTATCAGACGGTCACGCTGGAAATCTACGCGGTGAAGAACATCCACTGGCGTCTTGCGTTATTGCGGCTCATGGTTCACTATCCCAACCTAGAATTGTCGACATCGATAAGAATGCTGGCGAAAATGTTGGGTAGTGGACGACGTGCACTTCGACTCTTAAACGATCATGCAGAAAAAATGGTTAGATTCTGAACATCCTTTTTGTGGTTGTTATAGAATGATTATTATGAACTTCCAGCATGAAGAGGTAAGCACGCCAATCCGTTTTCCGGTATTGCTGTATATTGATGGCTCTGAAAACGGATCACCAAAGTGAGGTTTTCCAGAATTTTGTACAGGTCGTAATCTTCTGTAATGTGGCAATGTAACAGGTAGACCCGAAATGGTTCTTGTGTGCCGCCATCCGGACTACCTTCAACACAATAGGACTGATCGCAACCGTTTCTCCGTCATGATGCTGTCCGTTACCGGAAATACAGTTCTGATTCATATCGCTGTATACTCACTTCGCAAGTCCTCTTGCCCAGGTGTATCTAACCATCTCAGATCAAATTTGTGAACGAGCTCCGTATAACCGTTTTGATTGGTTTGTTCAGATTGGGTTACTGTATTCACTGTAAAAACCGGAATCTGCAATGGAACTCTTGTAGTAGCGATCACAGGTTTGCCAACCAGGGCACTCACCGCCTCAATTGATAGGTTTCTCCTAGTATGATCGAAATGACGCCCGCATCCGGCTCGTACGTGAGCATATCCACCACGAATGGAATGTTTACCGATTGATTTGGACGGGATAATGTCACTGTTGCATCATCCTTCACGGACCAACTGTCGAGATTTTCATCAGAGAAAAGCGGTGAACTCGTGCGCACGATCACCCGGATCTTTTCATCATCTGGGGTTAGAAAACAGAAGACAACCAACTTCGGATCTTGTTTGGGAACGTCCACTTCCACCATCATCTGGCAGGATGACAATGTCATCAAAAACAAAACAAATGACAGGTATATGATATTTTTTCATCGTGATTACCATTTATAGGTCCATGTAAAACTTGGAAGGGTAGGAAAGAGTGACATCTGCATGAGCTTGTTGGTCACCTTGCCACTATTTGAATCGCCAGGTCGAATCAATATAATAGTAGAATGGATTCTTGATTGTGCATATTATAGAATCCAAGTTCAAATGTTTTCTCACAACGTTTGAGTTTCTTGTGCCATTGCATCGCGATGTCACAAGACGATGGTAGGCTTTCATCCTGAATGCATTCTTTTTCGCCATAATCCTGTGCGGAATAATATGTCCAAAGTAGTTTCGCTATTC
>JADKIZ010000019.1 GCA_016722445.1 Flavobacteriales bacterium | reverse complement strand
AAACTGGTCATCCGCTTTGCCATTGTTGAGTTGGAGGAATGTTGTTTTTCCCGTATTGATATCATAAACACCAACGCTAACAATTTCACTTTTTCCACCTGCCATAGGGTATTTGATATTCTTCACAGCGGCAGGAACCACTTTGTAATCGATGAGAGGATAGTTCGTCACATTGCTTTCATCTTTCTGGTAAAAGGCCAGTTTAGATCCATCAGGACTCCAGAAAATTCCTTTTCGATCCCATATTCATTGCGTGAAATACTTTGGCCGCTCCACGATATCGGTTGTGTTATTGGTTACCGCTTTTTCCACACCATTGATAAGTACGAAGAGGTTGTTTCCTCTGGTGAACGCCATATTGTGTGTGCCTTCATGGTGATCCTGATTGGCAGCATCGGACGGATACGCACAAACTTTGGTGATTGTTTGAGATTTCAGGTCGCCTTCAAATACAGCGGTGCCATCATCAAAAGAGAATTTTTCAAGTGAGATCCAATGCAAAGTCGGCATGGTTTTCAAAACGTCACCACCTTTCCAAGACTTCATGTCATTGAAGGTTGTGAGCAATGAAGTGACGCCTTTTCCTTGACTTTTCCGAAGAAAACACTGTCATTTCTCACAAAACTGTAGGTATCACTTTACCCATCCAATTCAATTGTTGAATGGTCTGTGGAGCGAATTGTCTGAATTGGCCCATAACGGCTTCTTCAATGGTGAGCTTTTTTTGTGCGAAAGGAACCGCAATGGACATTCCGAAAAGGAATGCGAGGAGAATGTGTTTTTTCATTATTTGATTTGGAGGGCTAAAAATAGAAAGGTAGCTTGAAATCCATATCTGTGAAATTAGGTCTTTTGTCATTTCTGCTTGGATTGAATACACAAATGGTCATTATTCAGGGTAAAAGCAATTTTAGCCATTCCCTTTGGCAATCATTGTGCAAATTTGCACTTATGAAAAAAATGATGTGGTCTGTACTTGCCATGATCTCGCTTTTTGCTTGTCGGGATCAGGATCAAGTTGATGTGAAAAGTCCAGTGATTGAGTCCGTTACGATAGATGGTGCTTCCGTTACCAGTGCCATTCGTCAAGCTGGACAAACCGTTTTGCTGGATGTACATGTTTCGGATAATACAGCATTGAACCAAATTCAGATCAATCTTCATCCTTCTGAAGATGGTCATGTTCATGAAGGTGACGGCCATCAGGGAGGCGAGCCAAGGCTCAACAATAGATATTGGGCCAAAAGCGAAGTACTCAATATTTCTGGAACAAGCCATCACCAACAATGGGAATTGCAGATACCGGATTCTGTAGCTGGCAATTGGCACATCCTCTTATCTGTTCTTGATGACATCGGACTTGTTTCCAAAACATATTGTGTCTTGTTGACTGTTGAGAACTCCAATTTGCCACAAATCAGTGCAAATACAAATCCGGTATACGATGCCACGAATACGATTTTCCTGTCCTCCGGAAATTCACTGGAGATCGACGGTTTGGCGTCAGATGTTGATGGCTTAAGCAAACTTTTTGTGAGAATGGCAAATTACGCAGGTGTTTCAAGTGACACCCTGGATATTCCGATTTCCGGCGACGGACACACCATGGCTTTTGGAACGGCCAGTTTTAATACGACAGGGAATGGCAATTATCGCATCATTGTGGAAGCACAGGATTCGCTCGGCTTCAAAGCCATGTGGGATGCCAAAGTTGTAGTACAGTAAACGGTATGCGCAATCAGATCTATATCTACGTTGCTGTGATTGGGGCGCTGACCATCGCCACTATTTCCGGTTGTAAAAAGTTTGATGAACACAAACCGGAAATCACAGCGATTACCATCAACGAAACCAATTTGAATGAGTTGATGACCAATGCAGGTGCTACCAATACCATGACCATTTCAATGAAGGATGATCGTGCACTGTCCCAGATCATGATCAAATTCAGCACAGCAAGCGGACTACATCAACATGATCACTCCGGTTCAGAACATGTTTTTAATGATTACAATCAAGGAACTTGGGATACTGTCACGTAGCCAATATCAGGGTACTGAATTTCTGAAAACATTTCAGTTTGATATTCCATCGGATGTAAGTGGTGGTTGGAATCTTGAAGTTTCTGTTCTGGATGAAGCTGGCAATTTGGCTACAATAGAAGAAACGGTTCACATCATCAATACCTTCAATCCTTCTGTTTCCATCAGCGCTACTAACCCAACTGTTTCCGATGAAGGCATTATCCACTGCGCCTTGGATTCGATTGTAAGTATTGAAGGTATAGCGCTCGACGCGGATACTTTGGAAAATATCACGGCAGTGATGTACAGAGGATCAACCCAGGTTTGGTTAGAAGAACATATGGATTTGACTGAAGTGTTCTTCGATTTATCATCATTTACTGAGCCTGCTTTGACAGAAGTAGGCACGTATTATTATGACATCGAAGCGACAGACAAACTTGGATTCACCACCAAAGTGAGGGCAACGATTCACGTAGATTGAGAATCGCGTGTCGGCAATCAACAATTAGATCAGGACGGCCAGCTAAAAAGAATTCCGCCTTCGATGGAAGTTGTCACAACGGTATAGCTGGCATTGATCAATGCGTATTTCCATCCTCTTGTTTCATACAATGCATTCTGAATGACGAAAGGAACAGCGATAAAAACACTCAACATCATTCCGTGAAAAGCACCATGCATGAAAGGAGAGAGGTGGTCATCGGGATGCACCCATGTGGAGAGAAATGCGCAGACAACAACCGAACACACATAGGACAAAGAAAAGATCAAACCCATGTTTGATTTTTTAGAATCATCCATCGTCAAGCCTGTGGCTTTCATCCAAGCAGTGCCAAACACTTTAGGATTATACCAGATAAAACCGACAATCATTGATGTTAGTGCGGTTACAAAAACTGCAAGCCAATTTGTTTCTGAAAACATAGATGTAGAATTTTGGTGATTGAACAAACGTATGAAACTTCATCAGAAAAGTTCACCCAAATGAACTTTTTAACACGGATCACGAGGCAGTGATACCATCAAAGTTATCACTTGAATAAAATATTCGAACGCTTGTCTGTCAAAATCATTCCTCCAAAATCACCGTAAATCTTGATATAGCATGTTGACCACTTTCGAAAGTGGTGCGCATGGAATACACACCAATAGGTAATTGTTGAACATCTATTCTATCATTCGATTGAAGTTTACCGCCATTGATCAATAACCTGCCGTTTACATCAAAAATCTCATAGGAGGTGATTTTTTCTGAAACTGACTGGATATGGAGATAATCACTGGTCGGATTTGGATATACAGAAATTGTAGTGCTGGCAAGTTCATCCACGTTCGTGCAAATTTCGCCACTCACTGTAATTTCATCCAGGTAAAACATTGAGCCGATTGGCGCGTCAGGCAATACCGCTCCATCGATATCAAGTTGTGTGGAAATGAAACCAATGGTCAAGTAATATTCATCGCCCATTCCACAGAGAAATGCATTTGCTTCTTCAGGCAGCGTGAATGAAAAAGGTGTCCATTCTTCAGCAGGCGGGAGATACCAAGTATACTCAACGGGCATTTCACAATCATCGGTTTCAGGATTGTAATATTCGTAGCCTAAATAAACGGTGGCAGAATCAATTCCGTTTTTCGTGTAGATGTATTTGTAGTAACCATTGATTTGATTGGGAATTGAGCTATTTCCCAATTCCAATGTGCCGGCTCCACATTCCAATGAATAAATATTTCTGAGAACGATAAATGAGTCGTGATTTTCGGGGTACAGTGTTTCTTGTTGCGTGGTGATTTTTACACATTTGCCAACATATCCATCGGGATCTTCTTCTACACCTGTATAAGGATGGTTCACGGAATTGGATGATGTCCATTGGTCAGGTTCATGAAACGAGACTTCATTCCACAATTCAAAATCGCCACCGGGAAATGGATCACCCATGAGATCATTGTAAATAACTTCCACATCATCCAAGTAAAGAATGGAGGAAGCATTTGGACTAACCGGAGAAGTCGGCAAAGCGGCAAACCCCATTCCATCAGGAAAATCGCTGGTGATCCAACCGATGGGAGAGGAGAATCTTTCATAACCATTGCTTAATCCTGTGAGATTGGTCTGTGAACTACCTATGAGGGTTGTACCCAAATAGAAAGTGATCACAATGGTAGCATAATCACCAGCAGCAATATCGTGATTCGCCCAAAAAACGAGTGAATCCGGCCTGCCACTGAATGGAATACTTTCCGTAAAACCAGTAGTACCGGGCACACCATGATAAATCGCCGACACGTATTCACCAAAGGTATCTTCCGGTGTTTGGAAAAATGCAGCAAAAGATCCACCATGGGATAGAATGCTCGGAGAAACACCTGAAATATGGAAATAGGACCAGGACATTTGATTCATGGTATTGAAAGGAACTGGATCTGACCATGCCGGCATGTCTTGCCAGTCTTCAAATCCGGCATTCGGAACGGTCTGCGCATGAATGGTGGTAAAGACGAGCGATGCCAGAAAGAGTGTAAAGATTTTCATTTCGTTAAAGGAGTTAAAATGAGATGTTCGAATTGTTCAATTTTTTTGCGATCCATGGTCATGTTTCTGAATTTCAAATTGCGATAGCTCACGGCCTGATCACCGTAATGTTTACTCATGATATGACCGCTTTGCCCGCAGGGAGTGATATTCAGAGCGCTGTCCACATGTGCAAAATCTACAATGATTCTCATTTGTGAACCAAAATGAACTTTGTACTGACCGGTGCTATCCAAATAAAATCCTGCTTGTTCGATGGTTTCATTTCCACCATAAACCGGATTTGGACCAACATTGAAAAGAGGACGGAACAAGGCCACTTCACCCAAAGGATGTTTCAATTCGAGGGTAGCTGCTTTGCCCCAGCGCCATGATTTAGGATTGCTTCCGAATTGTTCTTTGAGATCCCTGATTGATTTCTCGTATGCGATGAAAATGATGTCATTCATCCGCTCCATTTCTTTGGTTTGGACATTATTCCACCATGGAGAATTTTTATGACGCATGAGCTCCATCTGAGTTCTCTGTACTTGATGTGTCTGCAGAAACAACGGAAACGTTCTTCTCCTAATTCATCAGACATTGCCTCATGGAGAAAATGATAGAGCATCTTATTGAACAGTGTAGGACTTGATGCATCTGGTGTATAACTGCCATCCCAAGAGAATAGTTGATTGTATGCGCCATACTCACCATCGTAAGAGAAATTGGAATTTTTACTCAATTCCTCTAACCAAAATTCCATCAATGCGCTATCTGCATCGTTGATGTGATCATTCATCAATTCCTGCATATTGGTCAAATTCCAATCCTTTTTTGAATCGAGCAGTTTTTCTGATTCTATCAGACCGATACTGTGGTTTGTAATATCCCGGATACCAGTAGAATGCTTCTGTGGGTATTTCGCCAGTAAGACTATCATAAGTATTTTCCCAATGATGCTCAGTCATCGTGTCCATCGCTGCAGGCCATTCATTGGCACTGTGGATATAGCCCCATGGAGGATTGATGCAATGTGGGTTTTGATCGAAAGAATAATAACCTTGTATATCGTCACGGCCTGATTCACCATCGAGGATTGTCCAGGAGTTGGTGTTTTTATTTCTTTTCGCCAATTTCGCACAAGCCCACCATGCCACATTACCACGGGCATCACCATAATTGACATTTAAACCAGGGGCATGAATGAGGCTTAGGTTTTTTTCAAACTCTGAAAATCCTGTGGAATTGTTCATTCCATATAAAGCGTCCATTGTACGGTTGGGAAGTTTGGTGTAAACCCACCACATAGAAAGGGGTTGATCCTGTGGCATTCCTTCAAAAGCATCATTGATAACAGGCCCATGAACGGTTTGTCTTACGACAATGGTGGTGTCTGCTTCGCCTTTGATTTTTATCTGATAAGATATCTTTTCATAGTCTTTGGCAGCACCGCGATACATGTATTGTTCAGGATTGGATGGATTGTTTTTTTCAGCATAAAAATCCATGTCGTCATTCAGTAACATGGTAAGTCCCCATGAAAGATCGCGATTTCTTCCAACCAATGCGAAAGGTACTCCAGCCATGTGGTGACCATACATTTCAAAATCGGGAGCGACAAGATGAGCTTCATACCACGTTTGAGGTAAGAGATAACCAATGTGGGTGTCATTGCAGAAAAGCACTTTGTTGCTTTCGGTGCGACTACCCGACACGACCCAGGAATTACTTCCTTCTAATGGAGAAACGGGTAGGAGGGATTCAATTTCGGCAACCAGACTTGCCAGATTCAATGTAGTCTGATGTATGCTTGTAAAACCGGCTGGTTCTTCTTTTTCGATTGCATCAACAGAATCGACTGGAGCAGCTTCAATTTCTTTGTCCTTTTTTCTTGAATCAAAAGTTCGGATAGATGTTTCATGCGAGCCATGCCATAAACCCATATCGGAGAGATACTCTTTACCATACTGTTCTGAAATAAAACCAATGATGGGGTCTGTTTTCTGAGCTTGAGAAAAACTGAATGACATCGCACCAGTAATGCAGAACAAGTCGTAAGTGGTGAAAGGCGTTTTTTCAATACCAATAATGGAAAACTCAGGAGGTGTGTCGCCATGTTCTACAAACTGATTGATGCCTTCGAGATAAGCAGCGATATCTTCATACATCGCAGTTCCTTTTTTCTCTTCGAGGCGATTTGCAGATTCTTTGGCATATTCGTCGAGACCGATGGTACGGAACATTTTATCCACTTTCAATACTGGTCGACCGATGATTTCTGCAAGTCGACCACTACCAGCCCTACGCAACATTTCCATTTGAAACAAACGATCCTGGGCGTGCACATAACCAAATGCGAGATAGATAAATCCACCCGGCTAGCGTGAAGTTTCCAAAACAAATCTCAAGAACGGTTAAACCGGGATGAGCCCAGGACGAATCATTTACCCCAAACCTTGTAGATCTCCTCCTGGATATCTGTTCTGATATTCAGGTCCTGCAATTTTTTGTTTTCCGCATCCGGATTGACGCGATTGCTGAGGAAGATATAGACCAGTCCTGAGTCAGGATCTGCCCAACACATGGTTCCTGTAAATCCGGTGTGACCAAAACTCGAAGCACTGGCTTCTCTGCAAGTTGATCCATGTCCGGGTGAAAGAGAAGGTTTATCAAATCCAATTCCTCTGCGGTTACCTGAAAAATGTCTTGTGTTGAATAAGGTGATGGTCTCTTTGGTGATGAAATTCTGTCCGCCATAATTTCCATCATCCATGAGCATTTGCATAATCGCTGCGAGATCTTGTGCAGTGCTGAAAAGTCCAGCATGTCCGGCTACACCACCCATCATCGCCGCGCCTTGATCATGAACAAATCCACGAAGGTGTTGTGAACGAAAAGTTTTGTCGTTCTCCGTTGGAGCAATGAATGAAGATTTCATACGCTTCAATGGGAGATAACCTATTGAACTCAGTCCCATAGGTTGGTAGAAATTTTGCGAAACGAATTGATCAAGTGACTGACCACTTTGTTTTTCTACAATACGCTGCATGAAATAATATCCAAGGTCGCTGTACTTGTAACTTTTATCCTGTGAAATAGGTGTCTGTATGATTTGATTGAAAATGCTATCACGGTAATTGTCCATGATATAAATACCCTGAGCGACTTCCGCATTGAATCCATTTTCAGATTGCGTGCGATAAAATTTCGTATCGAGACTTCCCTTGGTAATGGTTTTTTGATAGAATGGAATCCACGCAGTAAAACCAGCACAATGCGAAAGCATGTTTTTGATGACAACGTCTGCATATGGATTACCGGCAGGGAAGGTGAGATAGTCGCCCAGTTTTTTGTTGATGTCAAGTTTGCCCTGATCTACCAATTTCATAGCAGCGATGGTACTCGATGCCACTTTCGTGATGGAAGCCAAATCATATACAGTGGATTCGGTCACCTTTTCTTTGGTATCATAATCCAATGTGCCAAAAGATTTATCGTAAACCACATTTCCATTTTTGGCAACAAGAACACGACAACCCGGATATGCACCACTGGTAATTCCGCTTTCAGCAATGGCGTCAATTTTTTCCATGGCAACGCTCACCGCTTTACCTGAAGAAGTACCATCGTTCATCATATCTTCTTCATAGTCACCGGCAGGATTGCCAGTATGACTTGCAGGTGTAGAAACATTATTGGCATACCAACCATAATTCCATCTCAGTTTATCGCCGCCCTGAGTGGTATATCCTGAACCAACAGGAAACTGTGTGCAAGCAGAAACGGGCAATACACCATCAGCACCGATAGCTCCTGCAACAATTTCTGCAGTCACTTGTTGCGTCATTGGATCGTCCTGATAACTTACCATGACGGTTTCGATATGACTCATGTCTTTCAATACATCAATCGCATATGGATTAGCAAAAACAGCCAGAACTACTTTTGAATTTTCTCCCACAGAATTGAGAATTCTGCATGCTTCATTGGTTACACCAAAATTCTTCGAAGTCTTGTTACTTGTATTGAGCAATGCTGAAATAACGTAATCATAAGTTGCGAGTGTATCATGCCACCACATGGCTTTCTTAAACTCTGGACTCTTTTCCATGTTGTAATGATCGAACTGAACATAGTGTCGCAGTGTGGCAGCAAATTCAGATTCACCTTCAATACCAACGGAAACAACAGCAACCTTTTTACCAATCATATCGGCAAGAGGTAAGGTGCCATCTTCATTTTTTAAAACGGTAATACTCTCTTCCACTAAATTCTTGCGAAGACCAACAGCTTGATGGTTATTGAGGTCTTCGTTGAGGTTGGCAAATGCTACTTTGTTTTCCTTGTGGATTCCCATCCATTCTTTGGCACGAAGAATTCTCAGACAGTGCATTTGAATTTCTTCTGTGGTGATATATCCGGAGTCAACAGCTGTTTTGATTTTTTCAATGGCCAATGGAATGTTTTGCGAAAACAGCAATACATCATTACCTGCCATCAATGCACGCACTTCCGCTTCACCCGGTTTAAAGAATTTAGCGATGCCTTGCATGTTCATGGCATCAGTAAAAACCAAACCTTCAAAACCCATTTTCTCACGAAGCAATCCGGTGATCACTTGTTTGGAAAGGGTAGAAGCGATGGCTGCTGTAGTATCTAATGCCGGAGCGTAAAGGTGCGCTGTCATGACACTACCCAATCCTTCGTGGATGAGATAGCGGTAAGGATAAAGTTCGAGTGTGTCGATTCTTTCGTAGGCATGTGCAACTACAGGAAGGTCTTTGTGCGAATCCACATCCGTATCACCGTGTCCAGGGAAGTGTTTCGCACAAGCCAATACGCCATTGTCCTGTAGTCCGTGCATATACATCAATGAATTCGAAGTAACACGCAGTTTATTTTCCCCAAAAGAACGATTGGAGATCACAGGGTTTTTTGCATTGTTGTTGATGTCCACCACAGGTGAAAATGAAATGTGTACTCCCAGACGTTTCAGTTGACGGGCCATTTCAACACCAAAATCATAAATGAGGCTATCGTTGCCACTTGCACCGAGGGTAAGTTGTCTTGGATAAGCGATGGTTGAATCGAGTCGCATACCAAGTCCCCATTCTGCGTCCATAGCAATCATCAACGGCAGCTTGGAAGAAGATTGATATTGATTGGTCAGTTTTGCCTGACGACCGGGACTACCTTGCATAAAGATGATACCACCCACGCCATATTTGGTGATGAGTGTTTGCACGCTTTGCGGATCATACGCTGCATTTTTAGGATCACTCCAGGCAGCAACCATGAACAACTGTCCGATTTGTTCATCGAGACTCATGGTCTTGATGGTCTCATCGGCCCACGGGGTAGATGATTGCATAAAGCAAGGACTCTGTGCGCCCGTTGTTCCGGAGAGCGCAATAACAGCGAGGAGGAATATGATCGATCTTTTCATCAGCAACACTTTCGGCTACAATTATTGTATACTACAAATTGAACGATTTAGATTCAACAATAGTGCCCTATCTTCATCAGATTAACAACACTAACCTGTGGACGGACAACGAAGGATGAAGGTATCAACTTTTTTTCTTCTGTGAATGTCTCAATTTTCCCAAACGACCTGCAACACTTACCTGAGAATGACTCTGCAATAAACTTGCGAAATAGTTGAGAAAAAGCCCAACGAAAACAAAGGTGAGTGTAAGCTGTATGATGGTAAGTTTTTCCGCCAGAACATGCAACGGTGCGATATCGCCAAAGCCAACAGTAGCAGCAGTAACGAAACTAAAGTAAATGGCATCTGTTGTGCCATGTAACGGTCTTGTAAAAAAATGCTCGTAATGCTGCTCGCAAAATGCATAGAAGAGTGCAAAGTCCAGAACAATTTCAAAGAAGTTGACCAACAAAAGAACAAGTGACCTTCTCGGTTGCACAGACTCACGAGCTGCATCTGCGATAAAGATCAAAGAAGTGATATAGATGATTGTCTCAAAAAGAAAAAACGAAACAATCCATACGGTGTAAATATTTCCGGCATTACCTGATTTCATCACCAGGATTGGAAAGATCATTTTGAATATCACATAAATCTCAATGGCCAGCTTTTTTGTGGTATTCGATCTGCCATGTAAAAGTTGTTTGATGTAAAGTCCAGGAGTCAGAAATTGCAAAAGCGCAAGTGAAAGCCTGATGAATCTTTCAATACCAAAGTCATGATGATGATAATTGCGCCAGATACGGAGGAGAGTAAATACCTGATTTTTCACAGCACCACGGGAATGCCTCGCAGAAATACCATGACCAAAAATCAGATTGCGCACCTTTGACATACCAATACTTTTTTACCAAAGTAAGGGAGAAGGCCGTAAATGAGATGACAAATGTCTTGAGTAGAACTGATAAACCCGATTAAACCACATTTTCGGTCGCACCCAGTTTCTTCAGCACATTGGCAAGGATGAACTGGAATTGCTCTTCGATGGTCAGATTTGTGTTGTCGATCACCACTGCATCTTCAGCACGGCGCAATGGATCATTGCTGCGTGAACTGTCATATTCATCTCTCGAGTTGAGGTTTTTAAGTACTTCTTCAAAAGACGATTCCACACCCATGCTGCGCAATTCATCATATCGACGTTGCGCTCTGATGCGGTTGTCGGCTGTCATAAAAATTTTGAGATCGGCATCGGGAAGAACCACCGTACCGATATCGCGACCATCCATGACCACTCCTTTTGTTTCAGCCATTCTTTTTTGAAGTCTCACCAATTTTTGACGAACTTCTTTGATATTTGAAATAGGAGAAACATGATTGCTGACCTGAAGTGATCTGATTTCCCTTTCAACATTCTGTCCATTCAGAAAAGTTTCATACTGCTGAACGTCCGTGTTGTATTTGAAATTGATCATGACCAAATCCAACGCATGGATGAGGCCTTCGGTGTTGATCACACCATCCGGACCAATGTATCCATGTTGCAATGCATAAAGCGTCATGGCTCTGTACATCGCGCCTGAATCGATGTAGACATAATTGAGTTCCTTCGCGATTGATTTGGCAAGAGTGCTTTTGCCGCACGAAGAATATCCATCTATGGCAATGTTGATTTTGGGCTTCACCGTGGTTGGGGTTTGCCGCGAAAGTAATGGAAAATTGGCACATTCAGCAGCATTCGGCCGCTCAACGGGAAATTCTGATCAACGAATTTTTGCTGCAAGTTCTTCAAGACCCTCGCCAGCACCCTTCTCAATCGCAATCATATTGCGTATTCCACCTGTTTCCGGGATAAAAGGATCGATGATGTATTTCGGAATAAATGCTGATGCGTAAGCCACCAATCCTGCAGCCGGATAGACTTGTAACGATGTTCCCACTACCACGAAGATGTCGGCCTGTGACACCAAATCCGCTGCTGGTTCTATCATCGGTACGGCCTCACCAAACCAAACGATGTGTGGCCTTAATTGATAACCCTTTTCACATCGATCACCCCATTTTAATTCCCAACCTTTGATGTTGTAAATGAGATCAGGATCGCCCGTACTGCGCGATTTGCGTATTTCCCCATGAAGATGGAGGATGTTTTTACTACCCGCTCTTTCATGCAGGTCGTCGATATTTTGAGTAATGATTTGAACGTCAAAATCCTTTTGCAATTCCGCAAGAATGATGTGTCCACGATTCGGCGCAACTTCCAAAACATTTTTTCGGCGTTGATTGTAAAAATCAAGCACGAGGTGTGGATCTTTTCTCCAGCCTTCAGGTGATGCTACGTCTTCTATTCTGTGGTTTTCCCAAAGACCATTGCTCCCGCGAAATGTGGCAATACCGCTTTCAGCGGACATTCCAGCTCCGGTGAGTACAACCAATTTCTTTTTTTTCTGTGCCATCTCAAAGTTCGTCCTTCAGGTATTTTCCTGTCCATGAACCTTTCACTTTGGCAATTTGTTCCGGTGTTCCTTCTGCAATAATCTGACCGCCACCTTCACCACCTTCCGGACCTAAATCGATGATGTGGTCAGCCACTTTGATCATGTCCATATTGTGTTCAATCACCAAAACTGTATTGCCGCGATCGACCAGACGATTCAAAACATTGATGAGCATTTGCACATCCTGAAAGTGCAGACCAGTTGTTGGTTCATCGAGGATGTAAATGGTATTTCCAGTGTCGCGTTTACCAAGTTCAGTTGAAAGTTTCACCCGTTGTGCTTCACCACCACTCAAGGTTGTAGAATGTTGTCCAAGGGTGATATATCCCAATCCTACATCCTGTAGCGTTTTCACGACGTTTTTGATCTTGGGAAAATTATCGAAGAATTCCACTGCCTGATCTACCGTCATATCCAGAATATCGGCAATGCTTTTTCCCTTGTACCTGATTTCAAGTGTTTCTCTGTTGTAGCGTTTACCATTACATGATTCACATTCCACCAAAACATCCGGGAGAAAGTTCATTTCAATGGTTTTGACTCCAGCACCTTTGCAGGTTTCACAACGACCTCCACTTACGTTGAAAGAAAACCTTCCAGGTTGATATCCTCTGATTTTCGCTTCGGGTGAATTGGAAAACAATGCGCGGATGTCTGTGAAAATTCCGGTGTATGTGCTTGGATTACTTCTCGGAGTTCTGCCGATCGGACTTTGATCGATTTCGATCACCTTATCAAGGTATTCCAGTCCTTTTATTTTTTTATAAGAAAGCGGCTTGCGCACCGCATCGTAAAAATGGTTGTTCAGAATAGGGTAGAGGGTATGTTCAATCAAAGATGATTTACCACTTCCACTCACACCGGTGATGCAGACAAATTTTCCCAGTGGAATTTTTAGACTGACGTTTTTCAGGTTGTGACCAGTCGCGTCTTCTAGCAACAAAAAGGTATTGTTGCCTTTCCTTCTTTCCTTTGGAACGGCGATCTTCAGATCACCACGCAGGTATTTTGCGGTGAGGCTTTCACCGGTGATTAATTTTTTGGGATCACCTTGAGTGATGATTTTTCCACCATGAATTCCGGCACCAGGACCAATATCAATCAGGTGATCACTTTCCAGCATCATATCGCGATCGTGTTCTACCACAATGACGCTGTTACCTCCATCGCGCAATGCTTTCAGAGATCCGATCAGTTTGTGGTTGTCACGTTGATGTAATCCAATACTTGGTTCATCGAGGATGTACAAAACCCCAACCAACTGAGATCCGATTTGTGTAGCCAATCGAATGCGTTGCGCTTCACCGCCACTCAGTGTTCGTGCACTTCTGTTGAGGGTGAGGTATTCCAGACCGACATCCACAAGGAATCGCAAGCGATTGCGGATTTCTTTCAGCGGTTCAGTTGCGATAGCCACTTGTCTTTGGCTCAATCTAAACTCAATTCCTTCAAACCAAAGAGCGAGGTCTTTGAGTCCCATGGATGTAAGTTCGTGTATATTCTTTTTATTGATTCTGAAATAAAGCGCCTCCTTTTTCAAGCGTGAACCACCACATTCAGGACAGGCCATTTTATTCATGAAACTCTCAGCCCATCTTCTAAGTCCGGGAGACGTTTCTTCATCAATTTGTTTTTCGATTTGGGAAATAATTCCCTCAAAACGCATTTGGAAGGTATAGTTCTGTCCTGTGGTCACTTCGAACAATTCTTCGGAACCATACAACAAAATATTGATCACTTCCTCATCAATTTCCTCGACAGGCGTATTCAGATCGCAGCCATAATTTTTCAGAACTGCTTCAACCTGTGTCATGGTCCAGTTGTTTTTGGCTTCGCCCAAAGGAGCGATACCACCTTTCTTGATGGACTTTTTCGGGTCGGGAATAATTTTACGGATATCCACTTCTGCCACTTCGCCTAGTCCATTGCAATGAGAACAAGCGCCGTAAGGAGAATTGAACGAAAACAAATTAGGTTCTGGTTCCGGATAGGATACACCAGAAGACGGACACATCAAATGGCGACTAAAATGTTTGACGGGCGATTCCTGCTTTTTGGCAGATTTTTTACCTGTCGAAATATTTTCCTCATGAGGAATGATCATCAGGCTGCCCTTTCCGATTCGCAAAGCAGTGTTGACAGTTTGCCGAATTCTGGCCAATTCTGCCTCAGCAGCAGAAACAGCTCCATTGCCTTTTGTTTTTGACACGGATTTTTTTGCGCTGACAGTATGATCTTGAATGGCCAATCGATCCACTACTACTTCGATATCGTGAATTTTATATCGATCCACTTTAAGCCCTTTGGTCAATTCAATGATTTCGCCATCCACACGAGCACGCAAATAACCTTGCTTCATGATGGATTCGAAAAGTTCGCGGTAGTGACCTTTTCTACCCTTCACAAGAGGAGACAGCACCACAATTTTCTGATTCTTATATTCCTCCAAAATGAGGCTCACAATTTGGTCATCCGTATACCTGACCATTTTTTCATTGGTCACGTAGGAATATGCATCTGCAGCACGAGCGTAAAGCAATCGAAGAAAATCGTAAATCTCAGTGATGGTTCCAACAGTAGATCTCGGATTTCGGCTCACTGTTTTTTGTTCGATGGAAATAACCGGCGACAATCCGTTGATTTTATCCACATCCGGGCGTTCCATTTCACCGATAAACTGTCGGGCATAAGCACCAAAAGTTTCGATATACCTGCGTTGACCTTCAGCG
Organism: Flavobacteriales bacterium; assembly: GCA_016722445.1. Classification (GTDB taxonomy): domain Bacteria; phylum Bacteroidota; class Bacteroidia; order Flavobacteriales_D; family Sanyastnellaceae; genus JAIBBG01. The sequence continues at coordinate 86,032 of JADKIZ010000019.1, read as the reverse complement.
TAGATGGTATCAAAAGCCAGTGATGATTTTCGCTACCGCTGAGTCCGGTGATGGTAATGAGCTTATTACGAGGGATATTGACGTCAATATTTTTGAGGTTGTGCTCTCGGGCACCAATGACTTCGATGATTTCTTCTGCAGTTTCCATTTCGGATCAAAAATGAGGAAGAATCTTGAAATTTGAATTATGAGTTATGAATTATGAATTATGAATTTTGGGGTGTGGTTGGAGTTGAGGAGGGGATAGATGGAATATGTTCTATAAATGAACTGCTATGGTGGATTAAATGTCAAGTGTTTTCGAAGTAGAGATTGAAATCGCATCGCTCGCTCGAAGAGCCGCATTCAAACGTTAGTTTATCTTATCGAATAAATTGAAGGCTTGCAGAACGTTTATGTATGAATGTTCAACCTTTATCCGGTGGACAGCTTTGAGATTTGAGAGAGCGTAGCGACTTAAAACTTCGATTGTCATACAATGAAAAAACGAACAATAAATCAAATACCAGTCAACAATTAAGAGTATTCCTTTGTGTTAAAAATCAGTGTCCCCGTTGGGGACAAAAGCACTAGAGATAAAAATGATGACTTCAATGCATTGTATCGATTACGGTGATGGTGGTTTAACACAAAGGGATAGATTGTTTTAATTCCCTGGACTACCTTGTTTGATCAACCGTGTATTGCTTTCATAGCAGAGATTGAAGTCGCTTCGCTCGCTCAAAGAACACAGAGCAGCATTCAAATGTTTGATTTATGATACCGGACTGAATTGAAAACAGGAAAAACAATTATGTGAAATAGTTTCGACTTAATCAGACAGTTAGAGTTATTCTACACAATAAATAGTACACCTCTAAAACTCCCGAATAAGTCAAAACTATTTCACCTAACAAAGGTTGAATGTCTAATTCATGTCCTCAAACAACCACCCTTCCGCACAACATTGAACTTTAAACCTTGAACCTTGAACCCCTCTCTCACACCAATCTTAAATTCTAATCCAGTTCTTCACAGTTCCGTCGCTTGCTCCTGATATTCCGACAAGCGGAGTTGTCCGGTTGCTTTCATAGCGTTGAATCCACCTGCCACATCAATGAGGTTGTTATAGCCCATGGTTCTGAGGAGGGAAATAAAGACCATGCTGCGATAACCACCTGCGCAATGCACAAATGTTTTCGTTTTTGGATCAAGTTCTGCCATCCGCTCACGGATGTAATCGAGGGGTAGATTTTGAACACCAACAATGTGTTCTGTTTTGTATTCGCTTTCTTTCCTTACATCCAATAGTTTTCCTTCAGTAGCGCGATCGTTGTATTCCGTTGCACTCACTTGTTCAATGGTATCTACTGGTTTACCCGCTGCTTTCCATGCTTCGAAACCTCCATCGAGGTAACCGATGCAATGGTCATATCCAACGCGAGCCATACGTCTTACCGCTTCTTCTTCTTTGTTGTTGCCACCAACGATGAGAATTTTCTGGTTCACATCAGGAATGATGGTTCCAACCCATACCGGCAAAACTTCCATTGATACCAATGTTGATACTTCCAGGAATAAACCCTTTGGCAAATTCCTTCGCATCACGAATATCAATGATGTAAGGCTTTTCCGTCTCTGTGGTAAGTTGGAATGCATCGGCAGACAATCCTTTTAATCCACGTACCATGACCTCATCGATGTTATCATAACCTTTGATATTCATGATCACATTCTGTGGGAAATAGCCTGGAGGAGGAGTAAGTCCTGTGAGCAATTCCTTCATGAATTCTTCACGACTCAACGATGGATTCAATGCATAGTTGGTCTTTTTCTGATTGCCAATGGTGTCTTGTGACTCATTGCTGAGTTTTTTACCGCAAGCACTTCCGGCTCCATGACCAGGATATACAATGATGTCATCCGCTAAAGGCATGATCTTATTGCGCAATGAATCATACATCATAGAAGCCAACTTCTCCTGAGTCAATTCTGCGATTACTTTTTGCGCTAAATCCGGACGACCAACATCTCCCAAGAAAAGTGTATCACCAGTGTAAATAGCGCGTTCAACGCCGTTTTCATCGATCAAAAGGTAACAACTGCTTTCCGTGGTGTGTCCTGGTGTATGAAGCAGTCTCACTTTCATAGCTCCAAGAGGAAATTCTTGACCATCCTTCGCAGAAATGAATTCGAAACCAGTTTGCATGGTCGTTGACCATAAACGATTTGTGCTCCGGTTTTTCTGGCTAAATCGACGTGTCCTGAAACAAAATCCGCATGGAAATGTGTTTCAAACACATATTTGATTGTTGCATTTCGTGACGCAGCAAGATCGATATACTCCTGTACATCGCGCATTGGATCAACAATAGCTGCCTCGCCGTTGCTTTCAATATAGTAAGCTCCCTGCGCAAGGCAATTGGTGTATAACTGTTGTGTATACATGAGGTATGAATTATAAGATATGTCTCTCTTTACCCAATAAAAGATGAAGTCTCATCAGTGTATTGAGTTCTGCTTTGTTTTTGGAGTGAAAACTTTCAGCGATTCGATTCGATGTATGATAAATCCTATCGATGACATCATCCGTAAACAATTCCAGATTGTCCTTGAAATACTGTTCAAACTTTTGAAACGCCTTTTCAGAACCCATGGCCTGTTCGGTGAGGTATTCAAACAACATTTCAATCTGATATGCAGCTTCAGATCCAAACTCATCCTGTGAAAGTTCCAATGTCACCCAGTCTTCTATAACCATTTGGTGCAACATTTTTCTTTCATCTTCAGCTACAGTTCCATCGCTGGCTGCTACTGAATAAAAGGCATAACCGAGTTTCCTGAAGAATTTCTCGTTGTGGTGAATGTTTTTCATAACCATTACATGGTTTTGCTCAAAAAACGATTGAATTCATGGCGGAGTTCATTGATGATTTTCTCCTCAGTGATGTATTTGTCACGCATTTTATCATGTTCAGCCAAAGTGCTGTTGCCAAGATGTTGTGCATGCACTTCTACATCAATTTCCATATGCTTGAAGTGATTGTTGATCTCGTGTTTCAGGTGATTCAGATTAGATTCCTGAACCATGAATTGGTTCTGATAATGTTCAACCTGAGATTTCACTTCCGGATTGGTGTACTTGGAAGAAACTTCCTGTAAACGGTGTTGCATGATTTTCAATTCATCATTGTAAAAATCAATGCCGCGAAGCCATGAACTATGTTCAGCGCTCATGTGTGAAATGTGGGTGAGGACGTGTTGTGACATGGTGAGTAATTTTTAAGTGTTAATGTTTATTTGAATGCGATTTGTGACACAAATTTGCCTGACAGTTCACATTACAGGACTGACCATCATCAAGGGGTATAGTGAGAAAGATCATCGTGACGGAGGTCACAGAATCAACGAACGAGGCTGTACCTGACATTTAAGCCAACAAACCAATTCTGAAGCGCCGATGGGTTGTAATATTTGTCACCTGCAGCATTGAGATTGTAGTTAGAAGTGTATTTCGTATTGAGCAGATTGTTCAATCCGCCATAAACGCCAATTTCCCAATCTTCTGCAATGGTTTTTTGATAGCCCAGTCTCAAATTGAGCAAGTGAAAGGGCGCCGACCAGGTAGTATTCGCATTGTTCAATGGTGTGCGGTCAAACCAGAAATCCTGAAGACTGATCGTCACCGCTTTGAACACCAAAGCTTGCAAACCATGAACGGCATTGGCCAAAGGCACACCGGGAATGTTTTTCCCTGCCCATTGCACATCATTCACCTCATAGTATTTGTACTTGTAGAAATAACATGAGCCAGCACTCGAAATGCTGAGGGAAATCCACGGATTTTTTTTCTGCAATTCCCATTGTGCCGACCATTCCATTCCGCGTTGATTGGTTTCTCCGGCATTGTGGTAAAAATTCCGCGTGTCATTATCACTGCTCACTGCATAAGCGAGTATGGCATCATTCAACCTAAATTCATAATACCCCAACTCATATTTCAAACCAACCGAATTGATTTGATGTTTGAACCCTGTTTCCATAGAAATGCCCTGTTCCGGCTTCAATGAAAGGTTATAGGTATTGTTTTCATAATCGATCATTTCAAAAACGGTCGGATTGGCGTTGCCATAACTCACAGAATGATAGATGTGAAATGTCGGCGAAAGTTGAGCTGAAACCGCCAATCGCGGCAACCACGTTCCCTGCCACGTTGCCAGTGTATCGAAAGAGAAACCATCGGCGTTCATACCACGCACATCCTGAGCCGTTTTATTATAGCTCACACCTAAATCGACAAATAGGATACGTTCAAGTTCATAATTGAGACTGGCGAAACCCATTGTGGTCACGTAACCGATGTCATAGAGATACTTGAAATCTCCCGGTTGGCTGCTACTTATTTTCTTTTCTTCAATATTGAATTTTTCGGATTGCCATTCACCACCAAAATTGAACTTGAAGTAGTTGGATTTATATCGTTTTGAGTACGTCCAATCGGTCCTTCCTCCAAATCCATCCGCTCCTTCGTCTTTGTATCCACTGTTGAATGCTGATGTTCCGTAAGGATTGATTTTACTTGTAGAATATCCGTAAATGGAAGTAGTTTCTGTGAGGTATGCAGTGATCTTACCATGATGCGAAAAACCACCGAATAATCTGTCGCGTTTCAAATAAGCGTTGTTGTTCAGTGAAAAAACAACAGCTTGTTGAGGATCATCTTCTACTTGTGCGCTATTCAGTGCGCCCGGCAATCCCCAGCTTCCAGAGTAGTAGGTTCCATAAAAAGTAACCTTTTGTCTATTCGAAATATATTGGTTGAAATGAAGTGAAACCTGATTTTTACGATTGAATTCTTGTTCGCGATATCCGGCATAATCTTGCCATACGTGGGAAATGCGTAAGCCACTTGTCTTCGTGCCTATTTCGGCGTACTCGCTGGAGCGATAGCCATCATATGAACCCATCTGTGTTTGAGCACCAACGACAATCCTGTTGGGCATGGCTTTTTTCAAATGAAACAACAACACGCCGCCATTGCCGCTGCCATAAATACTTCCCGAAGGTCCTTTGATCACTTCAATGCTTTCCACATCTCCTGCATCCATCATCTCGAAAGGAGCTTGTCCATCTGGTGATGTGAGCGGAATACCATCTGCATACATTTTGATGTTGCGAACCGCAAATGGCGAACGCAACGCGCTTCCCCGGATACTGATGCGATGACTACCACCATAACCACGCGATTCCATGATGACTCCTGAAACAGTGTTCAGCGCATTTTGCAATGAGTACTGATCCGTTTGACCAATGAGTTTTTTATCGATGTATCCAATAGGAGCGGGAGTGGATTGCATATTTCGGTCATTTCGAAACGCAACCACTTTGACTTCTTCCATGAGATGATGCGTTCTTTTCAAAGAATAAACCCGCATTTGACCACAGTCATTTGGTGTAAAAGGAAAAACGAATGTGCTGTCCTGATCGCTGGCTGCGATGAACTGCGGTGCGCTTGCAACCTCACAAATAAGATAACCTTCCTGATCTGGAACGTAAATGTAATTTCTGATTTCACCAAGATTCACACGAATGTCCTGTATGCCATCTCCTGTTTCTTCATCGATGAATCTACAAGTTATACGACAGCCATTCTCCTGCGAAAAAGTCCACAGCGGTTGACACACGACCAACATCAACCAAATCTTTCTCCATTTCATGAACACCATTCTATGCAGACTTTTGAATTGAAATAATTTGATCTCTGGTATAAGTAGCAAGCTGGTCAGTGTCGAGTTGTGCATGATCGGCATGGTTTATAACGTCACCGATATACACGTGAATGGTTCCTGGGAAAATGGAGTAGGTGCCACTTTTCAGCACTTTACCTGAACCGGTGATGGCAATAGGCACGATATCTATACCACCTTCTTTTGCGATCACAAAACTGCCTCGCTTAAACAAACCCATTTCACCCGTTTTACTCCTTGTACCTTCGGGAAATGATATCACGTTTCGACCACTTTTGATTTTCTCTGCTGCAGAGATCATGCTCTTTTTGGCTGCATCTTTATTTCCACGATCAACAAAAATGTGACCGATGACGTGCATGTATTGGCCCAATACAGGCACTTTGGACAATTCTTTTTTCGCGATAAAAAACAATCCGATGGGCATGACCCTGGAAAGAGCCACAATGTCATAATGCGACTCGTGATTGGCCACATAAATTCTTGCTTTGGATTTGTCAATTTTCTCCAAGCCTGTAACTTTTATTCGAACCAATGAAACTGCGCAAACCAATGGCGACCATAGATAACGACCATTGATCATGTGTACCCATTGACCATTTCTTGTGATCAGCATAAGCAGCATACCCACGATTCCGCAGACGGCAGTCCAAACCAAAATGATGGTGATTTGTACGATATTGATAGGAATGAGCAGGTATTTCATGCGATATGCGCCATTTTTGCGCGCAAGGTGGTATGAAAAGACATTACGCACGAAATAAAAATTTATGGATCCTGATATTCGGGCTTTCATGTTGTTTCGTGAATACTTCCATGAATGCTCAGCATGAAATGCATTCCGACTCACTGCGAGTAAGAGCCTTCGTTTATCCGCTTGGCTATTATTCTCCCGAAACCCGACTTGGTCTTGGATTGGCTGGTGCCATCAATTTGAAATTTACATCCGATCCGCAAACACCAGCGAGTCAGATTGGTTTCGGATTTGGCTATACACAAAACGATCAATATACCGTTGGACTTCCATTTGCGTTCTACTCGTTCCGTCGCAAACATTCTTTGACGGGAGAATTGAGCTTTAACCGGTTCAACTATCTCTACTATGGCATTGGAAAAGGAAATGAAAAAGGTGAAAACTTGACCTATGACCTTCACTACGATTTGTTTCGCATCAATTATCTCTGGCAGGTGAAAAGTCATTTTTTTATCGGAGCGCGTTGGTGGTATGAGAATGACAAGAGCATTCAATTCAGGGATTCGTTGGTGGATCAAAACGACGTTTCAGGAATGTTGGGAGGCGTGAGCAGTGGACCTGGTTTGGTGTTCAGCTATGACAACAGAGACAATATTTATTTCAGTCAAAAGGGTTGGTATGTTGAACTGGTTGCCCAGGATCAATCATCGTGGTGGGGAAGTGATTTTGCCTTTTCTCGTTATCGTTTTGATGTCAGACATTTTCATCCAATGCAGAAGAACTTGATTTTGGCCAATCAATTTTTCGGTGATTTTACAGCAGGTGATGTGCCCTTTGGTCAGCTCGCTATGTTGGGAAGTGGTAGGAGGGGACGTGGTTATTATATGGGACGATATCGCGACAATCATCTGCTGCTCTATCAGGGAGAATGTAGATGGCTATTGGGTCAAAAATGGGGATTCACCGCGCATTGGATGTATGCATTGCTTGCTGATCGATTGTCGGACTTTGCCATTCAACATGATCATGCCGCAGTTGGATTCGGCATGCGATATGTCTTTGATACCGAATCACGATCTACCATTCGATTGGATATGTCTTGGCCTCTTGATCGTGGGGTGTATATTCATGAGCCTGATCAGGCGTTGAAATTCTATTTTTCGGTGAATGAGGCGTTCTGAGGGAAACAAGATTTCAGCTTTCAGATTTAAGATTTAAAATTTAAAATTTAAGATTGTGTGAAGGCGGTGGTAAAACTTAACTGATGGAGGTTTTGTCCCCTCTGGGGACGGTGGATTTTAACACAAAGAATTGCTTCTACTAGTTGGCGAATATTTGATTTATTGTTCGTTCGTTCATTGTATGACAATCGACGTTTTAAGTCGCTTCGCTCTCTCAAAGGACACGAAGCTGTCAACGGACATTAGCTTGAACATTCATAAAAGAACGTTCTGCGAGCCTTCAATCAATGCTGTATCAACAATCAAACATTTGTAGAAGGCACCATCAGAGAGCGAAGCGACTTCAATCTCTTCTTCAAAAACATTAGACATTTAATCCACCATATCCGCAATAAAAAAATTCAATCCACCCCTCCGCATTACCCCCCATCTCCCTTTCCACTTCTCACATCCCCACAATTCATAATTCATAATTCATAATTCATAATTGTTACCCTATTTTTACCCAACCACATCTAAATCACATGAACACAAAACTTCTACTTGCAACCCTAGTTGGAACCATCACTGCGTTTCTATTGGGTTGGTTGATCTTCGGAATGCTATTGGATCCATACTATCAGGCCAACATGGTTCAGGTGAAAGGTCTCTACCGTGGAGAAGCTGACTTCAAACTCTATGGTGTTTTTCTCTCGAATTTTTGTCAGTGTTTATTGTTGGCTTATGTCTTCGACAAATGGGCAAATATTCGCACCTTGGGTACAGGCTTCGCTGGCGGACTCATCATCGCTGGATTATCCACCGCGGGTTTCGACATCATGCAATGGTCTCAAATGAATTTTGCGCCATATAAAATGTATGCCGTAGATATACTGGTAAGTGCAGTTTTTGGTGGTGTAGTTGGATCAGTTATCGCCGTGGTGCTGGGCAGGTGGAAAACAGTATAACATAATATACCGGTCATTCATCCTGAACAACAAGTGTCATGAACCGAAGGAATAATTTGCATCCTTCTGTTCATCCCGATGAAATTTTCACTCAAAAGTGATCTACACGTTGTTGAAAGATGACTATCTACTCTTGATGAACATCCCTTTGCCAAGTATGCGAGCATCATGCATCAATTGAAACAAATAAAAACCGTCTGACTGATTGGATAGGTCGATTTGCATTTGTTGAACACCTTCATTGATTTTCAAATCTTGAATGATTTGTCCCATCGCATTGGTGATCCTCAATTCGGTTGCAGGCATATTAAAATTGAAATGGATGAAGTCTGAAGTTGGATTGGGAGAAACGAGAATGTGACCGTTTGCGGTCATTTCTTCGACGTCGATGATATAATATTCCGCCGTGGCTACACACCCATTTCCATCTGTTACTTCAACCATGATCGCCTGTAATGTGCTGTCGAGTGAAAGACTGGTAGAAGAGGTTGTAGAGCCGGTATTCCATTCGTAGATGAAATCCTCTACGCCTCCTGTGAGGATGGCATCAAAGATCAAATCTCCACCAATTTCTGTAGCATTGATTTCGACATCAAACAAATTAAACTGATAGATATAGATGGATTCCGTGATCGTGCAACCATTTCCATCGGTGATGGTGATATCATAAGATCCTTCACCCAAATTACTGGCAGAAGCCGTCGTATTGCCATTACTCCAACTATAGGTTACTGGTTCTGTACCGGTCACCTCAAGGTTAATGCTTCCATTAGAATCGCCGCATGAAGGCGCCACATAAGCATTTACGACAGGCGGAACACCAAACTCCATACTCATGCCCTGATAACCTCCTGAGGTAAATTCATAACCATATCTGAATCGCGATACTCCAGCAGCGCTCATCTTAAATTCACTGTGGTATGCATTGGATAAATTCATGTCAACGGCATAAACACTATCAGCACCATATGGAAAATCGGTAGAGAAACCAATAGGAGCGGAGATGGATGTACCTGTCGTAGCGTAGTATAATGAGTCGCTGAATCCGGGATTACTGTTGGGATTGATTCCGCTAAAGTTGGTTGAATTCAGATACCATCCCGATGACTCAGGATTCATGATTTCGAATGCAAGCCATTCGTAAAGGATACCGCCATCGTTATAGAGTGTTTCAAGGCTGGCCACTGTAATTCCTGTTGGATAATAATCACCAAGGATATTGGTGCGCACTCCAGTGAGTACTTCATCACGGAAAATCTGGAATTCATATAAAAACCCATTCCAACCACCAATTCTATCGGTGGAACCAATGGGTAGAAAAGGTGAGTTCATTGATGCTGAAATGGCTTGTCCATTTTCGATACCATTAGGATCGGCGGCAATGTGTTGCAGTCTAACCCATAAGTTCTGATTGCCACAATCTTGAACAGGGAAGAAAATACCATTTAGAAAAATAGGATGATCAACTGGTGCGGAGTTGTAATTAAAACCGGAAAGATTGGTTCCCGAGCTGACCAATACCGTCCCCGGAACGCTTGTTTCATCAGACGATACATAATAAATGGTGTTGTAAAAGTCGAAGACCTGTCCTTGAATTGGAAAACTGATGATCAGCCCGGCGAGTGCAAAGAGTAGATATTTCATATTGAATTTCAGTGAGTGAATGGAATCAGTGGTAAAAGTAGAAAATTCAGGATAGTGGGTGAGGCTGATATTCATCAAAGCGTTTGAATTGGTCAAGCTTTTCTGCGATTTGTTCGGGTATTGATCTATTTTCGTGTAAATATCAAATGGGAAGGCCACAGTCATGTGGAGTATTCCAAGCTTGATCAAAAATTTAACCATCACACTATTGAAAACCACACCAAAAATTTTGCTACTGTTACTGATCACAGGTATCCATTTAAATATGGTTGGTCAGGAAATTTGCAACAACGGTATCGATGATGATGGTGATAATCTGATTGATCTCAACGACCTGGTCGATTGCACTTGTGACTCCACCATCAGTGGTGAAGTAGTCTCACTCATCCCCAATCCATCTTTTGAAGAGCATTGGTGTGTACCCATGGATTTTAGCAGTTTGGATTGTGCAACAGGATGGGTTCAAGCAACAGATGCCACTTCTGATTATTACATTGTTGAAGAGGGCGGTTTTTATTTGTCCAATACACCTATGCCTCTGCCCGATGGCAATGGCATTGTCGGCTTCATCGTGAGTTCAAGTAGTATCGGAGGTCCTCCGGTGATCTATTATGAGGAATATGTTGGTGCTTGTTTGTTGGCACCATTGGAAGCGGGCGTGGAGTACACCATTCAAATGTACCTCGCCGGATCGTCCATTGACGGATCAGGCATCGACGTGAATCAAGGCGCTTATTATGGGCCAGTTGACATCACCATATTTGGATCTGCCAGTTGTCCTACCTGGCCGGTTTCAACTTTTAATGAATGTCCTGTCGGTTACGACGATTGGACTGAATTAGGCAGTTTGTCCTATCAAGCCGATGAAACATGGCAACAGATCTCCATCACATTTGTTCCTGCTTTTGATGTTGAATCTGTCATGATTGGTGGTCCATGCACCCTGACAGAAGATTTCGACCTCGATGATTTCAATACCGCCTATCCCTATTTTTGGGTAGACAACCTCACACTAAATACATCCGCAAGTTTTTCCAATCAAGCGATCACATCCGGAAGTTTGTGTACGGATGACTTGGTTCTGCATGGCAATGCCGATAGTCTGTTGACCGATTTCCAATGGTATTACAATGGAATTGCACTAGCTGGACAAACCGACAGCCTGCTGTTGTTGAGCGAATTGGGATTATCCACGGGAACATATCAATTCATGTCATCATCAAGCGATGGCTTTTGTTCTATTTATGAGATGGAAGTGAATCCACCTGATTCTATCGATCTGGAAATATCTGCAGTAAACAATGTAGGATGTTCTCCACTCACCGTTTCGTTCGAAAATCTCACCAGTGCCGGTATATGTTTTTGGAATTTCGGAGATGGAACAACAAGCAATGACTGTCAAACCACACACACTTATTCGACACCTGGTGTTTATTCTGTCACCTTAGCAATTACTACTGCAGAAGGATGTGAATATTCGGCAGTCTACAATAATCTGGTCACCGTTCTTGAGCCTCCGGTATCCGTGTTTTCACTTTCTCCAGATGTTGGATGCAGTCCAATGGAAGTGGTCTTGACCAACAACAGTCAGTTTGCGGATACATATGTATGGAGTTTGGGGAGATGGAGAAGTGTTTTCCACATCAGACAATGACGTTTTTGCGCATCAATATTTAGCGGAAAATCTAAGCGACACATACACAGTGCAATTGATCGCACAACGCGAGCCCAATTGTGCCGATACTTCATCCATCAGCTTAGTGACCAATGTCTGTGGTTGCAACAATCCGGATGCCATCAATTACAATGTGCTTGCCGGTGTAGATGATGGCAGTTGCATTTTTCCGCAGGCCTTCATTTTTGTACCCAATGTTTTCACGCCCAATGGCGACAGTGAAAATCAGCGTTTCGAATTGAAAACGCAATACCTCAAATATTTGAGATTGGTGATCTACGATCGATGGGGCAATGAAGTTTTCGATAAAGAGAGCAATAGTCCAGATAGCAACAATCCCGGATGGGATGGCACCTACGGCGGAACGGACGCTTCAGAAGGCGTATACTACTTTCTCTATGAAGCAAGTGACACACAACAAAAAAAATATGAAGGAGAAGGATACTTTCATTTGCTGAGAGATCGTTGATCCTGTTTTCATAGGCGTTTATAGATTCGCGCACATACATATTTATAGATGAGCAATATCCCATTTCAAACCATCGATTGGTCAGCGATAGAAAAAGTAAAATATGCAGGTATAAAGGGCGAAGCCCATTGGCGAACTATCCAATATCCTGGTTTGCGAATTCGTCTGGTGGAGTATTCTGCCGATTACCTCGCAGATCATTGGTGTCAAAAGGGTCACATCGTCCATTGCCTGGAGGGCTCTTTCGTCAGTGAACTTGAATCGGGAGAAAAAGTCACCCTCTCAGCGGGACAGTCTTATGTGGTTTCAGACGGATTGAGTTCACATCGATCGGTATCGGAAAAAGGTGTAAAGCTTTTGATTGTCGATGGGGATTTTTTGAAGTTGGATTGATTTGGGTTTCTCATCCATTTGGATGATTTTGCGGATCAATTCTGCATAAAACCCCCTGATAGCCGAATATTTGAATGACAAAATCGTTACCTCTTTTATTGAGGCAACGGATAAGACAATGAACTTGTCTTCATTCCAGCAAACACTTCAAAACCCAACAATGAATACCCAAACCATGAAAAGAATGTTGTTGATTTTTCCTTCAATCGCCATGGTGGCCATTTTGGCTTCTGGTTGCAAGAAAGACAAAATAGCGAAGGACACTCCCGACTGTATCAAGAGCGAGATTGTCAAAATTCAAATTGAAGAAGTGCGCAGTCCTCCCGCCAGTGTATGGCAGTACGATTACAATGGAAAAACAGTCTATTATATTCCATCATATTGCTGCGATATGTTCAGTCAGTTGTTCGATGAACATTGCAATCTTATTTGTAATCCGGATGGTGGAATTACCGGTGGTGGCGACGGTCAATGCACTGATTTTTTTGATAAAAGAAAACATGAGAAGCTTGTTTGGCAAGACGGGCGTTGAATTATGAATTATGAAGTATGAATTATGAATTGTGGGGATGGGAGAAGTGGAAATGGAGATGGGGGGTAATGCGGAGGGGTGGATTGAATTTTTTTATTACTGATTTGAATGATCAACCATATGTCCGTGGACAGCTTTGTGTCCTTTGAGAGAGCGTAGCGACTTAAAACGTCGATTGTCATACAATGAACGAACGAACAAGAAACCCATTATTCGTCAACTATTCAAAGAAATTCTTTGTGTTAAAATCCAACGTCCCCGAAGGGGACAAAAACACTTGTGGTAAACCTCATTTCTAGCCTGCATTGTATCGCCTGCGGCGATGGTGTTTTAACAGAAAGGATTTGTTCTTTCTGCATTCGAAATTCAATTGATAATTCAAACGAGATTTGTTTTCGTAGTAAGGAATTAAGACGCTTCGCTCTAACAAAGGTCACAAAGCCGTCCACAGGCATAAGAATGAAAATACATATGTTATTGTTTTGCATGTTTTGATCGTGCATGAAATCAATTCACCCCGGAATTTTTATATCATACATTCGAATGCAGCTTTGTGTCCTTTGTTAGAGCGTAGCGACTTAGTTCCTACATCATCATACTCCACTCATTTTTTGCAAAACCTCCCATGTGCATACCGAGCAAAATATTTCTTTGTGTTAAAATCCACCGTCCCCGAAGGGGACAATAACATTTGCAGTAAACCTCATTATATAGCCTGCATTGTATCGCCTGCGGCGCTGGTGGTTTAACACAAAGGATTTGTTCTTTCTGCATTTGAAATTCGATTGATCGTTCAAACGAGATTTGTTTTCGTAGTAAGGATTTAAGACGCTTCGCTCTAACAAAGAACACAAAGCCGTCCACAGGCATAAGAATGAAAATACATATGTTATTATTTTGCAAGTTTTGATCGTGCATGAAATCAATTCACCCCAGAATTTTTATATCATACATTCGAATGCAGCTTTGTGTCCTTTGATAGAGCGTAGCGACTTAATATCTCCAACATCATACACCGCACATTCTTTGCAAAACCTCCCATATGCATACCGAGCAAAATATTTCTTTGTGTTAAAAACCAACGTCCCCGAAGGGGACAAAAACACTTGTGGTAAACCTCATTTCTAGCCTGCATTGTATCGCCTACGGCGATGGTGTTTCAACACAAAGGATTTGTTCTTTCGACATTCGAAATTCAATTGATCGTTCAAACGAGATTTGTTTTCGTAGTGAGGATTTAAGACGCTTCGCTCTAACAAAGGACACAAAGCCGTCCACAGGCATAAGAATGAAAATACATATGTTATTGTTTTGCAAGTTTTGATCGTGCATGAAATCAATTCACCCCGGAATTTTTATATCATACATTCGAATGCAGCTTTGTGTCCTTTGTTAGAGCGTAGCGACTTAGTTCCTACATCATCATACTCCGCACATTTTTTGCAAAACCTCCCATGTGCATACCGAGCAAAACATTTCTTTGTGTTAAAAACCAACGTCCCCGAAGGGGACAAAAACACTTGTGGTAAACCTCATTTCTAGCCTGCATTGTATCGCCTACGGCGATGGGTGGTTTAACACAAAGGATTTGTTCTTTCGACATTCGAAATTCAATTGATCGTTCAAACGAGATTTGTTTTCGTAGTAAGGATTTAAGACGCTTCGCTCTAACAAAGGTCACAAAGCCGTCCACAGGCATAAGAATGAAAATACATATGTTATTGTTTTGCAAGTTTTGATCGTGCATGAAATCAATTCACCCCGGTATTTTTATATCATACATTCGAATGCAGCTTTGTGTCCTTTGGTAGAGCGAAGCGACTTAATTCCTACATCATCATACTCCGCACATTTTTTGCAAAACCTCCCATATGCATACCGAGCAAAACATTTCTTTGTGTTAAAAACCACCGTCCCCGAAGGGGACAATAACATTTGCAGTAAACCTCATTATATAGCCTGCATTATATCGCCCACGGCGATGGTGGTTTAACACAAAGGATTTGTTCTTTCTGCATTTGAAATTCAATTGATCGTTCAAGCGAGATTTGTTTTCGTAGTAAGGATTTAAGACGCTACGCTCTCTCAAAGGACACAAAGCCGTCCACAGGCATAAGAATGAAAATACATATGTTATTGTTTTGCATGTTTTGATCGTGCATGAAATCAATTCACCCTGGAATTTTTATATCATACATTCGAATGCAGCTTTGTGTCCTTTGATAGAGCGAAGCGACTTAATATCTCCAACATCATACACCGCACATTTTTTGCAATACCTCCCATATGCATACCGAGCAAAATATTTCTTTGTGTTAAAAACCACCGTCCCCGAAGGGGACAAAAGCACTTGCAGTAAACCTCATTTCTAGCCTGCATTGTCGCCTACGGCGATGGTGTTTCAACACAAAGGATTTGTTCTTTCGACATTCGAAATTCAATTGATCGTTCAAACGAGATTTGTTTTCGTAGTGAGGATTTAAGACGCTTCGCTCTAACAAAGGACACAAAGCCGTCCACAGGCATAAGAATGAAAATACATATGTTATTGTTTTGCAAGTTTTGATCGTGCATGAAATCAATTCACCCCGGAATTTTTATATCATACATTCGAATGCAGCTTTGTGTCCTTTGTTAGAGCGTAGCGACTTAATTCCTACATCATCATACTCCGAACATTTTTTGCAAAACCTCCCATGTGCATACCGAGCAAAATATTTCTTTGTGTTAAAAACCAACGTCCCCGAAGGGGACAATAACATTTGCAGTAAACCTCATTTCTAGCCGGTATTGTATCGCCTACGGCGATGGTGTTTTAACACAAAGGATTTGTTCTTTCTGCATTTGAAATTCGATTGATCGTTCAAACGAGATTTGTTTTCGTAGTAAGGATTTAAGACGCTTCGCTCTAACAAAGGTCACAAAGCCGTCCACAGGCATAAGAATGAAAATACATATATTATTGTTTTGCATGTTTTGATCGTGCATGAAATCAATTCACCCCGGAATTTTTATATCATACATTCGAATGCAGCTTTGTGTCCTTTGTTAGAGCGAAGCGACTTAATTCCTACATCATCATACTCCGCTCATTTTTTTGCAAAACCTCCCATGTGCATACCGAGCAAAATATTTCTTTGTGTTAAAATCCAACGTCCCCGAAGGGGACAAAAACACTTGTGGTAAACCTCATTTCTAGCCTGCATTGTATCGCCTACGGCGATGGTGGTTTAACACAAAGGATTTGTTCTTTCTGCATTCGAAATTCGATTGATCGTTCAAACGTGATTTGTTTTCGTAGTAAGGATTTAAGACGCTTCGCGCTAACAAAGGTCACAAAGCCGTCCACAGGCTTAAGAATGAAAATACATATGTTATTGTTTTGCAAGTTTTGAATGTGCATGAATTCAATTCACCCTGGAATTTTTATATCATACATTCGAATGCAGCTTTGTGTCCTTCGAGCGAGCGAAGCGACTTAATTCCTACATCATCATACTCCGAACATTTTTTGCAAAACCTCCCATATGCATACCGAGCAAAATATTTCTTTGTGTTAAAAACCAACGTCCCCGAAGGGGACAATAACACTTGAGGTGCAAACAAGATAAGCACACTTCAAAACTCTCAAATAAGTAAAAACTACTTCTCCTAAAAATGCTTGAATGTCTAATTCATGCCCTCAAACAACCACACATCAGCACCACCTTGAACTTTGAACATTGAACATTGAACTTTTACCACCCCTCCGCGCCACCTTGAACTTTGAACATTGAACCTTTACCACCCCTCCGCACCACCTTGAACTTTGAACCTTGAACCTCTCTCTCCCAATATTAAATTTTAAATTTTAAATCTTGAATTGAATCAAGCATCAATTCCCCCCTCCGCCCCTCAACCTCCCTTATCATCGTATCCACAATTTCTACATCACCCTCCAAATAACACAAATCCCGAGATTGAGTAAGTTGTTTGATTGGCCCATATTTCGCAGTCGCCATATTCAAAACGTTAACTTCTCGTTGTAGCACATTTTGCATATCAAGATAACCTTCTCTGGCAATGGGATCTTTGCATTGATCTAATTTATCCGTAACCTGCCGGAAGTCATGTTGAGCTTTGGCAAATTGCTCAGGGACCATGTCATATTTTTTGATCGTCAACGCCATTTCACGCTTCTTTTTTTCTAAGTCAATCAGCGCTTTCGTTCTAAGCTTTTGAGCCATCACCATGACTTCATCGCATTCGGCAAGTGAGGTAAGCTTGTGCACCTTAAATAGAGCAGCAGGTTTTGGGTGGAGGTTTATTTCGTGTACCATGTTTATACCATTTTGATATATAACACAAAGAAGCACCAAGGAAAAATGCGGGTCAATGCGAAATGCGTTCCGATCTGTCGTGAAAAACGCACAAAAACGAGTGGAGTACTTTGAAACGACCTTCCGCAACCTCATATTTTATTGCTGATTCCGGAAATGGGATCGTTTTCATCATCTGTCGTGAAAAAGGCCCAAAAAAGACCTGAAAAAATCCCATCCCAAAAGGAGCACACAATTTTAAGCACATAATATTTTGTGCTCAATATTTTGTGCGCAATCTGAAAACCAATTATTTTCGTGTTCTCACTTTACCCAGTCATGGCAACCATCAAAAAAACCAAGGCAGACAAACTCGAGACCTATTTACAGATGAATATGCGGGAGTTGTCCGAATTTTTCGGCATTGACCGCTCGAGTTTGCACCGGATCATTTACTCCGGCCGCTCACCCAAGTCAGAAATCGGAGAACAATTGAATCAGATGAGGATGGCCTTATACGCATCCATTGAGTTGAGAAATGCGCAGGCCAATCCGCCGGTTATTGATGTGGACATTATATCCGAGTCCGAGCGGAAGAAGCAAGATCACATCATCCAGCTCACGGCACAGATCAGCAAACAACGCCATGCGCTCGACAAAATGAAATCCGATTTTCACCTGGCCCAACGCACTTACCATCACCTCGGTGATATTCTAGACGCCAACACCTCTCTCACTGAAATACAAAAGATGCTCCTCCGCTCCCGACAAGAAGACACCCTTCACGTGATGCGTCAGTCGAATACTATACAACAACAACTGCTTGAGGCTAAGATTTTGGGAATGGAGAGGGAGGTGGAGGTGCTTATAAGTGCTGGGTGATATAACGGTGATGGGGTGGGGTTGATGGCTGAGTGGTGATATTTATATGATTGGATGTGTATTTTTGGGGGGAGGGAAATTCTTATAGCTGCAATAAAAGGGGTGTTTTTGGGAGTGGTGTTCATTCAAATCAAGTATTTACAGGCAAGCGTAAAGACCGACACAACAACCATTAAACTGACAGACAAATTATCGAAACGACAGGAAAATATATCGACAAATTATATGCGGACTTTTTGCCGACACGACAGTCCAACGCTTCGTGTTATAATTTTTTTGCCGACCCACATTTTTTAAAAACAATTTTATTGCCACCGCACATTGGACACATTTGTCTTTGCCCCCAACGTACAAGCCCAACTCAGGGCAAAGCCAAAAGATTGCAATCGCCACCTCACAAACTAAGTTCATATGTCAGATAAAGGAAGCGTTTTTCAAAAAGGTGGAGGAGGAACAAATTTTGAACAATCGATTCAAACAGCATTCCTAACAACATTAATCATTCATGGGAATGCTCCCTGCATTGCAAACAGTGAAGTGATTGAAGTTGCTTTTCAGACAACAAATAGAGAATATGAAACTGACGACCTTTTGGCAATTGCAAAATCACCATTAGGACAGCACAGGTTGCTGATTCAAGCCAAACACAACATTTCTTTTACAGCCGACAATGAAACTTTTAAAGAGGTAATAAAAGCGTTTTGGAAGGATTACAACAACAAGTCAAAGTTTGACAAGACCAAAGACAAATTAATTGTCATCAAAAGTGGTATGACAAAAGATGAACGCAACCATCTTAAATCACTTTTTAATTGGGCAGTAAACCACGCAACGGAAGCAGATTTCCTCTCAGAAGTGAACAGAATTAAAGGAAAGCAAGAACGATTAGAGGTTTTTAGGGAGCTATTGAAAGAGGCAAACGGTAATACTGCACTAAGCGACAAAGAACTTTGGGAATTTCTAAAATGCGTTGATGTTTTAGAATATGACTTTCTCAATCAAGGAAGCGTTGACGAAACATATTTCCTGAATCTCATAAAACTCGGTAAGGACAAAAATTCAACTGCAAACGAAAAAGAAATTTGGGACAGTATTTTTTCTTATGCTGCAATCCTTAACAAAGATGGAGGCAGTGTAACAACTGAAAGTATTAAGCAGAAAGATTTTTTCAAGCACTTTGATACCGCCAAACTCAGCCCATACTTTAATGCAGTTGAAAAACTAAAGTCAGATAGCAAAGAAATTTTAAGACCGATAAAACTAACAATTGGAAAAGGTGAAAACCAGTTTCAACTACCTAAACAAGACGCAAGAGATAAAGTATTAGAATCTGTATGCAACTTTCAGTTTACGATTGTAACAGGTAAACCAGGAGTTGGAAAGTCGGCAGAAGTAAAAGAGTTTCTTGAAAAGGAATTCTCTACTGCAAGTGTTTTTGTTTTCAGAGCAGACCAATTTAACGAACCAACGATTGCAAATGTCTTTTCAAGTCAAGGAGTAAATGAAACCATACACGATATTTTCTCTTGCGTTTCTCTGATACCCGACAAAATAATTTTCATTGACAGTTTAGAAAAATTGTTGGAAGCAAATCCTGAATGTGCATTCAAACAATTACTTGCATTGCTTAAAGATTTTCCTGACATCAAAATAATAAGTTCAGCAAGAAGATATTCTATTGACTTAATCAGTTTGAAATTTGGAATTGACCAAAAGGAGTTGGGAGTAGTAGATATTCAACCACTTGATGAAAGTGAACTGAATTCAGTTGCAGAAAAATTTCCGCAACTGAAAAGCGTTTTAAAAAACGATAAAATCAAAAAGCTGCTTCAAAGTCCTAAATATCTTGACTTCGCAATTTTAGCAGTCAATAAAACAAGCGATGATTATTCAAATGTTTCCTTGACCGAGTTTAAAAACAAACTTTGGAATTCATTGGTAGTTGATGCAGGCAACATAAAAAATGGACTTCCGATTAAAAGGGAAAACGCCTTCATGGAAATTGCAGTGAAGAGGGCAAAGGAAATGAAACTCTTTACCAAGCCAGTTGATTCCGATGCAGAAGCAATTGTTCAGTTAGAGAATGACGAAATAGTTTTTCAAGAAAATCAAAACAGAAAATACTCACCTACTCATGACATTTTAGAAGATTGGGCTTTGGTAAAATATGTTTCCTCAAAGTTTGAAGAATATTCAGAGCCAAAAGAGTTGTTCAATAATTTGGGGAATGAGCCAGCTATAAGACGGGCATTCCGTCTTTGGGTTGAAGATTATTTGGATGATGAGAGTGGTAAAATCAATGACCTTATCAGAGCATCAATTAAAGACCAAAGCATTGAAAGGTATTGGGCTGACGAAATTTTAGTTGCTGTTCTCAAATCAGACAACAGCAGTTTGTTTTTTGAAACTTTTGAAAACGATTTGCTTGAAGGCAACGCTGTATTGCTCAACAGGTGCTTTCGCCTATTGAGAACATGTTGTAAAGAAACCGATTTGGCTTACACAGATTTTCTCTTTCTCACTCCTACTGGTTCAGGTTGGATTTCTATAATTCACTTCATTGAAAAACACTTACGCAAACTCGACAGTTTGAGGTTTTCAATTTGTGAATTTCTTTCTGATTGGAAAAATAGGATTGGACGAAAAAATTCTCCACCGAAAGATGAAGAACTTTTAGCAGCAAAAAATATTGTCCTCTATCTTTTAGCTAAAGTTGAAAGCGGAGATGAATCTTGGCAACAAGAATTTGTAAGAGACAAACCAATTGAATTGGTAAAAATACTTTACAATTTGGCGACCATTTCTAAATCAGAAATTGAATCGCTTGTTGACAGGGCATTTGAAGATAAGAACGATAGAAGTTCGTGGAAACTAAATTCATTTTATAAATCCGTAATTGAAAATTGTTTGACAGGCATTGGAAACTTTCGTCTGATAAGTGCAATGCCTGAACTAATAGTCAAAACCGCATGGAGAGAATGGAAATATGTTCAACCAAAAGAAAATCCTGAAACAGAAGGCAGATTCAGATTTTCTGGCATGAATCGTTTACGAGATGAAGAATGTTGGGGCATAAGAGATAAGCACTCATTTTTCCCAGCAGGTATTTACAAGACACCTTTCTATGATTTACTTTTTTACCACCCAATTATTGGATTGGAATTTATTATTGACTTCATAAATTATACTGTTGAATTTTATGTAAATGCCGATTGCGAATACAAACATAAAATTTCGCAAGTAGAAATTGAATTAAATGACGGAACAATTATTAAGCAGTGGGCAGCATGGGAATTATGGGCAGCATACAGAGGTTTAAGTGTTACAAATTATGCCTTAGAATCATTGCTCAAAAGTTTAGAGAAACACTTGCTTGACACAGCGGCTTATAAAACAGAGGTAAGTAAGAAGAATTTAAAGTTCATGTTCAACATGCTTCTAAAGAGAAGTAATAATGTTGCAATCACAAGTGTTCTGAATAGCGTAGCAATTGCATATCCTGAAATTGTAGAAGAAGAAATGTTGCCTCTATTGCCAGTAGAAGCATTCTATGAATGGGATTTAAGCAGAGCATTACAAGAAAGCAGTTCATTGGCTATCTACGATAATAAAATACCATTCTCACAAGAAGAAACAGCAAAATCAAATCAACTTCCTCACAGAAAAAAATACACCCATGGCTTGAGTGATTTTATTACCAACTACCAATTCAACATTGGAAAATTGAATCCTCAAATTCATGCACTCTTTGATAAACTTCAAACAAAAATTAAAGGTGATGATGTAATTTGGAAAAAGCGGTTGAGTGAGATTGATATTAGAAAGTGGGAAGTCAAACCGTATGACGAAAAACTTGGTGGCTTTGTTGTTCAGCCAAAATATGAAAAGGAAGTAACTGAATTTATGAATTCAAATCTGGATTATTTTGAAGCACAAAATAAAGCACTTACTTATTCAAGTGAACTTTCAAAAGCATACGAAGGAAAGGAAACAATTGATTTCAAGAAATGGAAAGAGTGCCATAAGCATTACTCTAAAGGCAAGAACTCTGAATTGCTTTATGACCGACCAGTTACTCTTGCTTTTCTTGGGCTAAAAGAATTTTCAGCAAGCGTAAACCAAAAGCAGAAGAAGTGGTGCGTAGAAACTTTAGCCAAATCTATTGTTGCAATTCTGCAAGATTCATTCAGCAGAAATTATGGATTGAGCAAGGACTTCAATTTAATGGAGAAAGAAATTGCCCTATCCTCTTTTCACTTGCTTATACAAAATGCAAGTAGTGATGAAGATAAGAATGGAATAATTTCGTTAATGATTTATATGCTATTTGCACCGTTTGCCGACTATGAAGTTGACAAAATTACCCGGTATGTAAAAGAGGTGTTTTTTAAGCAGTTCCCTGATGAAGCAAAAAGAGCTTGGCTTGGACTCATCAAGTATTCAATATTCAGAAAAGCCAATCCGTATTTCTTTGACGACCATGACCCAAATAGATTAAAGAAATTCAAAGAAAAAGAAGAAGCGTTTGTGCAAGAGGTAGCGGCTGACAAGAAATTAAAATTAGACCTTTCTGAAATCACACTGGAAAAGTGCGAAGGATATTTACTCGCAAGGGCATTTGTAATTAGCCCCTATGATTCGGCAGATAAAGATTTTGAAACTCTAATCAAACATTTCATTCCGTTACTCACAGCAGATTTGGAACTTGATGAAGACCATTCCTATAACCACAGCAGACAAGTAAGACAAATACATTTTGAGGCGGTTATTGATACTGAATTTTACTTGACGGAATTACTTGTAAAGGCAAACCCAACTTTTACAAAAGATGTTTTGGATTTAATCCTTGCCCCAGCATATAAGACAAAACTACAACGAAACAGGACGGGTAGAGACGCTTTTGAATTTGCTTCTAAAATTCCCGAGTATGTAATTTTTAAACTTGACGACCTCATTGCCAATTCAAAAGATGAAAACTTAAACAAACAGTTGATTGCAAATTTTTGGGACTTATGGCAACACTTCTATACACAAATAAAAAATAGTGGTAAGCAATATTTCCTCTCAACTCTTTTTCTTGACATCAAATGGAAAACAACTGCATCACATTGGGTAGCTTTAGAAAACAAGAAAAGTTTTTACGAAACAATAGTAAAGGATTTTGGGAAACATAAAACTCTTTCCATTCAGAATGTTTTTTCGACTGTTGGGGAAAAAACATTTTTGCCTGAGTCAATAAGTTGGTTGGTTGAAATTTTCAAGAGTGATATGAATACCACAGCATGTTTATTTGCACCGTCAGCCGAAAGAATGATTCAACGGCTCTTTTACAACCACATTTCAAAAATCAAAACGAACAAATCTTTGATTGATGATTATGTTTGGATATTAAACAGGATGGTTGATTTAGGTTCATCAGAAGCATACATGTTTAGAGAGAATGTAATCACATATAAAAACATAACATGATAGCCAACGCACAAAAAATACACTCTTAAAAAACGCACAAGCCAACGTTGAAGACATTTTTTTAAGAGAGTTATTTTTTCTCTCACTCATATAAAATATTTTTAAAAATTTCCAACGCTTCAAAATAAATAAAACACCCGACACACAAGCCAAACAAAAAAAGCACTCGACAAATGACACAAACGGACGACCTAAAAATGGTTATAACCCATGGCAGACAAGAACGCTAGCCTATAACAGCACCTACAAGAAATTGGCGGTTCAGTGGTTAAATGAAGCTTTGTGCTTCGTATCAAGTTTAGTGGTGGCAGACAGTTTTCGTCTCAGAAATCGCCAACTTCTTGTAGCTGCCAAACGTTAGGCACAATATTAACCGCCCACATTAAAGACAACATAAATTAATGAAATGGAAAAAACTTTTATAATCTCATACGACCTGAATGACGGAGAACCAGAAGACTACATCAACATATACGAAGCGATTAAAGAATATGGGACTTGGGCACATATTACAGAATCGACTTGGGCAATCGTAACAACAGAAAGAGCAAAAGAAGTTCGAGATAAACTAATTGAGCTTATGCCGGCAGGTAGCAGTTTATTTGTTGTTAATTCAGGTAGTGTAGCTGCTTGGAGAAATGTGCAGTGCAGTAATGATTGGTTAAAAAAACATCTTTAAAACTGACTGAAAATGGAAAATAAAAATCAACCAGTTGAGTCAGAAGTTAAAGACGGTAAAGTAATTGAACATTTCTCTTCAAATGACTCTAACAAAGAAGGAGAAATAATAAAAGTAAAAAGAGCAAGATATGATTCACTCGAACTTTTTGATGTAAGTGAAAATGAATTAACAACAATTGAACGTGGTTCTCCTAGTTCAACATATTTGAATTTTGCTATTTTCCTACTTTCTATAGCAATTTCCTTCTTGACAACACTTTTGACAGTTGACTTAAAGGAAAATCAAACCTTATTCACTGTATTTACTGTTATTTGTGTTCTAGGATTTATGGTCGGACTGATTTTGATAGGAATTTGGTATAGGAGTAAAATGAGTTTGACGAAGTTTTGAAGAAAATAAGAGACAGGATGAAACAAGAATAATGTCTGGTGATAAAGCAAGCCAATAAAATAGAACTTCATTACTTTTTTCGTGATGAAACTCACACGATGAACGCATTCGTTAGAAATGAATGTGAAAAGGAACTGTTGACTATTATCAAAGAAGTTATTTTATCACTTGATATTGAAGTTGATATTGAAAGTGAAGCTTTTAAAGAAGGTGGCTTGAAGGAAATTTGGAAGTTTTTAGGCAAGAACGGTGTTCAACTTACATTAATTATAACTGTATTCGGACTTGTTTTATCAAGAGTGCCAGTTGAGAATAAAGAACTCGTTAAGCTTCAGATTGCAAATTTGGAACTTGACAACGAACTTAAAAGACAGGAACTAAAAAAGATAAAAAACGAAATTCGGTCTGACGAAGAGTTGACTGATGATATTGTAGAACGTGTTCTTGAAATACTCGATAAAGACTATAAAATCATATGGCATAAATCAAACTTTTACAAAAAACTAAACTTCTATCCTAAGGTAACTAAACTGACAACTCAACGACTTAATGAGCAAAATAAACCAGTTGAAAAGGAAAGGACAGTTGAAAGAGAAAATTTTGGTAAGTTTATTTTACGTTCTGACACATTCCCACCAAACATTGACGAAGAAGCTGTAATTGATATTATTTCACCTGTTCTAAAAAAGGGAAATTTTAGTTGGAAAGGATTCTACAAAGGCGAAATAATAAACTTTGAAATGAATGATCAAAGCTTTAAAAACTCTGTATTGAACAAGGAAATAGAATTCATTAATGGAACTGCCATTAAGTGTGTTTTACAGCAGAACAGAAAAATTGACGAAGTTGGCTTAGTAAAGGTAATTCAGAACAAAGTATTAACAGTAATTGAAATTATTACAGGAGAAAATTATGTACCGACAGAACAAGGCAAAAAATACAAAGGAGACAAAGAACGCAAGAATGACCAACTCAAACTTGACTTTTAAAGAGAGAATTACTGTGCCTAACAGGCGTTTGGCTCAATGGCTGGTGAAGTGGTTCATTGTACATTCTGACTCGCACCAACTTTTGTGGTGTATTGAAAGTGGAGTGCTTCGATATCCGCTTCTTCGCCAAGCGTCAAAACATAGCCTGTTTTAAAGTACCTTCACCCTCTGCGCTTTCATGCACCCCATTACATTCACCACAGCCATGACAGATCGAGACCATTTAAGGCAATTGCGAATTCCGACGAAGGACAATCCACTACGCATTATGATGAGTGCTTGTTTGTCCGGTATCACATGTGGTTGGGATGGAACGGCGAATGGGGAATATCCTGCAGCATTGCGGATATTGAAATACGACACGGTGAAGGTTGTCAAGTTTTGTCCGGAGGAGTTTTCTTTCGGTGCACCAAGAGAGATGTGCGACATTCACGGTGGGACGGGTTTTGATGTGTTGGATGGTAAAGCGAAACTTTTAACCGAAAGCGGTCAAGACTGGACGGAAGGGATATTGAAGGCCTCTGCTCATATGTTGGACATCGCTACGCAACATCAAATTGAACTGGCGGTGTTGATGGATGTCAGCGCTGCTTGTGGTAGTCAGGTGATTTATAGCGGTAGTCGGTTTTCTGAGCATAAGGTTTATCAAATAGGCGCAGGTGTTGCCGCAGCAATGCTCATAAGAAATGGATTTAAAGTGATCAGTCAAAGGGATTACGCTTCGTTGGAAATTCTCTATTCGAAGATCGACCCGACGCACGTATTGGATACCTCCAAAATTGACCACCACGAGATCGAATGGTACAAGGAGTATTTTAAAACCACTTGAACCGCAGACAAAAAATCTTAAGCATATCATGAATTGGATCATATTAGTCATCGCGGGACTGTTTGAAGTGGCCTTCGCTTTTTGTCTGGGAAAAGCCAAGGAGTCAACAGGCCATAAAATGTATTTGTGGTATCTCGGCTTTGCCTTGGCGCTGACGTTAAGTATGGGGCTGTTGATCAAAGCAACACAGACATTGCCCATCGGTACTGCTTACGCGGTATGGACAGGAATCGGCGCAGTCGGAACAGTTATCGTCGGAATTTTTGTTTTCAAAGAACCGGCAACTTTCTTGCGATTGTTTTTTCTAACTACACTCATTGGTTCTATCATCGGTCTCAAAGCGGTGTCGCATTAATGTATGGATGAGGTCAATCAGCTTTAATGTTAGATATCAAATGAACAACTACAATAAAAATTGATGCAATACTCCTCATCTAAGTCCTTAGTCATGATGGTACGAACCATTTTCATTGTTGCGGTATTGACATGTCTTGTGTCATGCAATGGATATGCTAAGAAGTCAGGGAATATCGAAAGTGAAAAACTCGCGGTAGAACAATTGGGAGATACCGTTCAAGAGGTTCTGGGCGAGATCCGTGGTATTACCCAGGACTCTCAATTCAATATGTGGTTTGCATCGAATGGAAATGGCGTTTACAAATACGATGGCAAGTCCATTGTCAATTATAGGGTGAAAGACGGGCTGAGCAGTGATGATGTCTGGATGGTGAAGGAAGGACGTGATGGCAAGATGTGGTTCAAGACCAGTCTTCGCTCGCAAGATTTGTTACAGATCTGTTCTTTTGATGGAAGCCGCTTTGAGCATGTTCCGATTGATACCACCACCGAAAAATATGATTTCAAAAGGGGAGAGCTGATATTCGAATATTACCGCCATGGCGATAAACTATCTCAGATTAAATTGCCATTCACTTCGCCTATTCAAAACGAAGAAAATCGTCGTCATCATTACGATATCTATGCCACTTGTTTAGACAAATATGGGAATGCCTGGTTTGGCACTGCCACAGCAGGAATCTGCAAATACGACGGCGAAAAGTTTACATGGTTTGACAATAAGGAACTTGGTTCCGCCATTCGAGACCTGTTTGAAGACAAAAACGGAGTGCTTTGGATGGGCAACAATGGAGATGGGTTATTCCGTTATGATGGAAAAGACTTCGTGAATTTTTCAAGAGAAAAGAACTTACACAATCCCGATTTTGAAAAATATCCCATTGGTAAACCGGGACTGATGTCAAGGATTTGGAAGATCACAGAAGACCAGCAGGGTAACCTTTGGGTAGCCACCATCGACAATGGCATTTGGAGAATCAGCGATCGAGCGATTACAAACTTTACCACCAAAGACGGATTGTCCATCGACAACATCTGGACTGTTTATATTGATAAACAAGGCAAACTCTGGGTAGGCACAGAAGGAGATGGCATATTTATTTTCGATGGTAAGACCTTTACGCCATTCAAAGGGTGAATTGAGGTTATTCATGTTGCGAACGCTTCGACATTCTCATAGGCCAAAATTCCCCAAGACTTTCTGTATGACCTTATCGGTCTGATGTGATCACCTATTTTTGATACATGAAATTCGTCTTCTATCTTTTCCTCTTTGTATGGGGTTTTGTGGGACAAGCTCAAACAGTCAACAAAATCGAACTTTCCGAAACAGTGAACGAGGAAAGAATGGGCGTATGGACAAGAGGTGATTACCAGGTTTATGTACCGTTGGCATTTATCGCAGATGCTTTTCGCATCAACAGTAAGACATACGCTGAGTCAGCCGCCACTTATTATGATACAGATTCCGCTACCTTTCTGTATTTCGAACATACTTCCAAAAGATATCAGCGAGCAGCGGAACAAATCGAAAAGGCCGATCACGGTTTTGATTTACGGAGTTTGATTGTTTATGCAGGAATGGAAAATGACAAGGACAACGTTGGTCATTCTAAGGTTGTAGAAGCTTATGTGAAGCAAGTGGTGCAAAATGGAGCGGCTATGGTCTTCTTCAAAGGCGAACGCATTTACACACTGCAAAGCCGTTATGAATCGAAAGGTGAAGCCATTTTAGATCATGGTTATGAAATACGGATCTATGTGGATGATCCGGAAAATTACCTGTTTCAAGATTATCAGCACTTAGGTTGGTGATTTGATCATGGAGAGATAGATGAAGAAAACAAAGGCTGCACGCACAACAACATCAGGACGTTTTGTACAACATCCCAACCATGAAAAATCCCATTACACCGCTAACCCATTTTTTAGTCATCGCATTTTTTACCTTGGGATTGACCTCATGTCGTGAACCCAATAATCGAATTCTTCCTTCAACGTCGGATGTGAAAACAGAGCCATCAACAATTGCTACCGGTTTGAGTAGCGTGGCACGTACCATCGACAAGAATATCAGGAGCATGTATCAGGACAAAAATGGCAACTACTGGATTGGAACCAATGGAGCTGGTGTTTATCGATATGACTCCAAAGTCTTGACACAGTTTACTACCAAGGATGGCCTTCCGGACAATCAGATTTTAAGCATACAAGAAGATGCATTGGGCCACATGTGGTTTGGAACTGGAAGATTCGGTGTTAGTGAGTTCGATGGCACGAAGTTCATGACACATACCGACCATGTTTCATTCACAGGAGGTATGAAAGACGATTGGACAACACAGGAAGGTGATTTGTGGTTCTACGCTGGCAGTGGTGTATTCAGATACAACGGAACTTCACTTGACTTTTTACCATTCCTTCCAACGAAGTTAGAGAAAAGTTTGAAGAACCCTTTTGAATTGGGTAGTATGGCTGTCTATTGTATGCTCAAAGATCGAAGAGGCAACGTCTGGTTCGGGACACAAGCTGAAGGTGTATGCAAATATGACGGGAAGACACTGACTTGGTTTAAAGAAAAAGGCCTTGCAGGTCCTGCTGTTCTCGCCATATTCGAAGATCGCAATGGTAACCTTTGGTTTGGAAACAATGGGGCTGGTCTGTTTCGATATGATGGAAAGGAATTGAAAAATATGACAAATGAATTGGGGCTTGGTAATGCCGACTTCAAGGCTTCCGGTAAATCCGGTAAAGGAACCATGGCCCGTGTTTATGCCATCAATGAAGACAATCAGGGTAATCTTTGGGTTGGAACTGTTGATGCAGGTGTTTGGAAATTTGATGGGAAATTACTGACAAACTATACAACTCAAGATGGCCTGACCAGTGATGCAGTCAATACGATATATAAGGACAATAGTGGAACAATGTGGTTTGGAACAGATGCAAATGGCATTTGTAAATTCAATGGTTCAACATTCACAGGATTATAGTACCATTGAAAGTTTGTCTATTTTCGGACAAAGCCAAGGCCTGTTTTCAGGAACAAATGATGTTTGATTGAAAGTAGAAATCATATGTCAGTCAACCCGGCTCATAAAAATAAACGCAAAGAAATATCGCAATTGAAGGTGGAGGAAAAGTCATGACAATTGAAGTACATGATATAAACCAAACACGCATAGCTGAAGTGGTAGCGGATGATTTGGTGATTCAATCCATGGAAGAAGGATTGGACTTGTTGGGCAATCTTTACCAGGATTCGACAAAGTGATTATTCACGCAAAAAATATCATACCGGATTTTTTTGATTTGAAAAATGGAATGGCTGGAGAGATACTCCAAAAGTTTTCGAATTACCGCGTGCGATTGGCCATTGTTGGAGAATACTCCAAATACAACAGCAAAAGCCTCACTGAATTCATCTATGAGAGCAACAAAGGCAAACACATCAACTTTGTTCATTCCATGGATGAAGCACTCCAGGTACTTTCCTAAACAGAAAATCGAGCACCTGAATCATTTCAAAAGAAGTATCTTCACTTATCGTTGCATATGAATACAATCATTTGAACCTATGATGAAAAATCTAAACAGCTTCATCTTACCACATATTCTTTTGTCAATGATCTTGTCTTTAGGCTGTGGTCAGGTTATATCCGGAAGTCAGGATTCATCATCATTTCGAGTGATAGGCTATTATTTAGGCCCCAAACATGAAGTAGAGAATTTTGAATATCAGAAACTCACCCACATCGTTTTCTGTTTTACACAGCTAGATGGCAACAAAATCGCATTTGAAGATTCGCTTCAGGGAGGAAACGCTGAGGCTTTTGGTGGATCAAAAGAAAAGTATCCACATTTGAAAGTGATGGTGGCCTTGGGCGGATGGAGCGGATGTCAAACTTGTTCGTCAGTCTTCTCATCTGAAACCGACAGACAGGTTTTCGCAAAATCAGTGAAAGAATTATTGATCAAATATGATTTGGATGGCTTTGACTTAGATTGGGAAAGTCAGGTAATGGGAGGAAAGTATGGTCCTGGCAAACCGGAGGATAAAACAAATTTCACATCATTGATCAAGACATTACGTCAAGAACTGCCTCCTCCTTATGAATTGAGTTTTGATGCCAATAGTTTTCCGGAATATGTTCAAAATTCATTGATGGCAGAAGTCATGCCTCACGTGGATTTCGTAAACCTGATGACTTATGGCTTGCCCAACGACAAACGAGCTCATACAGGTCATCATGCTGCGCTGTATTCTTCACCTTTCCAAAAGGAAAGTGTAGCAAGCGGAGTTGAGTTGTTGGATTCACTCAAAGTACCCATGAACAAAATCGTGATTGGCGCCGGGTTTTATGGCTTCGTGGTAAAGGATGTCGATGCGGAGAATCATGGATTGGGACAAAAGGGAAAATCGGGTGGCGATGTCAAATACAAAGATATCGTTGTGAAATACACCCCCGAGAAAGGATTCATCACGTATTGGGATTCGATCGCAAAAGCTCCATTCCGTTATAACGCGGAAGAGAAAATATTTATCACTTACGACAACGCCGAATCCTGCAGATTAAAAAGAGTATGCCATGAGAAAGAAGCTCGGTGGTATGATGTTTTGGAAATTGAATGGCGATTTGCCGAAAGACGGATTGTTGGATGCCATTTATCAGAGACCCTGAGGAATATGGAAGAGCATTCAAGTAGTTTCTGTAATCGTTCTGTCTCGAACAATTTTTTCACGAACGTCACTTAAACTTCCTGAATAGCTGGAATTACCTTTAGATAATAGAATCCGAAGCAAGTCAGTTTAGGAAAGCCATATGTATTGAACCTTGCATCATTGGATCGTGATTCCAAGTATTGTGAGTCGATAGAATTGCATAGTTAACTCTATTCATCATGCAATACTCTAATAGCCAAGATAAAATGGGAAGAGAAAAATCAGTACACCGTTAATCTCTTGGCGAAACACCTCATGTTGGTGCTGACGTTTTGAGAAAATCCGTAGAAATCCCAACATCAAAGGGCAAAGAGCGACCGCGACGAGCAGTTTTAAAATGTCCAAATAGAATGGGGTGTAAAAAGTACTCGCGCCATTTTTGGAAACTACGAGGAGCTTTGGGTCGATCTGCCCGGAGATGTTGAGGATTTCCTGGATTTTCTCAACAGCCTTGATTTTTTTTGCTCCTTTTTTATCAAGAAAAAAGGAGGGAGAAAAATCTTGGAACCATAAATTAATAATGAGAACAATCATCTCCCCAAACAAAAATTCAAAGTCTCACCGCAAGTTTGAATGTTCAGAATAGATTGCTTGCGACTTGTAGAAATTGAGGCACTTGAATGAAGTTAAATAGAATTATTCTCTTCAAGTCAGCATTGTATTTTAGCCCACATATTTGACCACCATATGAAAATCGAACAACAAATCCAGGAATTATATCGCAGAACAATCCGAGTCAAAACGGAGTGATATGTTGGAACTTCATCAAAGGATATTGAAGACCTTGCCGGATTGGCAAGCTTTTGGTTTTTAGATGGTAAAAACGAAGAAAATAAAGTGGTGACCAATCCCAACATTGGTTATGGTGTTCACACGATCAAATATGCTGATGGTAAAACGAAGGAATTTTATCAGATAGGAATGAGTGCCAATACAACTGGTATCTCAATCTATATCATGACTTTCTCTGACAAAAATACCTTTCCGCAAACCTATAGTAGTAAAATGGTAAAGCGAGTATTACCGGATATTGTATCAAATTCAAAAGTTTGAAGGATATTGACCTCACCACCCTTCTTGCAGCGATCAAAGATGGGAGTGAGCAAGTGGTTTGACGACGGTGTGTGAACAATATCATTGGTTCATCTAATTGATCGTTTAGCAAAACATAAGTGTCGATTGAATACGAATCACATTCGATGATTCAAGATAAAATTTAACCAGCCCTAGAAAGATTGCTATCGATTCATTCACTTCACCCAAACAATCGAATTTCCTGAGCCGAACTCATTCTCTTCATAATCCGGATTGAGGGTATCAAGCTTCCATTCACCATCAATGATGAATTTGTATTTAGTCTTTCCGGAAGAAGATAAATGGGCAATTCCCATTCGGTATCGGATATTTTTTCATTGCAAATCCGGGTTCGCGCCAATCACAGAAACTGCCGGTCACATATACGGATTTCGTTTTGAGCTGTGGCCTGGCAACGAAAGACGTGATTGGAAATTGGAATCTTATAGTTGTTGAACTCCCCATATTCATTCGTGACAACCGGTGAAGTAGGATCTGTCACCCACTTGCCATCAACATTGAATCGGTATTCGTGTAAGGCGCTACCAACAGTGATGGCAACATACCATCCGGAATCATTTTGCATCATGGCAATTTCTTTCTCCTTCCATGCATTGAAACTGCCACTCAAATAAACGTTGGTTGCATTTTGATATCCTTTCAGGAAAAATGTAACAGGTTCACCCACACTGATTACAGAATTATTTCCTCCCCAACCATCGTCGAACTTACGTGGATTATTGGGATCTGTTATCCATTTGCCATCTGCGATGAATTTGTATTGATACATTCCATCAGGTAGAAACAACTCCACAAACCAAGTATTTCCCGTTCTTTTTTTTGGCATCACGTTCTATGGTAAATGAAACGTTGGGTTTGAAGTAAACTGAATTGAAATCTCCATAGGTGTCATTCAGTTTTTGAAGGTTCTCCAGATCACGCATCCAGGTACCATCAACGATGAATTTATATTCATAACGACCTGGCACCAATTTGAGTTTGACTTCCCAACCGTTCTTGGATTTCTGCATCGCCATGCCACTTGTTCTCCAGTTGTTGAAGCTCCCGCTGAGCAGCACTTCCTGTGCATTCTGATGTCCTTCCAATCTGAATCTCGAAATGCCATCACTCATTTCCATCACCGATATATTCCTGAATTGATTGAACCCGGGATACTGACTGCTATATCCATTTGATCCATCCAGCTTGGCACTATCGACGAATGTTGCATGTATTCTGTCAACCGACTTAAGTCTTGATGGTTTTTACTGTAGGAAGATTCGCGACAGACCGATACACTTCTACAATGTGTTTTCCTTTCCGTCGAACACGCCATCCATCTTTTGAAATAAGTCCTGCATGAAGGTATCGAAATGAACTATCCACGGAGAGATTTTTCATTTCGTAGATATTCAAAAGACTATCTGTAACTTGTTTGGACCAGCGATCATCCAAGGTCATGATCATTTCTTCTCCTTTTGATCCTGAACACATCTTTTTGCCCCAGATGATAGCACCGCAAAACAAATTGAGATCAGGATATATATTCTTATCATCATCTGTTCAAACTGTTATAAAGGTAAATACAAAATTCCCGATTCCTGAAATTCAAGGTGTATACGCCCTGCGAAAGGAAACTGTAGCCAAGTACGCCATCGATATACATACTGCAGGCTTCATTCATTTCGCGCATGCTGGTCACGATGGTTTGTTGCATTTGAAAATGTTGTTTTCCTATGCTTATTTCCGGAAGTATTCCGTGAGTACATCCTGACTAACACCCGCAGTGCCAGACAATGACGTACGTCTCAATACAATAAAATCATCGAGGACTTTTTTACCGGACAACACATCGGCGACATTCGTTTCGGCTCCGCTGTCAACATCCAGTTGAGCTTTTTTACCGGCAACAATTACATTCATCATGATTTTATGGTCGCAATACTGAAAAGGAGAACACAAGTCAGGTTGATGCGAAGCAACAAGTGAATCAATGGATGACAGCGCTGGATCACCACCAGCATTCAATCTGGTGAGTGTCATTTGACGAGGTGACCATATTCACTTCCCATGAAAGTCCGCAAAGAGATTTGTCCCCAATAAACCCAACAAACGAAAATTTCGGCTGTCTTCAATATGACTGAGGTCGGTGAGGTCCACATCAATGTCGTTGTATCGGATGCCCGAGAAACTGAGCGTATGCACGACAGTACGAACAGCAGTATTCGTGTTGCCGACACTGGCGGTGATCAAATTTTGTTGCGGCTGCATAGCTGACGGAAATAGTTCTGATTGAGCACCAAATATGGCGCTCCGGTATCAAAGATGAAATCGCCAGCGACACTGTCTACCACGGCTTCTATCAGAAACAAATTACCCGCACGTTTGAGTGGTATGACGATTTGTTGATCTTCACATTGTGCTACAGGTCATTTACTGGAATACCACTCAGCACGACAGTAGGAAGTGATTTGGCTGTTGCCAAAAACACCATCAAAAGACACCATATGCTGCAAACAAGTTTTGGCAAAATCAGAATTGGAAACAAAGTAAAGCAAGATGAATGTAATCCTGATTCGTTTATTCACAGTTCAACTAGAATTCCAAGAATTGCAGTGAGATAGAATAGCCAGGCTAATTCACTTCTCAAGAACTGAATGTGAATTGGAAAAGAAGTAGCTAGAAGATCGTACAAAAGAGAACACCCGATTTATCCTTTAGTTCGCGGACCGGCCTTTGAGAAAATCCTTAGAAATCCCAACATCGCAGGGCAAAAGAGCAATCGGGTGTTTGACGACTGAATTCAAAAATGACAAGCCAAACGTTGCACGAAGGGCATAGGTCATGTCATTTTTGAATGAAGGAGGAGTTCCGATTGGTCTGCCCGGAGATGTTGAGGATTTCAAGGATTTTCTCAGGGCACTTGAATAAACCTGTTTTGTGTTTTACGGAGTCAAATTTCGTCGAAGACAAGCCAAATCGAAGGAGCATAGTCGGATACTCTGCAACTGAGATTTGGCGAAGTATCGGCGAAATTTGACCCGAAAATTTTATTTGATTAATTCCAGCTGTTCAAATACTAAAAACACGGAAGAGGTTTAGTCAAGTGCCCGATGCCTTGATTTTTTTGGTACTTTTTTTATCAAGAAAAAAAGTACGGAGGAAAATATTGGAGCCACAAAATCACATGCGTGAACAATCAACTCTAAACCCAAATTCCAAGAATTGCGACGTTATCGAATATCCCAATTCGGATGCTTCTGACGCACCGAAAATGAATACAATAAAACAAGCTAAATAGAATCATACATTCGAAATTCTATTTCTATCACTACACCTTTGAATGCTCATATCCCGCTTTGGCGGGACAGGCTTAACTCGTTTCGGCTGCTCACCATTGTAGTGACCATGTTTGCATGTTTGTCCCGAATTTATTCGGGGAAAACTCGTATACTATGGTGTTTTGAATCTCATTGACGAAATCCATTGCATGTTTCGGGTTCAACCCAGAATAAACGTTAGGATTCGTGTCAAAATGCAATAGAACAATTACACTTATTCATGGCGCAATTGAGAACAAAAGGCCGGAAAATTCCGGCCTTTCAATGTGCATGTGATGCGCATTTTATGTTCTAAATACTGCTAACCATTAAAAGTTCGGGGAAACCAATCGCGGTTACCCCTTTGAACTGTACGCCTTTACTTGCATAAGGCACTTTCACGGTTACACCGTTCAAGTCCAACATCCTTTTGTTTGGTCACAATGGTATTGTCATCATAGATCCACTGGGCAGAAAGCGTGAGCGAAAAGTACTTACCAAGTTTAGCTGCCAAAATATTTTCAAAGTTCATCGACATTTTGTGCGTTCTCAAGATAATTCGAGAAAAGTTCGAGTTTTGAACTCAAACTCACATTTCATTGAATTTTTCACGTAGTTGATGCGCATGTACGCACTGACTTGAACGGATTTTAGCGCCGTCTGTCAGTTTTACACCAAGCGAATCATATGTAGCCTTCTCCACACCGAAAGCACCCGCATCAGCGAGGTTTTGAGTGTTGACGATGATTGCTCGGTAAGTTATCGGTGACAAAAAGATGGAAAGATCGCTGTTTGGTTTGTAGTCAAGACCGAGTGAGAACAACAGCCGTGCTGGAGCGAGAAGATCTGAAATTTTCGCTGTTCTGTCTGGCAATCCATTTCCACCAGAAGCAAAACCAAGGTAGAACTGGGTGTTGATTGAAAAGTGCCGCGTAAAAAGTTTTTCATTGATCTGACGACCATATTTGGATGTCAAGTCGAGGCGGTCATCTGTCTTGATCCATGGCACAGACTTGTCGAAACCTTGTCTCAACATGCCATAACCGATGAACAAAGTATTGTCCCATGCATTTTTTCCCATGCGGTAATTGGCCGAAGGGTTAAAAACACCATTGATACCAACAGAGTTGATACCACCGGCAGCCCATTGACTGAAATAAGTGAAAGTTGTTCCCACGTTCATTGAACCTTTGATGGTCCAACCGGAATCAGCTTTCGTGAGGAAATAAATAATACTCGATGCGCAGTTATAAATTTTAAAGCTAAAAATGAATTCTCAAAATACCTTCGCGGACATGCAGAATACGGAATATCCGGCTAAAGTGATCATTGCAGGGGAGAGGCCATCAAGGGAAACAAGGGCCATCCGCGAATGGTTGATGGAAAACGGCTATCCTGAGTTGGGCATCTTCCGTGCATGCCTTACACAATCAGGATGATGCCGAGAATGGTTGTTGACCAATGGATTTCCCATTTGATGGCATTGATCAACGGGGCGGAAGGAATCCAAACGCCATTTTGGTGGTTGAGGAAACATGGATACACCATTTTTAGAGAAAATGGCTCAAGTGGGTGACAACCGCGAAGAATCTTGTCTCTGGTTACTCAATCATCGGTCACCAGGACTTTCTGCCACGGTCGCCAACAGAATTCGTCGGGTCAAAACGAAATCGACGAAAACAACAATGATATGCATAGGATGTCGGGGTGTGAGGCGATTTGATTCAAGATTTAAAATTTAAGATTTAAGATTGCGCGGAAGTGAGGGTTGGTTCAAGGTTTAAGGTTCAAAGTTCAAGGTGGCGCGGGAGTGTGGTTCGGGTTCAAGGTTCAAAAGTTCAATGTTCAAGGTGGCGCGGGAGTGAGTTTTGGGCGGATGGTAATTGGGGTTTTCGAGCAAACCTGAAGAACAACTTGTTTAAAACTGTGTCCCCTGTGTCATCCCAACTCGCCGAAGGCGAAAACGAGATTCAGAAATAAAATTTAGGATTGTCTAAGAAGGAGTTTCTATTTAATAACCTCCTCAATATGTATAGCCGTCACCGAAGACATCAATTTATGTTCAAACACCTCATTGGCGATGTCGTGCAATTCCTTCGCATTGATTTCTCCGATTTTGTGAAAGACTTCTCCAACGTATCAATTTTTCCAAACAACTGCAAGCTCTTCGCAATGTTGAACATGATTGCACTGCCACTATCCTGAGCCATCGCGATTTGACCAATGATCTGCTTCTTCGCATCAGAAAGTTGACGAGTACTCAATTTCTGCGTTTCATTTCCTGCAGTTCCTTCCAGATAAGCTGTTTGCTTTTTCCAAATTATCCCTTTCCGTTCCCAGATAAATCGTAAAAACAGTATCGAAAACTGGTGAGTAATTCGAATCCACATGATAGGCAATCCATACTTTTCACGAATTCGCATACTCAATCTATTGTTCATGGCTGGTCCGCCAAGAATATTGTTCAGCAGCGACAATCGGGTCTTCTTGGATGTTCGAAATGATAAGTTGGCAAACCCATCAGATAGTGTACCTGATGAATGTCCTTTTTGTAAACCAGATGAACAGGCTTGTAAACACCCGCTGGTTTTCTCACCACCTTTTGGATGAAAGAGTATGCTGACCAATGTGTTTTTCAAAAAATGTAAATTTTCCGCACTGATATTTCCTGCGCTGGAAAGATCAAATTGTTCTTCGTGAATTACGATTTCTGTATGTGATCAGATCCTCGCGAGAGAATCCCGCAACGTCTTTTCTGTTCCAAAATCGTTCTGCCGAATGGATGATTGCCATATAGCGCTTCATCAAAATCTTCGAAAATGAGATCGGCGGACTGTCTTTATAACTGTTGATTTCATCTACAATGACCTTTTCCTTTCACTTCATGAGCGGAAAGGAGAGGCATTAAAAGCAATATCCGCGATCAACTCAATGGCACGTTCATAATCAGTGTGCGCAAATGAGATGCGTGTATCCACGTTTCTTCTTTCGAGGTAAATGCATTGAGTTCTCCACCCACCGCATCAAGCCTGCTTAGAATATGATAGGTTTTTCTTTTTGTGGTGCCTTTGAAAAGACAATGTTCCAGAAAGTGTGCGAGACCATGTTCATGCTTCAATTCATCCCGACTTCCCGCTCCAATCATCAATCCGCAATGAGCAACCTCCCGTGGCAAAAACTGATGCACCACACGAATGCCGTTGCTCAGCTTAAATATGACTGGTTCTATATTTTCAAGTCTTAGTATACCCATGTTCTCCTACACAAACCACGCCGACGGCAATAATGAAATGATTTAATATTTAAAATTCAAAATTAAAACTCCCCGCTTACATATGACCTTCTCATTCACCTCATCTAATAATCTAATAATTCATACTCATAATTCATACTTCATAATTCGTAATTCATTTCACCATTCTAAACATCCTCGACCACCGAATCTCCCCAGTCTCCTGATATTCCAAATTCTCTTTAGAGAACCAAGTGAATACAGGCTTTCCAACAACGTGGTCTTCAGGCACAAAACCCCAATAGCGTGAATCAGCACTTTGGGTCTGTTATCACCCATCATCCAATAATAATCTTGTTTAAAGGTAACTTGTAGCAGCCACACCATTGATGAATATGCCGCCATCGCAGTTCAACCCAATCATTGTTTTCATAAACGGAAATGACACGTTTATACAAAGCAATGTTTTCCGGTGTCAGTTGAATGGTTTCCCCTTTGGCTGGAATATGGATCGGACCGAGATTATCTCTTGTCCAGGTATTGAAAGGTGCGAGATTTGAATTTGGATAAATCGCCAGTGGTTCATCATTCACTGTATCGTTACTCACTTCAATGGAAATAACTCCGAATAATTTTTCAATTGCTCATAATCTTCTTGGGTGAAAGATGAAATACCGATCACTTCCTGAGTGTTCATCTGTAGTTCTAGTTGGTGTCCTCTGTTTACTTTGAATTCCTTGTATATTTTATCAAGCACTGTCAGACTTTTTACCCGGAACAAATAGCTATACATCATCCCATGAGGATTATCAATAGGCTGATCGTTGATATGAACTTGCCTGTTCACGATTTTCAGATTTTCACCCGGTAAACCGATGCAGCGCTTCACGTAGTTTTCTTTCTTGTCCATTGGTCTCGGACGAATTCCCGAAATGGGATAACTCCTGACACCCTTTTCTCTCGCACAAATTTTACATGTGTTTTTCTCGGCAAAAATTATTCCTGGCCATCTGATCAAATTTTTCAGGTGACTGGAAATAATTTTCTAC
The DNA here is from genome assembly GCA_016722445.1 of Flavobacteriales bacterium. Taxonomy (GTDB): domain Bacteria; phylum Bacteroidota; class Bacteroidia; order Flavobacteriales_D; family Sanyastnellaceae; genus JAIBBG01. The sequence goes on along the minus strand of JADKIZ010000019.1, from coordinate 45,477 downwards.
AGAACCTGATAGAAACATTCCTTCTTTTCTCACATAACTATAATAATCATGTCCCGCATAAAAAGGATCGACCATAATGGTATCTCCATTCGGGAAATTGAAAACAACAGGGTCGAATCTTTCCACATGACCAAGACCAGGAAGTCTGAAGTAGGGGAGACTGAACCAGTCCACATAACTATTGGTCATGCTTCCCGGCATAGCATTGTGAACAAAAGGAATACTCATTGGAGTCTGCGGGATTTTCGGACCATAACTCAGTTTACTCACGAAGAGATAATCGCCTACCAACATACTTTTCTCCATCGATGGAGTAGGGATGGTGAATGCTTCAATGAAGAATGTTCTGATCACAGAAGCAGCGATCACCGCGAATACGATGGCTTCACCCCATTCACGTCCGAAACTCTTTTTCTTTCCTGTCCAATCGCGCGGACCCACATAAGCAACTTCTTTTTCCTGATAGGCTAGTTTGAAAGAGCATACCATGGTAATGCACCAAAGAACCATTGTTCGCCTGGCTTTCTTTTACCGAATGAAATTCCCAATTCAACATTGATGATCACGAGCATCAACAGATTGACACCCGGTGATAGCAAAAGAAAAAACCACCACCATGGTCTTTTGATCATTTTAAGTAATGGGAAAAAGTTCGCAATTGGAATGTATCCCAATGTTGAACTTAATCCAGCCCTCTTCAATAATGAAGGCAGGGTAATGGAATAAACGAGGATGAGGGCGATGAGGAGTATCCAGGGAATCATTATTTTATTCTTCTATAAATTAAAATTGAAGCATATCATTCATGGTAAAAATACCTTTTTTGCCGTGTAACCATTCGGCAGCTTTGACGGCACCCAAAGCAAAACCTTTTCTGTTCACAGCCTGATGAACCAAACTGATGTTATCAACTTGTGATGTGTAATTCATGACATGAGTACCGGTACTTCACCTTCGCGTTGAGAAATGATGGTCAGTTCATCCGGATGTTCCGCCGGATGGTTTTACCCACTTCGTTTTGCGAGGTATATTCTCCATGATGCCTTCTGCAAGCGTGATGGCCGTCCCGCTTGGTTTGTCCAGTTTCGCCAAATGATGCCCTCAAGAATGCATGTTCGTATTCCTCATACGCATCCATGATTTTCGCCAATTGTTTGTTCAGGTGAAAAACCACATTGACACCAATCGAAAAATTGGTGGCATAAAACAAGGACTGGTTATCGGATAAACATGCTTCGCGCACCTCTGGCAAACGGTTGTACCATCCGGTTGTTCCGACCACCACTGGCACATTCGATTCAAAACATTTGAATATGTTATCGACGGCAACATTTGGTTCGCTGAATTCAATCACGACATCTGTTCCTTTTAGATCATCGGCTTTGTATGGGGTTTGTGAGGTTGAACGCAAAGTGATTTCGTGTCCGCGCTTCACCAGAAACTCTTCGATTTCTTTACCCATTTTACCGTATCCGGAAATAGCAATTTTCATTTCGTGTAAATTTAAAAGTGTAATCCTATCCCGATGCCCGGCTTTATCTCTCCGGTATAAATCAATGATGGACGGATTGACATGCTCAAATCATCGCCCACATCATAGTAGAACAAATGCGCATCAACATTGGCATCGATGATTTGTAACACAAACAATCCAGCCAAACACATATAGCTTACGTCCATCCAACGGTGATATTGCTCCTGAACTTTGTTCAATTGAATTGGATCATATTCACGGTCTGTAACGGTATTGGGATCATCATCATTCAAAGCAATGTATTGACCTTTATAGAAGTGATATTTTTTGGTGTTGTAACCAATGAAGGCGACACAGGTGGCGATTCCACCATAAACAATTGGAACCTTCCAGTATTTCCTGAACAACGAACCTTCTTTCTTATGGCCATTGTAAATCTGTCCAAGTCCCGGCAACGCTGCCGAATAAATGGTAGCACGAAGAGGTGAGTGAGGATAGGTATGCCAGCGCATACTGAATTTTTTCCTGAATTCGGTTTTGAATTTAGAAGTATCAGGTATGAAAATACTGTCTTGTGACAGTGTAAGTGAATCAAGCCGCAATGCAGTGGTATCTTGTTGAGCATGGGCTTTGCTTTCCACCAAAAAGAGGGCAGAGAAGAGCATAAGTACACTTAGAGCTTTTACCATAAAAAAAGGAGTATGGTTAATCCACACTCCTGGTCTTTTATTGTTGGGTTGGCAAAATTTCACGGGCAAATTTACCCAGAGCAACTACAACTCAAGCATATCCACAATACGAATCAGATCATCATCCGTCGCAAAGGAATTTCAATTGCCCAGACCGTGTTCATTGCGCTGAAGTTTAGCCTTTTGCCAAATTTCAAACGCAGATCAGCCTGCATTTTCTGGAATTCCAGAGGCATCACTGTTTTTCAGTTCTGAACAAACGCGGCGCATCGTCTTCTTTGGCGAGTTCTTCAACTTTACGAACACTATAAGTCTTTCTCAGAATGAGTTTGTAAATTTTCAGTTGTTTCGCTTCAGGCTCAGTATTGATTGCGCGGGCATGACCCATTGAAATCTTCCGTTCGATGATGCCGATTTGAATCTCAGGCGGTAATTTGAGCAATCGCACGTAGTTCGTCACTGTGGTGCGGTCTTTACCCACACGTTCAGCCAATTTCTCCGTGGTGAGATTACATTCATGCATGAGTCTTTTATAACTGATGGCCACTTCGATGGCATTCAGATTTTCACGTTGAATGTTTTCTACCAGAGCGAGCTCCAGCATTTCCTGGTCATTTGCGGTGCGCACATAAACAGGAACTTCATCCAGACCAGCGATTTGTGACGCCCTAAAACGGCGCTCACCACTGATGATCTGATATTTCTGTGCTGAAATTTTCCGTACGGTAATCGGCTGGATCAATCCCAATTCCTTGATACTCTGAGCGAGTTCTTTCATCGCCACAGCGTCAAATTCCTGACGCGGTTGGAATGGATTTGCTTCGATCTGTGAAATACGAAGCATGGAAATTGGACCGGCAACATTGCCGATTTCCACGGTCGTTTTGGTATCGCGCAATTCAGCCACATCAGTTTTGGCTGTATGGCCTGCAACCGGTGCCTGGTCTTTGTTGAAGCAGAGTTGTCGAGCAGCGCGCTGAGTCCTCTTCCTAGTGCTGGTTTCTTAGCCATTTCCAATGTTGATGTATTTCTCGTCGTTGCTCATCTTGGTCATTTCATTCTTCTGGAGAATTTCGCGGGCAAGATTCAGGTAGTTCACCGAACCTTTGCAGCTCGCATCATGCATGAGAATGGTTTGTCCGAAGCTTGGTGCTTCGCCCAATGTCGTATTTCTGTGGATGATGGTATCAAAAACCATTTCCTGGAAGTGCATTTTTACTTCTTCAACCACCTGATTGCTCAAGCGAAGACGAGAGTCATACATGGTGAGCAAAATGCCCTCGATGGTCAGGTCAGTATTCAGTTTTGCTGAACAATTTTGATGGTATTGAACATTTCCAAGTCCTTCAAGGGCGAAATATCTGCATGAACAGGAACAACCACGGCGTCGAAGCTGTGAGTGCGTTCACCGTAACAAGTCCAAGAGAAGGAGAACAATCGATGATCACAAAATCGTATTCATCACGCACTTTGCCGAGGGCGCTGCGCATCATATACTCACGATTGTTAATGTTGATCAACTCAATTTCCGCCCCACTAGATCGATGTGAGAAGGAATGAGATCGAGATTCGGGTTTCAGTAGTGATCACCAAATCCTTTGGATTGATGTCATTCACGAGGCATTCGTAAATACCCGCTTTCACACTTTTAGGATCAATGCCTACACCACTGGTGGCGTTAGCCTGAGGATCAGCATCCACGAGAAGTGTTTTATACTCGAGAACGCCCAGAGCAGCAGCAAGATTGATTGCTGTGGTGGTTTTTCCGACACCGCCTTTCTGGTTGGCTATGGTGATGATTTTACCCATGTTATTTTATGATGACTTGGTTGTTATACAGTTTTGTTTAAACCTCGTAAGTTTTTCCGATTTCCGGGAGAACAAGTGTTTTTCCGGATTCATCGAATTTTTGAATTGTCTTTTGGTGATCGATTTTGATATAGGAAAATAAGTGCATTCCCGTGATTTTATTGCATTGGATAAAATCCGCCGCAATGATGGCATCATCCACACCCATAGTGAAATTGTCGCCCATGCAGAGGAAAGCCCTGTCTAATTTGTGGTAGTTCCCGATCAGCTGCATATCCATGTGCAAGGCCGTATCTCCTGAGTAATACACACTTTTGGTGCCTTCAGTAATGATGAAACCCACCGGATGACCACAATAGGTTCCATCGGGTAAAACACTACTGTGAACGGCATTGACCACTTTCACAGAAAATTTCCCGAAATCCCAACGACCACCGGTATTCATCGGATGATGTTTGTAGTTTTTTGCGCCGTAATAGGAAGCCAGTTCATATATAGCCACAATGGTCGCGTTGTTATTTTTGGCAATGACTTCAACATCTGCCACATGATCACCATGCCCATGAGAAAGCAGGATATAATCGCATTTGATGCTATTGATATCTATGCCCTTCGCCAACTCATTAGGTGAAATGAACGGATCGAAAAGAATCCTGGCGTTTTCCAGTTCCAATAAAAATGTGCTGTGACCGTAATACGTGTATTTCATAACGCGAAGCCACGAAAGTATAGTGAAACAAGGGGTTTCACGGTTTCACACGCTCCGAAGTTGTACACACGTCTTTTGTGGATAGGCCGTTGATAAGTTATCTGCTATGGCTGGTTATGAGGCGATTGAACCTATCGGTTGAATGAACTGCTTTCTTCAAACCCAATCATTTCGCCGCAAAAATGTTGATAAAGTCCAAGGTATGCTCCGGAATTTTTGTTTCACAGAATTTTGACATTCTGGGAAATAGGAACCACATTGCATCGTACCCGAAAAAACGACTTAATGTTCGTCGAAAACAATAAGAAAGATAGCATGAAAGAGTTTGAGAATAGATAGAATTTTGTAGTTTCGCTTTATGAAGGCCATGGTCATAACCCCAAAGAATTCAAGCGAGTATAAGTTTATTCACGACTTGCTTAAAAAGCTTGGAATATCTTCAGCTACAATGACTGAGGAAGAATTAGAGGATTTGGGTTTGTCAAAATTGTTGAAATCCGTGGACAAAACCAAAAAGGTATCTAAAAGCTCGATACTCCAAAAGCTTAAATAATGAAGGTCGAGTTTCTGAATAGATTTTCGAAAGACTTGGATCACATTTCATCTATTTCGGTCAAAAAGAACTTGACGAAACTTATCCTCCAAATGGAATTGGAGGATAATCTTAATATTCATCGAAAGGACATCTATCATGTTTTCCCATAATTATTGAACTGCTTCTCGAAATGTGAACGATCAGGTTCCAAGGAAGAAGAAATTTCTATCTAATGCGGAAGCAACTAAATGAAAATTGAGTGGAATGCTATATGCATAATAAACCAGCAGGTGCGATGTTCGATCTATATAGATGTTGAGAATTTCTCAAAGTTCCAATGCGCGGTAAATCTCAAATGTTGGTGTGATAGTTCTGCTCCATGTGCCGTCTTCTAAAGCATGGCAAAATGAGGTGTAGTTGGTAACGGAGATGACTTGGGCGTTCCATTGGTTCTAGATCATCAAATGGCCAATTCCATCATGATTTCCCAATTGAACAATACTACATGTTGACTTGTTCTGTTACCATTATTTTTGCTCACCGCATGATCACCATCATCTCATCGACCAATCGCAACAATTCTCGTTCAGAGGATGTTTCCAGAGAATACCATCAAATTTTAAAAGATAAAGGAGCCGACGTTCGGTTTTTTTCAATGGGGCAATTGCCAGTGGGATTTTTGCATCCGGAGATGTATAAAACTGTCAGTGCTGACATGCAAGCAATCATCGATGAATTCATCGCTCCTGCTGAAGTATTTGTATTCATCATTCCGGAGTACAATGGAAGTTATCCGGGTATTCTAAAAACCTTCCTGGATACCATCCCACCAAAGTATTTCAGGGAAAAAAGGGCGGGAATCATCGGTGTATCAGACGGTCACGCTGGAAATCTACGAGGTGAAGAACATCTCACTGGTGTCTTGCATTATTTGCGGCTCATGGTTCACTATGCACAACCTAAATTGTCTGACATCGATAAAATGCTTGACGAAAATGGTAGGGTAGTGGACGAGCGTGCACTTCGACTCTTAAACGATCATGCAGAAAAATGATTAGATTCTGAACATCCTTTATGTGGTTGTTATGGAATGATTAATACCGAACTTCCAACATAGGAGGTAAAACACCCCAATCCGTTTTCGATATTGCTGTATAAAAGCGATGGCTCTGAAAACGGATCACCAAAATTGAGGTTTTCCAACGAATTTTTGTAGAGGTAGTAATCTTCTGTGGTGTGTAACAGGTAGACCCGAAATGGTTCTTGTGTGCCGCCATCCGGACTATTCAACACAATAGGACTGATCGCAACCGTTTCTCCGTCATGATACTCATCCGTTACCGGGAAATACTGCAGTTCTGATTCATATCGCTGTATACTCACTTCATAAAAGTCCTCCTGCCCAGGTGTATCTAACCACCTCAAATCAAATTTGTGAACGAGCTCCGTATAACCGTTTTGATTGGTTTGTTCCGATTGGGTTACTGTATTCACTGTAAAAACCGGAATCTGTAATGGAACTCTTGTAGTAGCGATCACAGGTTTGTAACCAGGGGCACTCACCTCCAATTGATAGGTTTCTCCTGGTATGATCGGAAATGACGCTGCATCCAGCTCGTACGTGAGCATATCCACCACGAATGGAATGTTTACCGATTGATTTGGACGGGATAATGTCACCGTTGCATCATCCTTCACGGACCAACTGTCGAGATTTTCATCAGAGAAAAGCGGTGAACTCGTGCGCACGATCACCCGGATCTTTTCATCATCTGGGGTTAGAAAACAGAAGACAACCAACTTCGGATCTTGTTTGGGAACGTCCACTTCCACCATCATCTGGCAGGATGACAATGTCATCAAAAACAAAACAAATGACAGGTATATGATATTTTTTTTCATCGTGATTACCATTTATAGGTCCATGTAAAACTTGGAAGAATTGGAAAGAGTGACATCTGCATGAGCTTGTTGGTCACCTTGCCACTATTTGAATCATAGGTCGAATCAATATAATAGTAGAATGGATTCTTGCGATTGTACATATTATAGAATCCAAGTTCAAATGTTTTCTCACAACGTTTGAGTTTCTTGTGCCATTGCATCGCGATATCAAGACGATGGTAGGCTTTCATCCTGAATGCATTCTTTCGCCATAATCCTGTGCGGAATAATATCCAAAGTAGTTTCCGCTATTCGTACCTGTATTGTCAAATGAAGGATAAGGGCGCTCCGCAATGTACGTGGCAAGTGGCATGGTGATCGCCTGTCCTGTGCCATAAACCCAAGTTGCAGAAAGGGTAAGTCTTTCATTCAAAGTATAAATACCCACAACTGAAATGTCGTGTCTTCTATCATATCGTGCGAAAAATTCTTTACCAAAATTCAAATCATCGAATTGCAGTTTGGTCCATGACAACGTATAGCCAATCCAGCCATTCCATTTACCTCTTTTTTTCTGAATTAAAAATTCAGCACCATAACTTTTCCCTTGACCTGTGGTGACATTGTCTTGCCACTTTAAAGGATCATCATCTGCATTTTGTGCACCAACGTCCAGGAATGAAGCGCCTTCAGTATAACTGATCACGCCATCCATGGTTTTATAATACCCTTCCAGTGAAACCATCAAGCCGTGTTTTGGCAAATCACGTGCGAGTCCAAGTGCAAATTGTTGTGATTGCTGTGGACCAATGCGCTCCGTAGCCGGCACCCACAAATCCGTTGGAAGATTGGCTCCTGTGTTCGAGAGCAAATGCACATACTGATTCATGATGGCATAACTTCCTTTCACCGACAAATCTTTGGCAAGCATGAAACGCGCTGCAATACGAGGTTCAGGTCGCAGGTATGTTTTTTTCTGTGCGAGATATTGACTCAACCTGATGCCATAATTGACTTTCAGTCGATCTGTCATACCCCAATCATCTTCAATATATACAGCAGATTCCAACGAAGGTATTTTTTCTTCGTTGCTGATATTTTCATTCATGTCCGAACCTTTCACCACAACAGCACTCGGTCGGAATAGATGATAAATGGCTATAGCACCGGTGCGTATATAATGGTTGGGATTGGGAATGATGTCCAGATCATATTTGACGCTGTAATCCTGAATGCCGCTTCTGTAGCGCAATTCGTAAAAATCATCCTGATCAATTTCTTCTCTCACTTTGATGGAAAGATCGTAATTCGTAAAAATGAGTGAGGTATTGGAAAATACCTTTTCGTTGTGAATGTGATTCCATCTGGCCGTTGCAGTCGCATTGCCCCATAGGAAACTTCCTTTCGACAATTGATCATCGGAACGTCGATCGCGGAAATAGAATTTGTCTTTTCCAAAATATCCACTCACATAAATTCTATTCAGAGAATCAATCACGTGATTGTATTTCGCATTGAAGTCATAGAAAAAATAGCCAGCCATGGCACCATCACTCGCTGCCATGATAAATGGCTGCGCGAGTATGTCGATGTAAGTGCGTCTTCCGGAAACCAGGAACGAACTGACGCCCTTTTTCACCGGACCTTCCAGTGTTATTCGCGATGACAACAATCCAATGCCTGCTTCGCCATGGAGTTTTTCTTTGTTGCCATCCTTCATCCGCATTTCCAACACGCTGCTCAATCTTCCGCCGTAGCGAGCAGGAAATCCACCTTTGGTGAGCTCAACACTTTTTAAGGCATCACCATTGAAGATGGAGAAAAATCCAAAAAGGTGATTCGCATTGTACACGGTAGCATCATCCAACATGATGAGGTTTTGATCAGGTCCACCACCACGAACATAGAAACCTGTTTGCCCTTCACTTCCTTTTTGAACACCAGGCATCAATTGAATCACTTTTAACACATCTTTTTCTCCCAAAAGTGCTGGGATGTTTTTGATCTGATCAATGGGGATGTCAATTGTACTCATCCGTGTTTCTTCGCTGATGCGTTCCTGCACTTCAGCGCTGATTTCCACTTCCTGCAACAAGGCAGTGTTTTCCAACCTGATATCAATGATCAAATTGGATTTCAATTCGATTTCCCGAACTACAGTGGCATAACCCACGAACTGATATGCCAGTTTAACCGAACCTTCGGGAAGTGTGATGGAATAGAAACCAAATGGATTGCTCACCGTTCCGGAATTGTCGTTCAGATTGACGACCACAACGCCAGGCAAGGTTTCGTCGCTTCCCTTTTCATATATCGTCCCGCTCACCGTGAATTTGTTCTGTGCCAACAAGACCATCGGGAACATGAATAAAATAACGAGTAAAAATTTGGTGGTGGTTTTTAACATAAAATCAAGGTATAATTCATAGTCAATCCCAATATTTGCAGGGCCTGACGGCTTTTCTCAACCAGGTAGTTGAAAGCTAACAAACATAAGGAGTTGATACAAGGCCCGCAAATAACAGAACGCAGACATGTTTATTTTACCATTCATCAAAAGTGTATAAAGCACAGTTGAAACAAATTTACCCTTTCAAATCATTTTAAATCTTTGCACACCACATTGAATTGAATAAACAGCATGGCAAAAAAAATCACCACAACAGAACGCAACGAGTTACTCAAAACGCTTCAGAAACGATTTGAGAAAAATCCGGGCAGACACAAAGGCTTGGATTGGAAAAATGTCTTGATGAAATTGGAATCATCGCCTGACAAACTCTGGTCGCTCAACGAAATGGAAAAGACAGGAGGGGAACCGGATGTGGTGGGTTATGACAAAAAGAGCGGTGAATTCATCTTTTTCGATTGTTCAGAAGAAAGTCCAAAAGGCAGGAGGAGTTTTTGTTACGACAGGGCAGGATGGGAATCCAGAAAGGAACATCAACCCGAAAACACGGCTTTGGATATGGCCGAAGAAATGGGAGTAACTGTACTCAATGAAGAAGAATACAGATCCTTGCAGGAATTGGGTGAGTTTGATTTGAAGACATCCAGTTGGTTGATCACGCCAGCACCTATTCGCAAATTGGGCGGGGCAATTTTCGGTGATAAAAGATATGACCATGTTTTTATCTATCACAACGGCGCTCAATCTTATTATGCAGCCAGAGGATTCCGTGCTTCTATACGCATTTGACGCATCACCAAAACCAATATACTTATTATGGGCCTTGTTACACTGATATCCAACTACGCTGAATTCAATGCATGGGCGAACAATAAAGTCACTCATCGACTCTCTCAATTGGATAGCCAATTACTTTATCAAAAGACGTTTTCAAGTTTTCCCAGCATTGACTTGACCTTACAGCACATGTTGAGGACGCAAAAATTCTGGCATTTATTCATTCAACGCCAAGATATATCCGCCTTTGATTGGTCCGTTTTCGAAAACAAGGCAGAACAAATCATGTCCGAATTGAATACACAATCCGAAGCGATGAAAATGACCTTCAGCGCTTATGATGAAAATGACCTGACCGAGAAATTACAGTTGAATATGCCTTGGGCCAAGAATGAATGCAGCAGATATGAATACATCTTACATGTGGTGAATCACAGCACATTTCATCGTGGACAAATCATCACGATGTTGAGGTCTTTGGGTATTGAGAAGAATATTCCAGCCACTGATTACAATATGTTTCATTGTCGAACAGCATAGAGCGATCTTCTCATTTTAGCATTGGTATTCCAACCATAAAACAACATAGGCTAGTTCGTCATTGTTGAATTTTCCACTGCTTATATTTTCATTGCATATTCGCTCATGAAGGTTGGAAAAAGGGCAGTCTTTCATATCAGCTAACTAATACGAAACTCAATTGTATCCAGCATCGTAGCGGACAAGCTGCTACAAATGAATTGAAGGCTAATTATATTTGAGCAAATAAATTGCTTTATGATACGTCCGTTTTGTTTTTCCATCGTTATTCTCCTGCTCACAGGTTGTCAACCTATCATGAAAAAAATGTATGGAATCAAAAATCCGGATGTTGAAAATGAGAAAACCATTCTGAAAAAAGCGAAAAAGTATGGATTGGATACGGATAACATAGTCACCATCGACTCCAAACATTTTCTTCAAGCGCTCGACAAACAAGGACTTCCAGATTGTTCTATTTACGACAGCAAAGGAAAGTACATTGAATACCGCCAGGCAGATACATCATGTAATGCAGGACTATTCGGTTTGATTCCAGCATTGAATCTGAACACTGTATACAATCAGCCAGATACATTGACATTGCAGGAAGAATGGAAAAATTTCCTCGATTTGAAGGGAAATGCCGTGGAAATGCCCGATGGCGCAGACTTTTTTGTGTTGTCATATTGGACTGTGTGGACAGGCAAGTTGAATGAAGATCATGTGAAGGTTTGGGAGGATTTGGCCAAAGCCAATAAAAATGCCAATGTAAAATTCATCAAAGTCAATCTTGACATTCAAGAATATTGGAAGGAAGAAGATCGGGAGAAAATCATCGAAGTCATGTCAAAATCAAAAAGTAAATGATACTTTTTTCGTCATCTGGTAGCAACGCTGGGGGAATTGTAAAAGTCGTCTTGGCCATTGGTGCCGCTATGATTGGCTTGGTCAGAACTTGCGGTAGAGGTGCTGATGATGTAGCTGATTTGGCAAGAGTTGGAAGGCGTGCAGACAATGTCTCCGATCTCAGATATGGCGATGAAATATCAGACATGCGGCACTTCGATGATGCAATTCACTCTACCAAAGGCGGATTGTTGAAGTTGGATGATGCGTATACCTTAACGGATCAAGCAGCGAAGTCGAGGTTGGTTACATTCGAGGTTTCACACCTCCAATTACTTGATGAAGGATCCCAAATTTTGCAATCATATCATAGATGGAAAGGTTATTCCCCATCAATGACATTGAAAATGATGCAAATTGACCTGATGCCGCCATCCGTAAGACGCGTATTGATGGAACCCGGAGGGGAAGAACTCTACGCCGCGATGATTGGAAGAAAAATTGATGCTACAGAGGCACAAGCATTGCGTCAGCTCTTTGGACCATCAGTGAAAGCAACAGAGAAAAACGCCGAAAGTTTTGTTTATCTCAGAGAAGGATTGGAAGAAAGTACTACTTCTCGTCTCATCAGTTTAGACAAACAACTTCACAACGCTTCGATTCCAGACAAAAACATCACGATCAATCACATCGAAGTCTGCACACCCAATGGCTCGCAGGCATTCGATGATGCTGCGGAATCGGCTGCTAAAGCCATTTTCGACAAGAAAACAACCATCACAGAATGGCTCCCGAATCTGAAGTCTTGTTTCAAACTCATCAAGATTGGACTGAAATTGATCCATCATGCACCTTCGTTTGCTTCGCAAAAGGATTTACAAAACAAGGATTACAGTTATTTGATTTACGCTCCGGAATCAAATGAAGATCTGATGAATCATTATGGCATCAATGAAGAAGAAGCCAAGTTGATGCGTGTCGATTTTAATAAGCTTGCCAAGTTGAAGTGGGTGCATTTGATCGGCGATATACGAGAAATACCTGAACTGATGAAGGATTCAAAACAGAATTTCATCATGATCTGTCAACGATCCAGCTTTTCAAGAAGTCCCATTCCACTTGATAAGTCACTCATATGGCTGGATGTTTCGGGATATTCTTTTCACCCGGAGAATGATGAATTGACGAAAAATAGAAGCGTTTGTTTTGAACCTCTTGCTAAAGCCATCCTTTCATTGAATATGAAAAAGGAAATGCCATCGAATCAGATGTTCGAAAATATGGCGACCAAATATGTGGAGCATATTGAAAAGAACAACAACCATGAAGTTCGCGCCCTCGTCTATATCAATGCGCAATTTGCCAGAATGAATATTACATACAGTCCTTTGTTCCAGGTTGTTTATGCAAAGTCTTCAGAAATAGAGTAGACTTTTATAATGGATTGAGTTTCTTACCTGTTGATTTCGCTACTGGCAATAGTTTCATTACTTGATCCTTGATATCCTGTTTGAGTATTTCCATGATCTTCTTCTTCACGAAATGTCGATGCACCACAATTCCTATACTGCGCAACGGCACTGGATCAGCGAATAGACTGATATGTTCTGATTCTTCATCAGTCATATCAACTGTAGCGAGATAAGGCAACAATGTTGAGGCTTTGTTCACTTTCACGAATCGCAATAGACTGTCAATGGAACCAGCTTTATACTCAAAATTTAAATTATGATGTATTCGTTTTTTATGCAAATCACAGCTTGATGATTTGAGTTCGCATGCAATGACCTTCCTCCAGAAGACACAAATTACTCATGTCAAGTTTCTTTACCGCGACATGGCTTTTCCCTGAAGATGCGGCATCATAAAACACAAAGGGTTCATCATAGAGTTTGTGTTCTGTTACATCCACATCATGAATGGGAATTGATATGATACCTATATCAAGTTCTCTTGACTTAATACGATTTAAGATTTCGGCAGTGGTGTGTTCTTCTACCACTATGTTTAAATCAGGAAACCGCGAAGCAAAATTTTGTAAGAATAAGGGCAATAAGAATGGAGCAATAGTAGGCAGTACGGCAATACTCAAATTACCTTTCACTTCACCTTTAATTTCACTCGTGAGTTCCTGTAACTTGTCAATTTCATTGACGATCATCTTCAATTGCTCAATCAATATGCGACCTTCGGAAGTCATTTCTACAGGTTTTTTCTTTCTATCGAAAATTTGAATTCCAATCTCGTCTTCCAATCTTGAGATCATGGTGCTCAAGGTAGATTGGGTTACAAAACATTTTTCTGCTGCAGTTTCGAAGTGTTTGTTCTCGGCAACGGCCAGTACGTATTGGAATTGTTGTATGTTCATTTACGCTGTCAATGATAGTATTGAAAATATCGTTTTCATAAATGAAGGCAATGATAATACGTTTGTCTCATAAACGCAATTCGTTTATCCAAAAAGCAACTTCATGAGGAAACTACTACTTGCACTTGGCTTGCTTACAGCCTATTCACTTAACGCACAAAAAGACATGACAGGAATCGAAAAATGTCCATTTCACGCTTCTTTAGAGGAGTCTAAACCCGCCACCGCCGCATCCGGCAATTTGAATTGGTGGCCCAACAAACTCAATCTGAATGTCCTTCGACAAAATTCCAGTCTATCAGATCCTATGGATCAGGGATTCAATTATCGCAAGGCATTTACAACGCTAGAATATGAAGCATTGAAAAAGGATCTTCGTGAACTGATGACCAGTTCACAAGATTGGTGGCCAGCAGATTTCGGTAACTATGGACCGTTGTTCATCCGAATGGCTTGGCATAGCGCGGGCACTTACCGCACTGGTGATGGCAGAGGAGGAGCGAGCGCAGGACAACAACGTTTTGCACCGTTAAACAGTTGGCCTGACAATGTCAACCTCGACAAAGCGAGAAGATTGCTTTGGCCAATCAAACAGAAATATGGCAATAAGATATCTTGGGCTGATCTGATGATCCTCACCGGCAATGTGGCACTGGAATCAATGGGATTTAAAACCTTTGGATTTGCAGGTGGAAGAGAAGATGTATGGGAACCGGAAATGGATGTGTATTGGGGATCAGAAAAGAAATGGTTGGATAACCAACGCTTTTCAGAAGATCATCAACTTGAAAATCCCCTAGCTGCAGTTCAAATGGGATTGATTTATGTCAATCCAGAAGGGCCGGGTGGTAATCCGGATCCGCTTCTTGCTGCTAAGGATATTCGCGAGACTTTCGCTCGTATGGGCATGAATGATGAAGAGACTGTAGCACTCATTGCGGGTGGTCACACGCTTGGTAAAACACATGGTGCGGCACCAGCATCGCATGTAGGCGCAGAACCTGAAGCTGCACCCATAGAGTCACAAGGATTGGGTTGGAATAGTTCATTTGGAACAGGGAAAGGAAAAGACGCCATCTCTTCCGGATTGGAAGTTACCTGGACATCCACACCTGCAAAATGGAGCCATGATTTTTTCACCATTTTGTTCAAGTTTGAATGGGAATTGACGAAAAGTCCGGCAGGTGCACATCAATGGGTGGCGAAAACCAACGAGGAATTGATCCCTGATGCTTTTGATCCGAATAAACGCCACAAACCAACCATGCTCACCACAGATTTATCCTTGAGATTTGATCCGGTATATGAGAAAATTTCAAGAAACTTCCTGGAGCATCCTGAAGCATTTGATGATGCATTCGCAAGAGCTTGGTTCAAACTCACACACCGCGATATGGGACCAAGATCAAGGTATATGGGACCTGAAGTTCCGAAAGAGGAACTCATCTGGCAAGATCCGATTCCAGCTTTGAATCACGAACTCATCAATCAACAAGACATCGAGCAATTGAAAAAAAGTATTTTGAGTTCTGGACTCACAACGAGTGAACTTGTTTCCGTGGCCTGGGCTTCAGCATCTACTTTCCGCGGTTCAGATAAAAGGGGAGGAGCCAATGGAGCCAGAATCAGATTGGAACCCATGCGAAGCTGGGAAGTGAATCAACCGGTACAACTCACCAAGGTTTTGAATGCCTTGACAAAAATTCAAGGGGATTTCAACGCGAAATCCGGAAGTAAAAAAGTATCCATTGCTGATCTTATTGTGCTAGGAGGTTGCGCTGCCATAGAGCTTGCAGCAAAAATGCAGGGTACACGATTGAGGTTCCATTCACACCTGGCCGCATGGATGCAACACAAGAACAAACCGATGTAAAATCGATTGCATTTCTTGAACCACAGGCTGACGGTTTTAGAAATTATACCAAAACACAATTCAGTGTGCCAGCAGAGGAATTGTTGGTGGACAAAGCGCAACTCCTCACATTGACAGTTCCCGAAATGACAGTGTTGGTTGGTGGAATGCGTGCACTCGATGCCATTTATGATCATTCTGCAAAAGGCGTACTCACTACTCGTCCAGGAACATTGAGCAATGATTTTTTTGTAAATCTTTTGGACATGAATATGGTGTGGACACCGACATCTGATGCAAAAATTGAGTTTGAAGGAAAAGATAGAAAAACTGGTTCCAAAAAGTTTTCAGCGACTCGTGTCGATTTGATATTCGGTTCCAATTCAGAACTTCGTGCCATTGCAGAGGTTTATGCGAGCAGTGATGCGAAAGAAAAATTCGTGAAAGATTTCATCACAGCTTGGGTGAAAGTGATGAATCTCGATCGTTTCGATGTCGTGAAATAATCATAGTCAACTCGGATACTATAACAACTACTTCTGTAACGTAATTGGTATTGGTTAGATAAATAGATGGGGTAGGTCCCGGCGGTATCGGCACTAGCTTGACAGAAATGTTCAGATGAGGCCGATGCTATATTCTGAAAGATACCAAGTGAATATTTCATTTACCCCAAAAAAATAATCTCACCGATGCGGAATAAATTCCGATCGGTGAGATTAACACAGATGACGATCACACAAATCAGCCTTGCCTGACAACATGTGATGTCAATCCACACTTAAACTTTTCGTCAGTAATTCACTCATCAAATAATTTTTGAGCAAACTCTGAATCAAGAATCCATAAAAGGACTCTGGTAACCTAACCTAATTTTAGATAGACAAATCATGATTGAATGTCTTACATTGAATCCAAATGAAAAACCTAAATTCTTATTCTCCTGATACCAGAGTTCATTCCAAAAATCAAAAGCGCTGAAAACAAGTAGTTTCACATAGTACGACTCACTGAAAGTGTCCATGAAATGGACTTTTTTTCCATACATTGGAATCTAAAATGCGCTGAACACCTTTGAGGACCAATGAATGAATTAGCATTCAAGACTCGAAAAACTATCACCTAAGCAAGGTTGATTTTCGATTTAGAACATTCAATTATTTCTTTTGTTACCTTGCACTTCACTAACGATTTTCTGTTCGAAGAGCGATGAAACCTAGTCTAAATCATATTTACTTGCTGATTTCGGGATTATTCCTGCAGGTGAATGTGGCATGGTCTCAATCTGAAAATATTGCAGCCAAAGTCCTCCAGCAAACTTTCATGGTATCTGAATACGGGTCTAAGCTTGCATTTTGGAGGTATTGGTAGGTCAGACTTATTCCAACAGCTCATTTGCCATGAACGACACCATTCGACACATCATATATGAGTCTTCAGACATAGACACATTGCATACTAGAAAATGGTATTACTTTAAATTGGAACAAACCAACAGCAGAGACACTTTGTTGGAAATCGCGGGAAATACCCAACTCATCGCTTCTTTTCCTGCGGAATACCGGATTACGGGAACTCCTAACACTTGTCATTACCTGGAACAAAGTACAGACAGATTTGTGATGCGATATAATTGGACCAATCCGTCGGATACTTCAGTTGCGTACTCTGAAACCGGTTACCGTACAAGTCTTTACGATATCAAAAAAGGTAAACGGTCGATACGCACCTACGATACCAATGGCCACCTTATTTCATTAAAAGTGATGACCGACGGCAAAGTGAAATTTAAGTCTTACACTGAAAAAGGTGACGTTGTGGATTTTTATGTGGGTAAACAATGGGTAGCAAATCGCAAGAGAGGATTTGAATCGCGTGGTGGTTATAAGATCCGAAACAGAAAGAAGAATGGCAAATGGAATTTTTCACGCGAATTCATCTAAGCATGAACCAGAATCAATCAGGCTTGTATTACCATTGAATCCATGATTGATGATGCCAAAGAGTCGATTAGTAGATATAAGTTCAGCAATTAGCATTGTTCACCAGAATAGTTTGCCTAAAACCATCTATGTGAGTTTTATTCTCGGCATCATCATGCTTCTAAACCATCCGAGTAGTGCCCAATATTGTGAATTTGACCACCGAATGAGATCGGGCGGGAATTACTTCTTCTCCACTTACTATACCAGTTTTGACCATAAAACAACCCGTGAAGATACCTGCGACAAGGTGGTCAACGGAGTATTGATCGAACACCATGTCTTTCGTGGAGGCATCATGCAAGAGGAGGTTTTGTATCAATGGGATACTCAAAAGCCTTATCAAGAATATCACAGGATTCAGCAGGATTCTGTGATCGGTGTTTTTATTCATTATGATTATGATGGCAGAATCACCAACAAAAGATCATTCTTCATCAGCTCAGAAAACAAACGATGTTATGAAGAAGCATCCTTTCAGAATGGTGTACTGAATTCGGTTTCATTATTCCGATTCATTCATGCGGATGAACTCAAGGTAAAGGGATACCCACCAGTAACCGAAACCAGCATGGATAAGGATGGTTACACTGAATATGTATCTCAATTTGGAACTGAAAGAACTTTTCATGCCAATAGCAGGATTGCAACAATCAAGCACCACCGCTTTGTGGTTCATGCGGGTTCAAACTATGAAAAAACGCAAGACGGTGAATATGCGTACTACGATGATCAAGGAATTCTTCGGATAAAAGGTCAATATGATCAAGGCACTGCACATGGCGTATTTCATTATTATCATGCCAATGGAAAAATTTCAGAAATCAAGGAATTTGATCATGATCGTTCAATTGGCGTGTGGCGAGGTTTCGATGAACACGGCTATCCTCAGTATGTGTCAACATTCAGCGATGAATTCTGGTATGAAATACCTCATGAAGTAAGGTATTCACCCAACGGTACGCTACTCTATGAAAAGGTTATTTACAAGAATGGAAGTGGTTTTCAAAATCTTTTCTATCCGAATGGACAACTTCAGGAAAGATTGGAATACACTTTGGTCCACAATATCCTTCAGCTACATGGAGGTATTATGAAAGTGGTATGCTTAAACAAAAGTCTTTCACTCAAGCACGCCATGATACCTTGTCTGCAGAGTACTTTGAAGATGGAAGTATTTATCGACTCAATATGTATGACCCCAAGGGAATACAGGAAACCGCGGAGTACTTTTCCCCAGGAAGACTTATGAAACATACATATACCACACAATCACCCTTAGGCGTCACACAGTCATTTCAGGAATATTATGAAAACGGCATGCTTAAATGGGAAATGGAACTGAAGGATGAATTGAGGATTGACAAATACTATTGGGCTTCGGGACATACCAAAGAAATCAAGGAGCAAAAATCCAATTTACTTCATGGCGCATGGATTGTCTACGATTCGACAGGGATTGAAACCAAAAACTGTCAATATATAGAAGGCCTCAGATCAGGCAAGTGTAAGACACTTCAATTCATTAAAACCAATGCCATAAGCAATAGTGATCGGAAGAACTTGCGGTCAATTGTACTAGATGGCCATGCCTGTTCATTCTACCAGCAAGATGGGCCAGACATTTATACCAAGGAATTTCTCGACCAAGAAACAGACGTCATATCGAAATTGTGGGCTTATCTCAAGCACTACCAATGTGATTGGCCACTCGCCGACAAATCTGTTAGTGATGATCATTTCAATTATATCTTCAACTTTCCTGATACCTTATTCAAAAATCATCGAACCATCATCGATTCTATTTTACGATCAATGAACATGTCATCCATTGGAGCCTGGAATATCCATGCTGGCATCGCTATATGCAAGTGCCAAAATGATGATCTCTACACTTTAAAAGCCTTAAACAAAGCCTTTGAAAAAGTTGTTCCCGAGGCTGTGAATTGTTTCGAATTGGTCAATGGATGTATCCGCATTGATTATGACATGAACTATTTTGCACCATCCGGTTCTTTCATTTATCACATTGAAAAAGTGAACGCAGGGAACAGAGTCACCATCACAAATCAAAATTGGTCAAAAACATTTGTGGTGTATGACGATGGCTATATAGAAATATATAACGGTGTCGGAAGTATGGACTGCGATGAATTTGTTCCGAGAAACATCAAAAAATACTGAGGCTCATCGGTGAAAATTCGAAACAACCAACACCATTCAACTAGGTGAAGAAACACACAAACACCCATTGTGTTATTGTGTCATACCGCAACAAAACGGATTGAAGGAGGAATACTCAAAGGGTCACATGGACCTCATTCAATCGAAATGATGCATCAACACATAACCACAAGTATTAGCGAATAACAAGTGTTCTTGTTTTCAAATAATCTCCGGAAAGCATGGAGATGGCGTAATGGCCTTCAGATAAATCAGCGACATTGATGCGACACAACGCACTGCCTGAAGGTAATTGCTGACGGCGGATCAGTCTTCCAGTAAAATCGTGTATGAGTAATTCTGAAATTTTTGAAGAAGGACCATCATTCACATAAATGATCTCATCTGCAGGATTGGGATAAATCACAAAGTCCTGATCAGCATTCTCATCAATGCTGCTGATCAAATCACCATAAGTGAATGAGAAATTATAGGAACATGAAAACGAAGAATCATTGGGATCGGTAATAATTACTGAACCTTCAAATAAGGTGTTCAACGGTACTTCAGAAGCAGGTGCCATGGATAACGTATATATGGCAGAAGTACTTCCTTCATTGGCGTCTGATGGGACACTTAAAAAAGAGGGGACACTCACATTGTCATTCACTGTGATATAAGGATTTTCATCCAGATCTATAGTAAAAAATGGATAAACAATAAAGTGTTCACTTGAATTATAAACGGTAATGAACAGCGCGTTTGCATCAAGGTTTGTTCCTGAAACAGAGATGGAATCACATACCGAAGATTGCGCTTGGAGCGAAGGAAGGAATACGCAGAGCGCAATGGAGAGTGTAGCAAGTATTTTTTTCATGGCATCGTGGTTTAAAAAGAATTCAGTAAGAGTACATAGAATCATGACATTTCCCTACTTCGAAACAATCTAAAATCAATTTGAAAAAAAATAAAAGGTTGTCACAATGAATGGAGTAGACCAAACGTTAGCCAGTCAAACCTGCAATTCAATTGAATGAAAACCAAACATTTTTTATTGAGTGCAACCCTCTCTGTATTTTTTCAATGTAATGCCCAAGTTGTAAATTTAAGTGTGCACTTTCCAAAAGGAAGTGCAGCGATTGAAGAGCAAAGCAACACTGCGCTAATGGCGTGGGCTGCTGAACATCAATCCAACCACCAACATGAAGTCATTCTTCGCGGACACACTGACAGTGATGCCGGTGATGATTACAATCTGAGGTTATCTGAAAAACGCAACAAAGCAGTTGAAAGAATCCTGCGGAAGAATGGATTCGAAAAAATTCGTCATACTTCACATGGCGAATCATGGCCTATTTGCGCATCCACAGATGAAAATTGTATGCACACCAATAGAAGAGTGGAGTTGATTGTGCTGGATACTGAGGAAGAAGAGTACGCCAAAGAGATGTATGAATCTTCGCCTCAAACCTGGTTTGTTCATGATTTGGAATCTCATGAATTTACATCCAAAAAAGGCACCAAAATTTATCTTCCTGAGAGTCCTTTTGTTGGGGTAGATGGTACTCCTGTCAAGGATTACAGGTTGGTCGTTCATGAATTTCTTACACCGGGTGACTGCGTTCAACACAAAATGTTCACCCGCTGTGATGACAAGATTTTGCAAACCGGAGGAATGATGTACATCATGGCTTACAGTGGACGTGAACAACTTCAATTGGGTAAGGATAAGTCGTACGATGTGCTTTTTCCATCACAAATGGAAAATCCCGATCCACTGATGGAGAGCTTTTCAGGGAGGATTGAGAAAGGGAAGATAAATTGGAAACCTTCTTCATTTATGGGTATAGACATCAAGAATAAAGGTGACAAAGAAGAATACCGGTTCAGTAGTCGGTTTTTACAAAAGGACGGCACTTATCTTCAAACGTTTCTCATCAACAACAGCATGATCGATGTAAGGTATGGTAAAACAGATCCTCCGATGGCTTATTATGATTGTCCGAATGGAGGAAATTGTGAACTCAATAGTGATCAACGCGCAATGTTGATTCGCGCTATAGATGGAAACAGAATGCCTCCGGGTACACTCACATTTTTGAATCTCGGTTGGGCCAATTGCGATCGTTTTTTGAAAATGAATGAGTTTGTAGACCTTCCAGTCG
Organism: Flavobacteriales bacterium; assembly: GCA_016722445.1. GTDB lineage: Bacteria > Bacteroidota > Bacteroidia > Flavobacteriales_D > Sanyastnellaceae > JAIBBG01. The sequence continues at coordinate 23,292 of JADKIZ010000019.1, read as the reverse complement.
TTTGTAAGGTGAACGGGGAAGAAGTGACCATTCAGAACAACAATGTCCTCATCCTTTTTCCCACATTGAACGTGCTGGTCTGCGCAACAGTGGTTGAGAATAAACTTGTTTTTAAAGACATGCCCGTCAATCAACAAGCGGTCATTATTGCTATAACCGATAATAGCGACACACCTAAGTTCAACATCACAGAAATAAACACTTCCAATGGTGCTATAAACTTAGAGCTGAAAACAAAACATAAAGAAGAAATATCAACGATTCTCTCCGATCTGGTTTGGGGAGAAAAGTTCTCGTGAACATAACCTATGTTCACAGGGAATCATGAAAAAAGCCATCCCAAACGGGATGGCTTTTTTTAGGAGGATTAAGGTTAAGCAAGGTTATTGAACAACCACTTTTTTCGTAGCTGTTCTACCACCAGATTGAATATTCAAATTGTAAATACCCGCTGCAACATCAGAGAGGTTGAAGCTATGTTGGTTTGAACCAGCACTTGCATTCATTTGCACAGAACGAACAACTCGACCTGACATATCTGTCAGATTCAGATTGATCTTTTCATTGCTGATAAGATTCAAGCTGATATTCAATTCAGTTGAAGCAGGATTTGGGTAAACATTGAGTTCACGCACATTGGTGAGTTCTTCGATGCCAACAACGTTTACTGTAACTTCTACACGTGAAGAAGCGCACTCGCTGTAAGGAGTCACAACGTTCCAATCATAGAAATAATAGTAGTAGTTGTCAGTATCTGCACCACCAACGTTAGTACCAGTGATGGTTACAACGTTACCGATATTGTATGGGAAACCAAATGGAGCATCTGAATTGAGATCTTTATCTCTCCACAACTGTGGATTATTGCTTGTGATACGGATACCATATCCAGTACCAGCGGGAACGAAGAAGTCGAGAACGACATCAGATTCACCATCAGCGATATCAAAAGTTCCAACAGCTACTTCAGCGCCATCGGTATCGATCACTTGAATGGTGCGGTTACCAGCGCCATTGGCATAAACATGTACAGAATGAATGGTAGCATCTTCAGCAACATCAAATTTCAAATAGTACTGATTGCTTTGCTGATATTGACCTTGGTTGTTTTGAGTCTGACCAGATTTACCACCATCATAATTCAATCCACCATATCCAAATGCATCTTCAACCCAATAAGTAGTGGTTGCAGTAATTGCTGGAGTAGTGTAACTGTTACCTTCAAAGATTGGTGTTGTAGCATTTTGGCTATCATACCAATTCACGTTTGTACCACCAGTCACTGTAAGTGTTGCAGTTTCACCAGCATTCACGTAAACATCAGAAATACTTGGAGCATCAGGAGCATCTGTAACCGATACGCTGATCATTTCAGTATCCAAAGTTTGGCAAGGACCAGTAACCAATACATGATAATCACCAGCAGCAGTAACAGAAATAGCTTGAGACGTTTCACCATTGCTCCATTGGTAAGAGTTTCCAGAGCTCGCAAGAAGTTGAACGCTTCCACCTTCGCAGAATTCGAGTTCGCCATCCACTGTGATACCTGGAGTAGGATCAGTAACAATGTTCACTGTAATCTGATTTGAATAAGCAGCACAACCAGCATTGTCCCAAACGAGGAGACCATAAATGCCAGGAGTCATCACATTGATGCTAGAAGTTGATTCACCATTTGACCAAACTTGGTTTGTAGCACCATTCACGATGCTGAGGTTCACACTTCCACCTGCGCAGAAGTCAGTTGGACCATTCGCAGAAATAGTTGCTGATGGAGGTGTACAAGCCGCCTCAATGATTTCGTGAGTGGTATTGATCGCAGGATTGTCGATCACTTTCATTCCACCGGCAGGCCAGTGAATTACAGCATAATCAACACTTGTAGCAGAACCCAAACCAAAATGACATTTGCTTTGATTGGTGATACCATAACTTTCACCATCGCGTACTTCGCGAATTTGAACACCCAAGCACCGTGAATTTCCACGAGTGCACCTGCAGCGTCTTTATTGCTGATGGTACCTTCCAAATCGAAATAGATAAAATTGTTTGAACCACCATCATTGATGAAAATCTGATCGTCGTTGGCCATGGCTGGGTCAACATAACCATCACCATAACTTGCATAAACATCAAGCCATCCATCGTTGTTCAGGTCACCTACACCAAAACTGTGCATGGTGTCATTGTTTTGGAAAACGCTGTTTACCTGTGTGAAAGTCATGTCGCCATTGTTGTGGAAGAAACGATGGCTGCCACCTGCATGAATCAAATCAACAAAACCATCATTGTCGAAATCAGCCATTTTAGCCTGCAGGTAGAAACCAGCTAATTCAAGACCAGAACCTGCTGTTACGTTGGTGAAATAACCAGCACCATCGTTAGCATAAATTTCGAGTGTATTACTGTGAGTGGTCAAAAGCACATCAAAATCGCCGTCATTGTCCATATCAGCGAAATCGCTGGTCCAAGACTGCTGAAGATTTACCAGACCTCTTTCTTGAGCTTGTTCAGTGTAATTGTTATTTCCGTCGTTCACCATAAGAATATTGGTGCGGCGTGGATCATAAGGATCGTCGATGAACTGACGACACTTAGCAATGAAAAGGTCAACATCACCATCACGGTCAAAATCAGTCCAAACAGAACCGTAGTTACCGCTGTTATCATTGCCATTGGTTTCAGGATAGAAAGTAAGATCCATCATGGCAGCGCCATCTGTCATTGAACCCGTTCCATCATTGTGCAGAATTGCACTGTGTCCGTCATCATGGCAAGAAAAACCATCCAACCAACCATCATTATCGATGTCAGCCAGATTGGTGCCTTGCATAAATATGCTGGCCCAAGCGTAATCATCCTGTGAAAAATCGCCAGGACCATTGATGTCAACAATGTGAACATCATCATAATAACCACCGCTAAGCACATCCTTGTGACCATCATTGTCCACGTCACCGATGCACATACCCCATTGTTCAGTTCCACTTACAGTGCCGAAAGAGCTGACCGTAAAAGTTCCATTGGCTTGCTGATAAGCAATCTTAAGATCAGTGCTTTGATCCAGAATGACAATGTCATCAAGTCCATCGTTGTTCATGTCCACAACACCAGTGCAACCACCGCTATTGTAGCCGGTAGGCAAAAGGTTTGTGCTATTGGTAAAAGATTGAGCCTGAATAGCCCCAACCGATACCACACCCATGAGAAACAAGTAAAATTTTTTCATTGAGCTGACTTTTTTGATTTGGTTTTAAAATTTCCTATGAATTTACTGCCGAAAAATACAATCAGGTCGGCTGAACCCCTCTCGCAATACAACCATTTTGTTAAAAACCTTGGGATGCTATTGTGTTAATCTTTAAGAAACACTTGATGAGATTGAGAATCCAGAGGAATTAGGATTTTTTGAACGAATACAAGATCAAGCCATCGGTCGAACTTATAGGCGACTTCTTTGATCCTGCCGCATTCAACAAAACCAAGACCGAGATGAAAGGAAATACTGTTCACGTTCTCCGCATCAATTCCACCAATCATGACATGCACATCATTAGCCCTAGCGATTTCCATCAATTCCTGCAGCATCTTTTTCCCGATACCCTTTCCCTGAAATTCACCAGCCACGTAAAGACTATGTTCAACTGTCGATTTGTATGCGCACCGTTGACGAAACTGACCATAAGTGGCAAAACCGACAGCAGTGCCGTCAATTTCAGCGATGATCACAGGATAAGAAGTGGTCTTTTTATCATTAAACCATTTATTGATATATTCAACCGTAAACAACTCATATTCATACACAGCAGTGGTAAATTCAATGGCGTGATTGTATTGTGCCAAAATGAATGGCAAATCCATTCCGTTGCAGGTCGAATGATCATGGCAATTCGATTAAGATGTTGCGGATAGCGTCCAAATGATGTTGGTCGTGTTCTGCTACAAACATGACGTGATCGGCCAAGGAAAACTGCGTTTTCAGTCTCTCGTGATAAACTTTCATATCATTTGATTTGACTTTAAGTTGACGAAGCATTTTCACATGAGGTTCTCGGATGTCGTCAAAGTCCTCCAAAATTTTTGCAGCTCGCTGCCGGTTGAATGCACCTGCCTCCGTATCCGAGTTGTTACCATTCCATGGTCGTAATGTTTCTCTACCGAGGACAAAATCATCCAACCTCGCTATCCACAAAGATTCCATGGTCAACAGATGACCGATGTGTTCATTCACACTCCATTTGTGATCCGGTTTTGTAGTGAGTTTGTGGACAGAAACTTCACGGATCAGATCGTTGATTTGTTCAGCAGTACACTTCATGATACTGAGATGGTTATCAAAGGCATCAGCCCAAATACCGAATTCCCATTTTTTATCCAACCAATTGGCTCTGTTCATGGCGTAAAGAAAGTGCAAGGAAGTTTTCCCAGATAAATTTCAACTTTAAATATTGAAGTGGCACAGTTTTTACCAAGTTTGCAAAGTCAATCGTAAAAATGACAAAAACATGAAAAACTCAACGTCTGCCTTTATGGCTCTTTTTTTAGCAGTTACTGTTCTTTTCTCTTGCAGCAAGTCATCTCCTATGGGAGAAAAAGTGAAAGAACCATTTTCCGGCAACAAGTATGAAAGTACTTCAAGATACTTCAGAGCTAAAGGAAAGGTGACAGCAGCGATGAAAACATCGCCAAACAAAAGGCTGACCTCAATGCCAAGAAGGAACTTGCTCAACAGGTAGAAACCAGAATGAAAGTGGTTACAGATCAATACCTTCACGAAAATGAAACGACAAGTGGCAGTGAAATCAATGATAAATTCCAATCGTTGATTCGTGAGGTGACAAATACAACCATTGCTGATTTGCGTAAGATTGGTGAAGAAAAATACCTGAATGCAGAAGGCAAGTACACTGTGTTTATCGCTTATGAAATTCACAAACGCGATATGTACAGATTCATGAAAAGACAAGCTAAACTGGATGCCAAATTGAATGAGGCAGAAAGAAAAGCAATTGAAGACATATTGGACGAAGAGTTGAAGAAAATTGAGGAGTTGGGAGAAGGCGAGTAATCCGATTCATTGATGCACATATCCAGGCAACCACACAAGTGGTTGCCTTTTTTTATGTCAAATGTTGTGAATGGTATCAGTGGCGATACCCCGAATTCCGTCCTTCATATCCTTCATCCATTTATCAAAAAAAATTGATCCTCGTATTTCGAATGCTGAGTTTTAGGGTGAAACTCCACGACTATGCGTCATAATTACTTTTCATCCGCTTTAGGAAGTTATAAAAGAAACCGATTTGCTGTCATCATCAACCTTACTGGACTGGCACTAAGTATGGCAGCCATCATTGCCATGGCTTTTTTTATCAGCAGGGAGATTGCTTTCGACAGAAATCTTGAAGATCATGAACGTGTGTATCGGATTACAGAAGTGATCAATAGCGGTACTTACATCGAAAATTCATCTAGTTTGCCTTATCCGATGGCCAAGGCCATGGAAACAGATTATCCGGATTTCATCGAAGAAATTGTTCAGGTTTTCGACTTTCAGGTGCCTTTAAAATCATTCAGACTTGAGAACAACGACTTATATAACGAGGAGTATATTTATTATGCGGATTCCAATTTATTTGATGTATTCGACATACCCCTTAAACAAGGTTCTGCGGAAAGTGTGTTAGATCAACCCTTCAACCTGATTGTCTCAGAAGAATTGGGTCAAAAATGGTTTGGACAAGAGACACCCGTTGGCAAAACGGTACTATTGGCTGGTCTTGAAAAATACAGATGTGTCATTACAGGTGTTTTCACTGAAGGTGGACCATCACACTTTAAACCGCGGGCAATACTCTCGCTTTCCACCCTCGAATCCATTGCTCCGGGCATGAAAAACAATTGGGTCTGGAATCCGGTGTGGACTTATGTTAAACTGAGGCCTGGCGTTCAGATCGAGCAGCTGACTTCGCGTCTGCCGGAATTCGTGCGGAAACATGAAATACCTGCTTTGCAAAATATGATCACATTGCACGCGCAGCCAATATCATCCATTCACCTCGATTCACATTTGGAATTCGAAATGGGCGCTAACAGCGATCGCAAATTCATATACATCTTTATCAGTTGTGCCATTCTACTTGTGGTTGTTGCTGTGGTGAATTTTATCAATATGACGACCGTGACATTAGGAAGCAGAATGAAAGAAATAGGAGCGAGGAAGGTGGCTGGAGCAACCAATCTGCAACTGATCATTCAGTTTACCATTGAAGCTTTGATACTCGCAATCGTGGCTTTTTTGGCTGGTCTTGGTTTATTGATGATGGTACGACCCTGGCTCATCAGTTACTTTGATTTGAATATTTCATGGGCTTATCTTTTCAGTCCAGGTTTGCTACTCACGCTGCTGTTGATCATCCTGATTACAGGTTTGGCTTCTGGATTATATCCGGCTTATGTGGTAAGCAAAATCAAAATTGGCCAATTCTTCAAAGGTGGTATTCGCAATAGTCGCAGCGGAAAAATTTTCAGGAAAAGCATGGTGACTCTGCAATTTAGTCTGGCTGTAGTGATTATTATATTTTCAATTTCTGCCGGGAAGCAGTTCAATTATATGCTGACTAAAAACAAAGGCTTTTCGGATGAAAACATCATCCTGTTGTACATCAGCAATACTGCTCTTGGCTATGACTATGAAACCTTCAAAAAGCAACTACTCACTCATTCAGGGGTGAAATCAGTAAGTATCCTGAATGAAGTAATTGGTGTGAATAACAACAACCATGAATATCGTTTTGGAGATCTTACGGGTGATGAATTCCGTTATGTCCCGGCATTGGCTATTGATGAGGATTTCGTGAAAACTGTAGGCATGACATTGATTGCAGGAAGAGATTACGACAAGGATATCCAACTTGAGGATTCCCTTTCAATCATTGTGAACAGATCTGCCACCAAAATGCTGGGTTTTGAAAATCCGGAAGATGCCATCAATCAGCGATTCAGTTCGTTGAGTGGTGAAGAGCGAATTGTCGGAGTTGTGGAAGATTTTCACAACAAAAGTCTGCACCATCCGGTAGGTCCTTTTGTGCTTGATATTACCAAAAGATCAAATTTTGAGTTTGCTCAATTTGGCAAATTCGCCGTGATCAAGTTGAATGATATGAATGAACAAACGTTGAATCATATCAAAACCGTGTGGGAACAAAATGTCACAAATGCACCATTTGATTACACCATGCTGCAGGATCACATCAACAAAGAATATCTACGGGAATCCAGGATGAATAAAGTCCTGAATGCTTTTGCCTTATTATCTGTCATCATTGCATGTGCCGGTTTATTTGCCCTCACCAGAATATTATCCGGTATGAAGTCAAAAGAACTGGCCATTCGTAAGGTACTCGGTGCTGAAACCAGACAACTCATGTTTGTAGCAATGAAAGAACAATTGTCTATGATCATCATTTCAGTGATCGTGGGTAGCTTTTGTTCTTTTATGCTGGTTCAACAATGGCTCAGTTCCTTTGCATTCAGCGTGAATCAACAGTGGCAGACGTATGTGGTGGCTTCTTTGGCATCCATTGTTGTGGCATTCCTTACGATCGTCTTTGTAGCATATCGCGTTTCAGGCCATGATCCGGCCCCAGTGCTTAAGACAGAGTAATACGGAAACATTTTCGACGATCCTGTGTAAAAGGAAACGTATATATTTACACCAGATTGAAGAAAATAGTCCTGTTCATAGCATTGCCGGTTTTTCTTTTTTTCCAAACCGGAACGCGCGATCTGATGATGGTGCCCGGACTGGTATTGCATTTTCTGGAGCATAAACTGGACGAGCCTGATCTCACCTTCGCAGAATTCATGCATACGCATTATTGCAAAGATTTGGGACATGAACATACACACAACCATTGTGGCAATCTTCCATTTGGTGATGACGACCTTCCATTACCACATTTTCAGGTAATTGAAGAACATCAAACCGAGTTGGTTTTTGAGAATTTCCCTGTGGTAGACATTAAAAATTCACACTATCTCTTTGCTTTTAGAAATCCTGATCCTCTCGATTTCTGGCAACCTCCCAAACTTTAGGATTTTTGATGTCATCCGGGATTATCCAATTTCCGGATGAATGAACGTGCATCTCCTTCGGAATGTACAGACCTTTCCATTCAGGAATCATCCTAAAGCATTCATCATGTTGAATCATATCATCCGATATGCCTTGCGTAATCGGTTATTCATAACGGCGCTTGCGGCGTTGATCTTGGTTTATGGTTTCATTACCATCAAAGGCTTGCCGATAGACGTCTTGCCCGATCTGAATCGTCCAAGGGTGACGATATTTCTGGAGGCCAACGGAATGGCACCGGAAGAAATAGAAACCCAAATAGTACTTCCGGTGGAAACAGCTTTGAACGGTTCGCCAGGGGTTGAAGCCATTCGAAGCACTTCCGGTATTGGAATTGGACTTGTCTATGTCGAATTTGAATGGGGTACGAATATTTACCTCGCCAGACAAATGGTGAGTGAAAAACTCCTGATGGTTCAATTGCCTGAAGGAATCACTCCAGTGATGGGGCCAGTGAGCAGTATCATGGGACAAATCATGAATGTTTCTGTGAGCGGTGAGATGACCAGTGCAGCTGAATTGCGCACACTTGCCGAGTTCACCATCAGAAGAAGATTGATGTCTGTCAAAGGTGTTAGTCAAGTGATTCCGATAGGAGGAGATAAACTTCAATTTCAGGTACTCATCTCATCACAAAGGTTGAAGCAATTTGCATTGACTATTGACAATGTTGAAGCTGCATTGCGAATGAATAGCAACAACAGTACGGGTGGTTTTCTGGACTCATACGGCTCCGAAGTTTATATCAGAAATGTAGCGAGGGCCACATCCATCGAGGATCTTGAAAATACAGTATTGAGCAATAAAGATGGTCAACCCGTATTGTTGTCTCAAGTTGCAGATATACAATTTGGAGCTGCCATCAAACGCGGGGATGCTGGAGTGAACGGCAAACCTGCGGTGATACTCACCATTGAAAAACAACCTTCAGCGAATACGGTAGAATTGACAAACGACATCGAAAGAGCCATCGAAGAACTGCGCTCCTCCATGCCAGCCGATGTAAAAATCAATCCTGAAATATTCCAGCAAAAACACTTCATTGAAAACTCGGTAAACAATGTAGAGGAAGCATTAAGAGATGGGTTCTTTCTTGTGATTATTATATTGTTGTTGTTTCTGATGAACTTCAGGACTACAGTCATCACACTCACGGCAATACCCCTTTCCATTGTCATCACAGCCATCATTTTCAAAATCTTTGGAATTTCAATCAATACACTTACACTTGGTGGTCTTGCCATTGCTATTGGTGAATTGGTTGACGATGCCATAGTCGATGTCGAAAATGTCTTCCGTCGGTTGAAAGAAAATCATCGACTTCCAATAGATCAAAAACAACCCTTCTTAAGAGTGATCTATCAAGCCAGCAGTGAAGTTCGCAATTCGATTGTCTATGCGACAATCATTGTTGTGCTCGTGTTTTTGCCATTGTTCTGGTTACAGGGAATCGAAGGAAAAATATTTGCACCTCTTGGAATTGCTTATATAACTAGTATCATCGCTTCGCTGTTGGTGTCACTTACAGTCACTCCCGCATTGTGTGCGCTTTTTATACGCCCTTCTAAGTCGGTCAATGGAAAAATGTCTTCCTGGAAAAAATTCTTTTCATCAGGAATTCATGAGGAGCACAAAGACACCTCTTTGGTCAAATGGTTGAAACAAAAAGACAGATGGATATTGAGTCGCACCATTGGACAACCCAAGCTGATCATCACAATTGCTATTGTGTTGGTTGGAGGTGCAGTGGCCATCGTTCCATTTTTTGGCACCGAATTTCTTCCCCCATTCAATGAAGGAAGTTTTACAGTGAACTTATATGCGCCTCCTGGCACATCATTGGAAGAAAGCAACAGAATCGGAACCATCGCAGAGAAGTTGATGTTGGAGGTGAAAGGCGTAGCTTATGTGAGTCGCAGAACTGGCCGAGCTGAATTGGACGAACACGTCGAGCCAGTATCCAATAGTGAAATTGATGTGGTGATCGATCAACAAAGTGAACGGGAACGAGAAGAGATCATTGCTGACCTAAGATCACGCCTGCGCATTTTAAAAGGTGTCAGTGTAGAACTAGGTCAGCCTATATCACATCGAGTTGAACACCTGTTGAGCGGGGTAAAGGCTCAGGTTTCCATCAAATTATTCGGTAAAGATTTGAATGAAATGAGGCTAACCGCCACAGAAATAGCAGCAGCAATTTCCAATGTTGAGGGAACCACTGATGTACAGGTCGAACGTCAGCAAATGGTTCCTCAATTATTGATCAAAATCGACAGAGAAGCCCTCAAACGTTATGGTTTACAAGCTGGCAAAGTGGCCAGAGATCTGGAAGTATTTTACAACGGAACGCGCACAGGTCAAATTCTCGATGGACAAAAATCCTTTGATATCATACTACGGACAACCGATGAAGGAAGAAGTGATATTGAACAGATCAGACAAACATTGGTGGACGCACCAGATGGCACTTTAATCCCCCTAGAAAGGATTGCGAACATTGAATACACCTATTCAGTGAATCAGATATCCCATGAAAATACACAAAGGAAAATTTTCGTAAGCTGCAATGTACAAGGTCGCGATTTGGGAAGCACTGTTGAAGAAATCAAACAAACCATTCATGATCAAATTCAACTTCCAACAGGAACTTATCTCGTTTATGGAGGTCAATTTGAGGCTCAGAAACGTGCATCGTCGCAAATGATGTGGATGGCAATACTTGCATTTATTGGCATCTTCAGTGTGTTGTATTATTATTTCAAAACGTGGAGAATCGTTCTTCAAATCATGCTGAACATTCCACTTGCATTGGTTGGCAGTGTGATTGCTGTCTGGATTACTGGAGGCGTTTTTTCAGTTGCCACCATGGTTGGATTTATTACACTCACCGGCATAGCATCACGAAATGGAATCATGATGATATCACACTACATCCATCTGGTAGAGTATGAAGGTGAGAAGTTTTCGGATCAAATGGTGATTCGAGGCTCACTGGAAAGACTAGTGCCCGTGATGATGACGGCACTCGTCGCTTCACTCGCTTTGATTCCACTCACATTAGATCCTCAGGCTCCTGGTAAAGAGATTCTTTATCCAGTAGCCACAGTCATTTTAGGTGGATTGATATCATCCACCTTATTGGATGTGATTGTCACTCCTGTTGTTTTTCGAGCCGTTGGCGAAAAAGCCATGAAAAATTATTTCCACAAAAAGAACCGCAACAAAGATGAAATCTAACAAAGGATACACAAATGCAGCATTGATCCTATTTCTGGTTTTCATTTGCATGTTTCCAGAATTGTCTACATCTCAAATAATTTTAACCAGAGATGAATTCATACAACGTGTAGGCGACCAGCATCCGGCATTGACCGCCCAGAAAAAGCTCACAGAAGCTGCAAATCACGAGAAGCGTACGGCATTTTCACTACCCAATCCTTCTATTGGGATTCAAAGTCCGACAGGACAGTTTTATGCCGTTGGTGTCAATCAAAATTTTGATTTCCCCGGTGTATATGTCAGTCGCCGAAAAATGCTGACTGACGCTGCTGCGCTGCAAGGGAATTATGCCCTTCTCGAAAAACAAATATTCATTCTCGAGGCGAGTAAGGCCTTTCACGAAGCCCGTTATCATGCTTCCCTCGCAGAATTATTACATCAGCAAGACACACTCCTTCGAACTATATATGAAATGGCTTCCACAAGATTTATAGCCGGAGATATCGATTTTCTTGAGAAGAGTTTTGCCGAACTTGAATATGGACAGGTGCATCAGAATTATGTCCAAGCCATGACGGATTATGAAAATTCGATGAATCTGTTGAAATATTACATTTCATCAACTGACAGTATAAGTGTGCTTCCATTTCTAGATACTGAATGGAGTAACGAAGCTCCTGATATGGTTTTTGGAAGTATCCACTCCATTGAATCCGATGTTGTGAATAGTCAGGTTGATTTAAGCAAAAGCCAACTTCGGGTTGAAAAAAACAAATCGCTTCCGGGAATTCAACTTGGATATTTGAATCAATCCGGCAAAGAAACACCAGTGAATATGAGGTGGCAGATTGGTTTAACTATTCCCCTTTGGTTTTGGCAATATTCAGGATCAATCAAAGCTGCAAAAGCGAGGGAAGAAGCCATGATTGCACAACAGTCAGAGACCAATTCTGCCATCAACACAGCTGGCCAAAACGCGATGCTACAATGGGGAACAGCTCAGTCTTCGTTGAAATATCATTTGAAAAGTAGCTTACCCGTATCAAAAGAATTGGCAACAGCGGCACAACGGTATTTTAATCAGGGCGAAACAAGTTACACTACATACCTCAGGACATTGAGGGATATTCTAAACTATCGATTGGAATTTGCTCGTGCAGCATACCAATATTCACTGGCTACTGAAGAATTGAATTACTATTTCAACACAAAGCAATGATTACCATGACAACAAAAACATCATATACACCTCGACCACGCGTGTTGATTTTTCTACTGATGATATTCAGTTGGAACTACTCCGTGTTCGCTCAACACGATCATGAACACGACCATTCCCATGAGGAAGCGGCACATACGGAAACAGAGATGCCTGCAGAATCCATTACTGAGGCTTCAACAGAACGCGTGGAAGTGTTGCTGAAATTTATTCCAATTGAAACAACAGAAGAATTAACCATGTCACTTTTTCTGAGTGATTTCAGGTCCAATGCCCCAGTTGATTCAGCGCAGATCGACATCCATAATCCGACTTTCCCAGAACAGACCTTTCAGATTAAACAGGTGAAACAAGGAATTTATGAAATCAAAACCATTATGCCAGCAGAAAAAATGTACGATTTGACATTGGACATTAGAACCAGCTTGTGGCAGGATAAAGTTGAGTTACATGAAGTTGACTTTGCACATCACCATGAATCATCTGAATCTGTAGAACATGAACATTCACATATGTCACTCTACTTGATTGGGGTTGGTTTGCTAATAGCTGGAATCTTTGGAGGGTATTTTTTGGGTCGAAGAAAAATGAATAGGAAAGCCTTTATTGTTTTGGTTATGCTGGCATTTGCGCCAACTGTTGAATTCCGCACCACGATGGCACATGAAGGTCATGATCATGGTCCCGTAAAAAAACAAGTCAATTTAACCAAAGGATTTTTAGTTGAAAAAGAGACCCAATTTCTATTGGAAATAAGAACGGTAATAGGAGGAGAGGTCGCATTTAACAGTGGCAGCAGATTGTATGGGACTGTAATTCCTGCGCCAGACGGACATGCCGAAATACTTTCTCCTCAACCAGCCAGACTGATTCGTGTAAACGTGAAGCCTGGAGAACATGTTAAAAAAGGGCAGACACTTGCCGTTTTAGAGCGGACCCTTGATGCCGGTAATGATCTTGCAATTCAGGCTGAACGCAATCGTCTCGAAGCTGAATATGAAGCAGCACAAAAAGAGTATGACCGCAAGAAAAGTTTACAGGATATCGCCTCAAAACGAGAGGTTGAAGAAGCTGAATCCCGTTTGGCTATCGCCAAAAGCAATCGAGAACTTTTTCAGTCCGGTGCGAAGAACATCACTTTGGTTTCGCCCGTTTCGGGTATTGTTGCGCCGTTTGTCCTCAGTGAAGGATCTTCTGTCAATGGTGGCCAATTGCTTTTTGCAGTGAATAATTTGGATCGTGTGTATGTGGAGGCGCAAGCATATGAGAAAGATGTTGAAGCCATCGAGTCTGCCAAAGGATACAACGTTCAGTGCATGGAGGATTTTCATACAGCATCGGATGTAAAATTGGTTAGTCTGGTTCAAGAGTTTAACGCATCGAACCAATCACAGCGCGTACTTTTCGAAGTTAATAATCTGGATGGAGAACTCAAGTTGGGAGAGTTTGTGAATGTCTGGACCATCCACGACGGTGGTCAAGAAGTAATGGCATTACCCGAAGAATCCGTAACAGAAATTGAAGGCAGACCTGTTGTCTTCGTGAAAAATTCTTCAGAACAATATGAACTTCGATACATCTCCACTGGCGACAGAAATGGAAGTCAGATTGTAGTTCGCGAAGGAATACAAGCTGGAGAAAGAATAGTGAGCAGCGGTGCATATCAGACCAAACTCATTTATTTGAATCAATAAAAGTCCATGTGTCAAAATTTGATTTTTCGGTAAGGTCTAGGAAAGTAGTTCCACCCACTTTTGTACCAGCAAATCGGACACACGATAAGCTGATTACTTGACACAACCAAACACCTCGTCACTAGATGATTGATTCATTTGTGACGAAACACTAAACAGACAGAACTCATGTATTGCAGTCATTTTGCCGGAAGGGTGTAATACATTTAGTTCTGTTTGTTTATTGATAAAGAAATCAAGCCTCTAATCACATAGGATACTGATTGATGATCTTATGACATTCTGAAAAAGACAACGGGTAAATAACCAAAACCAACCCGTTGTTTTTTCAGGAATTATCTTCCCCATTTCTGTTTCATTTTTTTTGACTAGCAAAGGCCTTATATCAATTGGGTATTTCATTGTCAATCCACAATTCTGTGAATTGAATCAATTGAGACCATTGGGTAAAGTTTGAAACTTTATTGGAGATCATACTTTTGTCATTCACATTAGTAGATCATAACCCTGGGCTTACTTCTCACATCACAATTCCAAAGCGATATTTGTTCCATGAAGATCAAAGCGGCCATCGCATTATTCGCCTTCATATTCATTGTGAAGATTGAATGTATGGCTCAAAAGGACAGTCTATACCGTAAAGCACCCAATGCTTTTTTCCTCAATCCACTTGGTTTGATGGATCTCATCAATCCATCCGTTCAGATAGGTTACGAGAGATGGCTCAACAAGCAATTTGCTCTACAGGTTGAAGCTGGTCCCATCATTAAACACAGTGCATTGGGATACCTTTTTGAAGCTATGGACCGCGGCGCTTATTGGTATACCAACAAAGGTTTCAAGGCCAAAGCGGAGTTGAAGTATACGCATACGAAAAGAAAAATGGTTTTGGGCTATCCTGTGTATTCCGTTGAATTATTTTACACCGACAACCACAGTTATGTAAACGATCTTTTTCATGTGGTCGATACCACATTCATATATGATCCGCCCCGTGACACAGGTTATTATTACTATGAAGACTTCTTTTACCTTCACAAGCAACGTGTTGGGATCAATTTGAAACTGAGTGGAAAGTCATTCATGTTTCATCAATGGTACATAGAACCAGGTTTTGGCATAGGTGTCGCCTATCGAAAGATCACCCATTCCGACCGTGAAAATCCGAATGATGAGTTTTTGGACACCGTATTGTCTTCCCACAATATGGACGGTGTGCGGTTTTTACCCAATTTCACATTCAGTTTGAAGATAGGGTATGTCTTCTGGTAGACTGGGGATGAATAATGTCAGTGAAACTTAGGTTCTCGTACTTATTTTCGCGAAAAATTCGTCAAAATGAAGCTTGTACATCGCCTGAATATTGCCATATTCACATTCATCACAGGAACTGCCTTCTTATGCACTCCTCCGTCGAAATACAAAAATTTTTCGACACCACAGGACAGGGTAAATATGACGGTAAGTGTTTTAGCTGATGACATGATGGAAGGCCGTGAAGTTGGAACGGAAGGAGAGAGAAAGGCTTCTGAATACATCGCGGGAAAAATGATGACGATGGGTCTGCAGGCCAAAGGCGACAGTTCATGGTTTCAGTATTTCAGTTTTGTACCTCACTCTCCAGGCCAGATCCACCACAATGGTGACAGCACGTCCATGGGAATGGCATTGGTGAAAGAAATCAGAGGTAGAAATGTGATTGGTTATCTGGATAATGGTGCTGCTACCACTGTTATCATTGGTGCACATTATGATCACCTAGGAATGGGTGATGAAAATTCACTTTGGACTGGACCAAAAGCCATCCACAACGGTGCAGATGACAATGCCAGCGGCGTATCCTCTCTGATCGAACTTGCTCAGTGGTTGTCCGCTAAACCGGCGGGTACAACACATAACAACTACCTCATCATGGCATTTAGCGGAGAAGAAAAAGGACTTTGGGGAAGCAATTATTTCACAAAACATCCAACCATTGACTTGAAGACGGTAAGCTATATGCTTAATATGGACATGGTCGGTAAATTGAATGCCGAAAAAGCACTAGCGATCAATGGCGTGGGAACTTGTCCTGACTGGATGCAAATCCTTCCGGAAATACAAGTGGATGGCATTAAAATCGTAACCAGCGAAAGTGGCGTAGGTGCAAGTGATCACACGAGTTTCTATTTAGTGGATATTCCTGCAATCCATTTCTTCACCGGACAACACGAAGATTATCACAAACCATCTGATGATGCAGACAAACTCAATTATGCAGGAATTGTATCGGTGACGAATTATATCCAACAAGTCATCTTGAAAATGGATGGCAGAGGTAAGCCACAGTTCACCAAGACAAAAGATGCAACTCCGTCATCAAGTGACTTCAAAGTAACGCTAGGTGTCATTCCAGACTATCTGTATTCAGGAGCAGGATTGCGCATCGATGGCGCTAAAGATGGTAAGCCAGGAGCGAAAGCTGGACTGAAAGGCGGAGACACCATTGTGAAAATGGGTGACTATGACATTGCGGATATCTATGGTTATATGGAAGCCCTCGGCAAATTCGAAGCTGGTCAAACTGTAGATTGCGTAGTGGAAAGAGCAGGAGAGAGAATTGTGTTGCAGGTGACGTTTGAATAGCCATTTCATCTAGAAAATACTGTAATCAGTGGTGTTGAATGAGTCAACTTTGACTTCATCTTCTATTTCTTTCCATTGATTGCAAGGCGATCAGTATCTTGTCAGGATAAAACTGCGTTCGCTGAAAGCAGGCAAAGACGTTGGCTCTTCATAAAAGTATTTCATTTCATCTGCAGTATCCATCAACCCAAGGCTGTAAAGAACCGGAACAAAATGATCCGGAGTTGGTGCGGCCATTTTTCCGAGCTTGTGGCTTGTTTCGTAACTGATGATATTCTGCACATGACGTCCGTCAAGTTGTTGTTTGATCCACGCATCATATTCAGCTTCCCAACCATATGGATTCATATCATTCGCCTGCATTTTTTTTATCGCCAAAGGCAGGTTATGAATAAGAGAACCACTGCCAATGATCAGAACACCTTTTTGTCGCAATGCCTTCAATTGTTTACCTATTTCATAGTGGTATTCTGGTTTAGCATAATAATCGATCGACATTTGAAAAACAGGCACATTCCCTTCGGGAAAAAGGTGCATCAACATGGGCCAAGCTCCATGATCAAGCCCCCAATCCGTTGTTTCGGTGATAGAAGGAACGATCTCTTTTACCTGATGCGCTACATTCGGAGCACCTTTCGCTTTATAATAAACGTCATAATACTCTTTCGGGAAACCATAGTAATCGTATATCTGTTCCTGATCTTGAGAGATATTCACGAAAGTGCCTCGTGTGCACCAGTGGGCAGAGACCACTAAAACTGCTTTGACATCGTAATTGGCTTGCAGATCGCGGCCAAGATTGAATAAAGTCATCCAAAATTTTCGTTGCTCTTTGGGAAGTGGAATATCCATCGGATTGCCATGTGAAGTAAACAATACAGGCAAAATTTTGTCCTGAAGAGGCAGTTCATCTGTGAACCGGCTAAAACTGGTCAATGGTCCCATAACGGCGAGCGCAGCGGTTGATTTAAGGAAATCTTTTCTTTTCATTTGAATAACAAAGTTATCCAGACAATGGCATGTATTCCATTAGCATGGGTCAATGAGGTACACATGTATCATTCCTTCTTAAATTTACTTGATGTGGTGGTTTGCTTTCTCAGTATGTAGTTCCCGGAATCTGATTTTCTTAAATTGCCGACATGACTGTTTTTAAGATCAAATTCACAGCCGAAAGGGAGAACATACTCATCAAAATCATCACCTGAAACTGAAGGGAAATGGAAAACACAGCGCCGCCTATGATTCATCGGATTGGATTTTTGAAAATAATCGTAATCTCTTTTCTTATTGGTCTCACAATACAAAGTTGTGATACTGCAGGAAAATCGGAGAATCCAACTCATCAGGTCGATCAGAATTCAGAACAGATTAACACCATAAATTGTTACACCAGAGCCATTGAAGAATACATCAAGTGGACGAATGCTCAGAATTCTGAAACGACAGATACGATCTTTATTGGCAGGCATGATGATTTTCCCGACATCGAATTACCCGTGATCATAGAAGACAAAAAAATATGTCTCATACCATTTGAGGATTCATTTCAATTGCTGCGATCCAAACATCACATCACTTACTTAAACATTGTTGGAACCGTAACCCCAACAAGCTCAGAATTCCTGTTTGTGACGTTTCATGAAGGCGGAAAACCACAGCACAATTGCACCGTGAAATTGATTCATCCGGATGGATCAGAGAAAATCAGGTTAGAAAGCCTGATGGTAGATTCGGCATATACAAAACCAAGAGAAGTGAGGTGATTGAATCAAACCATCAAAACCCATTTTTACCACAGCTCAGTACATTGTCTTGCGTTGCTCGATAACACCTTTATCCGACAAGTATTCATCAAAAGATGTTCGTTTATCGATGATGCCATTTGGGGTAATTTCAATGATCCTGTTGGCTACTGTATGCATAAACTCATGGTCATGAGATGTGAAAAGAGTGATGTTTTTCCAATCTTTCATTGCATTGTTGAATGCAGTGATGGATTCAAGATCGAGGTGATTCGTTGGTTCATCCATCACCAAACAATTGGCGCCAGACAACATCATTCTCGAAATCATACAACGCACTTTTTCTCCACCACTCAATACATTGGCTTTCTTCATTACTTCTTCACCACTGAAGAGCATTTTACCCAAAAAGCCACGCACATACGTTTCATCCTTATCCTTTGAATATTGTCTAAGCCAATCGATGAGGTTATCATCTGTATTGAAATAATCGGCATTATCGTTCGGTAAATAAGCGGAAGTAATTGTACTGCCCCAATTGTATTCCCCTTGATCCGGTTGAAGATGTCCGGTAATGATTTCAAAAAAAGCTGTAATGGCGCTGTGTTCTTTGGACAAGATGGCCACTTTATCTCCTTTGATCAATGTGAAACTCACATCGTGGAAAAGCACAACACCTTCGGCAGATTTTTTAGAGAGCTTTTCTACGTTGAGAATTTGATCGCCACATTCTCTTTCAGGACGAAATATAATACCCGGGTATTTGCGGGTTGATGGCTGTATCTGATCAACAACAAGTTTATCCAAAAGTTTTTTACGACTCGTGGCCTGTCTTGATTTCGAAGCATTCGCACTGAATCGCTCCACGAACTCTTGCAATTCTTTCCTTTTGTCTTCGACTTTTTTGTTTTGATCAGCACGTTGTCTCAGGGCAAGCTGACTGGATTCGTACCAGAATGTGTAATTGCCAGTATATAACTGAATTTTACTGAAGTCTATATCGACAATGTGCGTGCAAACTGCGTCCAAGAAGTGACGGTCGTGAGAGACAACAATAACGGTATTTTGAAAATCAGCTAAAAAGTTTTCAAGCCAGGAAATGGTTTCCACATCAAGGTCATTCGTAGGCTCATCCAGTAGCAAAATCTCAGGATTTCCGAAAAGAGCCTGAGCCAGAAGAACACGAACTTTATCTTTACCATTCAGTTCACTCATTAATTTGTTGTGCTCTTCCTCTTTGATTCCGAGTCCGCTCAACAAATTCGCAGCATCACTTTCCGCATTCCATCCGTCCATTTCTGCGAATTGAACTTCAAGTTCCGCCGCCTTTTCTCCGTCTTCATCGGTAAAATCAGGTTTGGCATAAATGGCGTCCTTTTCTTTCATAAGGTTCCAAAGGACTTTGTTGCCCATCAGAACGGTATGTAGCACGGTATAGATATCAAATTCAAAGTGGTTCTGCTTCAGAACACTCATTCGCTCGCCAGTCCCCATTGCAATTTCACCGGTAAGTGGTTCTATTTCACCAGAGATAATTTTTAGGAAAGTTGATTTACCTGCGCCGTTGGCACCAATCACACCGTAACAATTGCCATGCGTAAATTTTACGTTGACTTCATCAAACAAAATACGCTTGCCATAACGGAGCGATACATTAGAAACATTGAGCATTCCGGAAAAATTTTGAGCGCGCGAAGATAAGTCGCCATGCTGGCCATTTCACGCGATTCTCACAGTTCCTTCTTTTTTCGACTACTTCATGAGCAGCAACCGCTGCTTGGTGCGCAGCAAGACGCTTTCTACTTCCCCAGTTCAGAAAGATTGACTTTGAGTTTGTCGGTCGGAATACCGCAATGATCTTTGGCAAGACAATCCGTTTCTTTTGTTGTCAGCATGAAATTTTTTCCATCGAAATCCAAACCATAACGGCCTACGGTAGAAGTCTGATATTCTACTTCAATTTCTAGATCCTCTTGTCCGAATAGAGGAGAAGCGAGATCCATGATTTTTTTCATCTTGGATGAAGTAAGCCTGTGATCGAGATCGCCGGCCACCCAAAGCTGCAGGTTTATAGCCTTTTCCATACGGATGGTTCCACCACAATCGATGAAGTGTTTGGTACTAAGTCCGGCTTCCGTGATGTGAAAATGAGCCGGAATCGTTTGTCCATCCGGAAGGATGAAACTCATTTGTTCGATGGTCTGTAAGTTGATAATGAATTGTGAAAGTTTCATGGTATTGATTGTTTAACAGCAGTTACCCGCTCGTTGATTTATCTTGTTGGTGATGTTGCCGAAATATCCAATGATGTCTGAAATAGACTGCTCATTTACACAATAGCAGATAGCATTTCCTTCAACACGTCCTTTGATGAGCCCGGCATTTTTCAATTCCTTCAGATGTTGCGATATGGTTGGTTGCGACAACGGAATCTCATTCACGATGTCACCACAAATGCAATGATTCGCGGTGATGAGAAATTCCATAATGGCAATACGGGCTGGATGTCCAAGGGCTTTGAGCATCGATGCCGTCGCATTCTGCTTGTCCGTGAAGTGTTCTGTTTTGGTTGTTCCCATCTTTATTTTAATATTGCAATATTACGATATAGTTTATCTGAATTCAATTATTTTCTTCTAAAAAGAAATAGATCTCCACATTGCATCGTTAATCTATTGATTCACAGCAAGACAAGAAGATATGATATTCAGCATAGGTTAGGAGATCAACAAATACCATTTTTGGGGTATTCAATATTAACAAAAAGTAAAAGCATCTTTACCGCGTGAAGTATTCCGCACCAAAACATACAGATCTATCGGTTCTTGAGTCAGGTGAGTCCGGCATAGTCAAGTCATTGCAACCACACCGTTTATCATTGAAGTTGTCGGAAATGGGCCTTTTACCAGGCCGTAAAGTCACTGTACTTTTCAAAGCACCCTTTGGCGATCCCATCGCGATAGATGTCGGCGGTTATGTTCTCTCACTCCGAAAATCAGAGGCACAAATCATCACCCTGATGGATTGATCAGACAAGCTGGAGTATCATGCGGAAAATAGCAATTACAGGAAATCCGAATACAGGTAAAAGTTCCCTTTTCAATCAGCTTACGGGATTAAGACAGAAGGTTGGCAATTTCCCTGGTGTTACTGTAGACAAGAAAACCGGACAATTTCGTCTGGAGAATGGCATCGAAGTAGAAGTCATCGACCTCCCTGGAACGTATAGTATTTTTCCTCAATCTGATGATGAGCGCGTTGTTGCAGACTTTGTCAAACAGCAACTTGCGAAGCCCGACATTGATTTGTTCATCTATGTGGCTGATGAACTTTATCTCGAGAGAAATCTATTGCTATTTACTCAATTGCACGATCTCGGTTTGCCGCTGGTGATCGCATTGACCATGCCTGATATCGCTGCCAAACGAGAACAGAAGGCAGATATCCTTCAATTTTCTAAAGAGTTGAATGGCATTCCCGTGATTGAAGTGAATGGAAGAACCGGAGAGGGTTTGAAGGAATTGCATCAATTGATTGACAAGTACCAGCCGGTTGTCATCACGAAAAAATTTGGCGACCATTCACCGCTGGACATTCTCGACAATGCCGAAGCACAACTGAGCGATACCACCAAACGTTATGGTGAAATACGCAGAATGTTATCGCGCATTCAGCAGCCTGTAGAAAATAGAAAGGAAAACTATTCGCGACGAATTGATCGAATTGCTGTGCATCCACTGTGGGGTTATGCCATTTTTTTGACCATCTTATTTCTCATCTTCCAGGTGATTTATTACATCGCGTCATATCCAATGGAATGGATTGATGTGGGATTTCTTCAATTGAGTCAATGGACCAAGGGAATGTTACCTGATGGTGTATTCACCGATTTAATTGCAGAAGGCATCATTCCCGGAATTGGTGGCGTGCTTGTATTTATTCCACAAATTGCATTGCTGTTTTTCTTTTTGTCATTGCTTGAAGAATCCGGCTACATGTCGCGTGTGGTATTTATCATGGACAAACTCGTAAGACCATTTGGATTAAATGGAAAAAGTGTAGTTCCATTGATGAGCAGTGTCGCATGTGCCATACCCGGTATCATGTCGGCACGAGGCATCAGCAGTTGGAAAGATAGGATGATCACCATCATGGTTGCGCCGTTGATGAGTTGTTCCGCACGCATTCCTGTTTACACATTGCTCATTGCATTGGTTATTCCAGACTACATGGTACTGGGTGTTTTCAATTTAAAGGGCATCGTGCTGTTAGGACTTTACATGCTCGGACTTGTTTCGGCATTGTTGGTGGCATTTGTGATGAAAATATTCATTCGTAGTTCTGCTCCCGGTTATCTCATCATGGAAATGCCGGAATACAAATTGCCCGTTTGGAAATATGTATTTCTACATCTTTGGGAGAAAGTGAAAATATTTGTGTTTGATGCCGGAAAGGTCATCCTTGCCATATCGATCATTCTCTGGGCACTTGCTTCATACGGACCATTTGATACATCAAGTAATCAAGTCAATGCTACCACCGCTGCAGATTCTTCCTTTGGTATTTATAAAGTAGATAATCTCGAATATTCTTTCATCGGAAAATTGGGGCATGGCATTGAACCAGTGATCAGACCATTGGGTTATGATTGGA
>JADKIZ010000018.1 GCA_016722445.1 Flavobacteriales bacterium | reverse complement strand
GTAAATCACGCATGGTTCTTAAGATGTAGCCCCATGCACCCATATTTTCCGGCTCTTCTTGCGCCCAAATGAGTTTGATGTTTTTGCCATAGGAAGCAATGACCTCGCGAATCTGTGTTTCTGGCAATGGATAGAGTTGCTCTAAACGTATCACTGACATGTTTTCTCCAATACCATTTTTCTCTTTGTACTCGAGGATGTCGTAATAAACTTTTCCAGAACAGAACACCACAGTATCAATGTTCTTTTTATGGATGCCCGACTCTTCAATCAACTCCATAAATCTTCCTTTGGACATTTCATCCATGGATGAAACTGCTTTGGGATATCGAAGCAATTTTTTTGGTGTAAATACCACCAAAGGTTTGCGATAATCCGTTCTGACCTGTCTACGCAGTAAATGGAAAAAATTAGCCGGCGTCGTGCAATTGCAAATTTGCATGTTGTGTTCAGCACTGAGTTGAAGAAAACGCTCAAGTCTTCCTGAACTGTGCTCACTTCCCTGTCCTTCATATCCATGTGGCAACAACACCATTCATCGTGCGCCATTTGTCTTCTGCTGCGCTGATAAACTGATCGATGATGATCTGAGCACCATTGTTGAAGTCACCAAATTGTGCTTCCCAAATGGTCAACCCATCTGGAGTGCCGAATGCATATCCATAGTCAAATCCAAGCACGCCATATTCACTCAACAATGAATTGAATACAGAAAATTTGGCTTGTTTATCTGAAATCTGATTGAGAAGAATAAACTCCTTCTCATTGTCTTCGTCTGTTTTTACTACTGCGTGCCGATGTGAAAATGTTCCGCGCTCTACATCTTGCCCGCTAAGACGTACAGGATGTCTTTCTTCGAGCAAAGTTGCATATGCCAGCAATTCTCCCATCGCCCAATCAAGCTTGTCGTCTTCCACCATCTTCAGACGATCTGAAAATACCTTGGCAGTTTTTGATATGAATTTTTCACCGGAAGGAAGTGTACTAATTTTCTTCGCCAATATGGTGAGTTTCTTCTTATCAAAACCTGTCTCAGGAGATTTTTCGAAATCTGCTGCTGTGGCTTTGCGAATATTTTTCCAAGTCTCTTCGAGGAAGTGTTTTACCTGGGCCACTTTCATGGTCTTGGCAATTTCGAGTCTCGAATCAAGCATGTTTTCGAAACTCTTTTTCACGGTTTCGCCGTGTGCCTCATCCACAACTCCTTCCGCGATGAGTTGATTGAGATAAATCTCGCGCAACGATGGATGTGATGCAATGAGTTTGTATAACGTCGGCTGCGTGAACTTCGGCTCATCACCTTCGTTGTGACCATATTTGCGATAACCGAGAAGATCTACAAAAACATCCATGTGAAAACGCATGCGATATTCCAATGCAATTTTCATGGTTTCTATCACCGCTTCCACATCATCTGCATTCACGTGGAATACCGGACAAAGTGTTGTTTTGGCAACATCAGTGCAGTAAGTCGATGATCGTCCATCAAGATAATTGGTGGTAAAACCAACCTGATTATTGGTCACAATATGTATAGTGCCTCCGGTGCGATATCCGTCGAGAAGCGCCATTTGTACGACTTCATATACGATACCTTGACCTGCTACTGCGGCATCGCCGTGTACAAGTACAGGTACAATTTTGTCTTCGCTGTTGAGGTAATGATCAATTTTAGCCCTGGACAATCCTTCTACAACGGGATTCACCGCTTCAAGGTGTGAAGGGTTAGGACAAAGGGTGAGGTGAACATCATTGCCATTCACGGTGGTGATGTCATTCGAATATCCATAGTGGTATTTTACATCACCATCGAAGTTGCTTTCTTCATCATACTCCAAACCTTCGAATTCTGCAAATACCTGTTCCTGTGGTTTGCCCATGATATTGGTGAGCACATTGAGTCGGCCACGGTGAGCCATGCCAATGACAAATTCCTTCACTCCCATGTCTCCACCATGTCTCACCATAGTCCATTGCTGGTACCATAGCTTCACAACCTTCTACACTGAATCTTTTGGCACCGACAAACTTCCTGTGGACATATTGTTCGAACAAGGATGCCCTTGCTCGCCATTTCCAGAAATTGTTTTTCTCTTCCGTATCGAATTTGGGTTTATTCACTTGTTCGATACGTTCTCTCAACCACAATACACGCTGAGGGTCGCGCACATACATGTATTCTATACCGATATGTTTGCAATAGCAATCTTTTAAATGAGCGATGATGTCACGGAGTTTGGCAGGTCCAATACCCACCTCAGCACCGGCTTGAAATACGATGTCCAAATCGGAATCTACTAATCCGAAGTGTTCGAGATCTAGAGTAGGGGTGTGTTTGCGGCGTTCGCGAACCGGATTGGTTTCAGTGAACAGATGTCCTCGTTGACGATAAGCATTGATCAAATTAATGACCTTGAATTCTTTCGCCATTTCTCCTGAAACCGCCGTTCCGGATCCTCCGGCTGGTAATGCGTCAAATTCCGTCATGCGGAATTCAAATCCTTCGAAAAACCGTTTCCAGGAAATATCTACTGATTCCGGATTTTGTTTGTACTGCTGATACAACGCGTCTATCGCCGAGACGTCACTGTTGCCGACATAAGAATGATTGTCCATTCGATGATCTTCCTTGATTAGGGAACGCGAAGTTACGTGCAGTTTCCAAGAAAGTTATATTTTGTAGCCGAAGATTACGAACGTTGCATCTGGAATGATGCATTCAGGATCGTTGTTGTGGCATAGAGTGAGATGATTGTTTTGTCTGAACACCTTGTATTCAACCTTTGAAATGATGCCTGATCCAGACTTTCTGTGCTTCACGGCGCAAGATCATTCTGGTCAGTTCTTCAGGTTTTTCTTGAACCCCTTTATTGCTCATGACCTTGCGCACATGCTTTTCTGGTAGGTCTACGCGGTAGATGATCGCACCAAGCACCGAATTCTGGTCGGCGACAATTGTATTCACCATGTTGTTCAATGAAGTGTAGATCCAATCCGGTGTGATGGGTCCATCAGGTGTGGCCAATTCTGCATAAGGATGAAAGTCTTTATCGATTTGTTTGATCACCTCGCGATAAAAGTTCTGAAAATCAGGCACAGGGAAGCCTTGAGTCAATATTTCGGTGTATTCATCCATGATTATACACTACAAAGATGTAACGGAATGAGGCCGCGGATAGGAGATAATTTCACGGTTTTGGGAAAATCTTGATTTCAGTTTTGTGCAGCCGACCTTACATTCGCGTCGCTTTTTTCTTTACTACCTGCGATTATGGCCATATTACACCGACTGCTTTTTGTACTAGTTTTCATGATTTCTGCGGCTTTCGCTCAAGCTCAGGGTTCCGTGCGTGGATTCGTTAAGGATGCCGCATCGGGTCAGCCGGTATTGTTCATTTCTGTTATTCTCGAAGGAACTCAATACGGTACG
This sequence comes from Flavobacteriales bacterium, assembly GCA_016722445.1. GTDB lineage: Bacteria > Bacteroidota > Bacteroidia > Flavobacteriales_D > Sanyastnellaceae > JAIBBG01. The sequence goes on along the minus strand of JADKIZ010000018.1, from coordinate 82,381 downwards.
CAGACCGATGAAAATGGTTTTTATTCACTCACCAAGGTGCCTGCAGGTAATTATACCCTCGTCATCAAACAACTTGGTTTCAAGGAAATCAGAGAGCAAATTGTTGTGACCAATGATAAGCTGCTCACCAAGAATTACATGCTGGAAGTGGATGATCTCATCCTTGGTGAAATCACCATTACAGAAGAAGGTGATAATCAGCGAAACAACGTCAATATTTCGGTGGAATCCATGCGCACTAAAGACATCAAACGAATCCCAAGTTTTGGTGGTTCGCCGGATTTGGTGCAGGCTCTCACCACATTGCCTGGTATCATCTCTACCGGTGATCAGGGTGGTCAGATTTATGTCCGCGGTGGATCTCCGGTTCAAAATAAGGTTCTGCTCGATGGTATGATTGTCTACAACGCATTTCACTCCATCGGACTGTTCTCCGTTTTTGATACAGATGTGATCTCGAATGCGGATGTTTATACCGGCGGTTTCAGCGCTCAATACGGTGGTAGAATTTCTTCGGATGGACATCTCTACACGTGATGGAAATAAACGTGGAATGGATGGTAACATTGGTGTCAATCCTTTTGGCGTGAAAGTGCAGATAGAAGGTCCTCTCCGTAAACTTCGCCCTAATGGATCAGGTATTTCATATATCCTCTCTGCTAAAAAGTCTTATCTGGATCAGAGTTCTAAAATGCTGTATCCACAAATCAACGATGGCAACGGTTTGCCTTTCAATTATGGGGATATTTATGGTAAAGTTTCGTTCGGAGGAAGCACCGGATCCAAATTCAATGCTTTTGGATTCTCTTTCAATGATGCAGTAAACAGCTATCAAAGTTTGGCTTCATTGAATTGGAAAAACAATGGCGGTGGTGGGAATTTCGTTGTTTCTCCTTCTTCTTCTCCTGTATTGATCAGCGGAAATTTCGCCAGAAGCAAATATGAAATTATTCTTCAGGAAGAAAACAAAGAAGACCGCTCAAGTGCGATCACAAGCTTCAATTTTGGATTGGATTTCAAATACAACATTGATAAAGATGTACTGCGATATGGTGTTGAGGTTGTTGGGTTCTCTACCTATTACAAAACCTTCGCTTCACTCGACAATGCACGTATCATCGAATACGAGCAAAACACGACTGAACTCAATGCATTTTTCGATTACAAGCTCAATAGAAAACGCTGGGTAGTTGAGCCAAGTCTTCGTATTCAATACTACAGCACACTGGCGGTATTCTCGCCGGAACCGCGCCTTGGATTGAAATACAAAGTCACTGAACGTCTGCGTTTGAAAGCGGCTACTGGTCTTTATACCCAAAACCTGATGGCAACCAATAGTGATAGAGATGTGGTGAATCTTTTCTATGGTTTCCTCGCAGGTCCTGAGAATCTGCAAAATGAATACACCACTCCTGATCTGGAGAAAAAGGAAATCAAAAATGTACTCCAGCAAGCGATACACTATATCGCCGGTTTTGAATTTGATATCACTGAAAAATTGAACCTGAATGTGGAGGGTTATTATCGCGATTTCCGTCAATTGACCAATACCAATCGCAATAAAATATTCGACGATACGGCGGAAAATCAGGATCAACCGGAAGAACTCCGTCGTGATTTTGTAGTGGAAACAGGATGGGCCGCTGGTGGTGATATGGTTTTGAAATATGAGGATAAGCGTTACTACTTCAATCTGGTCTATTCGCTTGCCAAGGTGAATCGTTGGGATGGATTCCGCTGGTATCCGCCGGTATTCGACCGCCGTCACAACTTGAACCTCATCGGTAACTACAATTTCGGAAAAGACCGTGCCTATGAAGTGAGCGTGCGTTGGAATCTGGGTAGTGGATTGCCTTTTACTCAAACACAAGGTTTCTATCAAGGCCAAACTGCCAATGGCGGAATTTCTCTCGATTACCTCACTGGAAATTCGCAATACCTCACCGTTCAATATGCTGATCTCAATGGCGGACGACTTCCATACTACCACAGATTGGATATCAGCATCAAACGCTCATTCAAATTCAAAATGAGACATCATTAGATGTAAATGCAGGGCCACAAACCTCTACAACAGAGCGAATGTGTTTTATATCGACAGGATTTCAGGTAAAAGAATTGATCAGCTACCATTCCTGCCGACCATCGGATTTGAATATAAATTCTAATCTGAAACAGTTTTACACTGCTTAAAATTTAAAGACATCACCCATGTGAAAATCCTCTTTTGAGGGTTTGGGCGAAATATCCCTTTTTGTGATCTTTTTCTTCTACATCGCGGGCAGGTGTATAAAATGTCCACTGGTGACTTCTAGTTCCTGAGCTGTGTCGAAATTGAATAGCGACGCATGAAAAGTACCTGAAATGGTATTGTCTTCATGATGTGTGATCACAATCTGTCCCTCAGGATTGAAGCCGCCATTGTAGATGGTCAAACCGTTTTGATAAATGACAATGTTGTTGTCGAAATCAACTTCATAGGTACCGGGTTCAATACTTTGCATCATCAGGGTAACAATATGCCCAACACCATCTGCAGCGGTGATAACGTGCAATTGCAACGCATCGTCGAATTCGTAGGAAATCATATTGGTATCTGCTTCAAAACCAACGCCATTCACCTGGGCAGTGAATAACATATATATGCTGTCAGCAGCGGTGGCATTGTTGCCAGTAGTATCGGTTTGTTCTGTATTGGGATCCTCTGGGTCTGGTTTTTCTTTTTTGCAGGAAGAAATCAAACTGATGAATATCAGGATTCCAAGGAAGGTGATAAATGGCTTATGGTGTCTCATATATGTTCTGAACTTCAGTTAGATCGCTTGAACGAAAATAACCATCGGGTGGTTTCTTTTTGCAATATTCTGAAATCTGAAGTGAACAGTTTGAAAATCACGATTACTTTCGCCCCCGTTTTAAAAAAGTTAATTTTAAAAACTCAATTGCATAATGGCAAACAAGTATCAAGCACAGATAGATGCCTTCATGGCGGACATCAAAGGCAAGAACCCTAATGAGACTGAGTTCCTGCAAGCGGTGCACGAAGTAGCCGAGGCGGTTATTCCATACATCGAAGAAAATCCTAAATACAAAGCAGCGAAAGTGTTGCAGCGTATAGCGGAACCAGAGCGTACCATCATCTTCCGTGTGCCATGGGTAGACGACAAAGGTGAAGTACAAGTAAACAGAGGTTTCCGTGTGGAATTCAACTCTGCAATCGGTCCGTACAAAGGTGGTCTTCGTTTCCACCCTACAGTGAACCTTTCGGTATTGAAATTCCTCGGTTTTGAACAGATCTTCAAAAACTCCCTCACTACTCTCCCAATGGGCGGTGGAAAGGGTGGATCTGATTTCGATCCTAAAGGAAAAAGCGACCGTGAAGTAATGGCATTCTGTCAAAGCTTTATGAGCGAACTTTTCCGTCACATTGGCGCTGATACCGACGTTCCTGCTGGTGACATCGGCGTTGGTGGTCGTGAAATCGGTTTCATGTTCGGTCAATACAAACGTCTCCGCAATGAATTTACTGGTGTACTCACCGGTAAAGGACGCAACTGGGGTGGTTCACTCATCCGTCCTGAAGCTACAGGTTATGGTTGTGTGTACTTCGCTGCAGAAATGCTTAAAACCAAAGGACTGGAATTCACGGGTAAAACCGTTGTCGTTTCTGGTTCTGGAAACGTTGCTCAGTATGCCATCGAAAAAGCGACTCAGCTCGGTGCCAAAGTGGTTACTGCTTCAGATAGCGATGGTTATATCTATGATAAAGATGGTATCGATGCGGACAAACTCGCATTCATCATGGATCTTAAAAATGTGAAACGCGGCCGCATCAAAGAATACGCTGATAAATACAAATGCGAATATGTTGCGGGCAAAACTCCTTGGGGAGTGAAATGCGATATCGCTCTGCCTTGCGCAACTCAGAACGAACTCAACGGTGATGATGCGAAAGCACTCATCGCAAATGGCGCTATTGCTGTCGCTGAAGGTGCGAATATGCCTTCTACACCGGAAGCAATCACCAATTTGCAGAATGCCAAAGTGTTGTTCGCTCCTGGTAAAGCATCTAACGCTGGTGGTGTAGCTACTTCAGGTCTTGAAATGTCGCAGAACTCTCTGCGTCTATCTTGGACTCGTGAAGAAGTAGACCAACGTCTGCATAATATCATGAAAGACATCCACGCTTCTTGTGTGAAATTCGGAACGGAAGGTGATCACGTGAATTACGTGAAAGGTGCCAACATCGCCGGTTTCGTGAAAGTGGCTGATTCTATGCTCGATCAGGGCGTTTGCTAAGATTGATTTAGACCTGTATATTTCAAAAGCCCGCTGAACTTCAGCGGGCTTTTTGTTTTTATGGTGAAAATTTTTGCCAAAATGGAACTTATGTGAACGACAAAATCAGACATGGTTGTGAGCGTTGGGGAATCCTTACCCAACCCAAATCCAAACTTATGAGAATTCTTCTTGTCAATGTGCCACATCGTTCAATCGGCAGCCGTATTCCCAATGAACACCTTCCTCCACTTGGTCTGCTTTCCATCGGTGGACCACTGATCGACGCTGGTCATGATGTTCGTTTACTCGATGCGGAATTTGGTCCGATGCCGGAATCGAAAATAATTTTGAATATCCTCGCGCACAAACCGGATCTGTTGCTCTTCGGGCACTCTGGTTCTACTTCTGCACAACCTATCATCGATCGTATTGCATCAAAGGTGAAAGAGATCAAACCTGATCAGATGATTGTATTGGGTGGCGTTTTTCCCACCTATCATTTCGAAGATATTTTATCCGTTCTAAATCCTTTTGATGTTATCGTTAGAGGTGAAGGTGAACAAATCATCCTCGATTTGGTGAACGCATTGGAAAATGGCGTGTCGTTGCATCACATCGCAGGAATCGCTTTTTTGGAGGACAATCAACTTGTTGCAACGCCTGTTGCTCCTTTGATTCGGGACCTCGAACAATACCGCATCGGATGGGAACTCATGAAGGGTTATCACTATACTTATTGGGGTAAACGAAAAGCTGTGGTGGCTCAATTTGCTCGGGGTTGTCCCTATCCATGCACCTATTGTGGTCAAAGTTTATTCTGGAAAAAATGGCGTCATCGAGACCCCGTAAAATTCGCAGCTGAATTGGCTATGCTCCATCGTGAACATGGCGTTGAAGTGATCAATTTTGCCGATGAAAATCCTACGACAAATCGAAAGGCATGGATTGCTTTTTTAGAAGCGTTGATTGCGCAGAATGTGAAATTAATTCTTGTGGGTTCATGCAGGGCAGACAATATTGTGCGAGATGCGGATGTGCTTCATCTATACAAAAAAGCTGGATTTGAAAGGTTTCTCCTCGGTATAGAAAATTATGAAGAAACTACCCTTTCTGTCATCAGAAAAGCCGGCTCTATTCAAAAGGATCGCGAAGCAATTCGTTTACTCAGGAAACATCATATTATTTCCATGGCCACTTATGTGGTGGGTTTTGAAGAAGAAAAACCTCGAGATTTTTGCAATGGACTAAAACACTTGTTGTCTTATGATCCAGATCAAATTCAAATGCTCTATGTAACACCACATCGATGGACTCCTTATTTCGAAAGTGTCAAAGACAAATTGATCGTGCAAAAGGATCAGACATTGTGGGATTACAAACATCAAGTGATACAAATGAAATACATGCATCCTATGGCATTGATCTTAGCAGTAAAGTGCATTGAAGTCATCATGCAAATGAGACCCAAGGCTATCGCTCGGGTTTTGTTTCATCCTGATCGGAGAATCAGATCTGCCATGAGATGGTATTACAACATTGGTCGCAAAGTGTGGTTCTTCGAATTGTTCTGTTTTTTGTTTCGGGATAAGTTGACATATGAAAGAATTACCCTATTCGATTTTTGGAAGAAAAAGGAAAATGATTCGTCGCCCGTGATTGCTATTTCGAACGATGAAAGATTGAAGTCAGGCAGACCTTCTCCTCAAGGTGTTTTTGACAAGGAATCCTTGATTCTTTCTTTGAAAAATGAATGATATGATGTTTCAATCATACGTTGATCGTAGTGAAAGTTCTGGAGATGGTTGTAGCCATATATCCGACTAATCCGGCTGCTTTTATCTTCTCTGATTTGTACTTATGAATTTCTTAATCTATTCACAACCTTTCCCAAGGTTCGGTCGATTCAGCATTTTAACAGAATGAATGGACAATATGCTGTAGATCAGACAACCTTTTCGCGTTAGTTTGGGTTTTTTCATTACATTTCGCAAAACTTGACTGTGAAACACCCTGTATAGGGAGTTGCACAGAACATTGCTTAACGACCAAACCGATACTTATGAAAAGAACCCTACTACTCTTTCTGTTACTTCCTGTCTTAGGATTTTCACAAAATGTTACTTTTTGGACTGAAGATTTTGGCTTCGGTTGCAATTCTGGTCAGGACGCAGATGGCTATTTCTCTATCATGAGCGGTGGCACATGGTCTGTCGTGGTGCTTGGAGCAGAATCAGATACTCCCAATCAATGGTATATCAGCGCAGAAGAAAATGGTAATGATGCCGGCCAATGCGGTAGTGTTTGTGGTGAAGATCCTTCGCTGCACATCGGAAGTCACGTAGATATCCTCGGTGATTTAGGTGCAGCTTATTTTGAAGGTTTGGAAGATTTCTGTGGTTTGATACCATGCGGCGCAACAGATCGACGTGCAGAATCGCCTGTGATCAATTGCTCTGGTATCGGAAATGCTGTAGTGAATTTTAATTATATGGAAGGTGGGAACGCCATTGACAATGCCACACTTTGGTATTTCGATGGTCTTACATGGTCGCTATTGGTGGATATGCCTAAAACTGCTCTGACCTGCGCTCCACAAGGTTTGTGGACTGCATATTCTATCGCCTTGCCTGCAAGCTCCAACAACAATACAGATGTGCAGATTGCTTTCAGATGGACGAGCAACGACGATGGTGACGCTACCGACCCAAGTTTTGCAGTGGATGATATTTTTGTTACTGGCGATTTCGCTGTAGATCTCGTTCCGCCACAAGTGATTTGTCCTCCTGATATGGTCATCTCAACAGATGAGTTCTGCGCAATTGTTGGCGATTATGCTGATGATGCCATCATCTTCGATGATGTTGATCCTTTTCCATTGATTACTCAGGACCCTATGACAGGTACTGATGCGCAACCAGGCGATTATCCGATTACCATCACAGCCACCGACAATTCAGGAAACAGCGCCTTTTGTACTTTTATTCTGACAGTGATTGATGATGATGATCCTGAAATCACATGCCCGGCTGATGTGTCCGTGCAGGTTGCCGCTGGAGAACTTACTGGAAGTGTCTTATTGGATGATGCTGTGGCTGTTGACAATTGCTCTACAGTTACCGTGACAAACGATTTCAATGGCACCAGCAATGCTTCCGATGATTATCCAATTGGAACCACTGCGGTTGTTTTTACTGCGGAAGATTCTTCCGGAAATACTGCCACCTGCACTGTTTCTGTCAATGTGGTTGAAATGGATGAAGACTGTTGTTTGGCTGATTTCAATTGCGATGGCTTCGTTAGCGTGGTTGACCTCATTGTTCTTATCCAGGAATTCGGATGTATTTCCAGCTGTGTAGCCGATCTGAATGAAGACAATGTTGTAACCGTAATAGATCTGCAGATTTTCAGCGGTCTCTACGGCACCATTTGCCCCTGAGGATCTTTCGAATTTTTGCGTTTGAATTTATTATGCTGTGGTGGATGTGCCCCTCTGATTGGCTCACATACACCGATTGTTATCATCTCATCAAATCCACATGAGATTGATTCGAGAATGCTTTATTGCAACTGGTACGCTCTTCACTAAAAGTAGTCTGTCGTATTCTAAAATGGGTGATCCGAATGGCTTAACGTGAATTTCATCCGGCAGGGACCTGTTTCTTCATTACATTTGCGCGAATTTATTATTCGGATAAATTCAACGTTCATGTCTTATCTCAATGAAAAGCTTGTAGGTGAAGGACTCACCTACGACGACGTACTCCTTGTTCCTGCATACTCTGAAGTACTCCCGCGCGAAGTGGTCATTCGCTCAAAATTTTCCAGAAACATCACCCTGAATACACCTGTAGTCTCCGCTGCTATGGACACTGTCACAGAGTCTGAAATGGCTATCGCCATGGCCCGCGAAGGGGGAATAGGTGTTATCCATAAAAATATGAGCATTGATGCCCAGGCTGCTTTGGTCAGGAAAGTAAAACGCTCGGAAAGCGGTATGATCCAGGATCCGGTAACACTTGAAAAAAGCGCGGTGATTGGTGATGCACTCAAACTCATGGCGGAGAACAGAATCGGCGGTATCCCGGTAGTTGATGAGGAAGGAAAACTTTGTGGTATTGTCACCAATCGAGACCTGCGTTTCGAAAAGGACGTGACTAGGCCGATTACCGAAGTCATGACTTCCAAAGATCTGATCACAACGGATAAACCCAATGACATGAAATCCGCTGAAGAAATTCTTCAGAAATATAAAATCGAAAAATTGCCGGTCGTTGGTAAGGACGGAAAACTCATAGGTCTGATGACCTATAAGGATATCATCAAACTGAAACGTTATCCAAACAGTTGTAAAGATTCATTCGGAAGATTGCGTGTGGCTGCTGCTGTTGGTGTTACACATGACACCTTAGATCGGGCAGCTGCTCTGGTAAAAGCCGGAGTTGATGCCATCGTCATTGATACTGCGCATGGACATTCCAAAGGTGTTCTTGAGATGCTGAAGTCTTTTAAAGCAACTTTCGGAAATAAAGTGGATGTCGTGGTCGGCAATATCGCTACTCCGGAAGCGGCCAATGCATTGGTTGAAGCTGGAGCCGACGGCGTAAAAGTTGGTATCGGACCTGGCTCAATTTGCACCACAAGGATTATCGCCGGTGTTGGTGTGCCCCAATTGACTGCTGTCATGGATGTCGCCTATGGTCTGAAGGATAAGTCAGTGCCAGTCATCGCTGATGGTGGAATTCGATTCACCGGTGATATCGTTAAAGCCCTCGCGGGAGGTGGTCATTGTGTAATGATCGGCTCCATGCTCGCCGGTACCGAAGAAAGCCCTGGAGATACCATTATCTATGAAGGCAGAAGATTCAAAGCATACCGTGGAATGGGCTCTGTAGAAGCCATGCAACAAGGCTCTAAAGACCGTTATTTCCAAGACGCTGAAGATGATATCAAAAAATTGGTCCCTGAAGGAATTTCGGGCCGCGTGCCTTTCAAAGGCTCCGTTCAGGAAGTTGTTTATCAGGTCGTTGGTGGTCTCCGTGCCGGAATGGGCTATTGTGGAGCAGCAAATCTCGAAGAGCTAAGAAGCTCCAAATTCATCCGGATTACAAATGCTGGAATGAAGGAAAGCCATCCACACGACGTTTTCATTACGCGCGAAGCGCCCAATTACAGCCTGAAATAAGCGGAAATGCGCATTTTCACAGTGGTTTTTGAGGGAAAGTGACCATTTACCTGTATTCATGGCCGCAGAAATCATTTCGTGCTTCGGCCTGACACTTCGATGCTACCCAAACAGTGTATGGGTTTCGTCTATCTGGTGGGCTTCTATTGCATGACTTCGATTAAATTTGCGCTCCTTTTAATTAAACTGCCTTAATAAACCGATATGAAAACGGGTAAATTTTTTCTCATCGTTATTGCTGTACTTTTTTTCCATTCCTCTTCGTTTGCACAAAACAAGGATGCAGCGGTTCTTACCGTAGATGGTGAACCTACAAGCCTTGAAGAATTCGAAAACATCTTCAGAAAAAACAATCGGGATTCATCCATTACCAAACAATCATTGGATGAATACATGGAGTTGTTCATCAACTTCAAGCTGAAAGTAAAAGAGGCTCGTGAACTTGGTTTGGACACTGTCACCAAATTCAAAAATGAATTGGATGGTTATCGCGCTCAATTGGCCCGCCCTTACCTGACCGATACTGATATGTTGAACGGTATGGTTCGCGAGGCTTACGATCATGAAAGATTTGAGGTGCGTGCTCAGCATATTCTGATCAAACTGGATCCCAATGCTCTTCCTGCAGATACACTCGCAGCATACAGCCGTTGTATGGCATTGCGTGAAAGAATTCTCGCCGGTGAAGATTTTTCTACCATTGCGAAAAGCAGAGAAGGATCAGAAGATCCAAGTGTGAAAGACAATGGTGGTGACCTCGGTTACTTCACGGCATTTCAAATGGTCTATCCTTTTGAAGAAGCAGCTTACAAAACACCAGTTGGTCAAGTTTCTATGCCAGTACGAACACGTTATGGATATCACCTGATCAAAGTAAACGATAAAAGAGAAGCACGTGGTGAAATTCATGTAGCGCATATCATGGTGAAACCGAAGGCGGAAGCCAACGGCGAACAAAACGCACAGAACAAAATCACGGAAATCCACCAAAAACTCATCAGCGGAGAAGAGACATTCGACAACCTTGCTTCTAAATTCAGTGATGACCAAAGTTCTGCCAAAAAAGGCGGTGAACTGCCATGGTTCGGCACTGGTAAAATGGTACTCGAATTTGAAGATGCTGCTTTTAACCTGAAGAAAGATGGCGATTTCAGCACACCTGTAAAAACGGATTATGGATGGCACATCATCAAGCGTCTTGGATACAAACCTCACGGTACTTTCGAAGAACGTGAAAAGGATCTGAAAAGCAAAGTGTCTAAAGATGGTCGTTCTGAACAAACCAGAAGTTCATTCGTGAACAAGTTGAAGACACAATACAAATACACCGTCAATCAAAAGGAATTGTCTAAAATTATTGCGAAAGCGGATTCAAATGCTTTCACAGGTAAACTCAATCTGAAGAAAAGTCAGTTGAAGAAGACATTGTATACCATCGATGGTAAAAACATTTCTGTGAAAGAATTCAACGATTACATGCGCACAAGAGGTAACTCGCGTCCAACCATGTCTCCTCAAGAATTCGTTAAAATGCAATCTGATCGTCTTGGCGAAGAAAAACTTCTCGCCGTAGAAGATTCAAAACTTGAACAAAAACACACTGCCTTCCGTCTCCTCATGAAGGAATACCGTGAAGGTATTCTCTTATTCGAACTGACCGATCAAAAGGTATGGTCAAAAGCAGTGAAGGATTCTGCAGGACTTGCAGAATTTTATCAAAACAATGCATCAAAGTACATGTGGCCGGAACGCGCTGAAACTGTGATCTACACTTGCGCCAATGCGAATGTGGCTACAGAACTGCGTAAAATGCTTGCCCTCGGCCTCGATAAATCTGCCATTGCTGCTGAACTCAACAAAACTCACAGCTCAATCTTCAGATTGAAGAAGGAATTTGGGCACGCGAAGACCGTAAAATTCTTTCTCAGGTAGATTGGAAAACGGGTATCACAAAAGAGATTGTTGATGCTGACGGACAAGTTCTTCTGGCGGATATCAAAGTCATCAGACCTGTTACAAACAAGAAACTCGAAGATGCAAAAGGTCTCATTACTTCCGACTATCAAACCTGGTTGGAACAAGAATGGATCAAACAGTTGCGTAACAAACACAAGTATGTTGTAAATAAAGATGTGCTTTACACCATCCATTGATGAAGGCCACCCAGATCCGCATTTTTCTGTTGCTCCTTGCAGCAATCTTTACCGCTACCTGTAACAAAAGGAACGGTGAAGACGCCATAGTTGCGGAAGTAGGTGAAAAAGTGCTGACCATCCAACAACTTAGTGAGGTAATTCCCGATAATACCAACGCGGCAGACAGCGTTCAACTGGCGCAACGATACATTCAGGACTGGATCATTGAGCAATTGGTTATCGGCAAAGCGGAGCAAAGTCTTCCCGATGAAAAGCAAAATTTTGAAGTGCTTATCGAAAATTACCGCAAATCATTACTGACGTATGCATACGAGCAGGAATGGGTGAGGCAGAAGCTCGATACCATGGTGACTGAAGAAGAAATTGAAAAGTACTACGGTGACAATGAAAAGAATTTTCAGCTGAAGGATTATATCCTGAAGGTGAAATTTTGTGCGATTGCTGCAGACAGCAAAAATGTGAGTCAGTTGCGCAAATTGTTCAATTCGACCAAACCTGAAGACATGGTGAAGTGGATGCAGATGTGTGTGGATATCGGCGCCAGTTATTATTTCGATGAGGATAAATGGCTACTTTGGGATGAATTTACCAAACAGGTTCCAATCGAAGTTTATGATGTGGAAACATTTCTTCAGAAAAAGAAATCACTGGAATTTGAAAAGGATAACAATCTGTACCTGCTTACCGTTACGGACTATCAATTGAGTGGAAGCAGATCTCCTTTGAGTTTCGAACGTGAGAAAATTCGCAGTATGATCATCAATAGAAGAAAGATGGAACTACTCGAGAAAATGAGACAGGATCTGTATTCGAAGGCTCTGCAAGACAACGAGATCAAAACTTATTTTGGGAATCAATGAAGTTTTTCAGCATCATATTTATCTCTTTATTCAGTTCATGGGCCAATGCTCAAATACCTGGAAAAGTGGTCGATCGCATCATCGGTGTAGTCGGTAATGAAACACTTTTGCAAAGTGAATTGGAATCTGCTATGCTGGAAATGTCGGAAGGCAAAAGCACAGGCAACGCCATAGAAAGATGTAATGTATACGAAAATCTGATTTATCAGAAATTGTTGCTCAACCAGGCCAAACTAGACAGTGTTGAAGTCACCGATGGCGAGGTACAGGCGCAGGTTGAACAACGTCTCGATTATTTTGTTGGAATGTTCGGAAGTGTGGAAGAGTTTGAAAAGTACTATGGTAAAACCTCCGCGCAATTGCGTGATGAATATTTTGATCTGATCAAGGATCAAATGCTTGTGCAAAGAATGCAGGACAATATCACCAGGAGTTTGCATGTTACTCCTGCCGACGTTACCAGATATTTTAATACCATTCCTAAAGACTCCATTCCACTCATAGGCGAACAAATCGAATATTCGAAAGTTGCCATCAATCCCGATATCAGAGAGTCTGAACGCGATAGGGTTAGGCATGTGCTTGATTCCATTCGCACCAATCTGGTCGCTGGAAAGTCTTCCATGACGTTGGAGGAGGCAAAGTGGAGCGAAGATCCAGGATCACGCTACAAAGGCGGTTGTTATCCTTTACAACGAAAAGGTAGTTTCGTCCCTGAATATGAAGCGGCCGTGTACAATACTCCAGAAGGTTCATACAGCAATGTATTCTCCACAACCTACGGTTATCACTTCGTAAAAGTGATTGAGAAACGCGGAGAGTTGTACGAATCCTGTCACATCCTGATGTCACCAAAAGTAATCCAGTCTGATCTGGACAGTTGCCGGATAAGACTAGAAAGTTTGCTTCCGGTTTTGCGCAGCGATACCATCACTTTTGCCACAGCGGCCATGCGTTATAGCTCTGACAAGGAAACAAAAAATCAGGGAGGGAAAGTGATCAATCCCGCAACAGGTGGCACCAAACATGAAGTTTCAGGATTGAGCAGCGAATTGAACTTATTGATGATGGGGATGAAACCCGGTGAAATCAGTGATCCAATTTTGATCACCAACCAGGATGGAACACAATCCTACGTGGTGTACCGTCTCGATAAACGCACCCCTGCGCACACTGCAAATATGAAGGACGATTATGAAATCTTCAGAAGAATTGCCGAAGCTGATGCCCGCCAAAAGGCTACCGATAAGTGGGTGAAGAAAAAAGTTGTAGGAACGGCAATCACTGTTCATGAAGATTTTTCATCTTGTGCATTCCAGTTTCCATGGGTAAAAAACAAACCTTAACAGTTTGCGTACTTACTCCGTATCATTACAGAAACTATTTTCGCCATCAGCATTTTGACCAGAAATTTTTATGACTGAAATTAAATTCAATTCCGATGCAGAAGCATTGGATTCACTCAAAGTAAAATACAGCACCTTACAACAGGAGTTGCGCAAAGCCATTGTCGGACAAGACGCAGTGGTGAAAAATGTCCTCATTTCTATTTTCGGAAATGGGCATTGTCTGCTCGTGGGTGTGCCAGGTCTAGCAAAAACCTTGCTGGTGAGTTCCATCGGAAAATCGCTGGGACTGTCTTTCAACCGAATTCAGTTTACCCCCGACTTGATGCCAAGCGATATCATCGGTTCTGAAATTCTGGATGAAAGCCGTCACTTTAAGTTTGTGCGTGGTCCACTGTTTTCGAATATCATCCTCGCAGATGAGATCAACAGAACTCCACCTAAAACTCAGTCTGCTCTGTTGGAAGCCATGCAGGAACGCCGCGTAACAGCGGCTGGTCATACTTATGAATTGCCTTCGCCGTTTTTTGTACTCGCTACTCAAAACCCCATCGAACAGGAAGGTACATACCCACTTCCGGAAGCTCAGCTCGACCGCTTCATGTTGAATATCTGGGTAGACTATCCTACACTTGAGGAAGAAATTCAGATCGTGAAAAGCACCACCACGAATGTGGTTCCAAAACTTTCTCCGGTGATCAGCGGTGAAGAAATTGTTTTTTACCAGCAACTCATTCGCAAAATGCCTGTGACAGACAACGTCATTGAATATGCTGTGAAACTGGTTGCGAAAACAAGACCAGATACGGCTATGGCAACACCCATGGTGACCAATTTCCTCAGTTGGGGTGCTGGTCCACGTGCGTCGCAATACCTCATCATCGGTGCAAAATGTCATGCTGCGCTGAATGGAAAATACAGCCCGGATATCGAAGATGTTCGCGCCGTTGCAGAACCTATTCTGCGCCATCGCATCGTTCGCAATTACAAGGCAGAAGCCGAAGGATATACCGTAGAAAAAATCATCAACGAACTGTTGTAATTTTTTTCAGGTGAAAAGAAATGACCCGTCTTTATGGCGGGTTTTTTTTTGAATTAAAATCGGGTTATCTCTTTCGAGGTATCAACCTGAGAATTCTTTCTGCTGTTTTTTCATGCATGAAAATCGCATAACAGAAAATCATCGCACTGGCGAAATCCCACAAGTGCAAAAACAAACCAATGAAAAGGTGAAAGAAAATGCCCGCGATAAGAAATAAGGTTCTTCCTCTCTTCACCCAGACCATCACAGGAAAAATCAGTTGATAGAGTAGGCCGGCCCATGTGATTGCAGCGAGTATCCAAGATTGTGAGAGCATTTTCTCCGAGATCCAGAAATCCGATGCAAAATGGCGGATATGTACGGTGTAATAAAAAGCATCGCCTGCAAGCCATTGTTCTCCACTAAGTTTATAGATGGCTGCCGTGAAGTAGACCAGACTGATTTGTATGATGCAGGCGTATCTCGCAAGATTCGTCCATAGAATTCGAATCGGATGTGTGGCCCCAGGATGTATCACACTTGCATACAATGCCAATGATATCATGATCATCATCCCGGAATTGAATGCTTCGATGGCTGCATAAAAAAGTATCCATGCCGTGCTCCAAGTGATGATTCTCGGTATGAATGACCACTTGCGTTGAATCACACTCAATAATGCGGCAATCAGATGCGTGAAGAAGATGAATCGAAATCTTGTTGCATCATAAACCAGCTGATAGAAAAAATTTTCGATGAAACCATCCGTGTGCCCGTGTCGGTAAAATACATTGTCAATTCCCCACAACAAATCTTTGACATCATAAAGCAACAAAATATTTATCGGAAACCACAAATAGACCAACGCTGTGAAGATCTTCAATGCTCCGGTATGATTTACCTGCGTGCAGAGATTCTGATATATTTTTTCGGAAAAATTCATCTTTTATATCGGTGCGTAAACAGGAAACTCCAGTTCGGAACTTTGAATGGAATGCGCTTGATCCGGTGGTGGTGTGAATACAAATTTCAATTTAATCTGCACTGAATCCGGTTTGATAGAATCAACATTCAGTTGGTGCATTTTGAGCACATAAAAAAGACTGTTGGCATAAGCAGGGCTCTGCACCATCCTGTCGAACTGGGCACGGCCATCTCGGGCATAATAATTATTTACCACTTGCCATGCAAGTTGTGTGTTGAATCCCTGTTCAATGGTTTCCATTTTTGAAAATCTTGAAAAACCACAACTTTCTGTGATATCGCTCCATCCACTCCACGATTGATTGCGGTTGTACCGATAAGCCAATTGGACATCATATTTAGGAAGATCAGGGGCGAATAATTTCCAGTTCTGATGAAACATTGGAACGCAATACCGATCCGTGATTTTTGTTGCAGATACAGGTAACTGATCCCGAAAACCATATGCAGCAATTATCGCGAAATGCACAACCAGCGCTATGATGCTGCCAAACATCAGGATGATTATCAGATTTCTATTGCGCAGAAATGGCATGGCTGTTTTGAATTTTCTGTGGTGAAAATACACGGAGTGTGGCCCAATTCCAATCGGATTCTTCACAAGGGCTTATGAAAGTCATACCGGATTGATACGAACCTGCCTTTATGCGTGTAAGTTTGTGCCTATGCAAGATATCAAAGCCAACGATCCCAAATTAAAGTCCTGGGTTGAAGTAGCTCCGGACAGCGATTTTCCAATTCAAAATCTGCCATTCGGTATTTTTAGAACAGAAAGTCAATTGCCGCACGTGTGTTGTGCCATCGGCGATAAACTTATCGATTTGAAAGCATTGCACGTGATGGGATATCTGGAAAATCTTCCATTTACACTCGATGATATGGTAAGTGACTCTTTGAACCGTTGCATGAGACATGGTAAACTGGGCATGCGTGATTTGCGCAACCGTGTTTCGAAATTGCTGAGAAGTGATATGCCTGATCTTCGAGATAAGGAACATCACGTGCGGCAAGTGCTTTTCAATCAAAATGAAGTGCAATTGCTCATGCCGGTGAAAGTTGGCGACTACAGATTTCTATAGCAGTGAAGACCATGCGCGCAATGTGGGTACCATGTTTCGTGATCCTGCAAAAGCGCTTTTACCAAATTGGAAACATATCCCTGTGGGATACCATGGACGTGCTTCGAGTATTACCATCAGTGGCACTCCTTTTCATCGTCCCAAAGGACAAACCAATGCCAGTGATGATACCATGCCGGTATTCGGTCCTACCAAACAATTGGATTTTGAACTCGAAGTGGCTTTCGTAACATTCGATGGAAAACCCCTGGGACAAAATATTTCAACCGCAGAAGCAGATGATTATATTTTCGGAATGTTGCTGTTCAATGATTGGAGTGCACGTGATATTCAAAGATGGGAGTATGTTCCACTTGGTCCTTTTCTGGCAAAAAATTTTATTTCAACGGTTTCTCCATGGTTGGTTACGCTTGATGCACTTGAACCTTTCAGGGTGCCAGGTCCGGTTCAAGACCCAGAAGTTTTGCCTTATTTGAAATACAACGGAGAAAAAAATGTTGACATTCAATTGCAGGTTGCCATCAAGCCGGAAAATGCGGTGGAGACCATCGTGTCCAGAAGCAATTACAAGTATATGTATTGGAACATGGAACAACAACTCGCACATCATACTGTGAATGGTTGTAATATCCGTTGTGGTGATATGATGGCCAGCGGAACCATCAGCGGTCCTCATGAAGGAAGCTTTGGAAGCATGCTGGAAATCGCCTGGAAAGGCACGAAGCCTGTTCAAATGAATGATGGAAGTACTCGCAGTTTTATTCAGGACGGTGATACAGTAATTGTCCAAGGCCATGCAGAAAAAAATGGTGTGCGGATCGGCTTCGGCGAATGTGTAGCAAATGTGCTACCTGCTCTGTAACGTTTGTATGTATTGAAATCTTTAACCTTATCGATATGAAACAAATTTTTACTGTTGTTCTTTTTTTGTCTGCCTTTACTTTCTTGTCTGCACAAGATGAGATGGATACCAGTGCCATTGATATGGAAGCATTCATGGCAGAATATCAGTTGGCCATTGACAGTGTCGAAAAAACATTCACGTATCAGCACGGCGAAGTAGAATTGCCCGGGTCAAATGCTACACTTGTGGTTCCTGCAGGATTCGGATATCTCGATCCGGAACAGGCAAAACGTGTTTTGGAAGAACTGTGGGGTAATCCTCCTGCATCAACACTCGGTCTTCTTGTAGCCGATGGTGGTGTCATGGGTGAAAATTCTTGGGCATTTGATATAACTTATGATGAGATTGGTTATGTGGAAGATGATGACGCTGCCGATACGGATTATGACGAATTACTGGTTACCATGAAACAGGATATTGTCGAAGAAAATAAAATGCGCGTCAAAGAAGGTTATCCTGAAGTGACCATGCATGGATGGGCTTCCAAACCTTTTTATGACCCCAACTTGAAAGTGTTGCATTGGGCCAAGGATGTGGCTTTTGCGGATGCTGAATACCATACCTTAAATTATAATGTGCGAATCCTGGGTAGAAAAGGCGTGATGGTTTTAAATGCCATAGGACGTATGGATCAACTGCAATCGATTGCTTCAACTATTCCTCATGTCATGACCTCCTTGAAATTTAAAGATGGTTTTCAATACAAGGATTACGATTCTGATGTAGATGAAGTGGCAGCTTATACCATTGGCGGACTCGTGGCGGGTAAGATTTTGGCGAAAGCAGGGCTGTTTGCGGTATTCGCAAAATTTGGCAAACTCATTTTTATTGGTCTCGCTGCCGTTGGCGCCGGAATCTGGAATAGGATCAGAAATCGTAAAAAAAGGGAATTACCTGCCATTCAGGAGTCTTCAGGTCCGGAACAGGTTTCTTAGAAATTTCTATGTGGTATCTGGTTAACGGTTGTTAGGGTTGCCAGTCAATCAACCATCACACAGGGCTCAGGTCTTATGTTCTATCGGGAAACATTTTCCCCGACGGAACGTATTGATTGATGCATTTTTTAACCCGTGTTAAAGTCCTGTTATATCAACATAGATCTCTTGTGCAATCACCACACATTTGTGGCGATTCGATCTATGACGCATTCTTTCAAAATATTTTCCCTCGTTCTGGTATTTCTAGCCAGATTCGTTATTGGGTCTTTTTTGCAGGATGATCAGCCTGTTCATTCAGGTGCCACCGAATTTCAATCTCAGAAAAATCAGGTCGTTCTCTTAAGTGAGTTCTGTTGCTCAGATGAAAATGAAACAGAGTCTGAGAGCGATGACGAAACCGAAAGTCATCTGACTGATGGGTTATGTCAATCGCATTTATTGTCGCTATCAAGATTGAATTTTGCCGCAATAACTGCGGCTCAATGTAAAAGTTCTATCACCGGCGCAGATAAGGTCATCCTGCTCCGGAATTTTCGTTTGTGAGATGGTTGCTGACTTATTGGGTCAGCAATGTGCATTCGCACTGGATTGATTCGCGTGGTCATCATTCCCGCGATTTGATTACTCAATCTTCTAATACATCATCACTTATGAATTATGAGCACAACAGTTTCATTCGTGCCTTTGGCAGTAATACCAGAGCAGGTTTCTTCATTCGCGCAGTTCAATGAAGAATTGACATTGCACGAGCTGGGCCATTACCTGCCTGCTCAGTCCCCACTCAAAGACTTTATTCATCACAATACGCTGCATGCGTTTCAGGATAGAAAGTTCTTTGATGCGATCCGAAATGCCTCAACGCGTTTTGGTTATAAAGTATCTCTTTCCATTGAAGAGTATCGCCAATATTTCAAAGAAGGAAAAATCAATGAGAAGTTTTTGGATTCCACCATCGCCAGAAGGAAAGGTCAGCATCTCGTTGAAATCTGGAAGGAAAAAATATTGACAGGCGACTTAACTACCTCGGCTCTACCAAGAATTGGTATGCTCCGTTCCAATTGGAAGAAGTGTTATCAGGTCGATCTGGATAGCATGGTTCATCCGACTCTTTTCCGCCTCGTATGTAGTTATCTGGATCAGGGAATTTCATCCTGGCAATTTCCACTTCAGGATAGGAATTTTTTGAATTCACTCCGTGAAATGGAGAAAAATAGTTTGATGAGTTTTTTCAAATCGAAAAGGGTTTCGAAATTATTTGTCGAAAACCGACTTGAATTATCAGACTTGCTGGAAATGCTCGTCGGAGACGAAAAGTATTTTAGTCAATATCTCTTCGATCAACAATTCGCTCATCAAGGTTGGTCAGGCATGGTAGCTACCGTCGAGTCACAACCTGAAACGCTTATCGATTCCCGTAAAATAACCCTGAAGGATTTTATCATTTTCGAACTGTTATTGGAAATGGATGCCCTGGACAGACACAATGGTGTTGGAAAATGGAAGCCTCTATCGCAGGTCATGGTAGAAACACCTTCGGATTTGTTCGCATCTGTTCCGCCAACTGAATACTTTGATGCCATTGCCATTTTTCAGGAAGCTTTCGAATGGAGTTTCTATGATGAAGTATTGGCTGGTCTGATCATGCAGCAAAAACGTCTGCGATCAAAACACCTGAAAACATTTCAGGCAATGTTTTGTATCGACGATAGAGAATGTTCGATGCGAAGATACCTTGAACAGGAAGATTCACATTGTGAGACTTATGGTACTCCGGGATTTTTTGGTGTCGAATTTTATTTTAAACCTGTCGATGGACAACATCTCACCAAGTTGTGTCCGGCACCGGTGAATCCGAAAGTCCTCATCAAAGAGTCTGGTGTCAGCACCAAACGTGAAGTAGACCCTCACTTCAGTAAACACACTCATTCTATTTATGGTGGTTGGCTCATTTCTCAGACTTTGGGTTTCTGGTCAGCCGTGAAATTGTTTTTCAATATTCTCAGGCCAACTGGAAGCCCGGCTTCTGCTTCTTCATTCAAACACATGAACAAGGATGCGAGTCTTTCTATCGAAGCTGGTGAGCACATTCAATATGAAAATGGTTTGCAAGTGGGTTATACCCTCACCGAAATGACGGATCGGGTAGAAGGTTTGTTGCGAAGTATTGGTCTTGTCAAAGATTTTGCGCCCATTGTTTATGTGGTTGGTCACGGTGCATCAAGCGTGAATAATCCTCACTATGCGGCTTACGATTGTGGTGCATGTTCTGGACGGGCTGGTTCTGTGAACTCTCGCGTGATTTGCTATATGGCCAATCATAAAGGAGTGCGAAATCTACTTGAAGACCGTGGCATTGTTATTCCAAATACTACACATTTTGTTGGTGCCATTCATGATACTACCCGCGACGACATTGAATATTTTGATGAAAGTGTTTTGTCTCTCGAGCTTGCTGAAATGCATCGCAAACATGCGATGACCATGAGATCGGCTCTGGATAAAAATGCCAAGGAGCGCAGCCGGAGATTTGAATATGTGAATTCTTCTAAGGATTTAAATCGGCTGCACCAAGATGTGCGCAATCGGTCTGTTTCATTGTTTGAACCTCGTCCGGAATTGAATCATGCCACCAATGCATTGTGTATTGTGGGAAGAAGAAATCTCACGGAACACTTGTTTCTCGATAGAAGGTCTTTTTTGAATTCGTACGATTATCAAATCGATCCGGATGGCACATATTTGAGAAATATACTCAGGGCTGCTGCTCCTGTTTGTGGAGGAATCAACCTCGAATATTATTTCTCTCGTGTTGATAACGAAAAGCTCGGCGCCGGATCCAAACTGCCGCACAACGTGATGGGTCTGTTTGGAGTTGCCAACGGTATCGATGGTGATTTGCGTCCCGGATTGCCTTCACAAATGATCGAAGTACATGATCCTGTGAGATTACTCATCATTGTAGAGCACTTTCCTGATGTCGTATTGAATACAGTTCGCACAAGCGAAGCAACATGGGAATGGTTCAAAAATGAATGGGTGAATCTCGTGGTGATTCAACCTGAAACGCACGAACTCTTCGTGTTGAGAAAGGAAATATTCGAACCCTATCTGCCTGTTTCGAAAGTGCACTATACTGAAAAGTTAGAACGCATCATTGAAACACGCATGGACAACTTACCTGTGTACTCCATCTAAAATCCATAGCCATATGAATACAATACTTCCTGTTTTTGTTTTGATACCGCTGTTGGGATTCTTGAGCAGTTTGTTCATTCGAGAAAAGGCTGAAACTGCACTATCGCGTGTGGCGTTCGTTACAGTTGCTTTGCATTTTGTATTGCTTTTGGCCTATTCCGTTTGGTGGTTGACCAATGGACACGTGCCGTTTGATGAAAAGGATTTGGTTGTTTTTCAATCGACCAACTACGAGTTTTTCATTGATCTGTGTTTTGATAAAATCAATTTAGTGTACATGCTTACCGGTGGCTTTTTGGTCATGTTGGTAACGATCTACAGCCGATATTATCTACACCGGGAAACGGGTTATAAGCGATTCTTCAATACCCTGCTTTTCTTCTACTCTGGTTATACCATCACCATTTTGTCCGGAAATCTGGAAACACTTTTTATCGGGTGGGAAATATTGGGAATTTCTTCTTTCTTACTTATTGCATTTTATCGCCACAGGTATTTACCAGTGAAAAATGCTGTGAAAGTATTTTCCATTTACCGGATTGGAGATGTTGGTTTGATCCTCGCTATGTGGTTGAGTCATCATTTGTTTCATGAGAACATCACCTTTTTTAAATTGAATAATTATGAGTTGGTGCACGAGCATTTGCAAACTCACAGTCTTACGGGTGTTGTGCTTTCTCTCATGATTTTGGTGACAGCAGCAGCGAAGTCTGCACAGTTGCCTTTCTCTACATGGTTGCCTCGTGCCATGGAAGGTCCAACGCCATCAAGTGCCATTTTTTACGGTTCGCTGTCTGTACATCTCGGTGTGTTTCTGCTTCTGAGGACATTCCCATTGTGGGAACATCAAACAAGTGTGAGAATACTGATCGGTTTATTGGGTTTAGCCACAGCAATTGTGACTACAAGCATTGCACGTGTGCAATCTTCTGTGAAGAGTCAAATAGCATATTCATCTGCGGCACAAATTGGTATCATCTTCATTGAGGTTTCATTGGGTTGGCTGGATATGGCATTGATTCACTTCGCAGGAAATGCTTTCCTGAGAACGTATCAATTGCTGGTTTCTCCTTCTGTGGTCACTTATCTGATCCGTGAACAATTTTATAGTCCGGTAGTCCGGAAAAAAACCATCGAAGATCTGCTTCCTAAAAAATTGTCGCATACATTGTACATGCTGAGTTTGAAAGAATGGAATCTCGATAATGCGATGTATCGCTATCTCTGGAACCCACTCAAATTGGCGGGTAAAAGGTTGGATATTCTTACCCCGCAACGATCAATTGTATTTTTCATCGTTGCAGTGGTTGCCGGATTCATTCTCTTGTGGAATGAATCACATCTCACTTCTGGGTTGATGCATTTTTTACCGTTTTTCTTCTCGGCCATCGGACTTGTGCTGGTCTTGAAATCATTTACGGAAAGAAAAAATGTGAAGCTTGCATGGATGTTGGTGATCATGAATCACTGTTTCATTGCCCTCGCTATTTCATTCAATGAACATTATACCATGCTGCATAATGTTCTTTATCTGAGTGGTGTGTTGGTATGCGGTGCAATTGGTTACCTCGCCATCCGCAAACTTCGCTTAAAAGGCAACAACATTGATCTCGACAGATTTCACGGATTCAGTTTCGAACATCCATTGCTCGCATTGGTCTTTATCCTCGCTTGTCTTGGTGTATCTGGTTTCCCCATTACACCAACCTTCATTGGAGAGGATTTGATCTTTACTCATATACATGAACATCAGGCGGGTCTTGCTTTGTTCACTGCACTCAGTTTTATTCTGGATGGATTGGCCATCATGCGCATCTACGCTAGAATTTTTATGGGGCCTCATGTGAAATCCATTTATGAAATGGCATATCGCTCCAGTTAATCCTTGTTTTAATTTTTCAAAATGACATTCGTATGAACAGCAATAAATTTTTAAATATTAAAGAAGTAAAAGAGCACTGGAAGGCAGATCTCATGTCTGGTTTTTTGGTGTCGCTTATCGCTTTGCCACTTTGCTTGGGTATAGCCGGGGCAAGTAATTTTCCACCTATCATGGGTGTGATGACTGCCATAGTCGGCGGTCTGATTGTGGCTTGGTTTGCAGGTTCGCAAATGACCATCAAAGGTCCGGCCGCGGGTTTGATCGTGATCGTAGCGGGTTGTGTTGACGCGATGGGCGGCGGTGAAGCCGGTTGGCACCTCGCTCTGGGTGTTGTAGTGGTTGCAGCTTTGGTACAAATACTCCTCGGAGTTTTTAAGGTGGCCAAGTTCGCCGACATTTTTCCCGTAAGTGCCGTGCATGGCCTTCTGGCGGCAATCGGTATCATCATCATCAGCCGACAAGTGCATTTGCTTTTAGGTGAAGATCCCGCAACACTGAAGGGTAAAGACCCCATTGAATTATTGGAAATGATTCCTCATGCTTTTACCGTGTTTAACACGTCCATCATGATCATTGGTATTGTTTCGCTTGCAATCATGTTCCTCATGCCCTTGATCAAAATTTCTTGGGTGAAAAAGGTTCCTGCGGCACTTGTGGTGTTGATCGTGTCTGTGTTTATGGCCAGGTATTTTCACTTGAATGATCCCGAGTTTTCACAACTCAAACCATTGATCAATCCTGGTGAATTTCACATTGGTATGAATGTCGATTTTTCTGGTATCACAAGTCACACTTTTGTCTTCATAGAATACATCATCATGTTTGTGCTCATTGGTTCACTCGAAGCATTGTTGAGCAATAAAGCCATTGATATGATGGATCCATTGAGAAGAAAGTCTGACAATAACAAGGACTTGATCGCACTCGGATCGGGAAATGCTGTCGCTGGTTTCTTAGGCGGACTTCCTATGATCAGTGAAATCGCACGTAGCTCTGCGAATGTGATGAATGGTGGTAGAACGAAATGGGCGAATTTTTTCCATGGCATATTCTTGTTGCTCTACGTGGTGGCCCTTACCCCATTGATCAAAATGGTACCCGTTGCAGCACTATCTGCTATGCTCATCTATGTCGGACTGCGCTTAGCAGCTGCCAAAGAATTCCGTCACGCCTGGGCTTTGGGAAAAGATCAATTCGTGATATTCTTTGGAACCATGTTGATGTGCCTGCTCACCGATTTGCTTATAGGTGTTTTCACTGGAGTAATCTTGGAATTGGTCATCCATTTTATTCGCGGTATGAATGTGAAGGAAGCATTTAAGGCAACGCTGCACATTGATTATGACGATGATGATGAAGTGAGAATTAAAGCGGGCTCTGCGCTTGTGTTTACCAATTTGATGGGAGTGAAAAAACACCTTGCCGAATTACCGGATAAAAAGAAAATTACCATTGATGTTTCTCATGCACGTGTTGTAGATCACACCGCATTCGAAACACTTCACAATCTGGAAGAGGAATACAGACGAAGAGGAACTGAATTGCACATCGTCGGATTGCATGATCACAAACGATCTTCCGATCATCGACATTCTGCCGCATATCACCCAAGAACGAAGAAGTAACTTTGTAAAAAATTACCACTATGAATGGATATAAATTTTATGTCCTTGGTTTGATGTGTTTGTTTTCCGGAATGAAAGCAGTTTATGCACAATCAAACAAGGAGCTGAAACATTACCTCGGCAAGGACAGCACTGAATTTGTCAAGCTCACTTTTGTAAATCAAACCTGGGTGAGACAAACACAAAACAATCCGGGTAGCACTTTAAATGGTGTGGCAACGGATAAGTCTTTTGATATCGGTTTGAGAAGAACACGCCTACAGCTTTATGGAAAGACTTCGAAACACACATTTTTTTATCTGCAACTAGGACAAAATAATTTCAATGGATTGAGCGCAAGAAAATCCGGTTTTTTTATTCATGACGCACTGGGCGAAATTGACGTGAACAAACACTTCGCGATGGGTGCGGGCTTAACGGCATGGACAGGATTCTCCAGGTTTTCTTCTCCTTCTGTTGCTTCGATAATGGCTTTGGATGCACCACTGTTCCTACAGGCAACGAATGATGCCAACGATCAGTTTCTACGTAAACTTAGTGTGTATGCGAAAGGTAAAATCAGTAAGTTGGATTATCGTTTAATCGTATCCCGGCCAATGGCAATTACTACTTTTGTTGTTTACAATGCTTCGAATCCATTGGGTAGCGATGCACAATTTTCACCCCTACCACCAAAGCCTCAATACAGCGGATATTTGAGTTGGCAATTCTTCGATCAGGAGTCTAATGAGTTGCCCTATCAAACGGGAACATATCTTGGAAAAAAACATGTACTGAATCTTGGAGCTGGGGCACAATTTCAACAGAATGCCATGTGGTATAACCAAATGTTAGATTCAGTTGCCGTTGATACACTGCATCATGATATGTTATTGGCTGCAGTGGATGTTTTCTATGACGCTCCGCTGCGTAGGGAAAAGGGTGATGCTATTTCTTTTTATGCAGTGGCTGCTTATTATGATTTCGGGAAAAATTATATCCGAAATCAAGGCCCGATGAATGTGACCGATGGCATGAATGTCAATGGAACTTTTAGTGGGACTGGTGTTGCGTGGCCCATGATCGGAACAGGGACTTCGTTCTATGCACAATTGGGTTATTTGTCACCCGAATTATCCGCAACAAAGAAGTTGGGTAAACTGATGCCGTATGTTTCTGCCCAATGGAGCAAATACGATTTAGCGAAGGACTTGGTGCTATATGGTGATGCAGGTTGTTCATGGTACCTGGATGGAACTAGATCGAAATTGACTTTCGGTGTGCAAAACAGACCTGTGATGAAATTGGTCACTCCTTCTGATGGTCCGCATTTTATTCAACAGCAATCAAGAAAGAATTCTTTTATCCTGCAATATCAGGTGAGTATCTGATCAGGATTGATGTTTCTGTGTAGTTTGGTTTATGGATGTTTTAACCTGCAAGATTTACATCCTATTTGGTGCAACCCGTCATGTATAATGGCGGGTTGTTGCTTTTAGCTGCTGACTCCACTCATGAAGTTGTGCACATTGTTCTTGTAGATTTAAAAGGCATAAAAAAAGCAGGAAATGAATCCTGCTTTTTTTCATACGACCGGAATGTTATCCGGCATATCGGGAAAATCGAACTCCACCTTCAACTGAACATGAATTATTGATTCATGTTGTGATGGAAGTTCAGATTCAAATTCCTGTAGTGTGAATTAGTCACGTGATACATTCACAGCATGAAGGCCTTTTTTGCCTGTCTCTACTTCGAATGACACAGAATCGTTCTCACGGATTTCGCTTTTCAATCCTGATACGTGTACGAAGATGTCATCGCCGTTTTCAGATTTGATAAATCCGAATCCCTTTGCTTCGTTAAAAAACTTTACTGTACCTTTTTGCATTTTGTTGTTGTTTGTTGTTCTTGCGAACGGATTTGTTATTGTTTGTATTGAACCTACCAGATTTGCTCTGAGGTTGTTTTTGTTGTTGCTGTGATTGCTGATTTGTGGCTGCCGCGAGGAAAATGTCTTCCACAAATGGATGTTTTGATACCACATCGATTTTTTGTTTGACCAATTTATTGATGTCTTTCATATAGGTCAATTCTTCAGCGGTGCAAAATGAAATCGCTTTTCCAGTTGATCCTGCTCTTCCGGTACGGCCTATGCGGTGAACATAAGTTTCCGCTACTTCAGGTATCTCGAAATTGATGACATGTGAAAGTTTATCTACATCAATTCCACGAGCTGCAATATCAGTTGCCACAAGCACTCGAAGGGTTTTGTTTTTGAATCCACTCAATGCACGTTCTCTCGCATTCTGAGATTTATCTCCGTGGATCGACTCTGCTTTGATACCGCTTTTATTCAGATCTTTCGCTACGCGATCAGCACCTCGTTTGGTTCGCGTAAATACAAGTGCATGATCAATTCTAAAATCATCGATGATGTGTTTCAACAATGACCTCTTGTTTTCCTTTGATACGTAATATAAACTTTGCTCAATGAGCGAAGTGGTAGAGGACACCGGTGTCACAGAAATATGTACCGGATTTTTCAGCAGCGAATTGGCGAGCTTCATGATGTCCGGCGCCGCGGTAGCTGAGAAGAACAATGTCTGTTTTTGTACAGGAAGTTTCGCGATTACCTTTTTGATATCGTGAATAAAACCCATATCCAGCATTTTGTCTGCTTCATCCAATACAAAATATTCGATGCGATCCAATCGCACAAAACCTTGATTCATCAAGTCCAGCAAACGACCGGGAGTTGCCACGATGATGTCAGCACCTTTGCGAAGTTCGCGTTCTTGATTTTTTTGTGATACACCACCAAAGATGGTTACATGAGGTACCTTTACATATTTGCTATATGCATGTATATTTTCACTGATCTGGATGGCAAGTTCGCGTGTTGGTGCGAGGATCAGTGCACGTATGGCTGAATTTGTTTTTGGTTTGAGGTGCAACTGTTGTAATACAGGCAGAGCAAATGCAGCTGTTTTTCCTGTACCAGTTTGAGCAGAACCGAAGATATCACGACCTTCTAAAATTGGTGTGATTGCTTGTTGTTGAATGGGTGTGGGACTGTCATAGCCCAACTCACCCAGGGCCACAAGGAGTGGCTCGGATAATTTTAAATCGCTAAATGTCATTAAATATTAAAAAGTATTCTGAATATGGGAAGTTATTTGAGCGTGAACTATTCCCTTAAAAACCTCACAAATTGTAAAAATTAATTTGAATGGTAGCTGCTGACAGCATTCAGAATTTAAATACAATCCTCAAAAGGATGGCGCAAATGTAGTGATATTCTCTTGTTTTCTCGTAACTAATTGAAATTTATCGTGTTTTAACTAAATTTCAATGCGTTTTCAAGTGCAGCTTCGAAGGATTTTTTCATGGTTCAAATGCATATATATGCATCTGCCCTCACGAAATGATCCATTCAGAATGCGCAATTCACTTGCGTTTGGTACTGATACTCTATTCATGAGAATGTGTTGCGGTTTGGGTGATATATTTATCGCAATTTGAACTCAAATTTGATATTCCACAGGGGAATCATGTCAATGTCTATCGCGGGAAGGTTATAACGGGGTTTAACATAGCTGATTGAACATTTTTATCCATTCGTTAAGGGCCCATAATTCGTGGAATATCAATTTTTTCATTAATTTTGAAGGACATTCGTTAGCCTTTTTAACTGAATCAATCTCATGAAAAATATAGTCACTTTATCGATTGCGCTTTCCATAATTTCTTGTGAGAGATCCCCTGTAGATAAAAAAATTGAAGAGTACTGCAAGTGCGCTGAGAAGCTACACTCAATGGACTTGTATGACTTTGAACACTTGGGACATTACACTGATTCCATATCAAATGTTCTTAGCATTGAAATTGACTCATTGTTAAGCAAGGAACATACGTTAAAACAACTAAAAGAGGTAGCAAGATGTTCAGGTATATTGGCGGAAGCTGCTTACAACAGAAAAAAGGAGTTTGATCGTAAACATGATTTTGAATAATCGATTGATTCAACTATTCAGTTACCGTCATTTTAAATTAGGTTACAATCAAGGGAACTGAATGGATGATCGGTTCCTTGGGTACCTTCATTTTTATGCATCACTTCAAGAATTCCGAAAAGCGATGCGCAAAAAGTGGTCAGGATCAAACATGTGGTGAATAATGTCTCTTGAGTAGAAGCTGTCATGGCTCAAAATTAACTCAGACCAATTTTCCGATAATCACCATTAATAGAGTTCACCACGGAATATGAATCAGGCTTAAAACCCTTATTTAAACATCAGAAAGCGCGAAGTCAATCCATAATTTATTAATATCGTTCAAATTGTGCAAGATCTAAAGAATCATGAGCTGTCTGCTATGTGTTCAATCATTCCAAACACAAAATGATTTTCAAATTCGGAATAAAAAGTACCATGAAGAGCTCGGATGTGTGAAGAGGTAATAGAAAAAGAATGAGAATCAGAAACAGAATGTGAATGAATTCGCATCATTCTCATTCCCATTCTCATTCTCATTCTGAATTGTGGACCCGGTGGGGGTCGAACCCACGTCCAAACAAGGAATTTCTAAGTTTTCTACATGCTTATCCTGCGATTGGTTTTCGATGTCGATTAGCCCACAGACAGGCAAACTCGACACTTAGCTTGTGTTTTTTAGCAACTTCCTACAAACTTCAGTCGTCGCGATCTCCCTTTGATGAAGCCTCATTGTACGCGACCAGGAGCGGGGTCATCGTACGAGACAGTGCCTGTCCCAACCTATCGGAAGGGATTAAGCGTAATCACACCCGGTGATTAGGCTGCAAGCGCATAAGAAGTGTTGTCATTTCTGACTTGTAGTTTCAGATTTGAGAGCCTCACTACAAAAAGCTCTGCATGCTTGCCCTGCGATTCTTCTTGCTGTCAAATCCAGGGAACGGGCCCGGTATTTCTTGCTTTCAGCGAAGAATACTTTCAAAGAACTGCTGCAAAGGTACATCAGTTTTATTGGGGATCAGCCGCCGGGTTGTATTTATCCTGTTGGTTTTCACGATTTTTCGGATTTCCCACTATACCTTTTTCATCTTCTTTCTATTGTGCAGGAAGATGAATTTCATCATGTGTTACGCCGGATTCTAACCCTACCTTGGCGGCCGCAAATTTCAGATGTATGAATATCAAAAAAATCGGAGTAATCCGCGAAGGAAAGGTGCCACCGGATTTTCGTGTACCACTGTCTCCTGTTCAATGTGTGGAAGTGATGAAGTGGTTCGGTGTGGTAGTGGTCGTTCAGCCTAGTCCAATTCGCCGTTTTCGCGATGAGGAATATGTTGCCGCCGGAATAACACTCCAGGAAGACCTTAGCGATTGTGATCTCATCATCGGAGTAAAAGAGGTACCGGTGGATCTATTGATCCCTGGTAAAACATATTTGTTTTTCTCGCATACCATCAAAAAACAACCGCATAACGCGAAACTGCTTCGCGCAATCCTCGATAAAAAAATCAGATTGGTGGATTATGAAGTCATCAAAGGCAAAGACAATAAACGGTTGATCGGTTTTGGTCGCTATGCGGGAATCGTCGGTGCTTATGAAGGATTCAGAGCTTTCGGTAAAAAGCATGGTTTGTATGATCTGAAATCTCCAAGTGAGTGCGCTGATCGTGTTGACATGGAAGAAGAGATGAAAAAAATCGTTCTTCCATCATCCATGAAAATTGTTGTGACCGGTTTTGGCCGTGTTGGTAATGGTGCAGAAGAAATTTTGCGGATGTTGCCCATCACCCGTGTGGAAGAAGAAGATTTTTTCTCCATGACATTCGATCATCCTGTCTATGTTCATTTAGATACGCACGAGTATTATGTGCGAAAAGATTTTGGTGGTTTTGATAAAAAAGATTTCTACAGCAATCCGGAAAAATACATTTCCACGCTGGCAGAAAACGTGAGAAAGGCTGATCTCTACATCGCTTGTCATTTGTGGGCCGGAGGAAATCCTGTTCTGATTACCAAAGAAGATGTAGAACATCCGGATTGGAAGTGTATGGTCATCGCCGATGTGAGTTGTGATACCAATGGCCCCATTGCACCAACCATCAAAGCATCTAAGATATCTGATCCCATTTTCGGTTATCATCGTTTTAATCATACTGAATGTGATTGGCAGGATAAGGATGCCATCTGTGTGATGTCCATCGATAATCTGCCATGCGAATTGCCAAAGGATGCTTCTGAAGATTTCGGAAACGAACTCATCAGCAAAGTTTTTCCTTTGATGTTAAAGGAAGATCCGGATCACCTAATTTGGAAAGCTACGGAAACAACTCTTGCAGGTGAGTTGACACCGCATTTTGAATACCTGCATGATTACGCATATCCGAAATAAATGAAGATGAAACTGTCGTGGATACTTCTTTTATTCGCGGCAGTTATTGTAACATGCTGCGGAACCATCGATCAGAGAGATGTTGCAATAATATCCGCAACATCGATTTCTTATTGCGACGAAGAGCCATACTATTTATATGATTCTTTAAGCATTCCACAGTTTTTTGATGCGCTGTACAATAACCACCGTGTTGCACTGCAACATATCGACTCTTCTTTGTTTGCGAGTTGGTATGCGGAGAATAAACTTCTTCCTGGTGATTCTGTAGAAGAGATATTGCTCGGTAAAATTCAACTCTTACATCGATTGTTTACGGCCCAATATGCTACGAATGGTAGTCGTGGAGAAATCATCAATATTCCGTATTTCTGGCATTGGGTGAAACCAAACCCGAGACATGAAATTACCGATATAGTTACAGGAAAAAAGTTGGTGGATCTTAAGCCGCCAAAAGGTTATGGTAAATATGCCACATACGCTGATATGGACCGCACGCCGGATTTATTTTTGATCGATTTATTTTCGAATCAACCAAAATATTATACAGAAGAGTGTGACACATTCGCGACATTCGGTTGGTGTAGCGAAAGAGAAATGTCTTTTGTGGCCATCACAAGTCTTATGGGTTTTGAGTCGAAAGTTATTGTGAGTGGAAATCATAGTTGGTCAGAATTATTGTTGCCGATGAAAAATCAAAATGGACAGTATGAATTTTGTGTTTTTCAAGTGGACAATACCTTCGATGTTGTTGCCATGAAAATTATTTCAGAAGACGAATCAATACGTTGGCGCGCTGATATGGGTAAAGCGGGTTCTCCAAAATGGTACAATGATCAGGCACATTCTATGACAAACTTGAATCGGATCAGCGAATATGTCGTGCCTCCTGCATCCATGGAGAAAATGGAATCAGCACTTGTAAAATGGATTAGGAAAAAAATGTAAGACAATAGCACCATTACACAGCTTATTTACTGTGCTGAAAATGTGAACGTGATGGTTCCATCCTGCTTCTTCAGTGCGTCGGCTTTGTAATTGAATTTCCATTTCAATGCATACTTCACCGATTCGCTTCGCAGACATTCATCTGCCGAGGATTTTCCTTCGTCGATTTTCGCATCAGTTACCAATCCGAGATTGTTGATGCTCACCAAAACAATCACTTTACCTTGGGTTTTGCAACGATAAGTAGGCACAGGGTTGTCGAGCGCATCGCGACCACTCATATTATAGGAGGCAGTCACCCTTCCATTGTAACTGCTGTTATTGGCTTTATCACGATACCAATCGTATTCACTTTTTTTAGGCTTCTCTTCACCCGATTTACCGGTTTGATTCTGTTGAACAGTGTAGTCTGGTCGTCCTTCATTGAGCTTCGCAAATTCTTGGGCTTCCATGTTTTTCAGATCGTTATAAACCTGTTCATTCAACTCTGCTTTGGACATGCCACGATAACTTTTTTCTTCTGAAGTGCGTTGTGCATTTTCGTTGGCGATCAAATTTTTCAGTTCGCTCATTTGAGAAGATTCTTCTGGTTGTTCCTCAGGTGGAGGAATCATTTCCGGTTCTATCATGTCCATGTCCAGTTCTTCGTAGATGACATCCTCTTGTGCCATTCTATTGTCCTGGGTGAGCATTTGTGTTACGAAAAGAATAAAGATGTGTGCGATGAGTGAGACAATGATGGCCTGATAAACAAACGTCATCCTGTCGGATGGTTTGGACTCCATGGATTTCAGGAATTCATCCGAGCGCGCTTTATTGAGCTTCATGGATTTCTCCTGACCCATTGTTTGTGGTATTAAGTGTTTGCGGTTTTCCACCATAAAAAATGGAACCACTGCCATTCAAGGCCAATTTCATGTTGTGGTTTCCGAAAACTGATACAGTTCCAGAGCCATTCAGGTTCACTTCAGCATCGGAAGATTTCAATGACATGGCATCGATATCACCCGAACCATTGTGTTCAACCACGATGTAATTCGAGTTTCCGTCAAGGCTGATATTGCCCGAACCTCTGTGATTGACCTGAATTTTATTTGTTTTTACTGCAAGATTCAAATTGCCAGACCCATCCAGGTTGACATCCATTTCATTTCCTCCCAAACGATTGGACGTTTCAATATTGCCTGAGCCTGATAAAGTTATTTCGCTAATCTCATTCACATGCACATATACGGTGATGACCTTTGAACTGTTTACACAGCTTTTCATGTCGATTTCCAAGGTTTCGCCATTGACGCGAGTTGAAATCAGCGGAAGGAGGTTCGATTGGGCTTCAACCACGACTTTGTTGTCTTCGGACAAAACCCTTTCCCTGATGACCACATTGGCGCTGCATTGAAGATCAATGGCACTGAATTCCGGCACTAGTCGGTCTTCTTTTTGGGCATTTCCGGTGCCGGTCGTGCATTGATTGCAGGCAACAGGGAGTATTGCGAGGGCAAACAATCCCCGAATGACAGCTATTTTGCACAATTTGGCCATTGGGCGAAAATACGCGGAAACGTCGCGTAGAATGGCCGAAACCCACCGACGTTTTCAGATAATTCCGGTGAAAAAGAATAAAATTGTTTTTCATTTGTTATCTGATGACAGGAAATTGGGCGGGAAATCCTAAATTTGCTGTACGATTGAAACTTTATTGCTTACTGGCAGTTAAAGCGAAGCGTAAAAACGAAATCCAAAACACAAAAAGAATAAGATGAAAAAATTATTTGCAATCCTCGCATTTGTTGCTTTCACAGGTCTAGTAGCTAATGCACAAACAAGTTCAACTGACACCAAAGCTCCGGAAAAGAAAGAGCAGGAAGTGAAAAAATGCACAGAAGCTGAAAAGGCGCAGTGTGAAAAAGACGCTGCTAAAACTGGTGCTAAATGCGAAACACACAGCGATGCAAAAACTGAAAAATCTTGCAGTGGTGCTAAATCTGGTGGTTCATGCTGCAGCAAAGGAACAACATCTGCAGGCGGTTCTTGCTGCCAGAAAGGTGGTGCAACTGGAAGCACTGGTTCTACTGAAAATGCAGCTCCAGCCGATGGCAAAAAATCAAAGAAAGTAAAAACAGTTGCTGCGGTAACTGAAACTGATAAGAAATAAGGATTGTTCCTTTTTGAAATAAAGCCCTACCTGAATGGTGGGGCTTTTTTATTGTCTATGAAATCATATTTGAATCATCTACTTTGTATGCTCATTTTTTGTGGTTAGTTGATTTAGATGAGAATTGCTTTTGAAGTAATTGAGTGTGAATAGTCGGTTCTTTTTCATGCTCTAGGAACTAAAACAAGTCAACAGGATTTGTGATTGGAATGCTGAAGCATCATATGATGTTTGATGTTCCATGTAATATCAAGTTGACATTTCATCCATGGACTAATTACTGTTTCTGATGATTTTTTGTCACGCTAATTTCACGGATGTTAAAATCCTAAAATTGTATCCCAATGTGGGAGGGATTAACGTTGTGCTTTTGTAAGAGTAACAACAAAGTGCATTTGATATTTATTTCCGTGATGAAAATCTGAAGTCATCATGGAGCACTACAAGGTTGTTTGGTTTTGGTTATGTATCGGCCAGTGATCGTATCACTGGCCGTTGCATTTTATTTCAGACCGAAATGTTTTTCTGCCATTTCTCTTACATTATCACCAATGGCCAATGCGGCGGTCGCGGCAGGCGAGGGCGCGTTCAAAACGTGTATGCTGTGATCGGTATATTCAATCCGGAAATCATCACGTGTATCGCCATCTTGTCTGAGGAGCAATGCACGTACACCTGCACGGCCTGGATGTATATCTTCCATCGTAAGTGATGGTATAAGACGTTGCAGTGTTTGCAAAAAAAGCCTTTTTGAAAATGCCCTGCGGTATTCATCAATTCCAAATTTCATGTTATTGAAGAACAGTCGCCATGTGCCACCGTATGTCAGGGCATCGATGGTATCCGTGAGACTGAAATCTGTTTTACGGTATCCTTCTCTTTTGAAAGTGAAAACTGCATTGGGACCACATTCGATTTCGCCATTCACCATACGGGTGAAGTGAACACCCAGAAATGGGAAGTCTGGATTCGGAACGGGATAGATGAGGTGTTTTACTTTGTGTTTGGCTTCTTCTGTGAGTTCATAATAATCACCACGGAATCCAACTACTTTTTCTTTCAGATTGACACCATCTTTTTTGGCCAATCTATCTGCCTGCAATCCTCCACAGAAGATAAGTTTACCGGCGCTATAAACTGCTTTATTCGTGATGACACGCATGTTGTCTCCTTCGCGCTCAAAGCCGATGGCTTCTTCACCGGTGTGCACTTCACTGGCCGGTTGTTTTGCACATGCCACTTCCGTCATTTTGATGGTTGCTCCGCGAAAGTCAATGATGCCCGTGCACCCAACGTGGATACCTGTAGTGCCAATACAATGCGGTTCAATTTCACGAATCTCTTGTGCATTGACACGTCGCATATCTTCAATGCCATTCTGGATTCCATGATCCCAAATTTTTTCCAATTGCGGCAACTCAGTGCTGTCTACCGCTACGATGAGCTTACCACAGATATCGTGTTTGATGTTGTATTCTTTGGCAAATTTCACCAACTCCCTGCGGCCATTGACACAATTTACTGCCTTGAGTGATCCGGGTTTGTAGTAAATGCCGGAGTGTATCACTCCGCTGTTGTTTCCTGTCTGGTGATCGGCAAGTCCATTTTCTTTTTCCAGCAAAAGAATTTTCAAATTCGGAAATGCTGTTTGGATTTTATACATCGTGGCAGCACCAACAATGCCACCACCAATTATAGCGATATCAAAATGTTTTTCCACGAGGCGAATATACCAACCTAGGAAGAATCAGTCATCAACGACTTTCTTCAGGCAGGGTATTTTTTTGATGTAAAACAGGTTATGTTTGAACTCATGAAAGCCACCAAAAAGGAACAAAATGCCTGGGCGATGTACGACTGGGCAAACTCTACTTATAATCTTGTCATAGGCACAGCGATTTTTCCGATTTTTTATAGTGCAGTTACAAAAGATGCTTCTGATGGAGCCGAAGGGGATAATGTCATTTTTTTCGGACATATTTTCAAAAACACGGAAGTGCTTTCTTATTCGCTGGCTTTGGGTATGGCCATGGTTTGTATTCTGGCGCCAACGCTTGCCGGTGTGGCGGATTATCTCGGAAGGAAAAAAATGTTCATGCGTCTCTTTTGTTACCTCGGTGCTTTGTCGTGTGCTTCTTTGTATTTCTTCGATGTACAGCACCTTGAGCGCAGCATGTTGAGTATCGTTTTTGCCTGTGTAGGATTTTGGTGCAGTTATGCTTTTGCGAATTCATTTCTTCCAGAACTCGCTGAACCGGAAGAGCAGGATAAACTCAGTGCCAAAGGTTTTTCGTTCGGATATGCCGGAAGTGTTTTTTTACTTGTGATTAACCTCGTGATGATACAAGTGTTTGATATCAGTGCACGCTGGTGCTTTGTGACAGTGGGAGTATGGTGGATTGGTTTTGCGCACTACACCTTTTATCATTTGAAGGAACATAAAAAGGACGTGAAGTTCAATACCAAAGTCATCGGGAATGGATTTAATGAGTTGAGAAAAGTTTGGGGGCAGATGAAAATTACCACTCGTCTTAAAGGTTATCTCATTGCATTTTTTGTATTCTCCATGGGTGTTCAAACCATCATGCAAATGGCTTCTCTGTTTGGAACAAAAGAAGTAACCCGTATAGATGAAAATGGTGTTGAAGTTGTTGGTCTGGCGAGTGGACAGCTTATTGTCGCCGTGTTGTTGGTGCAAGTCATTGCTATACCTGGCGCCATGATTTTTTCCTGGGCAAGTAAAAAATGGGGCAATTTGAATACACTGAAAATTGCACTATTTATCTGGGCCGGAATTTGTCTGTTTGCTTACTTCGTGGTGCACTCACCCATGGAATTTTATATCGCAGCCGGAAGTATTGGTTTCATCATGGGTGGAACACAATCTCTTGCACGTAGCACCTATTCGAAATTTTTACCGGAAACAAATGATCATGCTTCCTTCTTCAGTTTTTATGATGTTACCGAAAAAGTAGGATTGATTATAGGTCTGCTGGCATTCGGTTATCTCGAAGGTTCATTTGGAAGCATGCGTGCATCGGTGCTCGCGCTCATTGTATTCTTCTTCATTGGATTGATTCTCGTCTTCCTCATTCCGAAAAGAGAGAAGAGCATTGAAGGAAGGGTCTTCAGGGTCTGAAGAATTTCTCATCGATAAATCCAAACCAACAATGCAAGTCCGATAAGAATGATGGCTTTAAGCCATCGACTGCATGATTTGAATTCTGCTGCTACATGAGCTTGATGTAATTTAAACATCACAGTTACCGCAGGGATAATGAGTATGCCAGACACGACCAGTGATTCCAGCATGGAGTTCATGAGGTAGGATGTGATCGCCACCGCTATCATAAAGATGGTAAGAAGGATATAGAGATAGGTTTTTGTTTTCTCTATGCCATATTCTATAGGCAGCGTATGGTATTCACCTTCCATATCTCCTGGCAAATCTTCCATGTCTTTCACCGCTTCACGGATGAGGGTGAGGATGAAGGCAAATCCGCTGATGATGAAGAGATGTTTCCACAAATGATTCACGAAAACAGTTGGCTCGATCATCATGTCGTTGTAATAACCGGCAAGTTCATGTGCTTCATACCATGCCGCCCAGATGGGAACACTTGCTGTGCACAATGCAATGATCAAATTTCCTGTGAATGCTTGTTTTTTGAAAATAGGCGAATACCACCAAAGTGATGTGATGATACCTGCGGTCATCAATATCGGCCACCAGAATTCTGTTCGCCATGAAAGCCACGCTGTACAGAGTATTGCGAAAATATTTAAGCCTTGATGCAGGATGATGGCAATACGACGTTTTACTGTTTTGCCAACAATCACTTCTTCCGGTTTATTAATCCGGTCTACTTTCTGGTCGAAATAATCGTTGATGATATTGCCTGCTGCAGTGGCAGCCAATGCCACCAAAATGACCAACAGGAATTCGAAAAACGACAAACGGAATTTCATACCGATGTTGGTCTCATCCATCAAATGATGTATCACCGCATACCGCGTAATCAGTAGGGTGATCAGAACGATCAGGAGATTGAGTGGTCTGGTGAGTCTGAAGATATTTCGAAATGCGCCCATGTTCTGAGTTGTCGGGGTGAAATTGGCACTGTTTGCCACTTAAATTACCATTTATATGAGGATTTCAACACGAAACTATGTTGATTTCAAATGGTTTCGGAATGAAAATGGAATTATTGCGGATTCTTTCATATGTCAGGGGGATTCAGTAAATTAGCACCTCAGCATGATGGATATGGAAGAGAACAACGCACAACCAATCAGTATTTCAGTAAAAAAACACATTGTCATTTTCGGAAAACACGATTATATCGTGCGAAATGTTCAGACTTTGCTCGAAAGAGCAGACTATTCCTCAGAAGGGTTTATCAATTTACCTGAGATTTTGGATTACATCAAAATGAATCCACTGGATGCCATCATTATCGGAGGAGGCGTTGATCCGCATGATAGGATTAAAGTACAGGAATTGATCAAATCAGATTTCCCTCACGTGAAAATGGTCGAACATTATGGCGGACCCGCCACCATCATTCCGGAATTAAAACAAGCTTTGATTTGATTTATTTCGGCTGAATCAAACTCGCAGATTTGAACAATTTATTTTCTCCGTTTTTGTACAATGCGTAAGTGAAACCAGGTTGCACTGCATATGCACCAATTTCACCGGCTTTATTGACGGCTAAAAATCCCACCTGGAAATCTTTGAAATTGCTATGTCTTTTCTGAATACGCAACACTGCTTCTTCGCATGCTTGCTGTGGCGATGCTCCTTGGCGCATCAGTTCCACCACCAGAAATGATCCGCATGTTCTCACAACTGCTTCGCCTAATCCAGTAGATGTAGCAGCGCCAATTTCATTATCCACGTAGAGACCAGCACCAATGATGGGGCTAT
The DNA here is from genome assembly GCA_016722445.1 of Flavobacteriales bacterium. Lineage (GTDB taxonomy): Bacteria > Bacteroidota > Bacteroidia > Flavobacteriales_D > Sanyastnellaceae > JAIBBG01. Next base: position 42,532 of record JADKIZ010000018.1, on the reverse strand, counting down.
CACCCACACGACCGCGAATTTTATAGGCGAGCCCGCTTGTCGTGCATGCACCAGCAATATCACCTTGCGTATCCATCGCAAGTAGTCCTATTGTATCGTGATTTTCGATATTGATGATGGGTTGATATTTACTTTCCTTCAGCCAATTCTTCCATGCTTTTTGTGCTTCATCGCTTACGTATTCATCATGAGGAAAGCCTTCACCAATGGCAAAACGATAAGCGCCTTCACCAACCAATTGAACGTGTGGCGTTTTTTCCATCACACGTCTTGCTACTGAAGCAGGATGTTTGATGTGTTCCAGAAACATGACACTACCTGCCATTCCGTTGCTGTCCATGATGCACGCATCAAGTGTGGTATGACCTTCGCGATCGGGTAGTCCACCCAATCCTACAGAAAGATTGCGAAAATCCGCTTCGGTATCATTCACTCCTTTTTCTGCCATATCCAAGGCTTTGCCACCACCTTCCATGGCTTTCCAAGCAGCTTGATTTGCGCTGATACCTGCATCCCATGTAGAAAGTACCAAACCGCCTTTAAATACAGGTCCGGGTTTTTTCTTTTTTTTCGAAGAGGTTACTTCCGGATTTTCTGCAGAGGCAGAGAGTCCAAGAGTTAAAGCAGCCCCACCTAGTGCAGCTGTCTTGAGAAATTTTCTTCTATCGGACATGGTTATTTGTTCACTGTTGATTGGCGACCATTTCTCGTTGTAGTGTTTCCACTGTATCGGTCGGAAGGTTCATTAAATCCAGATACATCAATCCATCCAATGCGTTATTGAATTTTGGATCGCAATTGAATGCGATAATTTTCGCATTCTGTTGTAAGTATTTTTGAGCAACACAGGCATCGTAAACGCGGTAGGCTCGATGTCAGAAATGATGCGGTCCATCTTTTTCAAATCTGCTTGAGAAGAGTCTACCAATGCCGATGTATCCACATTGGACATTTTAGGTTTGAATGCATTCTTCGGCGATACATGTTCTGCGAGAACATGATCGAAATAATTTTTGGTGATGAATTCAATGATGAGTTCTTTCGATACTTCCTGGTATTGATTGCTGATGGAAACCGGACCAATGATGTACCGGAATTGTTGATTTGAAATCAAGTAGTATAAAATCCCTTTCCATAATAGGAAAAGTGAAAGTCTGTGTCGTTGATATTCTTTGACAATAAATGATCGTCCTAGTTCGAGCGATTGAGACAACATGGTGTCCAATTGCGGCGAAATGCGGAAGAGTGATGAAATGTAGAAACCTTTCCGGCCATAGGTGTTCATGATCTGATAACCATTTCCAACACGATAAGCACCGGCGATTTTTTTGGCTTCACGATCCCAAAGAATCAGGTGATTGTAATAAAGGTCATATTCATCGAGGTCGATGCTTTTGTTGGTGCCTTCACCTACTTCACGGAAAGTTACTTCTCGCAACCTTCCGATTTCTCGCAGAATTTTTGGGATGTGTGAACTTCCCACCACATAGCAATCAAAATTATCGTAGCTGAGTGTTTTGAAATCTACGATGGCATCTACTTCACGGATGATGTCTTCTTGTGACACAGGCGGAATGATTTCGTCTGCTTTTTTCTGTGTACGAAACACTTTGAAATAGTCTCTTTTGACATCGAACGTACTTCCTAGCGCATATGTTTTTGCCCGGATATATCTGCCATATTGTTCCAGGTTGGTGAACATTTCCGTGTCTTTGGGCTGAATTGGTTTACCAATTTTCATCCGAATCACTTTGCCCTTTTTCTTCAACATCTCTGAAGGGAGAGCCAATGTTCTTAGGTTCGCATGAATCAGTCCAAGCAAATGGAAAATGCGAGAATTGGTTCCATCGAAATAAACAGGAACAACCGGAACTCCGGCGTTGCGAATAATTTTTACTGCGGAATTTGCCCACTTCTTATCGGCAATGGTCCTGAAATCTCCCTGAAATGTAGATACCTCACCTGCCGGAAACATCCCCAGTGGATGTCCGTTTTCAAGATGTTGCATCACCGATTTCAAACCGGTGACATTCGAATAAACATCTCTTTTATTTTCAAATGGATTGACTGAAACAAAATAGTCTTTAATGGGCTCTACATTTTGCAGAAGGAAATTGGCCATTACTTTAAAATCAGGTCTCACTTTTGCAATGGCATATAACATGGTGAGTCCGTCCAGTGCACCAAAAGGGTGATTTGCCGCGACAATGAAAGCACCTTTGGCGGGGATATTCTCCAGTAGTTTTTCATCCAACTCAATTTCGAGATCAAGCTGTTTGAATAATTTTTCAATGGTTTCCAGTCCTTGCGAATTGCATACGCTGTCATAGAGATCATTGACCTCATCAATTCTGGCCACGCGGGTGAGCAAGCTCACAATCAAATTGTCTTTCGGCAATCTAGTCGCTGATGCTATGGCTTCATCTGGAATTAGTTTTTTCAATGGTATTTCCTTTATTGAATGATCAATGAAATGGAATCATAACTGTTTTCGCCCTGCACGATGATTTGATATGCACCGGAATCGAATTCATTCGCATGAATAAAATACTTGGAGATGCCATGACCTGTTTGGCCATCGTAAATCACCTTCGCCAATCTTCCTGTCATGTCATTTATCGTGATGGTTACTTTTTCTGATTTAAGGGAATTCAATTCAATACATGTGATCGCACTAGCAGGGTTGGGATATACACGACTGATGTTTGTTCTGTCAATGTCATTGATTGCCGAGATTTCGCCAAGTACATGAAATGTCCAAAAACCTTCCGGTGCTGGCATTGGACGATTCATGGTTTTACCCGAAACAGATGTTCCCTGAACATAATATTGCACGATGGAACCGGCAGGTTGTGCTGGAATCAACGCCTGCCAATTGTTGTTGGCAGCTGCTACCATATCAATCTCATTGAATGTGGCCGCGGTACTTAGCTTCCAAAAAAGTTTTGCAGAAGCAATTCCCGTGCGGTGATTCATATATGCAACAACTTGATATGGATTGATCACTTCATAAGTGTCATGTAGTGGTTGATGTGAAATGAGCAGCGGATCTTCCACGCCAACGGTATGTGTAATACAATGAATAGCTCCACTTTGTGAAATGATGTTACCGTTGTTGTTGTCACAATCGATACCTACCAGATTGTAACCTGGGCAAACTTCACCCCAGATTCTGTATGCGGTTGTATCATACTCTTCGCGGTAAGTGGGGAAGATGATGGTATTGTTGACGAATACGGCATTGGTGTATGTGCGATAGGATGCACCATCATCCGGATACAAACCACTCTGGCTATCGGGCATGGGAATACGAACAACCTGATATGGTGTTCCGAATTTGCTGGTGTAGTTACTGAGGATGTAATCAATGTTTGCATTGATCTGTGGACCATCAGCTACGCCATTTGGATATTCTCCTACCAATAAAGTTTCCTCATCCACAATTTTCATATGCATGTCGATATGATGAATGCCATCGTATGGCAATGTTGGCATTTTTATATAGGTGTGAATGCCCATGAAGTCTTCCATTATACCATCGATTTCTGATGATGTGTGATCGGGATAATAAATGCTGAAATCTCCTGATCCATCATTTTCATCAAGGATGAGTTCGCTGGCGAATGCTGTTCCGAATCCATCACTCATATAATTACCACCAGTGTAGAGGAGATCATATGGTGAATCAGAAGTTTCGTAGAGATCGAGATTCAATGCATCGGCAACAAAAGATGGTGAAGCATCGTCGAGTGGACGCGGACGATTGTATAGCCAGTCCACCAGTATAAGTGAATCTACTTCGTTGGTGTAAACCGGATTCGCGGCATAGTCGCGCATCCAGATGCTGTTAATGTCACAACTGATGATGTTGATGCCATTCAGGTCTGTGAATGCCGCACCACCAGCATTGGATGAGGTGAGGTAGTCTTCGGTGTCGGCAACGTCAGGTGAAAGAATGATGACCTGACATTCTTCTCTGGCGGCAGCTACAATTTGTTTGAGGATGGAAGGAAAACTGATCCAGCCGATGGTGAGTGTTTGTAGCTCTTCCCATTCAGCCATAGCTCGAATATTTGAGCCGGTAGGTGGCGTCGTGATGATTTGTGCGTTACTGATGGTGGCCAACGCCAACAATGCGACAAGTGCAAGGTGTTTCATAGATATTTAACCGTAATTACAGGTGAGGTAGTGGCTACCATTTGTTTATCCGGTAAATATGCGAATTGATTACAAAACTGCCATGTTTTTTATGGTAAGATTCGGAGAAATTTTCCCCCAAACCTTGTAAGGCATCAATATTCAAATTCGAGCTGTACGGTGGAAAATGCCGGACACCAGATGCTATCTTGAATGACCGTGTCTAAATCGGCTGTAATGATCTCCCCGATATACTTCAGCCAAGTGTCACCATAAAGCCTGCATTGATAGGTAGAATCAATGGTTCCATCAAATTCTCGCCAGTCATTATCACAGCATGTGCAATCGAATTCCGCATTGATGAAGACGTATCGGAAAAAATCATCTGGTGAAGTTGTTCCGGAATTATTGACATGCACACTGATGTATGATTCAGGGTGCATGGCGACGTTGGAATTGACAAAATTTTCGGTGGAAAAACTTCCGACAGCTAAGTCACGGTTCACAGTGATGTATTGGTCTTTCGTGCAAACCAATTGTAATCCAGCAAAATTTTCACGGGGCCATGATAAAGCGAATTCACCATCATCTGTGGTAACCATAGAGGTCGCGGTGTTGTAACTGTTGTTGAATGTCCCTGAAGCGACAACCTGCTTCTTCACGGCGACATTCACACCGCTAAGGAATGCGTTGTTGTTGGCGCCATATACAACGCCAAAGATTCTGTAATCTGTATTTTCTTTTTTACACGATAAAAAGAAAACCGTGATGAAGGATAGCAACATTAGGTTGAACCGGGCTTTCATGAGCATGATTTAATGCGGACTTACTTTGAAATGTTCGTAGAGTGCCAGAATTTTAGCAACAAAATGATAAGGCTCACGAGCATGGCAATATCCATGTTTGACACATGACATGGTATAGTATTTCTCCTGTTGTTTCAGCAACAATGCTTCTGCAACATGACCATCCCAGATAGTGTCATTCATGCCCAATTCTCTGGCGAGATTTTGTGCGTCGATCACGTGACCTTGTCCGATGTTGTAACTGGCGAGTACGAACTTATCACGTTCTACCGGATTCGGTACGCGTTTTTTCCAAAGTCCTTGTAAATATTTTAAATATTTTACACCTGCACGGATACTGCATTCTGCATCGGGTGCAGTATCACACCCAAATCTGACGGCTGTTTCAGGCATCAATTGCATCAATCCATATGCACCACTCCACGATTGTGCCTGCGGATTAAAACGTGATTCCTGATAGGAAAGAGCGGCAAGCATTCTCCAATCCCAGCCAATTTGTGGCGCATGCAATTTGAACAAGGAATCGAAAGGAGAAATATCTCCGGGACCAATCGGCGGCATGACAAATTTTGAACTGTAACGATCAGATTTTTCTACTTCAAAATATTTTTTATAGGTGGATGCAAGTTTGTCGGTAGTCTTTTTTTCAGCAAGCCATTTGTTGAGAGCCTGTAATAACTGGTCGGAATTTTTGCGAACAGCCCAAGCAATATCCTGCGGTCCTGTGATCGGTACACTGATGTCGACATTTTCGAAATCCATCATTTCCATGGTAGCCAGATTTTCATCTGTGATGGTCGCTGGAATTTCACCTTCATCAACCAATCGAATCAAATCATCGGTGCTGATTTCGCCTGGCGCTTCTTCAATCTGGATTTGAAGATTCATGGTCGTACTCAATTCCTGAAGCCGTTCATAGAATGAAGAATATTTGTGCACCCACAATGGCATGCGCGAGAGTTCTGTCGAATCCTGAATCAGAATACCTGTAGAATCATTTTCGTAATAAATTTTTCGCTGGGCAATCACCTGTCTCGTTTGATACACGGTTGAAGAGAATGCGACAAGACTTTTTCTTTTGTCTGTCACTGTAAGATTCGAGGCAATCAAATCTCCTTCACCCTGATTCAATTTTTCAAACATCAAATCCACGTCGTCCATGGCAATCACTTCTAGCTTTACACCGAGATGTCGTGCAAATGCTTTGACCATTTCATAATCGAAACCACGAAATTGATTACGATATAAATAGTAAGTAGAAGCACTGTTCTCTGTGAGCAAAATAATTTTGCCACGTTTGCGAATGGAATCGAGATCGAACACCACGGGCTCACCGGGAAGGACAGGTGGAGTTTCGGTCTTCGCTTCACCACAGCCTGACAGCACGATCAGCACAAGGATGATCAGTGATATGAACAAAGTGATATGTGATGAACGTTGATTCATTTCAGTCGCAAAATACTGTTTTAACTCCAACTTACCTCATTCAATACCCCAAAGAGGAAGATTCGTTCGCTGAAGAGATTTTCATTTTGATTTCTGTTGATGTTTTTTGATGTGTTATGTGTAAACCTTCATGCCTGATATACTGTGTGATAAAATTTTGTTTCAACTGTTTTAAAATAAAATCAACTCCAAAATGCTCCGAAACCAGGGTCATGGTTTTTGGGAATTACCACAAAAAAAACCCCGTCGGTGTGACAGGGTTTTTTCAGTAAGTGGGTTGTGTTGGTTTGGTTATAAAACTTCTTTATTTCTTCATAAATTTTTCAGTCATACTATCAAAGCTGATGTAGTACTCACCTTTTACCAGTGCCATACAATCAACTGAGACGCCACGGCCTCTTTTTACTATTTGGCCATAAACATTAAATAGCTCGTACGAAGTTTCGCTTGAAAAGTTTATCGATTTGGTCTTTTTATCGTATTTGAAGGTCACCGGGGTTACGGTGCTGGTGACTTCACAGACATTCGATTTTCTGAGATCACCTTCATAACTCTTTTGAACAACTCTGAATTTGTTCAGACCGCTGGTCAATTGCGTCTGGAATTTATAAGCGTTTTTTGTACCTGTGCCATTTCCCATGACTTCACCCACATTCACCCATTTGTTCCATTTGAACTGTTGGATGATGTATGGGATTTTTCCCATTTCGCCAGTTGTTTCCCACGAAAGGTTACCAGAAGAATTACATTCGATTTTAGTACAAATAAATGTAGGAGATGGTTCGAGCGCTCCAGGATTGAGAACCTTTGGCGTACAACCATCTTTGTGTTTGATCACTACTGTGAGTGGGTCACCGGTTTTCAGACCATAAATACCAAGGTCAATTTCAAATGCTTGTGAATTGATTTCATCAGAAGTAACCAAGCCGTTTACAGTAACTTCATAAACGCAAAAACCGACACCGTCAGGTGAAGTAGCGTTGATGACAAAAAGGTTGCGCTGTTGGTAGCGACCTTCAAGTACAATGCTTCCCGCCTGACTATGCATGGCGGAAACGATCAGTATCAGTATGGCGAAAAGCCTCATATCAGCAGTTCCGGTCTAATATAGTTGGTTCAAAAGGCAAATCAGTTTTAGCCCTTTTTAATCAAGGCGCAAATGTATCCAATTTGGTTTGAGTGGCGTAAATTAGTTGAGGGAAGAAGATTTTAAATACTTCGGTGATAAATTTCTTGTTTTCTTCAAGTTGGTCGGTTGCCTTCAGGAGGATCTCTCCACCCGGTATTCTTCGTGACATCTGTGTGAGAGTCAATGAAATACCTTCGATTTTATCATATCGACCCAGCCAATCTGCCTCCACCATTTTATGAAAAAGGTATTTCCTTTTTTCGGTCATATGCCCCTCATATCCAGATAGGGTTTCATAGGTTTGTTGAATAAATGTGGTCTTTTCCAGTTCGGAATGAGTGTCCCATTCGAGGGCCAGTATGTGGTCGAAAAAGACGTCGAGGGCAATTCCGGAAAACAGACCCAAATGTGGCCTCAGTTTAGCCCTGATTTCTAGGCATCCGGGCCAGGTATCAGTGAAATGATCCACAAAACGGTGGAGTAGGATTCCCCTACGGATGGCATCGGGAAAATTTTCGAATTTTCTGCCTTTGACGTCGTCGGCTATGAATTGACCAGCCAATAGATCAGGATTTCCAAATGCCAGATAACAATGAGCGAGGTAATTCATCCGGGCAAAGGTATTGCCCGAACAATGGAGGTTAAGACCATGCACCATGAAAATTCGCCTGTGGTGTAAGTTCGAAGGCATCGGGTGGGGAAGACCCTACTTTTGACCTGATGCGTATTGGTAAAAGAACTCAGATTTACTGGTTGTCACAACTTACGGGTTGGGGCTTGTTTGTGCTGGGAAATATCATCAGTGCATCCATACAGGCTGAGGTCATTCCTGGACTTTATATCGTATCCCTTTTCATTCTGATCAATGGAATTCTGGTCACCCATATTTTCAGAAATCTGGTGGTGAGGTTAAAATGGTCTTCGCTCAATATTCCGCAACTCATCCCCAGAATGCTTTTGTCTGCGGTGCTGATGAGTCTTGCTTTTACTTTATTCAATAGTGTACTCACCGATCTGCTCAGCGGAAATATTCCTCTCCTCGGCAGTTTGTTCACCGCGACATTTGGTTTGAACGCATTGAATTTTACTGCGTTGTTTTTACTTTGGGAAATCATCTACTTCGCGGTACACACTTTTGAAAACTGGAAGAAAGAAGAAATTCTCAACCTAGAATTACGTGCGTCGAAAACGGAAATCGAACTCAATAGCCTCAGGGCACAAATGAATCCGCATTTTGTATTCAATAGCATGAATAGCATTCGCGCCTTGGTTGATGAAAATCCGGAAAAGGCCAAGATGGCCATCACCATGTTGAGTGGAATGCTTCGAGGAAGCCTGACCATGGGCCGGTTTCAAACTATTCCACTCAGGCAGGAGTTCGAATTGGTAGAAAAATATATCGCATTGGAGAAAATCAGATTCGAAGAAAGATTGATGGTCAATCTGCATGTCGATGAAGATGTGATGGAAACAGAAATTCCTCCTTTCGTTGTCCAAACTTTAGTAGAAAATGGAATCAAACATGGAATTTCGAGCAAAATTGAAGGAGGAAGACTGTCATTGGATGCGAGAAGAATTCGTGATGAAGTTGTCATCACCATCACCAATACCGGAACTTATTTACCCAAAGAAAATCACGACGGAATTGGTATTCCGAATATCCTCACCCGACTTGAAATGATTTACGGCCGCGATGCTGAAATGGATATTCAGCAATCGGGTCCCGACGTTGTGGTACAACTTAAAATTCCTGCAAAACATATATCATGAAAACGATCATCATCGACGACGAACGCCTGGCCAGAAAAGAACTGAATGGTTTGCTTCAGCATTATCCTGAAATAGAAATCGCAGCGGAGTGCGGCAATGCTGAAGAAGCAAAAAAGGCCATTGAACAATTGCGCCCTGATTTGATTTTCCTCGATATACAAATGCCGGGAAAAGATGGATTTCAACTTCTCGAAGAATTGGAGTATGTTCCTAAAGTGATTTTCGTAACGGCGTACGATGAATATGCATTGAAAGCTTTTAAAGTAAATGCATTGGATTATTTGTTGAAGCCAGTGGAGGAAGAGAGAGATTGTCAGAAGCCATCCAAAAGTTGTTGGGTGAACACGATGATGATGATCTATCAGCATTGACGCGTACTGAACACAAACTGGGACAAGAGGATCAAATATTTTTAAAGGATGGAGAAAAGTGTTGGTTCGTTTCTCTCAAAGATGTTCGCTTGTTCGAATCGGAAGGCAATTATGTGCGTGTTTATTTCAATCAATTCAAACCATTGATTCTAAAATCTCTGAATAATTTGGAAGATAGATTAGACCACACCTTCTTTAGAACCAATAGAAAATTTATCGTAAATCTTCGTTGGGTTCAAAATGTTGAGAATTGGTTTAATGGTGGATTGAAGCTAACACTGAAAGACGGTTCACAGGTGGAAGTGTCGCGAAGACAAAGCGCTCGATTCCGTGAATTGATGAGTCTGTAAAAAATGTAATCATTAGAATTCAATACCGATGACAATGATGTCGTCGAGTTGTTCGTGATCAGCTTTCCAATCGTTGAATTTGTTACGCAGAAATGCACGTTGATCTGTCATCGACATTTTGCCTGATTCTTGAATCCAGGAAGCAAAACCACTTCGTTTAAGTTTTTTTCCTTCTGGTCCGCCGAATTGATCGGTAATACCATCGGAGAACATATAGATTTTATCGCCCTTCTGGATTTTGAAATCGTATAGGGTAAAGTCTTTGTCTTTGTCTGTGCGTGATCCACCAATTGATTGCCTGTCGCCTTTGACTTCAATCCATTCACCTTTGTGGAACAAAATCACTGGACGATTGGCGCTCGCAATATTCAGAATTCCTGTATCGGTATGGAAGTCGAAAACCGTGATGTCCATACCATCTTCTACACTTATGCCATCCTGCTTGTTCAGCATCCTGTTCAGTTCACTGTCGAGGTGAACCAAAACGTCTCGTGAACTTTGCACCACTTTTTTAGCGGAAACTTCTTTCAGCAATGTGGTACCGATAAGTGACATGAACGCGCCGGGAACACCATGGCCTGTGCAATCCGCACACGATACAACTATTGTGTCATTGAATTTTTCAACCCAATAAAAGTCGCCGCTAACGATATCCCTCGGTTTGTAGTAAACGAAAGCATCATTGAAGTGAATTTTAAGCGCATCCACAGCAGGAAGCATGGCTTTCTGGATGTTACGCGCATAGGTGATAGAATCGGTAATGTCCTTGTTTTTTTCTTCTAAAAGTTCCTTCTGCTCTACCACTTCTTTAGTTCTTTCATCGAGTGCGCTCTGAAGTTTTTCCTGATCTTCTCTGAGCTTGCGTTCTCTTCTGATGATGATGAATCGCACGAGTCCGGCAAGGAACAGTGCACAAAGCACAATGAACCACCATTTCAACCAAAATGGTTTGTCAATGAAAATTTTTACGGTAACTATGGTTTGACCACCATTGCCATCCGCATTGAAACATTTGACTTTGAAAGTGTAATCACCTGGACCAATTTTGTTGTAGTCTCGAAGATGATGGGTTTCCGGATTACTCCAGTTCGTTTCATATCCTTCGAGGTAAAATTGGTATTTCACTTCTCCTGGTGCTTTCAAAGAAAGTCCGATGAAGTCGAAATTGAGTTTGTATTCACCATATGGAAGTGAAATCTGATTTGTTCCGCGATAGACACTGTCATTGATGTTCACTGTGAGAATACGCAGGATGGGTTCAGCTTCATTTTTTCTGTCTTTGTCAGGCTCATAACGAAGTACCCCTTCGTTGATACCGAAGTACAATACTCCGGAAGGCATACGGTTGATGGCATTCTCAATGAATTCGAGGTCATATCCATTTCCTGGATCAAATATTTCAACGGTGTTATCGAGGACATTGATGCGACTCAATGCACCGCGATGACCAACCCACAATTTGTTGCGTTGGTCACAGGTCATGCTATAACAATAATCGGAATAAAGACCACTTGCTTTGGTGATGATGTTAACACTGTCACCAACGATTTTCATCAAACCAAGTCCGTCTGTACCGATCCACATATTCCCTTCATTGTCTTCGGCAAAACATCTGATCTGAATCATCGCTCCATCCAATAGAGAAGGAATGTTATGAATTTGCCCGTCCTGGATGTAAGTGATTTCACTGTTGCTGGATGCTATCCAGATTCGTCCTTTGCGATCAGGATAAAGTGATTTCACAACATTGTGTGCTAATCCGGATAAGATGGAAAGATGAGAGACCAATTTTTCGTCATTGAAAATGAGAATGCCGTAATCGGTCGCCACATAAATGTTGTTCTGAAATCCAAGGATCTGATTGATGCGTTGTCCTTGAAATTCTGAAGTGAGTTTAACCGGCGAAAATTTTTTGGTTGTTTGGTTTTGTTTGAGGAGATAACCGTCTGCCGTTCCTACCCACAAGGAAGAATTGGGGTGTTGAAAGATGGTCGTAATTTCTGAAGGTGGAAGTCCGGATTGTTTGTCGATGCTGTCAATCACGTTCACCAATTCGCCATAGCTCACATTGACTCTACCAAATCCTCCGGTCCAGATGGTGTCGTTTTTTTCGTGAATGGAAAAAATTTCAGGATGGTTGGCATCATTACTCAGTGATAAAATGGAAAAATAACTATCGGTCAGTTGAAGCAAGCCATCACCCATGGTACCAACCCAGATGTTTCCTTCACGATCTTCACGGCATATTCTGATACTAGAAGTTTTTAATTCTTCGCTACCCTGATATTCTGTTTTTCTGAGATACCTGTTTTCTATGAGTCCAGTGAATTGGAAGAGGCCTTGATTATTCGAACAAACCCAAAGGTTTTTTTCCGAATCTTCAAACAGTGAATTGATGGCTATTCCGTGAATGTTGGTACCTTCATGAAAGAGCTCGATAATCTGATAACTGCTTTGGCGCAGTTCAATTTGAAATAGACCGGAATCTTCTGTTCCTACAATCAGTGTATTTCCGGAACGAATGATATCCGCCACTTTTGTTTCGGATATTTCTGAAACAAAATCGAAGTGTGGTGTATTGTTGTCGGAGTATTCAGCCATCAACAGACCGAAATCACTTCCGACCCAAATTCTTTTTTGATCATCTACATAAACCGAATAAAGGGTGAAGTCTTCCAACCCATCGATAAATTGTTGCCATGTATTGTTCTGATCCTTTTTGAGGATACCATTGTTTTGGGTGAGGGCCCAAAGCGTACCGTCCTCATCTTGAAAAACCTGATTGATTCGAGATGTGGTGTATGAACTCAGATCGAAATGTTCAAATTCATTGTGATGATATTTACTAATGAGTCCTTTGTTGTGTCCATACCAGATGACACCATCTTTAGCCCTGAAACTGCAGGTCAGAAAGTTTTCACTCAAACCCGACTCCTTCGTCATATCGGTGAATTGGAATCCATCATAAATGAATAATCCATCACCAGTACCAATCAATAATTGCCCGAATTCATCCTGATCAAGGGTGTAAACAAAACGACTGTTTAATCCATCCTGTTCCTGGAATTTTTTGAATTTATACGACTGTGATTCGCCATATAGACTCAGAAGAAGGAAAAAAGTAATCAGGGTGGAATGTCTGATCATCGCTATTTCTTCTTGATGGGTGTAGCGGAAATATTGCCTTGGTATTTAGGTACACCACCGATGGGTACTACATAGAATGGAAGCAATTCTCCATATTGATTTCGTATTGAAAACACAACGTTGTTGTTGTTGACCTGAATCTTATCGTTTTTCGTAAATTGAATGTCCAGAGACTTGCCACGTTCTTTGTCCTTGATCTTGTATACGCTGGTTGACCAGGCATTGTCTGACGACAAAGCGACATCATCTCCCAATGTTGCCACTGAGCAAATTTTGATATAACCATCGGAATCCCAATCGAAGTTACGCTGCTCAACAGAGATCACTTTATCGTCGATGTAAGGATAAATGTGTGAGGTTTGATAAGCTTCCTTATGTAATCTGAAAGTGTATTCAAAAGTGAAGGCGTTGCCACCTTCAATAGGAACATTTTTTCTGCATTGGTCGACATGAAATAGCGGTAAAGGTTGCCATCGTCTCCTTTCAATCCTTCACAAATGACTTTGAATACATATCCGCCATATTTCTGACTGTACTCGCCTTCACTTGGATTAAATGGACCGAAGGTGTACCATGCATTGTCGTAATCTGTTTTTTGACCGAAAGTTTTTGTCGCGAGCATATTGCCACTTTTGTAGTTTCCTGTTGGATCTGTACCCGTTGCATCCGGGTTGGAAATGCAACCAGCTCCACCATAAACAGAAAATTTTGTCATGGTGTTGAATGATCCATTTACTTCGTCATGTTGTCCTGCACATTCGGGATCGTAGACACGGAAATAAATCGGATCCTTGAATTCTTTTTTGATCTTAAAGAAGAAGGTCTGACTGTAATCATCATCTCCCCATTTGGTCCCGGATTCATTGCCGAATGTTACGAGAAAAGGAATGTTTTCATCTGAAGCAGGCACTGGTTGAGCCTGTGAAATAGAGGCAATAAATATGAAGCCAATAGAGAATAGGCGGGTTATTGGTGTCATAAACTATTTTTTGATGGAGTAGACTACAGTGAATTCAACGCGACGATTGGCTGCTCTTCCCATTTCACTTTCGTTGGTGGTAAATGGTCTAGCTAAACCGAAACCTTGCGGCTTAAGTCGTTCGGCATCTATACCTTTTTTGATGAAATAATCCATCACGGCTCGTGCACGTTGTTCTGAAAGTTTTTTGTTGAATTCATCACCACCAACAGAGCAGGTATGCGCATCAATCTTCAAGGTGAAGTCCTCTTCCAGGATAAGCATGGAAGCGATATAATTCAATACTTTGTATGATTCAGGTTTGATCTCTGCACTGTTGTATTCAAATTTGATGTCAGACAGTTTTGAGAATTCTATATTGTATCTATCAGCGTCACCCTGTTCTAGGAAGAAGCCTTTGCGGTTCAATTCATTTTTCAGGTTACTGAGGTCAAACGATTCTGCTTTTGCATCCGTCAATCCCGCGGCATGCAATTCTTCTAAACGTTTGTTCAAGTCTTTTTCTGCTGGTACACCCAATATGGTGTATGCATATTCATGGCCACGTCTCAATTCATTGATTTCTGAAGTTATGCCTTTGAATTGAATGTCATTGAACGACAGTTGTCTTTCGGAAGTGAATAATACTATGCGATAAAGTTTGCGTTCCGGCTGTGCGGAATTTTTGGTTGGATCAAGGTCGTTGTGCTGAACAGTATTGGACTCAGAGGTTTTGATGTCCTTCGGAGGTTCACCATTGACATTCAATCCTGTGTTTGAATGATTGGATGTTACAGCTTGTGCTGCATTGTTAGAATTTACTTCAGACTCCGATGTTGTTGAGGTTGATGAATTGGTGGCTGAGGATGCTGGGTTATGTCCAGTATTGTTTGCATTATTCAAGCCTGCGTTTGCATGGAAAGTTGAGTCTGTTGATGCCGGCATCGGATCAACCATGTTGTTTGTGGTTGTAGAATTTGAGGCAGTGTGATCTGCATTTTTCTCTTCTCCTGTTGTTGCAATTGTTGCGTTTATATCTGGTTGTTGAGTTGATGCATGGTCATTGGTTGTATCGTGATCGGAATTCACAGCAGTGTTTGCTGAGTTTTGTTCAACTAACCCTTCAGATTTGTCTTTTGTTGTTGTGGTGTTGTTATGATCCTTATTCGACAGTGCTACGTCATTTTTGTTTGCAGCAGTGGGTTTGGTGGCGCCTCCTTGTATCGTTTCAATGGCGTACATGTTTTCTACACCAGCTGCCTTAAGCGTGGCATAAAGTGGAATAAGTTCTTGCCATGTGGCTTTTTCTGCGACAGTATAGATGTAACCGCTATCCGTGAGTGTTTCTTTGATTTTTACATCGCGAATATTCAACATCGGACTGCTTTTCGGCAATTTGGTTTTGCTGCTTGCTATTACAATTTCATGCATAGCCGGTAGAATACCATCTTTCGAAGCAAGTTTGTCGGTAGCTGTCATTTCTCTTTTGCTGTACTTGATCTGGTCGCAGCAAGCGAGTACATCTGTTCCTGGTGTGCTTTGATCGGCTGGAGCGCACCAAACATTTTTATACACACATACAAATGGCACGATTCCGCCTTTTTTCTTTTCACCGGTTACACCACATTTGATTTGATGCATTCCGGGAGTTGAGAATTGGTGCTTAAATGTTTCACCATGGTAAGTGCTTCCATCATCTAGTTCCCACTTGATGTGTTTCACAGGGAATTGATTGAATGCAGTAAATTCTACTTTGCATTCAAAATATCCATTTTGATAAAGTGTGTCATGACTATGAATGAAAGGACGATCAGCTTGTAGAATGGAAATTTCCGTTTCACTTACTTTCTTAAATACCATTTTTGTCAATGTATCAACCACATTCAGCGTAACATGATATTCACCTGCTGCTTTGTAGCAATAATCAATACTGTCTGCCATGATCATTGTGCCGTCGCCGAGATTCCATTCGTATTTGATGGGTACATTCTCAAGTTTTGCTAATTCCATGTCATAAAAATGGTAGCAGAAGTTTGCCTGATAATTCTCCTGACACTCGTTCATATTGTCATAGAATTTTTTAAACATGAACACGTCGTCTTGTTCTTCTACTCTGTTGCTGCTAAAGCAACCGATATTGGTACCACGTTTTTCCTGGTAGGCAAATTCATCGTATTCGGAATTGATGGTATTATTCAGTCTTTCAGGCTCCTGGAATTCACCATCCGTTTCTTCACTAAAGTAGATATCCATTCCCTCAGCATCATTGCGGGCATCAGTTGAAAAATACAACGTACCGGATTCTGAGATGAATGGGAAAAATTCATTGCCTTTGCTGTTGACTTCTCCGCCTAAGTTTTCAGGTTCAGTCCACTGTCCATTTACCCACCTGCTTCTATAAATGTCTGAGTTGCCTTTCCCTCCAGGCATGTTGGAGCAGAAATACAAGATACTGTCATTTTCAGAAAGTGATGGATGTGCATTGCTGTATTTGCCATTGGTGGAGTTAAAAGGATATTCACCCCTCGGTATCCAATGACCTCCTACATTTTCTGCGATAAAAATTCCCAGTTTGAATTCTGAAGTGCGGTCAATCTTATTGTCAAGTGATTTTTTTAGATTACCAGTATAGTACATCCATCTGCCATCACGGGTGAAGGTACAATGACCTTCATTGAAGTCTGTATTCACAGCTCCTTTGATCACCTCCGGATTGGTAAAGCTACCATCCGTTTTTTGTTTGGTGATATAAAGGTCAGTATAGAATTGCGTGAGAGAGTCGTCATCGAAGGAAAGGTCTACTCGAGCGCGCGCAGAGACAAATACGAGGTCGTTGCCAAGAAATGTGGCTGAAAAATCCGCATCTTTTGAATTGATCTTGAGAGGGATGATTTCATATTGTTGACTGTGTCCAATCAGCGATACGAAAATCACCGCTATCACGGCAATTGAACGAAGTACAGGGTATTTTCCTCTTTCGGGTGTCATAAAGGGTGACCGTTGTACGGGGTATTTCCCTGAAGGTTACCTTTTTGACTTTTGAGAATGCGGCCGCGATTATTTTTTCTTGCGGTTTTCGTCGGTGATGATTTCGAATTCAACGCGCCTGTTTTGCGCCCGACCTTCTTCACTGGCGTTTTCTGCTACAGGCATTGATTCGCCATAACCCACAGCGACAAGTCTCTTGGGATCGACTCCTGCTTTGGTGAGATAACCTGATACGGACTCAGCCCGTTTTTTGGCAAGTTGCAAATTGCGCGAATGGGTACCTATGCTATCGGTGTACGCTTTAATGCGCAATTTGATGTTGTGATCCAGATTCATCATCTCTGCGATATAGTCGAGGTTATCGTATGAAGTAGAATTGATTGTATAAGTGCCGAATTCGAATCTGATATCGCTGAACTTGTTCAGGTGCGCATTAAACGCCGATTCAAGTGAATCTGGCATATACCACCATTGCTTGATGAGCTGTGCTTCATAGTCAGTACTCACTTGTTCTTTGATGATACTCTCGAGATATCCGTTGCTCATCATATCTCGATAAATGCGCATCATCACTGGCATCTCTGTAGTATGACCTACTGAATACTTAAATGCTGTTGCATTGGAATCATATCTTTCTGTAATCTCGAATTTGATGTTATTGAAATAAGGATCGTTCATACTCATCCTTTCTGCGGATTCCTTGAATTCAATAAAGTATAGCGTGCTGTCTGGAGCATATTGCAAATAGGTGGTACTGTCTTTTTCAACGATTACCATATCTTCCTGCAATGATGATGACATGGCTTCTTTTGTGGCATTGGCTTCAGCAATTTCCAATTCACTGATCCACTGCTGAATTTCTTCTGGTGTTCCAACCATGATGTCATGTGTTGCACATCGTTTGATTTCTCCTCCGTCTGGCGGATAGGCAATGATGCCAAGTTGGATGGAATAATGTCCTGATTTGGCAAATGGGTGTCTGGTCTCATATCCCGAACCATGTGAGCCATCACCGAAATTCCAGAAGTATTTTTCTGGTTTCAGGTCTGCAATGTCTGTTCCTTCTGCTGTCAATAGGACAGGAGTTGCCACTGCCGCGCTGTCTGGTGCGGTGATAAATGGATAAGGCGACCGACTGATTTGAACATCAACTTCTGATACCCTCGCGAATCTTGCTTTGGTGAGACTATCATAAACATTCAATGCCACGTGATACTGACCGAAATCTTCGTAACAATATTCGGTACTTAATCCACGAGCTGTTTTTCCATCGCCCAATTCCCATTCGAAAATCATAGGCATGGAATCGTTGGGCATTATTTCTGTCTCTTCAAACAAATAACAAAACGATGGTTGTTCTGCCGGTGGACAATCCACGAATTCAGGATAACTCAATTCATAAGAGAAAAGATCGTCTTGTCCATTGTTGCGGTTGGATGTAAAATACCCGTGTTCATTGTTGTCGGTTATGCTGAATGCATATTCATTGAATTCTGTATTCACTGGTGATGGCATGGCTACACCTGGCATGAATTGACCCTTGGATGGATCTGATTTGTAAATGTCATATTGCCCTTGACGATCACTGGAGTAATACAAAGACCCATCGGCAGCTATAAATGGAAAAATTTCATTTTGTGCTGTATTCACTTCGGGCCCTGCGTTTACTGGTGTATCCCATCCATTTGTTGTTCGGTTACAGTAATAAATGTCCTTGCCTCCATAACCTCCGGCTTGATCAGAAATAAAATAAAGGCGTTGTCCTGTTTGATCCAATGCTGGATGACCGCAATTGAATGACTGATCATTTGAATTGTGCACAAATGGTTGTGGAGGTGTCCATCCTTGTGATGTCTTGCTTGAAATGAAAATGCCGTGATAGCCAGATGGTGAATTTTTATCGTCCCTTAGCGGTGATGTCATGTAAATGTTTTGGAAGCTTGCGTCAAAACATACTGGTCCTTCATTGCCTCGTTTATTGATTTCTTCAGCAAAAGGAACTGTTTTGTTTTGAGAAAACAAATACATTTTGGATTCTAAGTTTCCGGCATCATCTGTCCACACAATGCCGTATCCGGAAGGTCTGTCACTGCAAAAGACAATACCGTCTTGATAAGTTACCGGAGCAAAATCGTGATGATTGCTATTGCAGGCAATAGGATGCACCACCACTTCCTGTGTGTAGGATGGGTGGGTGCAAATGATAGAAATGATCGCTATGAGTATAAGGTGGCGGATCATGAGAATTACATCATACGGGTGTCGCGGGATTTGGTTTTATAGATGAATGTATAAGACAGTCCCAACTCATGTGAACCAGAGGAATAACTGGCCAATGCATGGAGATTATAGTCGTAACTGTACGAAATGCGGGTTTGTGAATTCACTTTTCCACGGGCAATAAATGAAATGGCATCACCAGGTCTGTATGTGAAGCCTGCATCATACATACCTAGGTATCCACCGAGTATAGTGATGTCTGGCTGAAGTGCAATATTCTTCTGGTATTTCAACAATGTGGAAGCGAAAAGTGTAAAGTCTTCGCTGAGCTTTATTTGCTTTCCAGCCATGAAATGATAAGTGAAATGTTCAATGGATGCTGAGGCTTTGTATTTGCCTCCGCCGTCATAAATGGCAGTCAAAAACTGTGGAATGGAGAGTCCAGCAAAACTTGTCTTGTCTTGATAATATACTCCGGCACCGGCTGATGGAATCAAATAACTGTTGTCACCAGAGTTAAACACAAGGTCATCTGATTCTGTGGTTTGTACCTGTGACCAATTATTTACTCCTGAGGTGATTCCAGCCATTAGCCCAAAACCAATTTGTCCTTTTCCTGTTTTAATCCGATATGCGCCATTCACCATGAATGTTGATTTTGACGTTACGCCAATTCGATCATGGTAGAATTGAATGCCGGCTGCGATACTCTCATATTTCAATGGTGTATGAACTGTCACATAGTCCGTTTTTGGTGCGCCTTCTATTCCTCGCCACATGGTACGATGATTCAGTGTTGCATTTAGTGCGTTATGCTGACCTGCCGCTCCGGGATTTAATCCGATGGCGTTGAACATGTATTGCGTTTGCTGTGGATGAATCTGAGCATCATATGCCAGATGACATATCACCAGCGAAATGACTAATATGTATTTTCCCATCTTCATCTTTTCACGATTATATATCCGTGGTGTTTATCACCATCAAGATTGATTTCATAGAAATAGGTATCATCCGGAAGGATATCTCCTGATGAATCACGTCCATCCCAGTCGTTGAGATAGCGTGATGAGGTGTAAACTGTTTGTCCCCATCGGTTCACTACAACCAACGTGGCTTCTTTCATATTTTCAACTCCTCTGATGACGAATTGATCGTTTTTGCCATCACCATTTGGTGAAAATCCTGATGGAATGAACAACCCACCAACGAAGACCATCACTGTGTCGGATGCGGAACAGGTTCCATTTTCAACATAGAGGATCAATGTGTTTTCACCCATCACTAAACCATTCACCATTGTTTGAAGTGAAGTGGTATCATCAAATGTGTTTGACTCATCTGGTGAATACCAATTGGTGTTTCCCGGTCCTGAATATTGTCCTTCGAGTTCGGCTGTATTGGTAAGATACACTTGCTGATCATCTCCTGCAAATGGAATGGCCACCGGCTCGTAAAAATGAATTGTTGTGCTGTCAACTGCTTCACATCCCCCTGATGATACTGTTGCATAAAGTGTATAACTACCGTATTCCGATGCCACAATTTCAAATGTTTCTGCTGTGATCTCATTGAGTGTGATCTGCGATGGAACATTCCATTCAGGATTGCCACCTATCGTACTTATTTCAACAGCCGTTGTGTTGCCACAAGTGTGAATCACATCTGGATTCATGTCGAGAATAGGCATAGGAATTACTTCGAATGATTGTGATTCCTGTGATACACAACCCAAATGGTTGACTTCAATTTCTAGTGTATGGTTTCCGGTTGTCAATTGCTCGAAAAGAATGGTACTTCCAACCATGATCGTACCGTCGAGATACAGGTTGAAATCATCAATGCCATTCACAGCGATGCTCACAGGTGTTGATTCATCGCAAATCTGATCGTCCAGTTGTGTCCAATCGAATACCGGTATTTCCTGCACCTCCACGATATAACTGAAGTTCACAGTATGCACACCATCGCTGTATTCGTATTGAAGTGTATTGGTACCTAAAGTCAATGCAGGATTGTTGTCTGCTACCTGAATCATTTCGCCGCAATCCATCACATAGATGGGTTGTGAAAATGGCAATTGACAAATGATGGTGTCATTTACGTTTACAAATTGTGGTGCTTCGGTATCCTCGACAGTAATGTGCACCGACATGGTGTCGCTGAAATTTCCTGATCCATCCATCGCATAATATGAGATGTCGTATGAACCGATGTTATAATATCCCACAAAGTCTTCAGTGAATATGATGGTTGTTACATCATCACAATCCTGAACTTCGATAAGTGGCAATAAATCTAATTGTGCACCACATACTCCAGGATCTTGCGGAATCACAAAATCATCGAGTTGAGAAACAATAGGAGGAATGGTGTCTGCAAAAATGACTGGAACGAAAATCGATACGTCATTACCTACACCATCTATTGCAGTGATGCTAAATCCAGTGAAGTTTGCTTCTGGTGTGAATGGACCTGCAGGTATCGACTGCGACACAGTCACGTCATCACAAGATATTGTTGTAACTGCCGTAGTGAGATCTGGCATGTTATATTGGCAATCATTCGTTTGATAAATTACCATGGTACCCATCGGCAACATTACCGGAGCAATGGTATCCAATACCTCAATGTTGAAGAGATATGGCAACTGAGTGGTATTGCCTGTTTCATCCATGACCCAATAAGTGGCAGAGATGTTTTGAGCTGAATTCACAATGCTGCCTGCCGCCGGGTTTTGACTGAAGGTGATTACATCACTGCACGCATCCGCATAGGTAATCCACTCGGAGAAGTCAGGTATGATCGCTTCACAGTTGTTGTCAAGATATAAAACAGCATCTGTTGCCTCGATGAGCACGGGTGGTGTATTGTCAAGGCTTACAACCGTTGTGAAGCAGTGTTCACTTGATTGACCAAACTCGTCGGTGATCCAGAATTCTATCTGTTCAACTGAATCATATGTTCCTGGTTCTGGATTTTGATGCACAACAAGGTTGATCTGTTCTGGAGTGAATTGTGATGAAATATCACCAGTGTGATCCGTCACAATGACATCACAGTTTTCATCTGTGAAAAATGAAATGGTATCTGGACATGTAGGGTTTACAGGCAAAATCGGATAGGTTATGTCGATATGAATATTGCAAGTCGAAACATTTCCGGCTTCATCTGTTGCGGTGAATTCGAATGTCACATCGGAAGTAATCGGTGTTCCGGCTTCAATGGATTGCCAGCTGGTGGCAATGAAATTACATGTGTCACTTGGAAGAACCAATTCACTATAATCTGGAACTATGAATGGTTCATCGAGATTCAGTGAGATTTCAAATGTATCAGGACAACTAAGTTCAGGCCCGATGGTATCTGTTATTTGAATAATGGTTGTACAAGTACCCAGATTGCCATTGATGTCTGAGATGAACCAGTTTACTTCTGTCACGCCTTGTGGGTAAAAGTCACTTGCACTAAAGGTATTGTTATAAGAATTCGTTGTGGATGAATGTTGACAGTTTTCAATGTAATCCGGGGTGACTACTTCTACCCATGTCGTACACTCTTGTCCTGTCACATATGCTGTGATGGTATCTTCACACATAACCACAGGCGGAACGTTGTCAGTCACGATGTAGGTGGTCGTGCAATATGTTGAGTTGTTGTTGATGTCTGTGATGGTCCATTGTACCAATGATGGCCCCGTTGGCAAATCATAATACGATCCAATGTTGAATCCGGAGTCATTGGCCATGGTGATGTTGATTTCTGGAATCAATAATTCGGGTTGTGAAATCAACACATGCGCGGAACATAAGCCGGCATCTACATATTGGAGAATGGTATCAGGACATGAGACCTCGGGATAAATGGTGTCTACCACAAATATGTTGGTCGAACATGTTGCATCATTGCCATTGATATCTGTCGCTATCCAAGTGATGTAATGTGTTCCAACAGATAAAACAATTCCTGTTTCAGGTTGCGTGAAAAGATCATTGGTCAAGGTTGCGATGCCACAATTGTCAGAAATAGGTGGAGTTACAGGCGTTACATATGTTGTCGTCAGACCTGATGTGGTTTGTACCGTGGTGTCACTCTGACAAGTCATTTGCGGTGAAATGCTGTCAATTACAGTGATACTTGTAGCACAGGTCAACAAGGCGCCTTCACTATTCAATCCGCTCCAAGTAATTTCATATTCCCCAAGATCAAAATATCCACTCGCATCGATGTTTCCATTCAAATCATTGGTAACCTCGGTTAGATTATAAAGTGGTAGCGGAATATCGATACTTGCTCCACATTCAATGGCTGATGTGTATACTGTCGTGTCGTTTGGACAAAGAATACCTTCTTGCATGAGTGAAATGACTTCTACTGTTGTAGTGCATGTCGCCTGGTTGCCTGAATCATCAATAGCTAACCATGAAATGGTGTGTACTCCTTCTGAATAGAAATCGGATGCATTTGTCGTGTTGTTGTAATCGTTTGAGAAGTTCACCGCACACGCATCTTCAACCAATGGAAGTGCTAGCGTGATGTATGCATCGAGTTCACTAAACAATATGGTGTCTGATGCAAACGCAATGCAATCTATTGTCGGTGCAATGGTATCAAGAACGGTGATACTGGTCAAACATGTGTTGTCATTTCCGGCTTCATCCACAATGGTCCATGTAATAACATGTGTGCCTGTTACAAAGGTGAAATCAGTCACATCGCTTGTGATATCGAAATTGGTGCAATTGTCAGAACCAGTTGCGTTCAAGACAATGCTTGCTTCGCAAGCAGCGGCTGTCGTGTAAATGGTGGTGTCGGATGGACAATCCATTTGTGGTATCACCAAATCAACTACGTTGATCGTTTGATTGCAAGAAGCTGAATTTCCATTGACATCAGTAACTGTATAAATGATTTCATAGCTACCCGGTGCAAAGCTTGTTTGTGATGTGTTCCAATTAATGTCGGCAATACCACAAATGTCAAATGATGTTGGCGCCACTGGAATAAATGTCGCATCGCATGTTGCGCTTCCCACTTCAAGAGTGGTGTCATTCGGACAAAGAATCATCGGTGTGATGGTGTCGAGAACGATGACATTGGTCAAGCATGTGTTGTCATTTCCTGCTTCATCTACTATGGTCCAAGTAATTTCGTGTGTGCCTGTTCCAAATGTGAAATCGGTTTCATCACTTGTAATATTAAAATTGCTGCAGTTATCAGAACCTGTTGCGGTCAAGGCGATGCTTGCTTCGCAAGCAGCGGCTGTGGTGTAAATGGTGGTATCGGCTGGACAATCCATTTGTGGTATCACCAAATCAACTACATTGATCGTTTGATTGCAAGAAGCTGAATTTCCATTGACATCAATAGCTGTATAAATGATTTCATAACTACCCGGCGCAAAGCTTGTTTGTGATGTGTTCCAAGTAATGTCGGCAATACCACAAATGTCAAATGATGTTGGCGGAACTGGAATAAATGTCGCATCGCATGTTGTGCTACCCACTTCAATGGTGGTGTCGTTCGGACAAATCATCAGTGGAGCGATGGTGTCAATCACTGTTACCACAACGTCACATGTGTATGTGTTGTTCAATACATCGGTTACACTCCAGATTACTGTGGTATTTCCCGAAGGATAAATTCCCGTTGCGTCTGAAGTGGAATTGAAATCATTGATCGGATTGCTGAGATTGGACACAGGTACCAACATTTCCACTTCGGCATCACATGTTGTGGTGGACGAATAAACAGTGGTGTCCTGCGGACAAACAATAAATGGCGCATAGGTAGAAATGACTTCCACTGTTGTAGTGCAAGTGGCTTCATTTCCTGAGGCGTCCACCACAGTCCATATAACTTCGTGTTCTCCTACCGGATAAAGATCACTGGCATCTGTGGTCGTATTGTATGAATTTGAGAAGTTGAAGTTGCAGTTGTCATCGATATCGACAATAGGAATTGCAATGAACATTTCTACATCAGCATTTTCAATTGTATCTGTTACGAAAGCGATGCAATTGATTGTCGGTGTGATGGTGTCGAGAACGATGACATTGGTCAAGCATGTGTTGTCATTTCCTGCTTCATCTACTATGGTCCAAGTAATTTCGTGTGTGCCTGTTCCAAATGTGAAATCGGTTACATCACTTGTAATATTAAAATTGCTGCAGTTATCAGAACCTGTTGCGTTCAAGACAATGCTTGCTTCGCATGCAGCGGCTGTGGTGTAAATGGTGGTATCAGCTGGACAATCAATTTGTGGGGTCACCAAATCAACTACATTGATCGTTTGATTGCAAGAAGCTGTATTTCCATTGATATCAATTGCTGTATAAATGATTTCATAGCTACCCGGTGCAAAGTTTGTTTGTGTTGTATTCCAGGTAATGTCGTCAATACCACAGATATCAAATGAAGTGGGTGCTACCGGTATAAATGTGGCATCACATGTTGCGCTACCTACTTCAATCATGGTGTCATTCGGACAAAGCATCAGTGGAGCGATGGTGTCAATCACTGTTACCACGACGTCACATGTGTATGTGTTGTTCAATACATCAGTTACACTCCAGATTACTGTGGTATTTCCCGAAGGATAAATTCCCGTTGCGTCTGAAGTGGAATTGAAATCATTGATCGGATTGCTGAGATTGGACACAGGTACCAACATTTCCACTTCGGCATCACATGTTGTGGTGGACGAATAAACAGTGGTGTCCTGCGGACAAACAATAAATGGCGCATAGGTAGAAATGACTTCTACTGTTGTTGTACAAGTAGCTTCATTGCCCGACGCATCCACCACAGTCCATATAACTTCGTGTTCTCCTACCGGATAAAGATCACTGGCATCTGTGGTTGTATTGTATGAATTTGAGAAGTTGAAGTTGCAGTTGTCATCGATATCGACAATAGGAATTGCAATGAACATTTCTACATCAGCATTTTCTATTGTATCTGTTACGAAAGCGATACAATTGATTGTCGGTGTGATGGTGTCGAGAACGGTTACATTGGTCAAACATGTGTTGTCATTACCCGCCTCGTCCACAATGGTCCATGTAATAATATGTGTGCCTGTTCCAAATGTGAAATCGGTTACATCACTTGTAAAATTAAAATTGCTGCAGTTATCAGAACCAGTTGCGTTCAAGACAATGCTTGCTTCGCATGCAGCGGCTGTCGTGTAAATGGTGGTATCAGCCGGACAATCAATTTGTGGGGTCACCAAATCAACTACATTGATCGTTTGATTGCAAGAAGCTGTATTTCCATTGATATCAATTGCTGTATAAATGATTTCATAGCTACCCGGTGCAAAACTTGTTTGTGTGGTGTTCCATGTAATGTCGGCAATACCACAGATATCAAATGAAGTGGGTGCTACCGGTATAAATGTGGCATCACATGTTGCGCTACCTACTTCAATTGTGGTGTCATTCGGACAAAGCATCAGTGGAGCGATGGTGTCAATCACTGTTACCACGACGTCACATGTGTATGTGTTGTTCAATACATCGGTTACACTCCAGATTACCGTGGTATTTCCCGAGGGATAAATTCCCGTTGCGTCTGAAGTGGAATTGAAATCATTGATCGGATTGCTGAGATTGGACACAGGTACCAACATTTCCACTTCTGCATCACATGCTGTGGTGGACGAATAAACAGTGGTGTCCTGCGGACAAACAATAAATGGCGCATAGGTAGAAATGACTTCCACTGTTGTAGTGCAAGTGGCTTCATTGCCCGACGCATCCACCACAGTCCATATAACTTCATGTTCTCCGACTGGATACAAGTCACTGGCGTTTGTCGTGTTGTTGTAAGAATTCGAATAAGAGATTGCGCAATTGTCGTTGACGATGGGTTGTGATACAAGAACAAATAGCTCAACATCGGCATTATCAATTGTATCTGAAACTAATGATTCGCAGCTAATCACCGGAATGATGCTGTCACGTACTTCAATCATTAGATGACAGGTATTCTGGTTACCATAACCGTCTGTGATGGTCCAGATCACCTCTGTGTTTCCTATAGGATATATGTTGGATGAATGATCATGTGTGATCGTATATGTACCACAATTATCACCCCCGTCGGCTACGACCAAATATTCTGAATCGCAAGTTGTCGCAGTGGTATACAAAATGGTATCCTGTGCGCATGTTATCCATGGTTGTTCGATGTCTTCAACAACCAAGAGCATGGTGCATCCATTGTAATTTGTGGCATCATCAATGACGCTGAAATTCAAATAATAGTCTCCCGGGGAATAGATACCTGATGGAACATCCCATCCAAAGGATTGTATGCCGCAGTTGTCTTCAATGTCAAGTATCGGTGCTTCATAATATACTTCGCATAAACCAACGCTCGTTTGTATGGTATCTGCTCCGGGACAAATAACTTGTGGTACTTGTACATCTTCAACCATGATGGTTTGTAGGCAATACGCATAGTTTCCATCAGCATCGGAAATTTCCCATTGGATGAAGTTTGAACCAACTGGATAATAATCACTGCTATTGTTTGAAGCGTTGTAGTCGTTCCAATATGTAATTGGCGAACAATGTGGTCCACTTACTGGTGGTGAAAGCGTAATCCATGCACCGCAGCTGTCTGGTTGATTGGATACCAATGTATCCGCCGGACAATAGACCGCAACTGGTTCATCATATGAAATGGTCAATTCTACCATATCATATGTAGTGTTGCCATAGATATCTGTTACTGCCCATTGAATGGCAGTATACCCAATTGGATAAAATGCAGAGGCATTATCTGTACCTGTAATGTTGTTGGTAACGGACTGAATGCCGCAGTTGTCCTGAACAAAGGGTTGAGGTAATTCTACAAAATATGAGCATGGAAATGCTTGTGCACTATCAACCATGGACGCATTGCCATCATCAACAATCAGCAGACTGTCTGCAGTCATATACGTAAATAAATCGTTGGAACTGATATTGACAATCTTCTGCATCCATATTTCGGGATAGGAAACATCTTGGGCGATCAAAACAAATTCACAACTGTCTGTATTGCCAAAATCATCGCTGGCAATTAAGAGGATATTATGCGTGCCCTCTGTAATGCTTTCTCCGGCAGGTGGTGATTGTGTGAATGTCGTAAACGAACATCCGTCAGAAACATAAACGAATGAGGTGTAATCTGGAATTTCTGCATAGCAGGAATAGTCCAAAGTGACATATTGTGTATCCGGACATTCAATGTATGGTGCAATGGTGTCCAATACACTGACATTGATTGTGTCACTTGCAGTGTTGCCAACGGCATCTGTAACAAAGAATTTTATTTCAACTGAACCGGGATAATAAATGATGTCTCCAGCTGTCGGTGATTGAACAATGATCAAATCTTGATTCTCTGTGCAATTGTCACTGTAAATAATTTGCGAGGTGTAATCCGGTATGATGGCCTCACAAATACTATCAGTATAAATGGGCAGGAGTGCTGGAACAGTAATTAATGGCGATTCATCATCCGTCGTGCTCACATTGAATTGACACGTTGATGTATTACCTGATGCATCTGTAGCTATTAACGTAACGATGGTACTTGAAAGAACCACTGAACCGGCCAATGGCATTTGAGAAATAGTTGCGACTCCACATTCTTCCGAAATACTTCCTGAAAGGACATAGTTGGGAAGAATACCCTCACAATTGCTGATGGCTGGTATGATCTGATCAGCTGGACAATTCAATACAGGGGCAATGGTGTCTTGCAGAATAATCAATGTCTGACAGGTACTGACATTCAACGCCACATCCATGACTTCAAACGTTGCGAGATATTCTTGAGGATCATATTGTTGTTCACCTACCTCAGGGAATTGTGTATGATATAGCTCTGCATCGCTGGAACAATTGTCAGAAACCACAAGAAGTGATGACATATCTTCCATCACATATCCACAAGTATTGTCGAGGTAGCGATAAAGTGTATCAGGACAATCAATCAATGGTGCTGTTACATCTTGTATGGTAAAATATTGCCAACAAGAACTTGCATTGTCATTGTAGTCAACCGCTGTCCATTTAACTTCATAATCTCCGGCACCTAAGGTGTCTGGTAATGTAAAGTCCAGGAATAACAATGCGATGCCACATTCATCGGAAACTTCTGGTGTACCACCGGGAATACTGGTGATGACAATTCCACAACTATTGACATCTGCTTCAAGAAGTGTATCCGCGGGGCATGTGATAGTTGGTGGAGTCGTATCTACAATGGTCACATACTGTGTACAAGTGGATGTGTTTCCTGCTGCATCCGATGCCGTCCATTCAATGGCTGTTGTTCCAACAGGATATTCTTCTGAAGGATGGTTGTTGCCAAATGCTAATAGTCCACAATTGTCACTGACTT
Organism: Flavobacteriales bacterium; assembly: GCA_016722445.1. Lineage (GTDB taxonomy): Bacteria > Bacteroidota > Bacteroidia > Flavobacteriales_D > Sanyastnellaceae > JAIBBG01. The sequence goes on along the minus strand of JADKIZ010000018.1, from coordinate 12,809 downwards.
GAACCCAGCCAAGATCTGTAAGTGTGAGCGTATGCGCACATTGACCACTATCTGCATGCAAGACTATGTCATCGGCACAATCGATCAATGGAAATTCTATATCGAGCACTGTGACTTGTTGCAAACATGAATTGATGTTATGAGAAAAATCTTCGGTGCGCCACTCTACGGTTGTTACACCGACATGATATTCCAGTGTTGGGTGATCACAGTATGTAGTGAGTATGCCGCAGTTGTCGTTCACAACAGGATCGCCTATATGAATGGTGGAGTAATAACAAACACCTGGATCATTGACAAATGTGGTGTCATTAGGACATGTGATTTCGGGTATTTCGATGTCCTGAATTTCTACCATAGTGTGGCAATAACCTGTCACACCGTTCACATCTGTTGCTTCCCAATCGATGTGGGTGATACCAACAGGATATATTCCGCTTGCGTTATCTGTGAAGTTGAAATTGTTTTGAATGGTTACAACCGTGCAGTTGTCAGTGACGTTTGGTATCGGAATAGTCAATGCTTTTTCACAAGCACCAGTTGTTGCGTATTCAGTGATTATGGCTGGACAATCGATGACAGGAGCAATGGCATCTATCACAGTAATTGTTTGCTGACATGTGCTTTGATTTCCAGCGTTATCCGATGCATACCAATTGACCGTGAAATCACCAGGTGCAATATTTCCTCCTAAGAAGTCTGACCACACCAATGTTGTTCCACAGTTGTCACTGGCTGTTGCATTGCCGATCATCGCAGGTACTACATTCACAAAACACTCGTCTAAGGTTGTATAGTAGGTGAGCGAAATCGGACATGCTAGTGTGGGTTGTACTGATTCTGTCACTGTTACTGTGAATGTACAAACGCTATCATTTCCTGATGTATCTCTTAGGAGGTAGGTCACGGTTGTAATTCCCGGATTGAATGTCCAAGCAGTAAGGTTGTTGAATCCGGTGTTCGGTGAGTTAGCTACTGTGGCACCAGTAAGTTGCCAAACGAGTTTTTGCAATGTGCAGTTGTCTGAGATTACTGGCGCAGGCAAAAAGATAGTTGCCTGACATCCATTGTTCGCTTCAACTGTTGTGTCGTTCAAACAAACAATAGTGGGATCGGTCACATCATTCACAATGACAGATTGAAGACATGTTTCCGTGTTGCCCGAATTATCCGTTACAGTCCAAACAACCGTGTTAGTGCCTTTGTTGAAAATACTCGATGCATGGGTATGCGTGATACTTGCAATCGTGCAATTGTCCCATACCATCGGTGGTGTACCCAAATTGGCTACTGTTGCTGTGCAAAGTGTCGTATCTGTATTGACCGTGATGGTTGGAGGGCAAGTAATGAGTGGGTCGGTATCGTCTTCAATTTGTACATTTTGTACGCATGTATTGCTATTGCCATTGACGTCAATGACTGTCCAGGTGACATAGTTATTGCCTAATGTATAGGTTGTTGTTGGATGGTTGTTGAATACGCTTTGTATACCGCAGTTGTCATTCACAACTGGATTGCCAATACTCATTACTGTCTTCGTACAACCGGTGGATGGTGTGTTGTATTCTTTATCGGTAGGACATGTAATCTGTGGTGCAATGGTATCCAACACCGTTATTGTTTGAGTGCATGGTGTTGATCTGCCATGTATATCTGTGATCAACCAATGCACAATATTATTACCAGGTAAATAGGTCGTAGATGGATGGTCTGAAACAATACTTGCAATACCACAATTGTCAGTTGCAGTGGGCGACATCAAAGTTGACAGAATTGCATTGCAATTAATTGCTGTGGAATAGAGTGTAGTATCATGAGCGCAAATGACCACAGGATTTTCGCTGTCAGTCACATGCACATTGGTAACACATTGGGATGAATAACCGGCTTGATCTGTAACTGTCCAGGTCACCGGTGTTGTACCAACTGGATAAATGCCACTTGCATTGTTGGTGAAGTTTTGATCATTGATTAAAGTAAATGTTCCACAACTGTTCGTTACGGATGGCATGGGAACAGTTACTGAGTCTGTGCATAAGTTAACATCTGAGATGGAGTATACATCAGGAATACATGTGATCAATGGGGCTATGGTGTCAATGACTGTAACTGTCGCTGTACACGTGGTCGGATTACCTGCTGCGTCAGTGGCTTTGTAAGTGATCACTGTTTCTCCTTGCGGGAAATTTCCCGCAACAAAACTTCCTCCTCCGTTGTAATCATTGTTGATGATTACACCTGGACAATTGTCAAATGCTATGGCAACTGGCATCACAACATTGGCCGTACACATTCCTGCGGTGAGAACCGTGTCAAAAGATGGCGGACAAATAATAACTGGTGGTATGGAGTCAATGACTATGATTGCCGTAGAACATGTACTGGTATGTCCACTGCCATCGCCAACATTCCAAATCACATTTGTTGTTCCGATTGGATATTCGCCGGCGGCATCTTGCAAATTGTTGTATGAGTTGTGCCAGAATGTGATCACACAATTGTCACTCATCGTTGGGACAAGTGATCCAATCGTTGCAGAACAACTTGCCGTCGAAGTACTCACGGTAATGGTATCGGCACATGTTACAACAGGTGCTTCATCGTCATATACGTTGACGTTGAATATGCAATTCGTATTATGTCCTGTTGAATCCCATGCTGCATAATGTACTTCCGTCAGCCCTTTTTGAAAAGTGTGAGATGATAAAGTATGAATACCTGTTCCGGATGAAGCGTCTATGGTCGCACCCGTTAACCACCAGTGTACATCGCGAATTCCGCAGTTGTCTGATATGGTCGGTATGGGTAATGTGAGTGTTGCTTCACATACTCCCGGATCATTCGGCGCATAAACATCTACCGGACATGAAATCACTGGCGGTAATGTGTCACTGGTATAAATGGTGTAAGGACAAACTGTAACATTACCATTTAAATCTGTTGCTCTGATGGTACCTGTCCATGTGCCTTGGCCAACCAAAATGGTTCCGCTTGGTGGATCTTGTGTGAAGACAATGGAAGTGGAAGGTGTGCAATCATCATATGCAATCAATGTGTCCGTGAACGATGGCACAGTGGCTCTGCAAAAACTATCGGTTGGTAATACGATGTTGCCATTGCAAATGAAAGTTGGACCTGTATGGTCGGAATTGATCTGAATGACATCCGATGAAACGCCGCAAGCACCGCTGTTGATGACCCAGGCTATGGTCACTGGATCAGAAAATTGGTTGATTCTTGTATCGGATGAAAGTAGGTCATCAAAGGTTCCTGTTCCTGAGATTAATCGCCAATAACCCAGATTATCATTCAACGCTTCATTCCCGGAAATCATCAATGTGTCGTTGCATGCGAATACATCATTACCGGCTTCTGCTGTTTGTGGGTAATCAACATGCACCAACCAAGGTGTGGTATAAACATCGGGACATCCGGGATACGAAAGTTGTGCCCTGTAGTATGTGCTGGAGTCTGGAACAAGTGACAATGGATTTCCACTGGCTAGATCTGTCCATAATGTGCCACTCTCAATACTCTGCCATTGTATGGTGCCAAATGCCGATGAGGCATTCAATGTAATGTGTTGACCAAAACAAATGGTGTCATTGCTTAGCAATGCTGATGTGAAATAAAGATCACTACAATCATTCAGATCTTTGGAAAGAACATAAGAATCTTCACTGAAGTTTAAAATATTGGTGCCACTGACTATATCGGCTTTTTGTCGAACCACAAATGATACATTCATTGGTGATATGATTTATTGCAAGACTTAATGCATTCGCATCATCTGATAAATTGGAGGATGAGCCGTTGATGTAAGTTCCGTTGTGAGAAAGCAGTGCTACAAATCCAGCATCATAACCACCTCCTGTTCCCAGGAAAGTTGTATTATCAATAAGCATTGCCTTGCGATATCTTCCGGCGAAATAAACCAAACTGTCATTTGACAATTTAAGTTCAAGGGGAATATTATAGGGTGTTCCCGCTTCTGTTCCATCCATGAGTCTATGCCAAATTTTTGACCCATTGTTCTTGCGTAATCTCGCGACAACAATGTCTGAAGATCCACTCCCCAACGCGTTGGTACTACCATCAGGCCAGGTGATATTATCTGACATCGATGATACGAGGTACAATCCGGTCGTGTTCACCGCAATTCCCGCTCCTGCTACATTTTTTGATCCCACTTGGATGGGTTTTACCCATGAGATATTTCCTGTGTTACTTAAACAATGAATCACTAAATCCATTTGTGAATCACTGTCGCTGAAATTGAATGAACTGGATAAGTTGTTACTCGTATTGTACGTTTGGTATGCTCCCTGACCTGTTGTCGTCAACGCATAAATATTGATGCCATCTGATGCGATATTCCAACGCAGTGTGCGGAAATCTGGCGTGGCCAAATAATCGTCTAATGGTGTACCACCTGAAATAAACCAAGAGGACGAACCATCATATCCGTATTTCGCAACATACATATCTGTTTCACCAAATTCATTGGGTGTGGTACTCTGAATATTGGTACTTCCTGATTTTTCGTAGTCTCCTACTACAGCGATGCCTCCACTCACTGCGCAAACACTATGGGCATGGTCGTGATTGTCACCGCCATTGTATTTGACCCAACGTGAATCACCGTTCGGAGTATATGATGCTACAAATCCATTTCTTTTGGATGAACCATCCGCATCCGACATGGTTTGTGTGGGACTTCCATCAACACTCGGCATATTCATTGATGCTGAGAAATAACCTGTGAGATACAAATTGCCATCACCACCCATACACAAACCTGTTGCTATATCATCTCCAGATCCTCCGAAATTGATGGTCCAGACCAAAGAGCCCGTACTCGTGTATTTCGCCAGATATCCATCCTTACCACCATACCCAAATAGTGTAGATGAAATCGATGTACCTGATAATATTGAAGTAAGACTGATGATGCCACCTAATCCGGTATTCAGATTTCCGGCAACATAAATGTATTGACCTGCTGGATCTACAACCACTCGCTGCGCCTCATCTGAAAGAATATAATCTGATTGGGTTGACCACTCTGTTTGTGACTTTAATTCAGCAAATGAAAAAAGGGAAATGGCCAGAAATACAAATACCGCACGAGGAGTCATGCAGCGGGTAAGCTTTAAATCAGAAGGCCTGAACCAATGTGAATGTTTCACACGGCTCTTCTTTTGACCGGTCATTGAATTGTTTTTATTTGCTAAACACCGGAACTAGTGGGGTCTTTTCCGGCTTAGCGGTTGAAACGGTATTGTTGCTTGAAGGTTACAATGGGCCTGCTTCGTCTTTCATTTGTGAATAGGTTTGTTCGTGTTCAGTCACCATGTCATTTGTTGTTGGACTTCCGATTGGTTACGTTTGGAGAAAATTATACACCTTGACACTCATCAAATCGATCTCCGGCATCCGGGGAACCATCGGAGGAAATACTTCGGACAACCTCACACCACTCGATGTGGTGAAATTCACTTCGGCGTTTTGTGCCTTTATACAGAAAAAACAAAACAAACGAGATGTAACGGTAGTAACCGGTAGGGATGCCCGTATTTCCGGACCAATGGTTCATGATTTGGTGAATGCCACTTTGAGTGGTATGGGTGCGCATGTGATCAATTTGGGACTTTCTACGACACCTACGGTAGAAGTAGCCGTTCCGCATTTTTCCGCCAATGCGGGTATCATCCTCACCGCAAGCCACAATCCCAAACAATGGAATGCCCTGAAATTGTTGAATGAAGCGGGTGAGTTCATTTCTGGTGATGAAGGAGCCGAAGTTTTGCGCCTCGCTGATGCGGAAGAATTCACCTTTGCCGATGTAGATCATCTTGGTTCGCTGAGACATGAGACTTTTATGCAGCAACACATCGATCAAATCCTCGCTCTGCCACTGGTCAATGCAGCTGCTATTGCTCATGCCAATTTTTCTGTGGTTGTCGATGGTGTCAATTCATCTGGTGGTGTTTTTGTTCCGGCTTTGCTCGAAGCGCTTGGTGTAAAACTGTCCACAAACTTTCTGTGAACCGAACGGACATTTTCCCCATAATCCGGAACCACTACCGGAACACCTGCTGGACCTCTCTGCCATGGTCAAAGAAAAAAAGGCCAACCTCGGTATCGTTGTCGATCCTGATGTGGATCGTCTTGCTTTCGTTTGTGAAGATGGTTCCATGTTCGGTGAAGAATATACACTCGTCGCGGTGAGTGATTATGTACTCAAACACACTCCCGGAAATACAGCTTCGAATCTTTCTTCTACCAGGGCCTTGCGTGATGTTACAGTGAAGCACGGTCAATCTTATGTCGCTGCTGCTGTAGGTGAAGTGAACGTGGTAAAGGCGATGAAAGACACCAAGGCCATCATCGGTGGTGAAGGCAATGGCGGCGTCATTTATCCCGAATCACATTATGGTCGTGATGCTTTGGTGGGTATTGCGCTTTTCCTTTCTCATCTCGCCGAGATAAAATTGACGATGACTGCATTGCGCGATTCTTATCCGGTTTATGTGGCGTCAAAAAATAAAATTGAACTTCATGACGGTATCGATGTCGATGCGATTTTGAATGAAGCAAAAGGGATGTTCCCCGATGCCGAAGTGAATCTGGTTGATGGCGTCAAATTCGATTTTCCGGATGGTTGGGTACATCTGCGTAAAAGCAATACAGAGCCGATCATCAGGGTTTATGCTGAGCATAGTTCTAAGGAAAAAGCCGATGCGCTTGCGGGTCAGGTTATTTCTTCTGTGAAAAAGCTCGCGGGTATTACAGCATAATCTGGTTTGTGTGTGGCGGATTTCCCACCTACATTCATTCTCATTCCGTTTCTCATTCTATAATCGACCCCTACAGGGTCGCGCCGACATTGGTCTGCATTCGGGCTATTGAGATTCGACCCCGATGGGGTAGTGAAATAATCTATGTGTTCGCAGGGGCGTTTCAATTATTCATTCTCATTCTGCTTCTCATTCTCTTTCTGCTATTCATTCTCATTCCGTTCCAATTTCTCATTCTAACAAGTTTGAGTTTGGGGGTGAGTGTGTTTCCACCCGCACCCACACTCAAACTCACTCTTATTCATTCTCATTCTGCTACTCATTCTCATTCTGATTTTGGCCTCACCCCCGTCCCCTCTCCAAAGGAGAGGTTTGACCCTCGGCGGAAGTATGTTTGAATGTTCAGTGTAACTCTATTCACTCATTCTGCTTCTCATTCTCCTTCTGTTTCTCCATACTTTTCTTTCCTTTGGAATACAACTTCATGCACTTTGTCATTGGCTTTTACGGAAGTATTTAGGAAATTCGCGGTCCAAATTATTCCGAGGGCATTTTTGGAAAAATCATGTCCCGGACTTTTGCTCCAATGAACGTATATCTTGATAACGCGGCTACAACGCCCATTGATCCCGAAGTCATCAATGCCATGATGCCCTGGCTCACCGATCATTTTGGTAATCCTTCTTCTTCTCATGCTTTTGGAAGGAAAACCAAAGTGGCCATCGAACAGTCCAGACGCACCATTGCTAAATTGTTGAACTGTGCTCCGTCTGAAATCTATTTCACCAGTGGCGGTACCGAGGCGGACAATCTAGCCATGCACATTGCCGTGAATGATTTAGGGTGTACACATATAATAACGTCTCCCATCGAACACAGCGCCATCATCAAAACTGCGCAGAAACTGGCGGATAGCGGCAAAGTCAAATTGAGCCTCGTGAAATTGACCCAAAATGGCCATGTCGATCTCCAGCACCTCGAGGAATTATTGTCGACGCATCCCCGGACCTATGTCACTTTGATGCACGGCAACAATGAAATCGGCAATCTTTTACCTTTGAATGCAGTGGGTGAGCTGTGTAAAAAGTATGACGCCATCTTTCATAGCGATACGGTGCAAACCATGGGTCACTTTGCTTTTAATCTGGCGGAAACCCATGTACACTTTATCAATGCATCTGCCCATAAATTCCACGGACCAAAAGGAATCGGATTTATTTACGTGAATAAATCCGTGAAAGCCAATCCCGACATTGTCGGCGGTGGACAAGAACGCGGACTTCGTGGTGGAACCGAGAATCTGTATGGTATCGTGGGTATGGCCAAAGCCCTTGAAATTTGCAACCGCGACATGCACGAACACCAGGTTTATGTGAGTGATTTGAAACAGCATATGGCTAATTCGCTGGAAATGAGTGTGCCTGGGGTAGTTTTTAATGGCGATTCCAGAAACGTGGATAGCCTTTATACCGTCTTGAATGTCACCTTCCCGGAAAACCAGAACTCCGATATGATGTTGTTTCTTCTTGATCTTGAAGGGATTGCGTGTAGTGGAGGTTCAGCCTGTAGCAGCGGTGCCACCAAAGGTTCCCATGTGCTGGACGCCATCGGTGCTTTGAAACCGGGTTGTGCCAGTATCAGGTTCTCTTTCAGCAGGATGTCTACTAAAGCTGAAGTCGATTATGCCGTCGCAAAAGTGTTAGAACATTGTAAGTCAGTTGTTTTGGCTTAATGGCTTGACTTGCGTGAAGAAAGTCACCTAGCAGTCAAATTATTGGGTTTTTTAAGAAAATAACAACACTTCCTGTCCTTATCTTGCGCCCATGAATGCTAAAAAGTCTGCCGGAAGACCGGCAACAAAACCAGCGCGATTGAAAAACGGGTTTTACGTAGGTGTAAAGAACAAGGGTATGTCAACCCCTGTGATGATGTACAGCACGACACGTGAAGGTATGATGATGATTGCCCAGAAATATGGTGTCTTCCCTGAGAAAGAAGTTGTGATCATGGGAGAACACAAAACGATAAGTGGGTAGACCAGGAGCAGCCGAAACGTGGCCGCAAGAAAAAGGAAGTAGCTGCAGCCTGATTCCAATCGATACTGATTTGATAGACTCATACAGACATGTTCTGGGTGGGTCTTTTTTTTTGTAATAATTCCGCTCGATCTGAGTTGGATAAAAAATAACAAGCACGTTTATGAGCATTGCGATTTCATTTCTTAAAGTGTCTATGGTCATTTGTCTCGCTATGTCCATTTTGATTTCCTGTAAAAAGGAAAGCAGTAAAAAGACGCCGACATGCGACGGCTCTCATCCAACATACAATTCCGCGATCAAGTCAATCATCAATGGAAATTGCAATTCTTCTGGTTGCCACAACGCCGGATCTTCGAATGGTGATTTCACTTCTTATTCCGGACTTGCTCCATATTTGAACAACGGAAGCTTTAAACGCGAAGTGCTAACCAACCAAACCATGCCGGAAAATGGCAGCCTGTCGCAAACACAACTCAACTCCATTCAGTGTTGGGTGAATGATGGCTATCCGGAAAATTAAGTTGATGTGAATTTCCTTTCGCTCATTTCATTTCTCATTCTGTTTTTTAATGAACCACACAAACAGAATGAGAAGCAGAATGAGAAGGAATAAGAGTGAGTTTGAGTGCGAGTGGAAACACACCCACCCCCAAACTCAAACTCGAATTTTTAGAATGAGAAGCAGAATGAGAATGAATAATTGAAAGGCGGCGATTAACACAACGATTTTCTTAAGACCCCGTAGGGGTCGAATCTCTATAGCCCGAATGCAGACCAATGTCTGCGCGACCCCGTTGGGGTCGATTATAGAGTGAGAAGCAGAATGAAGAAAACAATAAAGAGAACAAAGGCGATGAATAAACTTCGGAGATAATGTCTGACATCCTCGACCACCAACCCAAACAAAAGTTCCCCTTCCGAAAAATTTGGAAGTGGTATTTCATAGGAGCCATACTGAGTTTTGTTGCCATCTATGCTGCGATGGTTTTCGGTGATAGGGCATTGATTGAAAAGTACTGGGACCAACATTTTCAAGGCTATGTCATCGGCTGGTTGTTGTGGGATATCATCTTTATCGTCATGGGTTCATTTTGGTACTGGCTGCTTGTTGGGGTCATTTATCTTATCCACCTTATCAAAATCCGCAATAGGTTATCAAAAAAACCAAAATAACCAGCAGCAACTTTACTACACCTGCACCCTCTCTTCTGTCATTCCTCATCACGATGTTACTGGTTCGCAACGTGATCACACCCTTTCAGGGCTGCTAGGCTTAGCCCTGAAGGGGCGTGATACGCTAACGATGGGCGTCGCCCATCGAGTAGCATCATCATATATCTCAGATATACATCATCTATCATGGACGAATCCACATGGCAGCCCAGCCCTGAAGGGGCGTGATACTTATCTATCATGCACATATCACTTTTCGATACGTACATAATTCCTCTCTCTTGCATCGTTTGCTTTGCAATGATGTCGGTTGGCGTTGTCATCGTTGTGTTATGGGTGTGCATCATTGCGATGGACGGGGGTTTTGTTGCCTTTTTATCATCGCGAGGGGCGTTGCCGCCTCACTATGAGATCACGCCCTTTCAGGGCTGCTAGGCTTAGCTCTGAAGGGGCGTGATACGCTAATGATGGGTATCGCCCATCGAGTAGCATCATCATATATCTCAGATATACATCATCAATCATGGACGAATCCGCAAGGCAGCCCAGCCCTGAAGGGGCGTGATACTTATCTATCATGCACATATCACTATTCGATACGTACATAATTCCTCTCTCTTGCATCGGTTGCTTTGCTATGATGTCGGTTGGCGTTGTCTTCGTTGTGTTATGGGTGTGCATCATTGCGATGGACGGGGGTGTTGTTGCCTATTTATCATCGCGAGGGGCGTTGCCGCCTCGCTATGAGATCACGCCCTTTCAGGGCTGCTAGGCTTAGCTCTGAAGGGGCGTGATACGCTAACGATGGGCATCGCCCATCGAGTAGCATCATCATATATCTCAGATATACATCATCTATCATGGACGAATCCGCCAAGGCAGCCCAGCCCTGAAGGGGCGTGATATATCTATCATGCATATCACTATTCGATACGTACATAATTCCTCTCTCTTGCATCGGTTGCTTTGTATGATGTCGGTTGGCTGTCTTCGTTGTGTTATGGGTGTGCATCATTGATGGACAGGTGTTTGTTACCTTTTTATCATCGCGAGGGGCGTTGCCGCCTCGCTATGAGATCACGCCCTTTCAGGGCTGCAGCTAGCCTGAAGGGGCGTGATACGCTAACGATGGGCATCGCCCATCGAGTAGCATCATCATATATCTCAGATATACATCATCTATCAAGGACGAATCCGCAAGGCAGCCCAGCCCTGAAGGGGCGTGATACATCTCCATCAATCAACTTATGTGATGTTATGGTTCCATAACAGCCTCAATTCTCAGAGCTAAATGAGTTGTTATGCTTTGATTCAAATTTAAAATGGCATAGAGTATTCCAGCCCTTCATAATTGCGCACTCTGATTGATCTTACGTTTGAACTATTGGACAGTCACTCGTAAAAAATTATTTGCACATTGTGTTCAGCACCAAACACCGCCAGCCTTTGATTCATCCACCTATCGAAGCTGAACTATATGCTTATCTCGGTGGTATATGCAACAGACTCGGATGTCAGGTGCTTAAGGTGGGAGGTTATACCGACCACGTTCACATACTCTGCCTTTTGTCCAAGAAGATTACTCTTATCAAATTGATGGAGGAACTCAAATCGCACTCATCGAAATGGATGAAGACAAAAGGTGATGATTACAGAAATTTTTATTGGCAAGATGGATACGGAGCTTTTGCTGTGAATCCTGCGCAGGTTGATAGAGTTGTCGCGTACATTGCTAATCAACACGAGCATCATAGGAAAAAAGTTTTTCAGGATGAGTACCGTGGAATGCTGAAAAAGTTTAAAGTAGAATATAATGAGCAGTATGTTTGGGAGTAGTCATTTGCTCAATATTTGAAATTGAATCCTTGCCCAATCAAATCCGACCATCTTAGAGCAACCCGTTAAGGGACCGAATAATGGTCCGGTGGCTGCTACAAAGCAATCTCGATAGCTAAATATCAATTTTTGAGAAATGCCTAAAATGACCTTGCGTAAAAAGTGGCCAACTTTCAGATTAAGTTTAGACTAATACATTTTCGAGCATAGTACACTTGGAACCCACTTCTATCCAAAAATAATAGAAATGTTTGATAGTTAAAAAACCGGGCTCTCACCCGGTTTCGTTATCTCTAAAAAATTTCTACATCCGAAATAAGCCAAGCAAGGCGATCAAATGTTGGCCACCACTTTTCAATCGCTGCCAACTTTGAACCTTGAACCTTATAACCTTGAACTACAAATGTATCACCTCTCCATAAGCCGCCGCGGCCGCTTCCATGATCGCTTCGCTCATGGTTGGGTGTGGGTGAACGATTTTGATCAATTCTTCACCGGTGGTTTCGAGTTTGCGGAGTGCTACGCATTCTGCAATCATTTCGGTTACGTTGTAACCGATCATGTGTGCGCCGAGGAGCTCTCCATATTTCGCATCGAAAATGAGTTTTACAAAGCCGTCTTTGTGTCCTGCTGCGCTGGCTTTTCCTGATGCACTGAATGGAAACTTGCCAATCTTGATATCAAGTCCTTTTTCTTTCGCGGCTTTTTCTGTGATACCCACTGAAGCAATTTCAGGTGAACAATAAGTACATCCAGGGATATTGCCATAATCCAATGGCTGTGGATGGTGTCCTGCGATCTGCTCTACGCAGATAATGCCTTCTGCACTGGCTACGTGTGCTAGTGCTTGTCCTGGTGTGCAATCACCAATGGCATAATAGCCGGGAATATTTGTCTTGTAAAATTTATCTACGACAATCTTTCCTCTATCGGTGATGATGCCCACGTCTTCCAATCCGAT
>JADKIZ010000017.1 GCA_016722445.1 Flavobacteriales bacterium | reverse complement strand
ATTTGCTTCCCCATTTGCTGTCAAGTTCGTTCAGGCAAGACGGATGCATCACGATTAGGTGCGTTGTAAATATGTTTCATGTCTTGAGAAAACTCTTCTTTCTTCCTTCCAACCAACATACTTGCAGGAATTTCTGATTTGATGGACAATCAATTTGTTTTGTGGATTCTGGAAAAGATCTGATGGTCTCTATGAAATCCCCTTTCAGGTTATCAGTGGCGGTAACAAGAATATCCTTCACACCTCTGGCCTTGAGATCGGTAAGTACAGAAAGCCAAAAGATGCTGATTCATTTTATCAGCCACATTCCCAAGCACTTCCTTCTTTCCATCCAGACCTAAGCCAATGGCTGTAAAACAGTTTTATCGATCATCCTGGATCCTTACCTTCACTTTGAACACTATTCATCCATCCAGACCACGAGATACAAAGGTTCGGGCGGTCTGTTCTGCCAAGCAACAACGTCTTGAAAATGCGATCTGTGTCCGTGAGATAGTCGATGGAGAGACATCAAAGTTGTACACTTCTCTGATTTGTTCTTCGATATCGCTGACCGACATGCCCTTAGCATACAGCGATACGATAACGTTTTCAATTCCTTCAACTATTCCCTTTCGCTTTGGAACGAGAGCTGGTGAAAATGAAGATTCCCGGTCCCTGGGGACGTCAATACTCAATTCACCTTCAGTTGTTTTGATTGTCTTTTTGCTATGGCCATTTCGAGCATTTTTAGCGCCTGAACGCTCATGCTTTTCATAACCAAGATGTGCATCCAACTCACCTTCAAGGAGCTGCTCTACACCACGTTTTCTTAATTGTTGCAGGAATGAATTCAATTCCTCGCCGTTCTGAACTGTCAAGAAATCATCTGATAGTAATTCTTCTTTGCTCATTTTTTAAAGTGTTAAGCTAATCGAAATTGTTTCGGAAAATTTTTTGACCAATCCCCGGGAGGGGGTAAAAAATTTTCAGAATTACTTTCCTAGTTACACTTAATGAGAGCCCACCGTGAGAAATGAGGTGGCAGGGGCGTTGCTTTTTTGGGTCGAGTGGCTAAAATGGCTAAAAAGTAACTAGTATTTAGTATTTAGTAGCTATTCTGTTTGTAGCTTTACAGTGGTTGGCGACTTCTATTTTCTTTTCAAATATATCACTGAACTTTCTTCCAGTACAAATCTTCTGGAAACCACTGAACCGCCGATTGCTGGTAGTTAGCTGTTGCTTCTAGTTTTAGTCATTTAATCGTGACTTTAACGTCACCAAGTATACTATCGTGTTCCCAAGCTCTGTGGAACTGAATAGTAACCTTATCATCGACATTGCATGGCACCCAATTGCAGCAAGATTCGTGGCCGCTTATGAAAATTCTTTCTTGTAATCCCTTGTGTGGTCGTTGATTGTCAAACTTCGTCTAAAACCACTTTTCTCGTATCCAGTATGCTTTGGGTTCAATATGCAAATATCTCCAAGTTGAATCTTCAAATGTCCAGTGAAACAATATGCCGAAATACCTTATCTCATAGCGTTTGTTAGTCCATATATTAAAATAATCCTGCCAATTTTTAAGTGAGTCTCCTTCACTTTCACATCCAAATTGTCGGTGACAAACAAATTTGCCAATTTAGAATCTTCTATCGATGTCTTGGGTAAAGGACGTCGAATAGGTTAGTCGACCATCAAGAAGAACCCAACTCTAATGCTAAGTATCCAAAGATTAAAATAGCAACAGTAATAAATATATTCCTGATTCTCGCGTCATTGAAATTGCAGTAACTAGGTGCTAGGTACGAGTACCAGTTACCTAGTACCCTAGTAATGTTTTGCATCTGCCATTAGTTGGCGACTTCTGGCACTACTTTTCAAATATATCACTGAACTTTCTTCCAGCACAAATCTTCATTAAACCACTGAACCGCCAATTGATGGTAGGTGCGATAGGAGTTTTATATTGTCTAACGATCACTTGCACACTTGTTATTCCAAATTGCATAAAGTTCATTTACTTCTATATTGGTAAAGTGTTTATCCCAAAGCCCAGGGTTACTTACATATGCAAATGCCTGTATAAAATTGCGGGGTTGAGTTGTTGGTATTTCCCTTCCTCTTAAGGAGTTTTTTCAATATTTCAACTCTAGATTTTTCATCTAAGTCAATAATGTTTGAAATCTTCTCAATTTTGTTATTTTGAAAATCTTGCTTTAATTGAGTCCAAAGTCTTTTATCACTTGCCAATCTCTGTTTGCAAATATTCCTATATCTACTCTTCTGAATCGTCCCTTTTGTAAAACAAAGTTTAATTCATCACTACGTTTATAGTCAATATGGTTTTTTTCCAATTCTGCCCAAAACATTTCAGTGGCAATTCCGATTGACTCTTTCCAAAATGTTAGAATGTAGTTTGTTGATGGATAGTTATGTAATGAGAAATTGTTCGTTTTCAAGTCTATCAGCCCAATAAATTCCCAAATTAATTATTCCTTCTCTTTAAGTTCAGAGTCCAACAAATCAAAGTCATTTAGGAGGTCATTCTGTATTTGAATTGTCCTTAAAAGTTGACTCTTTGTATTCTGACTTCATTTTTCACTGGCACTAGTTACCTATAATGCACTATAACTAAAGGCTACTAGGTTTGAGTGCACTCCAGCACCCACACCTAGCACCTAACACCTAGTACCTAGTACCATACCCCGTTCTGCAATACTAATTACTCAATACTAAATACTAACTACTCAATACTAACTACTCAATACTAACTACTAAATACTCAAGGTTTTGCCATAGTAGCCACGTACTGCAAAATAAGATCTTCTACATTCTTATCTACTTCAGCTTTTTCGGCCATGGGAGGAACAACTTTATGCCATTTTTCAGTACTGAATTCTGTAGTTGGAACAGAGCGTGACATTTGCCGCAATTGTTTTCATAATGCATTTTTCCTTCATTCAATGAAGCAAGGGTAGCGCCCGGGAAGTTGATGGCTGCTTTATCAGCATCAGCTTGTGTGATTGCAGCGGCAGTTGCGGTTGCTTTTTTAGCTGAACATGCTGCCAGTGTAGCCAATCCAGCTACCAAGATGGGAAGTAAGATTTTTTTGGTCATACCGCGAATTTAACTCAGAATTCAATTGCGGATTCTTGTTTGAAGCCACGATTCTACTATTGGAGTATCAAAAAATTGATCTGGGTCATCTAACGATCGTGATGTGTCCCTTGAATTCATGAGGAAGTCCAATGAGGTCTTCGGCTCTTACAATATAATTGTAGACTTCATTTTCCATCACATAATCGCTGCCTGTCTTGTTTCCAAACCACGGTTTTTTAGGATCATCTGTTCGGAAAATGAGTTCACCCCATCTGTTGTAAATCTGCAAATCGTATTTGGAAATACCGGTCAATTCAGGTTTCCATCCATCATTTAACCCATCGAAATCTGGAGTGAATGAGTTGGGGGCGAAGAAAATAAATCCGTTGACGATAACTGTTCCGGTGACGTCTGCTGTGCAGCCGAATTCATTCACCACATGTTGTGTAATGGTCTGAAAGCCTGATTCTGTCCACAAATAATCGAAATCGCAGCCGTAATATTCACCGCCATCACTCATAAAATAATGACATCCTGTAGATCCGTAGGATGAATCTGCAATGGTTGTTTCCGGATTGAGGATGTCAACCTGTTGTGGTGTGATGGTGAAACCGGGAATGGGATTGGGATGAACGACAACAGCATTGTCGAATACCTGTATCACACTGTCCTGACATCCTTGCAATGTAAATGCAGTAATGGTGACATCATAGGTACCCGGATGTTCATAGGTGTGTGTGGTGAGTCCTTGCTCGGAGGTGGTGCCATCTCCAAATTCCCAGAGGAAGTAGACATTGACATCAGATTGAGCCGAGGCATTCAGATCGACAAGTAGAGGAGGACAACCTTGTGCATTGTCCAGCGTTAAGTCTGCGATGAAGTGATCTACGACCTGCACAGAGTCGATATAAGTTTTTTCACAACCATTCTCGGAGATGGTCAAAGTGACAATATGTGTGTCTGGAACAGTGAATACCACATTCTGAGGATTCTGCTGAGTAGAAGTTGTGGGTGTCGCAAACGCTCCAAAATCCCATTCGTAGCTGGCGAGCGCAGTTCCCGCTCCTTGTCCGGCAAAGTCGAAACTGTTTTCATCAAGACATTGAATGTCATGATCGGGATAGAATGGATCAAGTGGTTCGAAGATTTCGAATGACATATAACTTGTATCGCTGCAAGTGTATTCTGCACTTACCACCAACATGATTTGGTAGGTACCAGAATTGGGAAAGGTGAAAGTCGGATTGGCTTCTTGCGATCCATCTCCAACGCCAGCAACTCCGAAATTCCAATAATAGTTTTCGGCATTTAGCGCATTGTTCTCAAATGAATAGGTATATCCATCACAGAATGCTTCCTGCGGGACAATGGAGGAAAACGGATCAGCCGGATTGTCGATGATTTCGGTGTCGGTACCTACGCAACCATTATCTGTAACAGTTACCGTGACATTCATTTGTAGGGCTTCCGGATTCATCATAATCAATTGCGGATTGTTCCCTGATGCAAGCTGAGGATCTGAATCACTTCCAAAATCCCATGCTATGGTAGCAGTATTTGTGGCATTTGAAGTGACAAAGAAGTCGTAGTAATCGTGTCCATCGATGCAGTTGTAATCCTGCACAGTTATTACTGGAACAATTTCCGGCATTACAGTAAATTGTACGTTGGATGAGTCTGAGCATGTCCAACCGGGATTGGCAACTAATGTGACGTTATAAACCCCAGGTTCATCATAGGTAAAAGTGGGAAACTCCAGATTGCTTGTATCTGCATCTGTTCCTGCAACACCGAAATCCCAGTGGAAAAAATCTGCGTTGTAGCTCGTGTTGTCAAAGGTGACGGTGGCACCACTGCAAAAATCTTCTTGTTCTGGTATGGTTGAAATAATCACCGGATCACATGCTGTGACATTGAATTGAAAGTCGCGGGTGGAACTGTTGATCAAAATGCCATTGCGGTATTCGCTCACACAAATACCAATGACATATTGTCCAAAATCCGTTGGTGTTCCGGTAATGATTCCTGTGACAGGATCGATGGCGAATGCCGGATCACTTGCTATGGGATATCCCGAATTAAATCCTGAGGAGTAATTCAAGCCGGTAAAAGGCGGAGGGGTTGGTGTAGGTGCTGGGTCGAAATCTGATCCGCCAAGCACAGGTGAACAGAATTCGTAAACCAATGAATCTCCATCAGCATCTGTCGCACTGTGGTCGAAAACAAAATCAGCATTTGAACACAATGCGATAGGAGGAAAGTTGGTGAATACTGCTGAAGTATTCTGAGTGGAAATTTCACTTGTACCTGGTATCTGTGTGGTAAACGTGGCGCCCTGATCCTCCGGAAAATCAAGATTGACAATGGAAGGGTTTCGACAACACCGCTGATGGACCAGAGTGTATCCTCCTGCGTTGAATGGAAGATCGATGGTACCTGTATACACAGCTCTTTCAACACACAAATCGGGCGGAAGGATGAAGCATGGATTGTCCAGTTCAACCGGTATATATTCTACATCGGCATCACTCAGGGACATGAAGAAGTTGTCATCATAGGATGTGCCATTGGATAGAAATACACCAATCTGGACTGATGCATCAAAACCGGTTCCTTGGGTGTTCGCAGGTCCACAATCCCTATAAATCGTGAGGGTCACGAGATACAAATCATTGCCTAAATAGTCATAAGTAATTTCACCTCCCACGATGTGCGTGGCATTCATGGACTTATGTCCAATGAAGGTGAACAACAACATCAGAGCTGCTGCCAGTGAGCGGTATGTTAAACGGTTAAGCAATTGATCTACTAGACAAAGTAACACCATTTTTGCCAAAAACGTTGCCTGTCATTCTGGAGAGTTTTCAGCAAGCAAGTAATCAATGGATGTTTATTTTCTTTTTACACTTTCCGATTCGATTTCCTTGGTTTTTTTTATAAATGAAGATTTAGCCCTCGAGTAGTAATTTCGAATTCCACTCTTATTTTCGACCTTTCAAGTCGCCTATTGTTATGCCCATTTATCTGCTGCCAGACGATGAACATTGGTTTCCTCCAGAAGACGAATTCAGTGATGATGTTGTTGCTGTTGGCGGTGATCTTGATCCGCAAAGATTACTGACGGGCTACAGAAGGGGTATTTTTCCATGGTACAATATTCCAGGAGAAATAATTTGGTGGTGTCCGGAAACACGCTGTGTTCTTTTTACCGACGAAGTCCGTATTTCACATTCCATGCGCAATACTTTTAATCAGGGAAAATACCGCGTGACCATGGATTTGGCATTCAGGGATGTGATTGAGGGTTGCCGCGAAGGTGAACGTGAAAATGCGACATGGTTATTCGATGAAATGGCCGATGCTTATTGTGAATTGCACCGTATGGGTTATGCTCATTCGGTAGAAGTTTGGGAAAATGATCAGCTAGTTGGTGGGCTTTATGGACTTTCCATGGGGCATGTGTTTTTTGGCGAAAGCATGTTCAGTCGTGCTGCCAATAGTTCTAAAGTGGCTTTTATCCGCTTAGCCCAATTCCTGCATCAATCGGGTTGGAAAATCTTGGATTGTCAGGTGGTCACCGAACATCTTACTTCTCTTGGCGCCCGCGGAGTTCCAAGAGCGGAGTTTTTGGAAATGCTCCAAAAGGAACTGCAGTTTCCGGATCACCTTGGAATCTGGCATTTTGATCATCCAATGAATGATTCCTCCTTTTAACATCTAATCATTCACATCCTGTTGGGAATGTTTTGAACGAGCTGTAAAACTGCTTTTACTTCGCACCACTATGAAGCAAATTCCTTTTTCACCTCCACGCATCGATCAGAAAACGGTTGATGCCGTTACGGAGGTTTTGCTTTCCGGATGGATTACCACCGGACCAAAAACCCGGGAACTGGAGTCCAGAATCAATGCGTATTGTGGCAGTGCGGCTACGTTGTGTTTGAATTCATGGACCAACGCTGCTGAATTGGTTTTGCGTTGGTTCGGAGTTGGTCCTGGCGATGAAGTGATTTTGCCGGCTTATACCTATGCCGCTACAGCGAACATTGTGATACATGTTGGTGCTAAACCAATATTGGTAGATGTTGCGGAAAATTCATTTGCGATCGATATTGCTGCTGTGCGTGCAAAAATCACCCCACGTACCAAAGTCATCATGCCCGTTGATATTGGCGGCATGCCCTGTGATTACGAGGCTTTCATGAAGCTTGTTCATGAGGAGGAAATACGTCAACTGTTTCAACCTGCGAACGAACATCAAAGTAAATTGGGAAGGATATTGGTGATGTCCGATGCGGCCCACAGTTTCGGCGCTATTTATCAAGGTAAAAAAGTGGGCGCTCAAACCGACGTGATGGGTTTTTCATTTCACGCTGTAAAAAATCTAACCACCGCAGAAGGTGGAGCTTTGACCTTTAATCTTCCTGAACCTTTCGACAACGCGGCTGTTCGTGCTTCACTAAATGTTTCTGCTTTGCATGGTCAATCGAAAGACGCACTGGCTAAAACGCAAGCGGGTCAGTGGAGATATGATATCGTTGAAGCTGGCTATAAATGTAATCTCACCGACATTCATGCCGTGATTGGTTTGGTTGAAATGGATCGTTACGATAGTGAAACGTTGCCAAGAAGAAAGGCCATTTGCGAATTGTATTCCAGTATTTTGGGTGGCAGAAAGTGGTTTGTTGAACCGTGTTTCATGGAAGATAAATCGGAAAGTTGTTATCATCTGTATGCCTTACGGATCAAGGGATTGAACGAAGCTGGCCGGGATGAAGTAATCAGGATTTGTGCAGAAAAGGGTGTTTCTTTAAACGTCCATTTTCAACCGCTGCCATTGCTCTCTTTCTATAAAAACTTGGGCTATCTCGCGTCTGATTATCCAAATGCCATGGCTCAATATTCCAATGAAATTTCTTTACCTGTTTATTATGATCTCACCGATGACGATGTGAAATATGTATGCGAAACCCTTGTCGTAGCTATTGAATCGGTATTGTCATGATGAAAAGGATGTTCGACATATTCTTCTCTGCTTGTATGTTACTTGTGCTCTTACCTCTTTTTTTGGTGATTGCTTTATCGATTGTTTTAGACAGCAGAGGAGGTGTTTTTTTCGGACAAATCAGGGTGGGCAAAAATGAAAGGGCATTCAAACTTTGGAAGTTTCGCACCATGCGTCCCGGTTCTGAGAAAAAGGGACAGCTTACCGTTGGTGCCCGAGACAACAGAATTACCAAAACAGGCTACGTATTGCGGAAGTATAAAATGGATGAATTACCACAATTGTGGAATGTTTTCGTAGGTGAAATGAGCATGGTTGGCCCCAGACCGGAAGTCCCAAGGTATGTGGAAATGTATTCTGCAGAACAGAAAAAGGTGCTTTCCATCAAACCAGGGATCACCGATTATGCGTCATTGTTGTATTTCAGCGAAAGTGAATTGCTGGCTCAATCTGCCGATCCGGAAAGAACTTATGTCGATGAAGTGATGCCGGCTAAACTAAAACTCAATCTGGAATATGTGAAAGACCACACTTTTGCGAATGACCTGAAGATCATTGGCAAAACGATCTCACGAATTTTTTCCTGATACCATTCCTTCCACTGCACAATACAATCGCACGGCTTCTTTGGCTTCTGCAACATCATGCACCCTCAATATGGATGCGCCTTTTGTCAAAGCGATTGTATTCATCACTGTAGTACCATTGAGTGTACCGGCCGCATTGGTATCAAGAATTTGTTGAATGGTTTTTTTACGTGAAAGTCCGGCCAAAATGGGTAGACCGAATACTTCCAAACGATCCAGATGGCGAAGCAGCTTCAAATTCTGCGAGGTGTTTTTTCCAAATCCAAAACCTGGATCAAGGATGAGGTCTTTGACACCCATAGCCCAGAGCCTATTGATTTTTTCAGAGAAATAATGGATCACTTCTCCGGTTTTATCGGCTTCATCTGATGGATTGCTACTTGCAGGTATACCTTCATGGTGCATGATGATGTAAGGAATGCCATGTTCTGCGATGAATGGAAACATCTGAGGATCCATATCACCACCCGATACGTCATTCACCATACACGCTCCTTCCTCTACTGCGGCTTTTGCCACTCCCGATCGAAAGGTGTCGATGGAGATGATCGCATCAGGATGAGCTTGAAGAATACCAGAAATAACACCTCGAATACGGCTCTTTTCTTCTTCTTCAGAGATGATTTCTGCACCCGGACGCGTGCTTTGAGCGCCGATATCCAGGATATCCGCACCTTCGGCTAACATCTTTGAAGCTTTGTACAAAATGGCCTGAGATTCCTGCATTCTGCTGGCCTCATGGAATGAATCCGGGGTGATATTGAGAATACCCATCACCAAAGGCCTTTCCAATGAAAGTAGTTTTCCTCTGATATTGAGCGAGTAAGCAGGTTTTACCATATGGATGAAAAAAATGACCGGAGCAAGGTAAACACGAACCAAATTTGCGCGCAAAATTCAGTGACCTTGGAGAAGACCAATTCGCAATTTGATACTGTCGTGAATAAATGCCGCGATCTTTTTCTGAAGAAGACAAAAGACTACGGAACTGCGTGGCGCATTTTGCGCACCAGCAGTCTCACCGATCAGATCTTTATCAAAGCCCAACGCATCCGAACCTTGGAAGAAAACGGTTATAGTAAAGTGGGTGAGGGCATCGAAGACGAATTTGTCGGTATTCTCAATTATGCTATCATGGCTTTGATTCAGTTGGAATTGAAAAATGATGAAATAGAATTAGGGACTGATAAAGCACTTTCACTTTATGATCATCAGGTAGCCATCACCAAAGATCTCATGATGAAAAAAAATCATGACTATGGCGAAGCATGGCGGGATATGCGCGTTTCTTCTTTCACCGATTTGATTTTGATGAAATTACTTCGCATCAAACAAATTGAAGACAATCAAGGACAGACGATTGTGAGTGAAGGAATCGACAGTGGTTATCGCGATATCATCAATTATGCGGTGTTTGCATTGATCCAGATGAATGAATCAAAGTAGGAAGTGTCAACAAGATGTTAGTGTCGTTAATTCGCCGTTAACGGATGCAACCAGAAAAGGAAATTGAGCATTTATGCACATATAAAAATTAAAGCTGTATGGTGAAAATTATCATGACGTTTTGCAGAATCATTGTAGGTTCATTGTTTATTGTTTCCGGCCTCATCAAAGTGAATGATGCCATTGGTTTCAGTTATAAACTGGAAGAATACTTCGGTGAAAGAGCGCTTGGTTTTCCCGGCTTAATCGAGTATGCGCTTCCGATTTCTGTTTTTATTGTGATCGGTGAAGTTTTGCTTGGAGTTGCCGTACTGCTTGGTGCCTGGCCGAAACTGACCACGACACTTATTCTGGCCATGACAGTGTTTTTCACGTGGCTTACTTTCTATACCTCACATTGTGAACCAACTTCTTTGGCCATTTTCGAAAGTGCTGAAGGCAAATACTACATCGAATCTCCTGATTGTGTGCTTACCTGCGGGTGCTTCGGTGATGCAATCAAATTGAAACCCATCGAATCGTTTTATAAAGATGTTGTATTGCTCATTTTTATCATTCCGATTTTCTTCTATGCATGGGCTGGAAAAATCAAGCTCAATACCTTGAAAGAAGATATGATTATCGGTATCGCTTCATTGATCACTGTTGCTGGTTTTTCTTATACCATGCTTGATTGGATGTTCCCGGTTCTCTTTACCCTCATCAGTTTCGGTGTAGGAGTGTTGATCAAAAAATGACCCATTCGAAAGAATGGTTGATGGCCATCGGTGTATTGGTGGTATGTTGTTTCTGCAATATTGGACCTTGGTTCATTTGCCACTGAAAGACTATCGCGCTTATGCGATTGGTAAAGACCTCAAACTACAAATGGCTTCTTCTGAAGAAAGGATTGCCATGACTCCACTTGCAGATTTTATCCGCGAAAAAATTGTTCCTATTGCCGCTGATACCATTGATTTTGAGGGAGAATTGTCTGATACCAGCAATATCGTAAACCTTCGCGAATACCTCATGGCGAATCAGTCTTCGAATCCGGCAATAACCCCGGTGTTGGCGGAACTGAATAAAAACTTTGAGGTGTGGAATCAGGAAATCCGCGATCTGCAACCGCCAAAATCAGTGAATGTCTATACGTTGAAGAATAAAGAAACAGGTGAATCGAAAGAAGTAGATAGCGATACTTATCTCAAGGAAAAATCGCTTCAAAAAGCGCCGTGGGAATTGCAAAAGGATAAGACATATTCAAAACAGATTTCAGATGGATACGAACCTGCCATCATGGACTTTTCACCGATGACTGAGGAAGGCGAAGAGATGAAGGACAGCATTTTGAATTACGACCGCGTATTTCTTTTGGTGTCATGGAATCTTGATAAATTCAATACCGATCATATTGCTGAAATCAATGATTTTGCTGCTAAGGCTCAAAAAGATGGTGCTAAGTTTTTTGGTGTTTCATCGAGCAGTGGCGAACAACTCAAACAATTCAGGTTTGATCATCAAACGCTTTTGATTTTCTGACCAATGATGGTACTGAACTGAAAATTATTGTTCGTTCAAATCCAGGATTGGTTTGCATTGAAAATGGTGTAGTGGTGAATATGTGGGCCAATGCGGATATTCCAAACTACGATCAGGAGAAAGCCAAGTCTTTCAAACCATAATAATACCTGCTGCCTGTATGCTTTTTAACTCAATACAATTTGCCATCTTTCTACCGGTGGTGTTTGTATTGTATTGGTTTTTGACCAAGAAAAATTTGCGCTGGCAGAATATTCTTTTATTGGTTTCAAGTTATTACTTCTACGCTTGCTGGGATTATCGTTTCCTTTTCTTGTTGATGTTTTCTACTTTGTTGGATTACTTCACCGGGCTAAAAATGCAAGATGCCAGCGATCGAAAGGGAAAGCGTTTTTGGTTTTGGTTAAGCGTCATCGTCAATCTCGGGTTCCTCGGAGTATTCAAATATTATAATTTTTTCGCCGATTCATTTGCGGAGATGATGAGCCAATTCGGGATGAATATTGATCCCTGACCATTCAGGTCATCCTTCCGGTTGGTATTTCATTCTATACTTTTCATGGACTATCATATGTGATTGATATCTACTATGATCGTATTCCCGCCGAAAGAAATTTCGTGGATTACGCCGTTTTTGTGAGCTTCTTCCCATTGCTCGTGGCTGGTCCGATTGAAAGGGCCACTCACTTGTTACCCCAAATCAAAAAGGAAAGATCCTTCGATTATCACAAAGCGGTTGACGGCCTTCGCCAAATTCTCTGGGGACTTTTCAAAAAGATGGTCATCGCGGATTTGTGTGCAGAACACGCCAACGCCATATTTAATCACTCGGATAGTTACGGCGGACTGACGCTCTTGCTTGGCGCTTTGTTTTTCACCTTACAGATCTATGGCGATTTTTCGGGATACTCTGATATCGCTCTTGGCACTGCACGTTTGTTCGGTATTGAATTGCTGCGGAATTTTGCATTTCCATATTTCTCACGTGATATCGCCGAATTCTGGCGCCGCTGGCACATCTCTCACTTTCTTCCTGGTTTCGGGATTATCTCTATGTTCCGCTTGGCGGAAGTAAAGGTGGTACATGGATGAGGGTAAGAAACACTTTCATCATCTTTCTGGTGAGCGGTTTTTGGCATGGCGCCAATTGGACTTTTATTGTTTGGGGAGCTTTGAATGCCATTTACTTTTTACCTCTATTGCTTCTGAACCGAAATAGAAACAATATGGAGATCGTCGCACAAAACAGCGTGTTGCCTTCCGTCCGCGAGTTGTTTCAAATGCTCTTCACTTTCGGTTTGACTGTCATCGCATGGATTTTTTTCCGCGCCGCTTCAGTTACTGATGCAATGGACTACATCTTAAGCATGATCACCGGTTTGTTCAATTCATCCTTGATTCAACAGGCCATCAATTATATGATTGTTCAGGTGGGATTTTATCTTCCGGTATTCATCCTCTTCTTTTTTGTAATGGAATGGAGTGGAAGAAGGTATCAGTATGCCATCTCGCATTTTGGTTTGTCGTGGTCCAAACCTGTCAGATGGTCTTTTTACCTCGGATTGGCTTTGATCATTTTGTTATTTGCGGGAAAAGAACAACAGTTTATTTACTTCCAGTTTTAAGATGAAAAAATTTCTGACATACACTTCGCTGTTTATACTCCTCGTTGCGGGAGTATTCATGGCCATGTTGTTCAGAGCTGGATTTGAAGTGGATGAGTTCTATGGCAGGTTTACAACTCCCAAACAACATGCTTTCATTCTCGGGACTTCGAGGGCGGCTCAGGGATTGAATCCAGAGGTTTTGAATCAGGAACTTCATCGCAATGATTCTTCAATTACTCATTTACCAATGAGCATAGTCCATATGGACCTGTCTATCTGAAAAGCATTCAACAGAAACACGCGGCAGAAAAGAAGGATGGAATTTTTATTTTGACCGTAGATCCCTGGAATATTGGTTCAGATAAAAACAATCCGGATGATGAAAAATTATTTCGGGAAAATGAATTGATGTTAAGTGGTATGTGGAGTGTGAATTCCAAACCGAATTTTCTGTATCTCCTCAAATATTATGATGGTTCGTATTTCAATATTCTGACGAAAAAACAAGACAGTCAATTGCACTTACATGAGAATGGATGGCTTGAAGTAATCGTTCCTACGGATAGCGCAAGTGTTTCTAAACGAACCAGGGAACGTATGAAACTCTATCGTGAAGAAACACTTCAACGGTACACATTTTCTTCAACGCGTTTATCGTGGCTCGGAAAAACCGCTGAATACCTCCGTCAGTACGGTAAGGTTTATCTTGTAAGACTTCCTGTTTCCGACGAAATGCTCAGCATTGAAATGGAACAGAACAAATCTTTTGATGTGATCATCCGCGAATTTGCCCGTGAAATGAATCTGCCTTACCTGGATATTTCTTCAGAAAATGATCAGGTCGCCTTCACAGATGGCAATCACATCGGCAGACAATCAGTTGCCGATGTAAGTAAACGCGTAGCCGACTTTGTGAAGTCAAACCAATAGGGACTTTTGCATTTTTCCCGCTTGGTGTGGTTCATAACTGATGGGGTTTAGCGGCTGAATCTCCTTCCTGATGTTGAGATTTGCGGCTGCACAGATTGCTGCCATGATCAGATTTTTTCTCAAAAAAACAGGATATGGATTGCTCGTACTACTTGGTGTGGTAGCGGTGGTGTTCTTTCTATTCAATCTGGCACCGGGTGATCCTGCGCGAAACCTCGCAGGTGAAAATGCTTCAGAAGAAGTGATCCAGAACCTTCGTCGCAAAATGGATTTAGATCTACCGGTGGCGAAGAGGTTTGCGCTCTACGTCAATGACATTTCGCCCATTTCCGTGCATAATCCGGTAACTGCTGAGAGCAGGATTTTTTACGACGATAAAAAATATGATGGATTTAAACTTATAGGTTGGAGTGACCAGAGATCGTTCTATCTGAAACTTCCATATTTGAAGAGATCATTCGTGACAGATAAAAGTGTTTCTGAAACGCTTGGGGAAGTACTTCCAGGTACCGCTGTGCTTGCACTTATTTCAATTGCTTTCGCCATGTTCATCGGTTTGATCATGGGTATCATCGCTGCTTTAAACAAAGATGCATTTTATGATCGTTTGATGTTATTCCTTTCGGCATTGGGCATGGCCGGACCTTCTTTTTTTGTCGCCATCATCGTGGCATGGATAGGCGCCATTCTCTGGAGGGAACAAATTGCTTTTTCTTTTTGGCTCATTCCTGCTTTGATCCTGCCCATCGTGGTGTCTTTTGTTCCTGAGCGTGTCATGAAAAAAATGCCTTGGGCTCGCCGCAAAATGGCTTTGACAGCATTCATTGCCTTCACCTGCATGGCTGTTTTGTCTTGGCTGTTTTTCCCGAAAGAATCATGGTTGCGTGCTACGCTACACTTACCTGGTACAGGATTGAATATGACTGGTAGCCTTTACAGCGTGGATGTTTGGAAGGGCGAATACCTCGATTTGAAAAACATGATTTTGCCGGTGATTACTTTGATGATTCGCCCATTGTCGGTCATAGTTCAATTGACAAGAAGCTCTCTGCTCGATGTGATGCAGCAAGATTTCATTCGCACGGCACGTGCAAAAGGACTGAGTGAATTCAGGATTATCTATAAACATGCCTTGCGCAACGCCCTCAATCCTGTGATCACCGCAGTGAGCGGCTGGCTGGCTTCTTTGCTCGCAGGTGCCATCTTTGTAGAATTTGTTTTTGGATGGAAAGGTTTGGGGCAACAAATGTTCACGGCAATAGAAAATCAGGATATGCCAGTAGTGATGGGGGGTGTGATTGTGATCGCCGCTGTTTTTGTCCTCATCAATCTCTTTGTTGACATCATTTATGGCTGGATCGATCCACGTGTGCGCGTTTCATCATGAGATGTACTCAGTTCTTAATTAGCTTGCACCTCGAATGGCAAAAGGATTATTTCTGGATCGGGATGGAGTGATCAATCATGATCCCGGTGATTATACTTATTCTCTCGAAGAGTTCGTGATTCTTCCAAATGTGATCGAAGGTCTGCAGCTTGCCCGTGACAAGGGATACAAGATTATATTGATCACAAATCAAGGGGAATTGCAAAGGGACTTTACAGTGAAGATGAGGTAAAAGGATACATCGGTACTTCTGCGAGGTTTGTCAAAAGTCTGGTGTTGAAATAACCCACATTTATTATTCACCACATCACCCGGATTTCGGAAATTCACTCACAAGAAAACCCGAACGTCTCATGGTGGAACGGGGATTGGCAAGATTTAAGTTGGATGCATCGCAAAGTTGGATGATTGGCGACAAAGAGCGAGACATCAAATGTGCAAATGATGCAGGCGTAAAGGGAATTTTAATGGAAACCAACGGTGACCTACTTCAGGTCATTCGTAATTTAGCGTAAAAGGATGGCATGAACTACGTCTTTCACCGCGGAGAATACGTAAACGAAAACCAGGCAACGATTGCTAAAGACAATCGTGCTTTTCGTTTTGCCGATGGTTTCTTCGAAAGTATGCGCGTTGTGAATGGTAGGGCATTGTTTCTGGAAACGCATTTTGCGCGTATCACAGATACCATCCGGGCACTGAAGCTACAACCCGCAGAAAATTTTTCTCTGGAACTTTTATCCAATCAAATACAGGGTTTACTTCACCGAAATAGAATCGATAAAGGTGGACGTGTTAGAATTACCTTCTACAGAAAGTCTACCGGATTTTATTTGCCAAAACAGGATGATCTCGGATATTATATCGAAGCTGAAGCCATTTTAGACAATGAATTCGTTTTGAATACAACGGGTAAAATGGTCGACATCTACATGGAATTTAAAAAGGATGTCAATAAACTATCTGTCTATAAAACGTTGAATTGTCAGCTTTATGTGATGGCTGCCATTCACGCGCGAGATAAAGGTTTGGATGAGTCACTCATCCAGAACAATAAGTTGTCGATTATCGAGTCGACATCCAGCAATGTTTTCATTGTTTCAAATGGTGTTCTATACACACCGACGTTGGAGGATGGTTGTATTGCGGGTACCATGCGTATGAACATCATTAATCTCGCACTTGAGAATAAAATCAAAGTGTACGAGTGCACATTGAATCCTCAAAATCTTCTCGCTGCTGACGAGATGTTCCTCACCAATGCCGCGAAAGGAATCGAATGGGTGGTGGCTTATCGCACCAAACGTTATTACAAACAATTTTCGTGAGGAGAGAAAATGAAAAGCCACCCGGAGGTGGCTTTTCATTTTGATGTCAATAAAATATGTTTTGTTATTCCTTGTCTTCCTTCTTCTCATCTTTCTTCTCTTGAATATACTCAAGCAATTGCATACCGAGTAATCCGCTGATTGGCGAATCACTGCCATTTCCGCCAGTGATAAGTACTTCAGGAATAATTTTAATCTTGCCTTTGCCAATTTCTTCTGTGATTTTATACTTCGTGAAATTGTCGCCTCCCATTGCGCTGACCTGCAATTCGTATGCTTCTGCAGTGGATTTACCAATGGCCATGATTTTTTCGGCTTCAGCCAAACCTGTTTTGGAAATTCTTTCTGCTTCGGCAGATGCATTGAGTTTGGTCGCTTCCGCTTGTGCTCCCGCTCTGGCCCTTGTCGCTTCGGCTTCGGCATTGGCGCGCATCTTCGTCGCTTCTGCTTCTGCATTCACCTGGAGTTTCAGACTGCTGGCATCCCCTTCGGCTTTCTTTACTGCTGCATCTGCAGTGCGTTGTGCAATTTCCACACTCTGTTGCGCCTTCACAATTTCTTTTTGCATATCGGCAATCGCAGTTTCTTTTTCCATACCCTGGCGTTTCTCCTGGGCCATACGTTGTGTTTCGTATGTTTTTTCTTCTTCCTGTGCGATTTTTCTGTCAGTAAGTGTTTTCATCAAGGATTCTGGTGGTACAATGTCACCGATCAATGTATCCACAGCGTTCACGTTGTATTCTTCCAACACCGCACGGATGTGATTCTTCGCAGAATCCTGTCTTTCTTTACGTGTACTCAAGAATGAAATGACATCACTGTCCTGCGCCGAGTTTCTGAAGTAGTTACCAATTGTTGGTTCAAGTACCTGTGATACCAGATTGTTCATGCTACCAAATCGTGCAATCACCTTCGGCGCTTCATTGGCCGGGATGTGAATGATCTGCGCCACATCGAGATTGAAAGGGAAACCATCTTTCGACCTCACAGTGATGGTAGAAAGATTTTTATCCAGTGAATGTGCTTCACTGCGTGCATTGGCCCAATTCAGCACAAGGTTTGTTGTGGGTACCAATTCGACTTTCATTGTATAATAATTGATCGGATATTTACCCGGACCAAGTGGTTCCAACCAAACACCGCGCTGACCTTTGGCTACGATATTACCGTGTTTGAATGTGTCACCGGTAAGGTCTTTACCGTCTTCACCAATATAAGAGATCACAACACCAACGTGACCGATAGGCACATCTGTCATGGGTACTTCTTCAATTTGTACTGCCCATGGATTGATGTTGTAGGAACCGGCAAGGATAATTTGTGGTTGCAAACCTCGTGAACCTCCATTCAACAGGAAGCCATCGAAATCCTGGAAATTATTGTGTCCGGTTAGATCAGGACCTGCGATTTGTCCGCTTGGAATTGGTTTACCATCCAACGCTGTAACGATTCCCACCATGTTCTCATGTATGATGGTCATATTCGCTATAGTCACGGTGAAGGCGTAGGAATTGATCCTATATGTACCAGCAGTGATGACGTGAGTCTGACGACCTTTTTGTCCACCCGTTTCAAGAAAATGTTGTGCATCCTGAAAATTATCGCAATCCACTTTACGTGCAAGGATATTTCCCGTAGGTATTTCAACACCGTCGTTGGCAAGCACCAAACCAATTTTACCTTCTGGAATGACCGTGAAAGGGTGGAAGTCTACGCCGTATTGCCATGGCCACATTCCCCAATAAAGTCCTGGAGCAAGGGTTCTCGCTTGATATCCGGCTTCACCTTTTGTGGCGATAATGCGCCCGTCTGGCAACTCACGATTCGATCCGAATAAGACAAATTTTTTGGTGACCAGTCCCAGTTTGTCTTCCGGAACAATGACCATTCCGAAGAAAATCCTGAGGATGGGTTTGTACATCACTAAACAAAGTATGATAGCAATGACCCACCAATAATGAATGAGAAGTGAAATAGACATAGAATTGTTTGGTTTTTAGAAGTCACGCGAAGTACGTATCATGTGTACTTCCCGCAAAATATTTTGGATAAAATGTGTTGTGAATATTGAAAGATAGATTTTCGATGTCGGGTAAAATCCGAATTCATGATCCGGGTTTAGCCATCGGTCATTTTTTTCTCCAGTGAAAAATAACTCACGATCAATGCTAAAAACACCAGAATCGCCGCCGCCACAAAGGCTGCACCCGGAAAGTAATAAGTTGATTTGCTCGTGAAGTATTCGAAAATTCCAGCCATCATCACCGGTCCAATGATATAGGTAATACTCATCACACTCGTAATCATTCCCTGCAATTCTCCCTGCGCATTTTTCGCAACAGACGAACTCATGATGGTTTGCATCGCCGGTCCATTGATTCCGCCCAAGCAATAAGGAATAGATGCAATTAGCATCCATGTGCCAGTTGGTGCCAATCCAAATGAAAGAAGTCCTATGGTGTACAATCCCAATCCGAGAAGCACTGCGTTCTTATTGCCGATTTTTGGATTGATGAATCTCACCAACAAACCCTGAACAAGAGCTACCATGATACCGATCAAAGTAATGGACAAACCGATTTTGGTTTCATCCCATTGGAATTTCAGGATGGTATAATACTGCCAGTTGCTCATCACCGCCTGTGCAGCGAGGTAGAGCAAGAAGAATGCTGCGAGCAAACCGAATAGTTTTCTATACTGCGATAGATGTCTGAATGCCCCAATGGGATTGGCTCTTTTAATGTCAAATCTGCGGCGCTCTTTCATGGATAAACTTTCCGGCAGAATGAAATAACCGTAAATCCAGTTTAAAAAGGAAAGAACAGCTCCAGCGATAAAGGGTACACGTTCGCCAAACATTTGAAGTAAACCTCCAACGCCCGGTCCGATGATAAAACCGAGTCCGAAAGCAGCGCCCAACATGCCGTAATACTTGCTTCTGGTTTCTTCTGTACTGATGTCAGCGATATATGCCGTTGCCGTGGTATAGCTCGCTCCCATGATGCCCGCCAGAATGCGCCCCACATATAGCCAGCCAACCGTCGGCGCAAATGCAAGTATGAGATAATCAATTCCAAAACCAAACAGTGAAAGCAAAAGAATAGGTCTTCTGCCGTATCGATCGCTCAAATTGCCAAGAATGGGTGAAATCAAAAATTGCATGAGCGCAAACCAAAACATCATCCATGATCCAATGATGGCAGCACGACTTTCATCGCATTGCTCCATGCCCATGATCAATTTTGGAAAGACAGGAATGATGATACCCAGACTGATAGAATCAATCATCATCGTCACCAAAATGAAATAAACACTGGGCTTTAGCTTGCTAGACATATATAAAAGGTGTGCAAGATAATTCCTTCAACTCAGTTCAGACTGTCAAAATATTTTTTGTGCGATAGAAACCGTTGATACCTATCATTTTCTTGAATCTTTCCTTTTGGGATATGCCTCGACCTATATTTTCAAGTCGCTAATGAATGCCTTCATGTAAAGGGTATCGGAGCTGTTGCATTGTCATATCGCATGGTCAAACACAATTCCGAATTGAATTTACTCATTGAATGATGATCTCATAGGATAATTGGATTCAACAAAAAACATTTTCAAATATGGAATTGATGATAAGAGAGCATCTTTGTAGTATCACAAATTATGGTATACAATGAAATTTCTTTGTTTGTTTTTTAGCATGTCCGCGGTTTGTTTTACAGTGGGTCTCACCGCTCAAACTCCGGAAATGACTTGGGCCTTTGGCCTGGGAAGTAGTTCAAATGAGGACATTCATAGTGTGACAGTCGATCAAAATGGGCACATCATCATCGTCGGTGGTTTTTATGCCACCATTGATTTTGATCCAGGACCGGGGGTTAATGAAATGACTGCGAATGGCGATATGGATTTGTATATCGCTAAATATGATAGTGAGTCTAACCTGCAATGGGTGAAACAAATTGGAAGTGAACTTGAGGATTTTGCCAGATATGTGCAGTGCGATGAACAAGGAAATATTTTCGTGACTGGTTACTTCTCAGGAAGTGTTGATTTCGATAGCGGGGTGAATTCCTATGTGTTGACTTCTAACGGACTACAAGATGTTTTTGTACTAAAAATGAATGGACAAGGCGACCTTATTTGGGTTTATTCTTTTGGAGGTGATAGCACTGATATGGGTTACGCGGTCATGCCAGATGCAGATGGTAACGTTTATGTTACTGGTGCTTTTATGAATGAAGTTGATTTTGATAGCGGGCAAGGAATTGAATTGAGGTCTGCTTCAGAACGAGATATCTATTTATTGAAATTAAATCAACTCGGAAATTTTATATGGGTTTATGCCGCCGGAGGAACTGGGTGGGATTATGGTGGTTCTATCATACTCACCGAATCCGCCGTTTATGTTTCTGGGGCATTCAGGAATCAAGTGAATTTCAATCCCAATTCTTCCGAACTTGTTCAATCTGCCGGTAATGTTGATTCTTTCATCGCTAAATTTCAAAGCGCAGGACAATTCGAATGGGTAAAAACAATCGGTGGTCCTTTGGAAGACTATGTTTTTTTTAATGAGGACCCTTCAGGCTATCTATGTGCTGGTGGATGGTTTAAAGGTACTTGTGATTTTGACCCGAGCGAAAATCAATTCTTATTGACCTCTAATGGACAGGCAGATGGTATCATTTGCAAGTATGATCTAGATGCAAATCTTATTTGGGCTAAAAATTATGGAGGAGTGAATCCTGATTATGGACAAGGTGTAAATGTGGATGGCAATGGAAATGTTTATGTTTCAGGTCTATTTGAGGGATCACCTGACATGGATCCTGGTAATGCTTCTGCCATCATCACCTCCAATGGATTGCAAGATATGTTCGTAAGTAAGTATACAATGAATGGTGATTTCGTTTGGACATATGGAACTGGAAGCCCTCAAAATGACTATGCCTACACAACTTGTGTTTCTGAAAGTGGGGAAGTATATGTTGGTGGATGGGTAGGCGGTTCGCTTGATTTTGATCAAGGGGATGATTTGATCCTCTATGATCTCGTGGGTGGACATGATATTGCCCTTTTCAAATTGGAAACAATATGCCCAGACATCGGCACTTCTCAATCCTTCAATTTATGTCCGGGTGATTCCATCATGGTCGGAAATTCTACTTATACCCATGATGGCGTGTACGAAGATAAATTCATTGCTATCAATGGTTGTGACAGTATTGTTGTAACCATTTTGGCTTATACTCAAATCATTGCTGAAATTGAAACCAATGGTGACATTAAGTAGCATTACTTCTGGTGCTTTATACCAATGGTTGGATTGTAATAACAACTATGAAATGATTACTGATGCGGTTGATCATGATTTTGTGGTAACTGAGAATGGATCTTATGCTCTTGAAATTTCGCTCAATGGATGTATTGATACCACTGATTGTGAGCTTGTGATGCTTGATTCATATTTGAGTTATGATCACAAAATATTCGAAGCCTATCCGAATCCTTTTCAGGATAATATCAAATGGATATGCCTTGCAACTACCTTTGTGATAATCTATACCGGACGGAAAAATCATTGATCGTTATTTCTTCATGAAAGGCCGACATCTGATTGATACAACGAATTGGTCGACCGGCATGTATTTCTTTGTTATGAATGGGGAAAACCGAAAATACGTCTGCCGCATGATGAAGCAATAAAAGGAGCAATGTCTTTCAATCGTTATTATCGGTCATCCTATGTGAAGGCCATTTTCGACCAATTTCTCAGGTGATAAAAGGATCACCGATTTGTCTGACTGTACCGCCCCCAAAACAAGACACTCGCTCATGAATGGTCCAATTTGTTTGGGTGGAAAATTCACCACAGCAATCACTTGTTTACCAATCAAATCCTCTGGTCGATAGTGATCAGTGATTTGTGCACTGCTCTTTCGTGTGCCGATTTCAGCACCAAAATCAATCTGAAGTTTGTATGCAGGATGTCGCGCTTCTTCAAATACCTGCGCAGACACGATTGTGCCGACGCGCATCTCAACTCGCTCAAATTCACTCCAAGTCAAAGGGGGATTGTGTGATGACATGATTCAAAAATAGCATATTAAAGGATGTGTGTTGTGAATCATCACAAGTGTAGCCTTGTCTTGATGGGAACTCATTTGTGCATGGAAGCAATTTCCGGATACGAACAATCGCCAAACAGCGCGCTTTCCGCTTTATTTTTGAGCCGATGAACAATCTGCAATTCGAAGAATTTCCGGCGACTTCCTATGATCAGTGGAAAAAGGCGGTGATGAAGGAACTCGGAGAAAAGGGTTTAGAAAGTATCCAATGGAACAATCCCAATGGATTTGCGGTGGAACCTTACTTCTCAGGTACCGAGGTGCGATCGGATATTGATAAGCCGGAAACATGGGCAATCTACCAGGAAGTAGAAGGGAAAAATGCCTCTGAAGTGAATCAGAAGGCTTTGCAATGTTTGAAGGGGGGTGCGAATGCTATCGGTTTTGCTTTTAAAATTGCTCAGGAAGATGACTTGAGGGCGCTGCTGCACGGCATTTTTGTAGAATACATTTCAGTGCATTTTGTGCATCCTGATAACGATGATAGAACCATTGATTGGTTCCTCACTTTTTGTGATGAAAGAAAATTGGATGCTGCTCAAATCAATGGAAGTATCGTCACTGCTTCTCATAGCGGCTCTCAATTTGCCAATTTACCATATTGGATCAAAGTGACTTCGCGTTTTCCCGGTTTAAGAATCTTACCGGTAAATGCGATCCTCATTCATGAGTGTGGCGGACAGGCCATCCACGAATTGTCTTTTGCACTGGCAATGGGCCAGGAATTGATTCATCAGTTGGATCATGTGGGTGTTGATCCTGCTCTCGTGGTTCAAAAGCTACAATTCAATTTCTCTACGGGTTCTTCCTACTTCAATGAAATCGCCAAATACAGGGCTTTTAGACTTTTATGGAAGACCGTATTGAAAGCCTACAAATTGGATCAATCGGAAA
Organism: Flavobacteriales bacterium; assembly: GCA_016722445.1. GTDB lineage: Bacteria > Bacteroidota > Bacteroidia > Flavobacteriales_D > Sanyastnellaceae > JAIBBG01. The sequence continues at coordinate 61,944 of JADKIZ010000017.1, read as the reverse complement.
GGGCTGATTGTTATATCCATGCTGAAACTTCGCGCTTTCAGCAAACAACCAAAGACCATTATAATAATCTGTTACGAGCCACAACACAGTGTATGAGTGCCATCATTGGTGGTGCCGATGATGTACATGTGATTCCTTCCTATGAAGCGAATGGCAGTAGTAGCGAAATATCCTTGCGGTTGTCACGCAACATTCAACATCTGCTGATGGAGGAAAGCTATTTTCATCAGGCAGGTGATGTCGCTAAAGGTTCTTATTATATAGAGGAACTCACTGCATGGATCGTCAACAAGGCTTGGGATCTTTTCCTCGAAATCGAAAAGAAGGAAGGAATCTTCAAATGCGGTGCATGGTTCAATGGACTTGTATTCGAAGCTCTGCAAAAACAACAACAGGCCATTGCGGATGGTGAGAGGATCGTCGTTGGCGTGAATAAATATCAGAATCGAAACGAAAAAATGACCGCGTCGGCAAAAGACAATTCGCTTACCGGTTTTCTCGAAAAGGAATGAGGCAGTTTGATGATCAGGTAATACGGGATCTGGAGTTCGATCTGGTGAGGGTGATGTTGCATGACTATTGCTCACAGCCGACTGCACGTCTGCGAACCCTGGATCTTGTGCCGTGGAATGATCATCAAAAATTGAAAAAGGCGTTGAATCAGGTCAATGAGTTTACAACCATTCGACGTGATGCCATCGCTTTTCCGGCCATAGATTTTCATGAAGTAGAAGATGAAATTCGATTCCTTCAAGCCCGCGACAGTGTGCTGAATGAAGAGAGCTTTTTCAGAATCTATCGCGCAAATGCACTCGTGAACGAAATGCTTTTGGCTTTTAAGGGGATGGAGGATGTTTTTCCCCATCTGTTTGAAGTGCTCGATGGAATTGAACATAACGAAGAGATGATGTCTGCCATCATCACTGTCTTCGACAACAAATGGAAAGTAAAGGATGATGCATCTCCGGAATTGAAGCAGATTCGTTCTTCCATCATTGAAGTGCGGCGTACGATTTCCAAGAATTTTTCACGCATCATGAAAGAGTATGCCGGCAAAGGATTTTTGGGTGACACTGGCGAGTCTTTCCTGAATGAAAGAAGGGTGTTGGCAGTTTACAGCACTCATAAAAGAAAAATTCCGGGTATTGTGATCAGCAGCAGTAAAACAGGTGCGCTCACTTACATCGAACCTGAAGTGAATATTCAGTTGAACTTCGAACTGGAAGCTCTCATGGATGATGAGAGAACTGAAATCAGAAAAATTCTTCGACAACTTACGCAGCAAATCAGGCATCAATTGCCTTTGATCAGAAACTACCAACGGATACTCACCGAATTTGATTTTATTCAGGCGAAAGCGCGATTTGCCATGGAAATCGATGCCATCCTTCCTGAATTATGCGATGATCCAATCATCGATTTGCGAAAAGCTTATCATCCTTTGTTGTTATTGAGCAATCGCAGAAATAACAAGAAGACATTTCCCCAATCACTCATGATGGATCGGGATCAACGTATGCTCGTGATCAGTGGTCCTAATGCTGGAGGAAAAAGCATCACCATGAAAACTGTTGGTTTGCTTCAAGTGATGTTGCAATGTGGATTGCTCGTGCCAGTTGCTCACGGCAGCAAGATGGCGTTTTTTCATTCTGTACTCACAGATATTGGCGACAACCAAAGCATCGAAAATCAGCTTTCAACCTACAGCTATCGGTTAAAACGCATGAAGCTATTCCTCGATTCAGCAAACCGTCGCAGTCTTGTATTGCTCGATGAATTTGGAACAGGCTCCGATCCCGATTTGGGTGGTGCACTTGCTGAAGTGTTTTTTGAAGAACTCTATGGAAGGAAAACATTTGGGGTGATCACAACGCATTATGGCAACATCAAACTCAAGGCTGCCCAGATGAAGTATGCCATGAATGGATGTATGTTGTTCAATACGGAAACACTCGAGCCAACTTATCAATTGTCTATCGGACAACCGGGGAGCTCTTTTACTTTCGAAGTGGCACAGATCAACGGCATTCCACCGGCGATGATTGAAAATGCCAAAAAGAAACTGAGCATCCAAAAGGTTCAAATGGACGAGATGCTGGCTTCTTTGCAAGATGAAAAAACAAAGTTTGAGCATTTCACCCAAAATGCCCGCGCCGCTGGTGAACTGGCAAGCAACGCCATTACAGAGTATGAAAAGAAACGCGAAAAGATGGAGGAAAGATTGCTCAAACAACAAGAGACCATTGAACGCAACAACAAATACCTGAACCATGGTAGAAAAATGGTTCAGTTTATTAAGTCTTATAATCTGCGAAGCAAAAACAAGGAACTCCTGGATGAAGTAAAAAAATACATCGCGATGGAGAAGACAAAAATTGACGAGGAAAGAAAGAAACGCTCTCTTACCAAAAAGGTCAAAAAGACGCAGGAGGAAAATGAAACCCGCATCAAACGAACAGAATCCATCAAAGTAGGATCGCTCGTTCGTCTTGAAAACACCAAACAAACAGGAACTGTACTAGAAATGGATAAAGGTCAAGCCGTTGTGGCCATCGGCGTTTTCAAAACGAAAGTTGATGTCGGTAAACTTGAATTTGTGATGTGATCACTGCCAGTATCACACAATTTCGATTTGATACTTTCGCAATAGTCCTTCAACTCCACTCAATGAAAATCGTGCTTTCTTGATTTGATTCATCTCCGGATCGATATGATAATGGATCGCCGTGCGAAAATCCGCCTGAATCAACACTGTATTCTCAAACAACGCATCGCTGAGATCGCAACTATCGAATATTGATCCGCTGAGATCACAAGAGGAAAAATCCACTTCGCGTAATTGTGTATCAATAAAAACAGTCTTTTTGATTTTGAGCTGATGAAAGGAGGAATGATTGAGTTGACAACCTTCAAAACGGAATGACAAACCGAAGTCATTGCACAAATCAAAACGCCATCCCAACATTTTGCATTGGTTGAATTTGACATTGCGCAATGCAGTTTTGTCACATTTTACAAGACTCATATTGCAACCGTGAAATTCACAATCCATGAATTTGTAACCAGATAGGTCGCAATCTGTGAAATCACAATAATGAAATGAGCAGTTTTCGAATTCAAGTGCCGGTAATGGCTCTGAATTAAACTGCTTCCGTTCGAATTTTTCGTCTTCTATATAATGTTTGGCCATGTGAAGTTTCCGGAATGAATGTTCTCTCTCTTCCTATTGTTTCTGCTCCAGTACCCAATTTTTCTGGATGCGGTCAAATCTATAGGTATTGTTCATGGTTTGCGAAATGCTTTCGAGTGGATAGGTCATGATGGTCTTCCATTCTGGTTCGTTGTTTTGATCGAATGTGATCAAAATTTCTGACCAATGACGACTGGCTCCCGGATTATTGTGGATTTGTATTTTGGCCACGGCTCCATTCGAATGAAATTCTTTGACCTCGGATACTTCCTGATAACTCAGCCTCACATCGTCCTGCGTATAGGTGATGTTTCCCTTCTTGTCATAAAAAATGAGTTGTCGTCTATCACTCTTCCAAGGTGTAATACGCAATGAAATGAGTTTGGAGTTTTGGTAATGAAACAATTCATCTTTCTCTGAAGAAACAGGCAGCGGCAATTCTTCCTTGACTGGTTCCGGCGCACCTATTTTTTTGTCAGAAGTTATCTCGGGCTTCTTCTTTACTTCAATGACTTCATTGGCCGCAAACTTCGTTTCGTGATTTGAAATACTGTCGGGTAAAATTGAGCTTGCAGTATCCGGTTCTTCTGGCATCTGAGACTTCAATTCTTGCAAATCTTTTGCAACTTCTTTTAAATTGTCTTGATGATTTGTATCCATACAGCCCGACAGGCAGATCACTAAACTGCACAGGAAAATCCATGGAATGTATGATTTCGTCATCGTCGGCCTATGGAAAATATGGTGCCATAATCTGACGAAGATAGGATGGTTATGTGTGGATTTAAGATGAATCCGTTGTGCTCAGAAATCTCGTTGATACTATAATCTAGATTCCCCAGCTTCCAAAGCTTTTCGACCTTGTATCATATGCCTCTTTTCATGTTCTATAAAAAAGGCAAACGTATCTCCCAACTTCATGCGAATCATTTTCATGATGGAAGTTGGAATTCTGATTTGATTGATATCGATCTTCTCAGATTGTTGCAATAGTATCAATAGCTTTTGTTGGTGCTGAATGAACTCGCTGATTTCTGACTTGACATTGGGCAACAATTCAGGTACAGCATTTTTAGGTGAATTCATGGGCTTGGTTACAATTCCGTTGTCGTTGGTTTTCATCAATTTTATAAAATACCTGCCCAATGGACCTGACTTCACTTCATGGCCGGAAACTGTTGGAGCTGTTTTCAATTCCTTTTCTATAGCTTTTAAATAATAGCGACTGTATACGTTGAGGTGCTGCACACATTGTATCGCGCTCCATTTTCCGGGTGCTGGATATCGCTGTAAATTGTTTTCTTCTTGATGCGACCAACTTTCCATTTCTCTGATGATGTTTCTCACCTCAGAAGCATATTGTTGTAAAAATTCTTTTTGATCTTTCATGTGTTTCGATTGACGGGCAAAGTTTGTTGAAACTCATGGATTGAAAAGTTGGCAATTACCAAGATTCATCATCACGCCATCAAGTAACAGAATCAGAGTTTTACACTTCCCAAAAGCTTACTGAAGTTCGTCGCATCAATCCCAAGGTAGGATGCAATGTATTTGTGCGGCACCAATTGGAGTAGGTGAGGACTGCGGTGTAACAAAGTCCTGAATTTTTCTTCCGAAGAAAAGGACTGTATTTCTGCTTGTCGAGCCAAAACACCGTATAGACTTAAACTGGCGAGACGCATGATGAGATTTTGAATGGGTCGGTGTTCTTCCATCAACTTATTCAATGTTTCAATTCGAATCCTCAGAAATTGACTCGACGTAATGGTTTCAAAATAATATTTGGAAGGAAGCCCCGTCAAAGCCGAGTCTGCAACACCACTGAATGATGGGGCATAGGTAAAAACAATGGTGGCCTCTTTATCATTTTCCCCAACATAATAAGCCCGCTGAACTCCTTCCAATACAAAATATACGTACTTCTCAACTTCACCTGCCGTTGTCAGTATGTTCTTTCGTTTGGCTTCAAAATATGACCAATCTTTTACAAAGGCACCCCAGGTTACTTCGTCGAGAACATAAGTGCCGTCAACGAATTTGCGAAAAGTGTTCTCCTGAATGGATGTGATGTCTTCCATGTTTTATTGCGGAGTAAAGTTATTCTACCGCTTCAAAAACGGATGCATCCAATCGGGATGAATAAAAAAGGCTGCCCTGAATTCAGGACAGCCTTCATGTTTTTTTTATGATCAAGCTTATTGATTGCCGATGGCGATCAACTCTACTTCAAAGATCAAAACCGAATACGGTTTGATTTCACCCATTCCACTTGAACCATATCCCAATTCCTGAGGAATAAAGAACTGATACTTGCTTCCTGTGCTCATCATTTGCAGACCCTCAGTCCAACCGGGTATCACCTGACTCAATCCGAATGTCGCCGGTTCACCGCGCTGCACAGAACTGTCGAAAACAGTACCATCTGTCAAGGTGCCGGTATAATGCACCGTAACAACATCTGCAGCTGTTGGTTTTGGACCGGTACCTTCAGAAATCACTTTGTATTGCAAACCGCTTGGAGTCGTTTTAACTCCTTCGGCTTTTTTGTTGGTTGTGATAAATTCTTCCTGTTTGATTTTGTATTCCAGGTTTTTGGCTTCTTGACGCCATCAAAACCGATTGATATACATCTCTGCCTGTTCAACAGTCATCAATGGGTTTTGTTTGAATTGATCGGCAATTCCTTGCGCTAGCTTTGACACTTCAACGTCCTGAAGGTCTCCATCCGCGAGGCTTTTACCAATACTCAATCCGATGCAATAACTCAAACTGTCGTTTTCTGTTTGAAGTGGTTGTGCATTTTTAGTTTGGCCACAAACACTCAATTGCAGAACCAGCATCGAAATCGCGAAAAATAATTTTTTCATAGAAATGGATTTGTTTTGAAAATGAAATTCGTCGGCATCAAGCAAAACCTATACCTCTTTTCTCCACTTTCAAGAGCAATACATGGGATTAATGTGCCGGAGCTTCCGCTGGAGCGCCAACTTTAATCAACTCAATTTCAAAAACCAATGCAGAATAAGGTTTGATTTTTCCCATTCCTCTGGCACCGTAACCAAGTTCTTGTGGAACGAAGAATTGATATTTACTTCCTTCGCTCATCAATTGAAGTCCTTCTGTCCAGCCTGGAATCACCTGATTCAATCGGAATGACGCAGGTTCGCCGCGATCAACTGAGCTGTCAAACACAGTTCCGTCTGGCAAAGTGCCATGATAATGTACGGTAACCATGTCATCTGCTGATGTTGGTTTCGCTCCGCTCTTCACGGCCCATCATCACTTCCTGAATGTACTTTTCAGCATCTGCCAATTCCATGGCGCCTGTACTGTCCATTTGATCTTTCATACCTTGAACAAGGAGATCGTAGTTCAATTCCTTCAAGTCTCCCTGAGAAAAACTTTCTCCCAGATTCAGACCGATGGCATAGCTCAAGCTATCGTTCTCGTTGGTCATTTTTACATCGCTCACCGCATCTTTCTTATCTCCGCAGCTGGCCATCAGAATTCCGAGGGCCACAACACTCAAAATACTTTTCTTCATGAATTTGTGTTTGTTAAATTGGGCCGCGAATGTATAGGGTAAATCATATCGGACTTATAAATTCCCCAGTTCTGTTGTATTAATTTTGGAAAAACCAGTGTGGAATGCATACATTTGCACCCCTCAATTAAAGCAGATTTGAAGAAATCTGTCTTTGACGGACCACATAACAATCACTTATACAAGTATTAGCATGTACCTCACATCAGAAAAAAAACAAGAGATTTTCAAAAAACACGGTAAGTCTGAAAAAGACACCGGAACAGCCGAAGGACAGATTGCACTATTTTCTTTCCGCATCAACCACCTGACAGAACACCTCAAAGTGAACAAAAAAGACTTCGGTACTCAACGCAGTCTGATTCGCTTGGTAGGTAAGCGCAGAAGTCTCCTCGACTATTTGCAGAAAACAGACATTACGCGTTACAGGGCTATTGTTAAAGAACTTGATCTCCGCAAATAACACATTGTCCCATCGGGACGGGCAAAAGGGCAATTGACCACAATTGCCTTTTTGCGTTTACATACTTGACGTTTTTTATCCGCAAAAAAGAAAATGAGTTACCAATTGTTTAAGAAAACCATCGACCTCGGTGACAATCGCCCGATTACCATCGAAACAGGTAAGTTGGCCAAACAAGCCCACGGTTCTGTCGTGGTAAGACAAGGTGATACCATGCTCCTCGCTGCAGTTGTTGCAGCTGATGAAGCAAAAGCTGGTGTTGACTTCCTCCCTTTAACTGTAGAATATCGCGAAAAATATGCTGCTGCCGGACGTTTTCCGGGTGGCTATTTCAAACGTGAAGCTCGCCCTTATGACGACGAAATCCTCGTCGCTCGTCTCATCGACCGCGCCCTGCGCCCGATGTTTCCAGATGATTTCCATGCCGATATCCAGGTGGTGGTGAACCTCATTTCTGCCGATAAAGAAAATATGTCGGATAGCCTTGCTGGTCTCGCTGCTTCTGCTGCGATCGCTGTTTCTGATCTGCCTTTCAATGGCCCGATCTCAGAAGTACGCGTTGCACGGATCAACGGTCAGTTTGTTTTGAATCCTACCTGGGCGCAACTGGCCACCGCCGACCTCGAGTTGATGGTTGCCGGTTCTGATGATAGCATCGTCATGGTTGAAGGTGAAATGAAAGAGGTTTCTGAAGATGAAATGATCGCTGCACTCGAAGTGGCACACGCTGCCATCAAAGTTCAGGTTCAGGCTCAAAAGGAACTCGCTGAACAAGTTGAAAAGGCTAGAACCAAACGTACTTACGATCACGAACCAAAAGATCTTGATCTGAAAAAACTCGTTTGGGACGAATGTTATCAGAAATATTACGATACAGCCAAGATCCCTACTGACAAAAATTCTCGCTCCAACTCTTTCCATGAAATTCAGGAAGAGTTCGAAAAGCGTTATACCGACGAAGAAAAGGAAGCCATTCGTTTCCTGCTCAATAAATACCACCACGACTGCCTCAAGGATGCCATGCGAAACATGATCCTCAATGAAGGCATTCGCCTTGATGGCCGCTCTACAACTCAGATCCGTCCGATCTGGAGTGAAGTGGATTACCTTCCAGGTACTCACGGATCAAGCGTATTAACGCGTGGTGAAACTCAATCGCTTACTACCCTCACTTTGGGTACCAAGTTGGACGAACAGATGATCGATAGCGCGGTAATGCCTCGCGAAGATCGTTTCTTGTTGCATTACAACTTCCCACCATACAGCACGGGTGAAGCTCGTCCAATTCGCGCTACAAGTCGTCGCGAAATTGGTCACGGTAACCTCGCTCTCAGAGCTTTGAAACCTGTCATTCCACCACGTGCTGAATGTCCTTACGCAATTCGCGTTGTTTCTGATATCCTCGAATCAAATGGTTCGTCTTCTATGGCAACGGTTTGCGCAGGTACGCTTGCTCTCATGGATGGTGGTGTTCAGATTTCTGCACCCGTTTCTGGTATTGCAATGGGATTGATCACCAATGAAGACAATTCAAAGTATCAAATCCTCTCCGATATCCTTGGTGATGAAGACCACCTCGGAGATATGGACTTCAAAGTAACCGGTACTGCGAAAGGTATTACCGCTTGCCAGATGGACATCAAAATCAAAGGTCTCAGCATGGACATGGTGAAAAATGCGCTCGAACAAGCGCGTCAAGGCCGTCTTCATATTTTGGGCGAAATGCTCAAGACCCTCGATAAACCACGTGAAGACTATAAACCTCACGCTCCAAGAATCGTGAGTCTGGAGATTCCAAACGACACCATCGGCGCTGTAATCGGCCCAGGTGGTAAAGTGATTCAGGAAATCCAGAAGACAACAAGCACGGTGATTACCATCTCTGAAGTCGATAATAAAGGCATCGTAGAAATCGCTTCTTCCAATAAGGAAAATCTTGAAGCAGCTCTTCGTCGTGTGAAAAGCATCGTATTCCCTCCACAAATTGAAGTGGGTGAGGTTTACGAAGGTGTGGTGAAAAACATCCAGGCGTTTGGTGCTTTCGTTGAGATTCTTCCGAAACAGGATGCGCTCCTGCACGTCTCTGAAATCGATTGGACACGTATTGAAAATGTTCGCGATGTGTTGAAAGAAGGTGACAGAATTCAAGTGAAAGTGATTGGTAAAGATCCGAAAAACGGAAAATACAAACTTTCACGTAAAGTTTTGATTCCTAGACCAGAAACAGCATCGAATTAAACCGATAGTTTCGAACTTTTAACGGACAATTCCGTAACATTCACAAGGCTTTTGGGTCTTAAAGAATGTGATGAAGAAAATAAAGTAGCAGGGACAGGGTTGTAAAATCCCATCCCGGGGAAATCAAAAGATTCAAATAAATGAGGCAGTTAAAAATCACCAAACAGGTTACCAACCGCGAAACGGCATCGCTGGATAAGTACCTGCAGGAAATCGGCCGTGTGGATCTGATCACCGCTGAGGAGGAAGTTGAACTGGCGAAGCGTATCAAAGCCGGCGATCAAGCCGCTTTGGAAAAGCTCACCAAAGCCAACCTCCGTTTCGTGGTGTCTGTTTCCAAACAGTATCAGAATCAAGGTTTGAGCCTTCCTGACTTGATCAATGAGGGTAACCTCGGTTTGATCAAAGCAGCTCAGCGTTTCGATGAAACGCGTGGTTTCAAATTCATCTCCTACGCTGTTTGGTGGATTCGTCAGTCGATCCTTCAGGCTCTTGCTGAGCAATCTCGTATTGTTCGACTTCCGTTGAATAAAATTGGTTCGATCAACAAAATCAATAAGGCATTCGCTAAACTTGAACAAGAATTCGAACGTCCGCCAACGCCTGCAGAACTCGCTGAAGTTCTCGAGATGACTCTCGATGAAGTGAAGCAGTCTATGAGAAACAGCGGTCGCCACGTATCCATGGATGCTCCATTGAAAGATGGTGACGACAGCAGTTCTACCATGTATGATGTATTGCAAACCAACGATACTCCTTCACCGGATACCGATCTTTTGCATGAGTCTTTGCGCAAAGAAATCGAACGTTCGTTGCGCACACTCACCAGCCGCGAAGCTGATGTTGTGAGACTTTATTTTGGTTTGAATGGCGAACATCCACTCACCCTCGAAGAAATCGGGAGAGTTTCGACCTGACTCGCGAACGCGTTCGTCAGATCAAAGAAAAAGCTATCCGTCGATTGAAACATACCAGCAGAAGTAAGATTTTGAAATCTTACCTCGGTTAATCATACTGAAGAACCACAACGCATCCGTTCATTGCGTTATGGATTAAACATGAAAACCTCCTCACAAGGGAGGTTTTTTTATGACTAATTTTTATGTTTTTGGTCATATTTGGAAAAGCCGATTTGGTCATTCATGTCTTAAATGCTTGTCCAATCTCTTCATTTATGAACAAATTTCAACGCTCTTGACTGATAATCAGCGAGATGTGTTTTGGTGCTTTTTGTTGGTCAAACTCTTAGTCATTGGATGACAACACTTTGGAAGGTTCTGATATATTTGCCACGATTGGTTCTAAAAACCATGTTTTCCTAAAAACCAAAATCATCATCACTATGAAAATTTTTATCAAACACCAAGACACGTATTCGCGTGGTGAACTCGTACTAAGAACTCTGTTCGGATTCATTTACATCATGATTCCTCACATGTTTGTATTGTTATTCATCGGTATTGGCGTGCTTTTCGTGAATTTCATTGCTTTCTGGGCAATTTTGTTCACAGGCAAATACCCTAAAGGTATGTGGGAATTTGTGCTGAATTATTTCCGTTGGAACCTCCGCGTAAATGCACGTATGCAAAACCTCAGCGATGGTTATCCGGCTTTCGGATTGACTGCAAAAGATGAAAACACCGATATCATATTGGAGTATCCTGCAACCGTGAGCCGTGGTCTTTTGTTGGCCAGAATGTTTTTCGGGTTCATTTATGTCCTGATCCCTCACGCTTTCTGCTTGATTTTCCTGATGATCGCAGCTGTATTCGTAAGAATTATCGCATGGTGGGCTGTATTGATCACCGGCAAATACCCTAAAGGGATGCACGATTTCGTTGTTGGCGTAAATCGCTGGCAGTTGCGCGTAAATCTTTATTGGTACAACCTCACCGACCAATATCCTCCATTCTCATTGAATGAAACTGAGAGTCAAACATCCCTCGATCAAAACATTTAATAGCAGGATGGACATGTTGAAACAAACCAATACTCAATTTGTCCAAGGTTAAATTGCAATGAGGCGAATTCCGAAAGGCCTAGAACAGAGTAGGAAATATTAAAATTTATGCAATGAATTTTATTGGTATTATTCTTTTGCTGGCTTTTTTGATCTTCATGATCGCTGCCATTTGGAAAACATTTGAAAAGGCCGGCCAGCCTGGTTGGGCGGCGCTTATCCCGATTTATAATGTGTATATCATGACGGTAATCGCCAAGAAACCTGGTTGGTGGACAGTTTTAATGCTCATTCCTTATATCGGCCTGATATGGCAAATATGGGTTACCAATCTGATCGCGAAAAACTTTGGAAAGACTGAAGGGTTCACCATCGGACTCATATTTTTGCCATTTGTTTTCTGGCCTATTTTAGGGTTTGGGGATGCACAATATGACGGTTCCCAAAGTATTGGAACACTAGACGATCCTAACGCGAAAATGTAAATCCATCTTCCTTTTGAATTTGAAAAGCCGGGTCAATTCCCGGCTTTTTTATTGAAGGTTCGTTTATGACGGAATTTTTGTTGCAGACTGATTGGTATTGGCTCATCCTAACCTATATTCGCGCCCCCGATTTCCATTCCTTTTAGGGCATGAAAATCAAGGGGAAACAATTCCGAAACCTCCGGGAATTGAACCATAAAAAGTAAAACCTCTTCTGCTTACGGGGTCTTGTTACAAGAAGCAGAATACAAGTGTAAAAGCCATCATGGCAGAATCAAAACGTGTTAAGGCTGAAGAAGCCGAAGAAAAAGACATCACCGCTAATCTCGCTGGTGAAACTGAAAAAGTTGCCGCTGAAGAAGTTGCAACCGAAAATCCAGCAGAGGTTGAAGATGAAGTTGTCGCTGAAGAACCCCTCGAAATTTTCAGTACTGCAGATGACAAAATGTTTCTGACTGAAACGGGTGAATTCAACTGGGATGCTTACGAAGCGGCTGGTGGATACAACAGTGACGAGCGTAAAAAACTCGACAAATTGTATGAAAGTACGCTTTCAGTGATTCGTGAACACGAAGTCGTTGAAGGTACCGTAGTTACTACAAACAAAAAAGAAGTAGTTGTCAATATCGGCTATAAGTCTGAAGGTGTTATTCCTGCGGGCGAATTCCGTTACAATCCCGACCTCAAAATCGGTGATAAAGTTCCGGTTTTCATTGAGCAGACAGAAGACAAAAACGGTCAGCTCAATGTTTCTCACAAAACAGCACGCGTATTTAGCGCTTGGGGTAATGTGAACCGCGCACTGGAAAGTGGCGAAATCATCAAAGGTGAAGTGAAAAGCCGCACCAAAGGTGGTCTTATTGTGGATGTATTCGGTATCGAAGCATTCCTTCCAGGCTCACAAATCGATGTGAAGCCTATCCGCGACTACGATCAGTACGTTGGTAAGATCATGGAATTGAAAGTGGTGAAAATCAACAACGAATTCAAAAACGTTGTAGTTTCTCACAAAGCCCTGATCGAAGCAGAACTCGAAGAACAGAAAAAACTCATCATGAGCGGCCTCGAAAAAGGTCAGGTTCTCGAAGGTATCGTGAAAAACATCACTACTTATGGTGTATTCGTAGACCTCGGTGGTGTTGATGGTCTCATCCACATCACAGACCTTTCATGGGGACGTGTTACTCATCCGGAAGAGCTCGTGCAGCTTGATTCTAAAATCAACGTTGTTATCCTTGACTTCGATGATGATAAGAAGCGTATCGCTCTCGGTATGAAACAACTCACTGCTCACCCATGGGATGCTATCGAAGGACAGCTTGAAGTGGGTCAGAAAGTGAAAGGTAAAGTGGTTGTTCTTGCAGACTATGGTGCATTCGTTGAAATTGCTCCTGGTGTTGAAGGTCTCATCCACGTTTCTGAAATGTCATGGAGTACTCACCTTCGCTCTGCTCAGGACTTCCTGAAAGTGGGCGAAGAAGTAGAGTGTGTGATCCTCAGCGTGGATAAAGACGAGCGCAAACTCTCTTTGGGTATGAAACAACTTACCCAAGATCCATGGGAAAATATCGAAACACGTTTCCCTGTTGGAAGCAAACACAAAGCAAAAGTTCGTGCATTCACCAACTTCGGTGTGTTCTGCGAATTGTCTGAAGGTATCGATGGTCTGATTCACATCAGCGATCTTTCTTGGAGCAAGAAAATCAAGCACCCGAGCGAATTCTGCCACATCGGCGATGAACTCGAAGTGGTTGTTCTCGAACTCGATAAGGATAACCGCCGCATCAGCCTCGGCCATAAACAAGTGGAAGAAAATCCATGGGATGTATTCGAAACAGTATTCGTTGAAGGTTCTAAACATCAAGGTACCATCGTTCGTAAAGAAGGAAGCCACGCTATCGTTGCTCTTCCATACGGTCTCGAAGGTTTCTGTATGAATAAAAACCTGAAGAAAGCTGATGGCTCTACCGCGAAAGTGGAAGAAGCACTCGAATTCATCATTCAGGAATTCAATAAAAACCAACGCAAAATCAGCGTGAGCCACACAGGCACTTGGAAAGAAGAAGAGCCAGGTAGTGCAGAAGCTCCGAAAAAAGCGCCTCGCAGCGGTGGAGGTGGTAAGAAACAAGGTGGTGGCGAGCAGGATTCTCAAGCTGTTAAAGCTGTGAATGCTCAGGTTGAAAAATCAACCCTCGGTGACCTCGATGTTCTTGCTAACCTGAAAGAGAAAATGGAAGGTGACAACAAAGAAGGTGAAAACCAATAATCATCTTTGAATATAATAAAAAGCCATTCCGAAAGGGATGGCTTTTTTGTTTTCTGAAAATTGAATCCTATAAGTTGAATTTGAAATCGCAATTGCAGAGAAGACATGAAATCCGCCTAATTTTGGTAACCAGTTAACTAAAACTTCATGAGAACACTCACCGTTATTTCCATATTGTTAGGAATCGTTGCTTATTCACACGCTCAATTTGACAATTGCTTCTGGATAGAGCCAGATGATTCTTATATACATCCGGATGTTGCAGAATGGCCTGGATCTTTTGGAAGCGCAGCTAATAATTATTCTGCACCGATCGATTTACCTTTTGATTTCTATTTTTTTGGTCAAACTTATAATCAGGTCATCCTCACCACGGAGGGAACAATTGTCATGGGGAATACTGGTTACATCGATTTCCTGCCATCTGCTTTCCCGAATCCACTTTCAAGTGAAACCACTCAACAGTATAATCATATTTGTGGTTTCTGGTCGGATTTTGATTTTAATTTTGGTGGCGATTTATATTACAAGGTAACTAACGAGGCGCTATATGTGAACTACATCGATGTTGGAACATGGTCATTGGATTCTTCGAAAAAGAATTCGTTTCAAATGATTATTGCTGCCAACGGGAATGACATTATTGGTAATGGGAATAACGTCCAATTCTATTATAAAGAAATGAATTGGGTAAATAGCTTGATAAGTGGAGCATCTGGAGGACTTGCAGCCGATGCTAATCTTGCCATTGTCGGCGCGGATAAGGAAAGTGGTCCTGAGCATTTTGCTTTTGGAAGATTTAATTTTTCATCTGATCAATACAACGGCCCTTACGGAATAGCCGATAACCAACAAGACGGTGTCAAATGGTTAGAAGGGCGTAAGATTGAATTCAACACAGCTACTTCCAGTTCCAATATGCCACCTGCCATTGCAGCAAACTTTTGCCCAAGCCTGAAATTATGTGGTGACTATATTCCAATGGATATGCATATAATCTCATCTGAGAGTTCACAAAACATCGGTATCAGTGTTAGTGGGTTACCGCTTGGGATGACTTATTCGACTGTGGATTATACTTCAGCTTTGGGCATTAATTTCATAATTGATTTTGATATCATTGCTCCAGGTAATTATCAAATTGAATTGGTTGCTACCGATAATGGCACACCTTCAGAATCTTCAACTTACCAATTTGAGTTTAACATTTCATCTGAGAGTTATGATCTTCAAATTTCGGGAGACACAGAAATTTGTGCTGGAGTAGATGCGGTTTGGTCAGCTACACCTGGAATGGATCATTACTTTTGGGAGAATGGTGATACTACCTCAAGCATTGTTATTCATAACATGGGATTACACCATCTCATCGCCACCAAAAACGACTGTATTCTTAGCACATTCCAATGGCTGGATGTTACACCTTTGTTCATTCCGGAGGTCGATAGCGGAAACATTGTTTTAACTATATGTCCGCATCAAGATACTTCAATTTGTGTTATTGGTGAATACACGAGTTATGAGTGGTTTGTCTATCCTGGTTATTCAGGCGAATTTGTTGAAGGGACACCTCTGAATGGACCTTGTGCTTTTGTTCAAGGAGTAACTGGTAATTACGGTGTTATAGTTACTGATGAAAATGGATGTGAAGGTTTTAATATTAAATTGGTAGTTGCCCCGAATATTGTTATTCCTGAAACTACATTGCAAGAAACCTGTGGAATTGAAGATCCTTTAATTGTTACGGGAGGCTTTTCTCAAGAGACTGATAACCTCATTTTCTATGGCTTAAGCACAAATCAAAACGGTTGGCAAGGATCATATTTGCAAATTAAGGTATTCCATCTAGATGGATCTGTGGACTCTGTTTATTTTACAACTTTTAGTACGTTGACTCAACTAACCAACTTGGAAACTATCACAGGAGACAGCATATCCATAGAATACTTTGCAAATGGCAATGATTTCGCCGGAAATTCACTGTGGTTTATCAATTGTGGTGAAACAGTGCCAACAACTTTTAATGCTCCATTGACAAGCGGAATCATATGGTCTGGTATGTCGACTTGCGATGGATTACCTCTGACAGGTCAATGGACGGTAGATGGTCCAGATGGTTGGATACTCTCCGACATAACCACCTACAATTCCCAATTTCAGTCAAACACATACGGCAATTACACCTTGTGTTTTACTCCAGACGTATGCGAGAACAGTTATTGTTATGAAATCCAAATTGAAAATGAACCTAGTCTAGTGTTGCAAGTATCAGATACCATGTTGCTTTGCGGAAGTGAGTCCGTTGTTATTGTGCCGATCGCAGATCCGCAATACGACATCAATTGGCAAGGGGATGGACTTGACATTGCATCTGATAATCTTTCAGCAACAGCAGGACCATATATCGGATATGGTGAAACTGATATCATTGCGAGTCAAACGAATATTTGTGGTACTTCTGCTGATAGTATTCACATCATTTACCTCAATGAATTGAACCCCGGTCTTGCTGAAGAAATGTTTACCTGCGATGAATTGTTATTGGATCCTTTTCCGGGGGCATCGAATGACGCATATATTGATTGCATTTGGACCGACATTTCAACCAACGAAGCACAATACACACCGACCTACAACATAACTGCGCCGGGGCTTTATTCAGGACAGTTCAGTAATGAATGCTACAACACTCAACCCATTCTTTTTGAAGTCATATTTGAAGACACTCTGATTCAATCCGGCGAATTGAATGGTGAGTTGGTGTTTTGTGATAATGAAGGTCTGGAAGTATTCTCAACTGTGCTCACCGAAGCTTCATACTATTGGTACCTTGATCCTCCACAAGCTGGAACTATCATCAACTCAGATTTGAATCAGATGACACTGGATTTTACAGATGGCTTCGCAGGCAATGCAACGATAAGTGTTGTATTGTCAAACTCTTGCGGAAGTACCGATCCTGCAGAATTGGAAGTGCTGATAGATGATTGTTCCGGGGTGAAAGAATACCAGGACAGTGCATTTCATATTTACCCAAATCCTGCACAGGATTTTCTAATCATTGAAGGCAAAGAATCCATTGAATCCATCAAAATCTTTGATCAACTCGGTCAGGAATTGTGGTGCGGTCCTAACAGGCGTATTGATATCAGGAATTTACCCGCAGGAATTTACCTCATTTCCATTCATGGGCAAAATGGCACTTCCATTCATCGCGTTGAAATTTTGAGGTAAATAATCATGACCAAGGATGTTCAAACTGTGATGAGAATATTGTTCTTTGCAACAGGAATGATTATCCAATGATGAATTCAGATCAGGTTAAAGACATCATCCAATGGGACGTACGGACATGGTCAAAAGCTCTTCCATGGTGGGAAAGGCATTTGCCTGTAATCAAAAGTGGCAAAGCACTGGAACTCGGTGGGAGGGAAGGTGGTCTTTCTCTCTGGCTTGCATCGAAAGGTTATGAGGTGATATGCTCTGATCTGGAAAACACCGAAGGCACTGCCAAACCTTTGCACGTAAAACATGGGTTAGAAAGCAGGGTTCAGTACAAGGACATCGACGCGATGAATATTCCTTATGAGAATCACTTCGACGTCATTGTGTTCAAATCCATTCTTGGTGGTATCGGTCGTGATAATCATCCGGAAGCTCAACAAAGAACTTTTGATGAAATCAAAAAAGCGCTAAAACCCGGTGGCGTCCTGCTATTCGCTGAAAACCTACAAGCTTCTGGTATGCATCGTTACATGAGGAAGAAATTTGTGAGATGGGGTAATTCATGGCGTTATGTGCGAATTGATGAATTGAAAACTTTTACTTCGGGATTCCATTCTTTTGACTTCACCACAACCGGCTTTCTCTCGGCATTTGGTAGAAGCGAATTTCAGCGAAACACACTGGCTCTTGGTGACGAAGCTCTCTTCAACCACATTCTTCCTGCAGATCTGAATTATGTTCTTTTTGGCGTTGCCGTCAAATAGGTGTCATTGCTTTAGGTTAAACCCAGATTCCAAGAATTGCGATGCGATAGAATAGCCATGTTAACATGCTTCTGATTGATTGAAATTGAATAGGAATAAGAAGTAAGCTAGAAGTTAGTAGAACAAATAGAACGCCCGATTTATCCTTTGGCTCGCGGACCGGCCTTTGAGAAAATCCTTAGAAATCCCAACATCGCAGGGCAATAGAGCAATCGGGTGTTTGACGACTGAATTCAAAAATGTCTACATTATTTCCGCCTAGAGGAAATGGGTTGATTCATTTTTGAATGAAGGAGGAGTTCCGATTGGTCTGCCCGAAGATGTTGTGGATTTCAAGGATTTACTCAACAGCCTTGATTTTTTTGCTTCTTTTTTTATCAAGAAAAAAAGTACGGAGAAAAATATTGGAGCCTCAAAATCACATTCGACAACAATCAACTTTAAACCCAAGTTCCAACAATTGCGACAAGATAGAATAACTCAATGAAGATGTTTCTGATACACTCAAAAAAAAATACACTTAACTATTCAGATAAAATTATGCGGTGCCTTTCTATTCTGATTCAAAATCCCTGTGAATTCGCGCATCCCGAATTATTGGGACAGGCTTTGCTCTTTTGTCCCAAATTTATTCGGGGAGCGCGCGAATACTTTGATGGGCGTTGTCACAGTATTTGGAAAATATCGCAGGGTAATGAGCCCGGGATTGAATCTGAGGATTCCTTTTATCGAAAGAATTTTCAAAAAGATCAGTACTCAAAACAGGTCAGTTGAAATGGAATTTCAGGCTGTCACTTTTGACCAGGCCAATGTCTATTTCAAGTCGATGTTGCTCTATTCTGTGATGAATGGAGAGGAAGAAATGATCAAACGTGTGGCCTTCAAATTTATCGATGAAACAAGTTTGATGCAGGCGCTTGTCAGAACCATTGAAGGTACTATCCGTGCTTTTGTTGCAACCAAAAAACAAGCAGAAGTGCTCGGTCTGCGCAATGAAATCGTAGAACACGTGAAAGCTGAAATCGATAATCGTTTGGAAGAGTGGGGATATCACCTTCAGGATCTTCAAATCAATGATATCACGTTTGATGAAGCCATCATCAAATCCATGGCGCAGGTTGTCGCTTCCAATAACCTGAAAGCTGCTGCTGAGAACGAAGGTCAAGCTCTATTGATCACCAAAACCAAAGCCGCCGAAGCTGAAGGTAATGCCATCAAAATTGCTGCTCAAGCCGAAAGGGAAGCTGCTCAAATGCGTGGTCAGGGTGTGGCTTTATTCCGTGAAGAAGTGGCCCGGGGTATGCAAAACGCTGCCAAAGAAATGCAACAAGCCAATCTGGATACATCCGTGTAATCATGTTCAGTATGTGGACAGAAGCCGTGAAAAATTTCGCTGAATACGGCAAGGGAAATATCATTTTCCTCGACGGTTCTCCGGAAGGAATGGAAAAAACCATGAAACAGATGATGGGGATGAATAATCTGATGGATAGGAAAACGAAGTAATCCTCAGAAAATCAACGATATAAATCGACCTGTCACTTCTTGTGGCGGGTCTTTTTTTTGTTGATAACTTATTGTTTATGAGTCAATAAGAGGGTATGAAGCCACGTTTTGTTCTAAATTTTAATTTAGAAATGTCATGGGTATATGGGTAAGGCATAATTTTGACCCCGAAACCGGCTATTTTAAATTGGTATTAACCACGAAAAGCAATGAAAATTAAGACTGAAAATATTTTTCAAGTCATTGAACTTGAAAATAGTGTTGAAGAAATTTATAAAGCATTGACTGATGCGAATTTGCTCAGTCGTCTCACTGGAATGTCTGCGCAAATGGATTCTCATGAAGGCGGATTATTTCATGCATGGAATAACAAATCTCACGGTTACATCATGCGTTTGATTCCGAACCAAAGAATCGTTCAAAGCTGGCGTCATGATGAATTCCCTGACGGAATGTACAGCATCGTGATCATGGACATGGAGAAAACGGAATCAGGTAGTCGTGTAAGTTTTAATCACATTGGCGTACCTGAAGACTGCGCAGGATGGCTCACTGAAACCTGGAAGAAAGATTTTTGGATTCCCCTTTCCGAGCATCTCGGAGATAAAGTCCTCAATTAATCATATTTCTCGAGCGTATTAAACAAGCTCTTTGCCCCTGAGATATTTTCAGGGGCTTTTGGTGTTGCATAAAGTATGGTGATCTACTTAGGAATAGAGTACGCCTACATCATCCGGATCTATGACCTTATTGAACTTTATTTCAAGACGAAAAAAATCAAGCCATGACTTTCCGGGCAACCACTTTTTTGGCAGCAGCTACGATGTTCTCCTTCTCAAGACCGTATTTTTTCATCAACTGATCAGGTGTTCCGCTTTCGCCGAATGAATCCTGAACGCCAACAAATTCGATAGGTGCAGGTTGATGCGTTGCAATCACTTGTGCAACCATACTTCCCAATCCTCCTGTAATCTGATGTTCTTCTGCGGTGACCACTGCTCCAGTTTTTGCGACAGAATCTACAATCGCTTTGACATCGAGCGGTTTGATGGTGTGTATGTTGATGAGGTCTACCGTGATACCTTCAGATTCAAGAATCAGAGCAGCTTCTATGGATTTCCATACAAGATGCCCAGTGGCTATGATGGTGACATCACTTCCTTGATGTATATGCCAAGCTTTGCCGATTTCGAATTTGTGGTCTGGTGCAGTGAAAACCGGTACCTTCGGCCTACCAAAACGGAGATAAACAGGTCCATGATGCGCTGCAATTGCAATGGTTGCGGCTTTCGTTTGATTGTAATCGCATGGATTGATCACGGTCATATTGGGCAACATGGCCATCATACCAACATCTTCTAAAATCTGGTGTGTCGCACCATCTTCTCCAAGCGTGAGACCGGCGTGTGAAGCACATATCTTGACATTCTTGTCACTGTATGCGATACTCTGACGAATTTGATCATAAACCCTTCCTGTAGAAAAATTCGCAAATGTTCCAGTGAAGGGAATATATCCGCCAATGGTGAGGCCGGCAGCGATGCCCATCATATTCGCTTCAGCTATTCCGATCTGAAAGAAGCGATCAGGGTTTTCTTTGATGAATGTATCCATTTTCAAAGAACCTACAAGGTCTGCGCATAAAGCCACCACACGTGGATTGGTTCTTCCGAGTTCTGAAAGGCCGTCACCGAAACCGGAACGGGTATCGTTGGATGATTTGATTTCGAAATTGAGCATAATCTTCTGTTTGTCTTAATAGTCTCCTAAGGTCATTTCCAATTGTGAGAGTGCCTTTTCAAGCTCGGCATCATTCGGCGCAACGCCATGCCATTTGTGGGTACCCTCCATAAAATCTACGCCTTTTCCCATCTCGGTTTTCATCAAAATCATGATGGGTTGACCTTTGCCTGTGAGTGTTTTTGCATGTTCTAAAGTTTTTACGACTTCGTCCATGTCATTTCCATTCATCTCCAAAACGAGCCAACCAAAAGCTTCCCATTTTGCGCGAAGGTTTCCAAGACTCAATACTTTGCTGGTAGGACCATCGATTTGTTGTCCATTCACATCAATGGCGGAAATGAGGTTGTCGACTTTATTGTGTGCCGCATACATCGCAGCTTCCCAAATCTGTCCTTCTTGAATTTCACCATCTCCGTGCAATGTGAAAACAGTCGATTTATCGTTGTTCAGCTTTTTAGCCAATGCAGCTCCTATCGCAACGGATAAACCTTGCCCAAGTGACCCACTCGCCACGCGAATTCCCGGAAGTCCTTCGTGTGTGGTTGGATGCCCTTGTAATCTGGTGTTGATTTTGCGGAATGTAGATAATTCACTCACGGGGAAATATCCTTTTCTCGACAATACACTGTACCACACCGGAGAGATGTGGCCATTGCTCAGAAAGAACAGGTCTTCACCTTTTCCATCCATATTCCAGGAGGACAAATTCACATTCATTACACGGAAGTAAAGTGCCACAAAATAATCAGTGCACCCCAATGATCCACCAGGATGACCGCTATTCACGGCATGTACCATCCGCACAATGTCGCGTCTTACCTGTGACGCAATTTTTTTGAGTTCTTCGGTCGATTGCATGTATTCAGTTTTGAATCGCCGCGAAGTTATCTGCACTTCCTTAGAAGTTGCTAAAATGTTGGTCTAATGTTAGAAATTTGAACGCCACAACTGTTCTTGAGCAAAATCAAGTGATCGTACTACCTCATCAGAAGCTCCGGCCATAGTATTTGATCGCTCGAACCCGCCGCTAGCTCCCTTAACGGTACACTGAGATATTCCATATCGGTTTCTGAAATGACAATTTGGAAGTCATTCCAGATAGTTTTGCGGGCAAGTTTTACAAAAGCCGGTATTCTTCAGGCTGTTTTAAGATATTCTCTGGCATCGTCTTATTTTTTTGATACAAAATGACGATGAAAACAAATTTTAAAATGACTCACATTAAAATGACCCATAGAAAAAATGGGAAAATATTTTTTGACATTCAAGAAATTTTTTCGGAATAAAAAATGGAAAGAGTTAGAATGAGAATCAGTAATTGAATCAGAATGCGAATGAATATAAGACTGGTCTGAACTGTCTTGCAAACTTATTGGAAAACAGGACGCGGAGTTTGCAGAGCAGCGGAGATCGCAGAAAAACTCCGCGTACTCCGCTCCTCAGCGTCCTCAACGTCCCGAAGTTTCTGAAGGCAGTGATATCAGAGCAGCAGTGATCGCAGAAAATACTTAACTATGCATAGTCACATTTGTCTGTATGTTCATTCTCATTCTAAAACCGGACGCGGAGTGCACAGAGGAGCTGAGATCGCAGAAAAACTCCGCGTACTCCGCTCCTCGGCGTTCTCGGCGTCCCGAAGTTTCTGAACGCAGAGATCTCAGAGCAGCGGAGATCGCAGAAAAAACTTAACTATGCATAGTCTCATTCGCCTAAATATTCATTCTCATTCTGATTTTCATTCTCATTCTGAATCCGACCCCGCAGTGGTCGAAAGGCAAGAGTTAGAATGAGAAACATCATTCATTGTTCTCATTCTCGAATACCACGGTCTTATTGATACAATTGTTGCGAATAAAACCATGATCAATGAAAGCAGGATTCGTATACGCCACAGAACTGTTCTTCTTGCCCATGGATTTATCATAATGTGAAGTCACTTCATAGAGGATTCCGCCATTGCAAGTTCCTCTAATCGTTATGGTTTCTCCGGGAGCTATCACGAATGTCGGATATTGAATCCACTTCCTTTCTGGCATTGCAGTATTCTCAACGTTGGCAATGCACTGAAGAAACATATTTGATGTATATGTCTAGAGACTCGTCGGTTGGATTCACCAACTGGATGTCGGCGCCACAACCACAATGACGATTTTCTGAACGGGCTCTTCTACAATTTTGATAACGATATTGAATATAGGATTGCCAAATCAGGGCCTCTTTATTGATGGTACATGGTGGACCCGAAATCGTGCCGGAAGTCGGTTTCTCCGGTGAAAAAACAGGACCTTGCATCGCTGGCTCGGCATGGGGCTGCTCGGCTATTGGTGTAATTGGTTTGATGTCCGCCGGTTTGATTTCCTTGACTCAATGGGTTTGGAAACCGCGCTAGATGCCGGATGACTGTGTACAGTGGTAACAGGCGATGTTTTCCTGATCTCTGTATTTCTGACTGAAGTATTTACAGTTGGTTTGACCGCAGCAGGTTTAACGGTAGCAGGCTTAATCACAGATGTAGTTGTCTTCGTTCCGCTTTTTCGAGGCCTGGGTTGATTTCTGAGCGGATACGAATACTGGAATGACGATTAGCAAAGTGCAAAGGAAGGTGTTAAGGTTTTTTCTCATTGCTGATGTGATTTGACCAAATGTATAAATTATATCATTCACTTCTACAGGCATGCTGATTTTTTTGATCCGAAATGCTCGTTATCGGTCGTTTCTGAGCCTCTATGCTGTTTTATTATTGCAAAGTATGTGGACCAGGCTGTTGATCGTTTTAATTACAATCCTCTTCGGTGTATGCTGTTGGGGGCAACATCCGGTGTATAGAAACCTTGGAGTGAATGACGGTCTTCCCGGTTCTGCCAGTTATTTTGTGATCAATGATCAAAACGGATATGTATGGATGGCTGGTGACCAAGGTATCAGCCGGTTTGATGGGCGGAATTTCCGCAATTTTTTCACAGCGAAAAATGTCACTGCAAACAGCATCATTTGTATTGATATCGATGCGCAGAACAACGTATTCTTCGTGGCTTCAGATGGTATGGTTGGCAGAATCACGAATGATCAGGTGGAAAAACTTCCGGTATCCAATGCACTGGCGGCTCAGATCAGACAGGATGCCGCATCTATTGTCTCGTTCAAAATAGATACCAACGGCGACATTCACATAGGGACTTCTTACAATCCTTATGTGGTTTTTGCTGAATCCGGATATACACAGTTTTCCATTCGAAATTTTAACACCAACATCTATGCAGCTATTTATTCACTGAACAATGGAAAATCAGTTGCTTCCATTACCGATGCTACTCCGTTTAAAATTCAGACGCAGGATAAACGAGGAATGATGGACGTTGGCGTCATAGAAGGTGATCGTGTATTCAATGATCGGATCAGTTTTCTTTGGTTGAGGGCGTCAACTCGAGGATGTCTTCGGTAAAACTCCGCGATGGTCGAGTCCTGTTTTCTTTTCTCAATTCATTGTATGAATTCAATAATGGAAAATTCAGTTTTGTAAGGGAATTCGCGGCCACCATCCTGACGGTTTTTGAAGATAGGGAAGGTAATCTGCTGGTGAGCCTTTCAAATGGAAATGGTGTTGCCTTGCTTCAAAATGGCAGACTGAGCGCAATTCCTCAAATGTTATTCTTAGGTGAAACGATCGGTTCAATCACAGAAGATTTTGAAGGCGGAATTTGGATGAGCAGTCTTCAAAATGGAGTTTATTATATTCCTTATCTCCACAATGTCAGTTATCAAAATTACCCTGGTCTGGATGAGGCCGTGCAGGATATTACAGTGATTGATTCCATGGTCTACATCGCAACCAATGATCATCATGTGTATGTTTTGGATCAATTCAATAACGTCAGAAAAAGTCTGCCGTTGGCAAGTATCAATAACGTTGGTGACTTAAGGATCAGAAGTTGCAACAACCGCATTTATTACTGTGGTTCTACGGGTGGTGAATTGGATCCTGTTTCACTGCGTTTGACAACATACATCGGCGACAATTGGAAAAATGTACCTGTATCTACCAATGATATGGCGTATGATCCAAAATTTGGACTTGTCGGTTTATCCTATAACAAATTATATCGGATAGAAAATTTGAAGTGGATAGAAATCGTGAACATGCAGGTTCGTGGCACTTGCCTACTGTATATTCAACGCAGGGACGAGGTATGGGTTGGTACCCGAAATGGTTTGTATGCATTTCGAAACAATGAAATCAAAGAAATATTTCCAGAGGTTTTGGGTGGACAAGTTATTACTTCTATGCTTGAAAGTGAATCGGGATCTATTTACATCACCACAAAAAGTGCTGGTGTTTTCATTTATCGAAACAATGAATTCACGAGACTTTCCTCTGAAAATGGCCTGAGTTCAGATTTCTGTTCGGATGTCCATGTTGATGATCAACGTCGTGTGTGGATCTCAACCAAACAAGGTATCAATTACTTTACCGAAGGTGATTTATCGGTCATTGGTGTTTTGAACCGCTCAAATGGACTGAATAGTAACGAAACAAATGGTTGTTGCAAAAGAGGAAATACGCTTTATGTTGTAACCAGAGATGGCTTGGAATTGGTCGATTTGATGAAGTTTGACGGAAATCAAATGAATAGAAAAATTATTCTGGAAAACATCTTGGTGAATGGTAATCCTTACCAGACGGGTCAATCACTTTCTTATACTGACAACAACATCGTGTTTCAAGTCGCGGCGATTTCATTTCATGAATTGTTCTCTGAAAGATATGCTTATCAGCTTGTCGGATATGATTCCACCATGCAATTGACTTCCAATGATGTGGTTGAATTCAAAAGATTACCGCATGGACATTATGATTTGTATCTTGCTGATGTCGATCAAACTGGAAAAGTACATTCGTCTAAACTGTATTTCAGTTTTGATATTAAAGCACCATTTTGGGTGAAATGGTGGTTTATTCTTCTCATGTCATTGTTATTGTTGTTGTTTATTTATCTCATCATCCGTGCCCGTGTAGCGCACTACAACAGGAAACTGAAAGAGAAGAGTGAAATTGAAATGCTTATTGCAGAAAGTCGTATTACTGCACTTCGCGCGCAAATGAATCCGCATTTTATTTTCAACTCGATCAACTCTATTCAGGATTTTGTGTTGAACAATGAAACACAGCAGGCATATGATTATCTCTCGAAGTTTGCGAAGCTGATCAGAATGGTGTTGAATAATTCACGGGAAAATGAAATTAGCCTGGAGAAGGAAATTGATTGGCTGAAACTTTATATCTCATTGGAACAACTGCGTTTCAGGAATTCTTTTGAATTTGTGCTTGAAATGGATGAATCAGTTTCGGAAAACCTCGATCTCCGCATACCCACAATGATTTTGCAACCTTATGTGGAGAATGCGATTTGGCATGGTTTGATGCCGCTGTTGGATCAAAGAAGGGGAATCCTAAAAATCTCTTGTGTGATGATGGACGATACCTTGTGCATCGATATCACGGACAATGGCGTAGGACGCAAGAAATCTGCTGAACTACATGAGGGTGATATCAAAATATCCATGGGGATGTCGCTGGTAAGCGAAAAAATTGATGCATTGAAAAAAATGAATCAGACAACTTTTAATGTGGTCATTACTGATTTGTTCGATCAGGAAAGCGCTGCTGGTACCAATGTGAGAATAACCATAGAATTGTAATATGTTGATCAGGACCATGCTCATCGATGACGAACCTTCCAATAGGGATGTTCTTCGAAAATTGCTCACCAGGTTTTGTCCTGAAGTGGAAATTGTCGGCGAAGCCGGAAATGCTCACGATGGTTACGAATTGATTCATCAACTTAAACCTGATTTGGTTTTTCTGGATATTCAGATGCCACAAGGTAATGCGTTTGGTATGCTGAATAAATTTAGCACCATTGATTTCAAAATCATCTTCGTCACCAGTTTTGATCAGTATGCCATTCGCGCGATCAAATTCAGTGCGTTGGATTATTTGTTGAAACCGGTTGAAGTGGAAGAGCTTGTCTCTGCGGTGCACCGGGCAAAATCAACGATGATCAAATCGGAAAACCAGACATCGCAGGTGGTGCATTTACTCAACAATGCAAAAGAAGTGGAGTTGGAAAAATCGTTGGCTATACACGACAAAGGCAAGGTGAGGTTTATTCGAATCGGAGAAATCGCTTTCATGGAATCAGACGTGAACTACGCTATCATTCATTTACAGAATGGCGAAAAATCATCACATCAAGGATATTGAAAGAATTGGAAGAGGTGCTGGAAGATTTTAAGCTCTTTTTGAGAATCAACAAAAGTTGTGTTGTCAACGTCAACTGTGTCACGCACTACAGCAAAAAGGAACCCTTCACCTTAACCCTCAAGGGTGGACAAGAATTCGAGATTTCAAGAAGGAAAAAGCAGGAGGTCAATGAACGCCTTAGTGCGCTTTGATTTGTACTTCGTTATAAAACAGCTTTTTGAATTATGAATTATGAAGTATGAATTATGAATTATGAATTATGAATTATGAATTATGAAGTATGAATTATGAATTATGAATTATGAATTATGAAGTATGAATTATGAATTATGAATTATGAATTATGAATTATGAATTATGAATTATGAATTATGAATTATGAATTATGAACTATGCAGAACAAAGCACTAAGATGGCTTATAGACTTCATTTCGCGTATAATCTTAAATTTTAAATTTTAAATTATAAATATTAGATGTTCCCAAGATTTTTAAGGTTTCACAAATTCACATTCGATCTCAACCAAGCCTCCGCCAAAATTCATAATTCATACTTCATAATTCATAATTCAATTCGCGTGTACTCCGTCGTGCGCCATCCGCTTCAATGCGAGTTCTTTGGCGAAATCAACGAATACCCGGTGTGCTTGTGTGAATGAAAAACGATCGTCGAAATTTTTATTGACGATATTTCTTCTGTGCATACCATTGATGAGTGTGCGGCGTGCATCTGGCTCGCGGAGAGATTTATTGCTTTCGATCAAATCAATGAATGATGAGTTATCGAAATAGCGATCGATTTCCTCGAAAGTGAATTCATTGAACTCAAGGGCTTCCATGAAATTGCGACCATCTTTATCCAATTCATAACTCAACACTGCAATGAAAATGCTCACGTCGCGGGAGAAATTCTCCTGTGTATCCTTGCTCAATAGAAAAGCGTAGTCTGCTTTGAGATACAATTCCAAATCGAACGACAGCTTGAAAAATTCCTGATAGAATTTGTCATTCTCTTTCAGAATGGTGAATGTTTCTTCATTGCTGAGAATGAATTTTCCATTCATGAGTTCTTCTACAATTGTTCTATGTTTTGGAGGATATACCATCGTTGTCTGATTTTGATCGTTTGATAATGTCTGAATTAAAGTTTCACCGCTGGTTCAACTTTGAGTTTAGGCAATGAAATTTTGGAAGTGGTAGTTGTGAGGTTGATACGCTCACCTTTTTTTGGGAATTCGATCAGCAAATCACTGTCGAATAAAAGTCCGCACAAGGCGAAAAATTTATCGGTATCGATTTCCGTAAAATCCTTTTGTAGCTCTTTGTAGCACCATCCAAAAAAGTCGTTCACCGGCATGTTCTGTTCCAGCTTGCCTTTGAAGTGATTGCGGTCGAAGATCCATTTGTCGAATTCAACCACATTGTCTTCCAAAGTAATGACTTCATTGGTAGAAAACTGCTCAAAGAACTCGCGCACTTTGAACAGCATGTCTTTGGCGTAAACCATGGTGCGTGAACCCTTGAGCAGGGGAGGAGTATCCATTTTATATGGATTCCTCAGGAATTCGATCCAGCCGGTCAGGATCAATGATTCAGTGCGGATACGCTCAAGAAGAGGAAGCAATTCATTCACCAATACTTTCGACTGTCTCAACAAATCGGTATTGGTCTGAATGAGTTGTGTATAGAGTTTTTCGAATTCAACACGGATGGTTTCATCTTCAAAATCCAACCTTCGTCTGTTGGCATATTCACTCACATCGATGATGGTGCTCGTAACCGATTCAGAGTGTTTTACGTCCAGAATGCGATTCAAAGGAAGAATATAATATTCGATCCAGAATGACGCTTTGTGAACTTTTTCGCGATAGTCAATTCTTTCGAGATTCGACTTGAGATCACGCGTTTCTGCCAATAACCTAAAAGTGTTTCTCTCTACCAAATCCACAAATTCCCTCACCTGATGCGAAAGGTTCTTGATCCTTTCCTGAAGAATATCGCGATCTCTGATTCTCGTATTTGCGGATCTTCAAATAAAGATCGCCAATACTCGACTTATACTTTTCAATGGTTTCGGGCAGAAGAGGTTTAAACTCAAACAACAGGAATTCCATGAGTCTGTAATAGACATCACGCATTTCGTAGTCGCTTCCCATGCTTCTGATTACCCTGAATTCGCGCAGACGGATGTTCATCACATGTCCGTGTTTCTGTATGAGCATGTCATACACTTCTTTGGTGATCAATCCGTCTGTGGTCTGATACTGAAACAAATCCCGCATCACATCAAAATAGGTGTGGAGGAAGTTGAGTATCGTCCGTGGTTCTGCTTTTATGATCATTTGTTTCTTCTTTGCTTTTGAAATTCAAAGGAAACCATTAGGCTTCTTCTGCAATTTCTTCTTCTATCAGCGTGTATTTGAGTTTTACTTCTTCAACATCGCTTCCTGATTTCATTTTCTGGCTCAGGTCTGCCATTATTTTTTCCGCTGAGTATTCTGCGTTCATTGCTTTCGTTCGGGTGTATAAGGTTAAACAGGAAAAATCCGGTTTTGCCGGAATCGACAAATCTATTTTTCACCGAACGACACGACAAGGAATGTTGATGTTTTGGGGATAACTACTCATACCTGTTGATAAGTGTAAATTGTGAGATGAAGGGCCGGAATCTTTTCGACGAATTCTGAAAGCGTTTTAACCTCAATGACTTTCGATGATAAAAACGAAAGGCAACATTTTCCGGGCTTGAGCAGATAAAGTGAGATTCGTGTTGAGTTTGCTTTCTGTGTTTGAACTTGAATAGCCTGAATTCTGTAAAAGTGTAGCCAGGTATTGGCTTTTCAAAGCATATGTTACGCTTTCTGCTCCTTGATATCTTGAATTGACGATTCCGACCAATGCACCATTGGCGCTGAACACCGGACCACCACTGCTACCTGGGTGTACAGCAGCTGATATCTGATAATTCGTCTGATCTCCTTGAAATCCTGATTTTGCATTGATAATGCCGGTGGTGAGTTTGATGTCTTCTCCCATGCTCCCCGTGAGCGGATAGCTGAGCACGAATACGTCTGAACCTAAATCCGTGGTCGAATGACTAATTTGCAAAGGATTCTCCGATAATTCTTCGAAGTGGATGTTCTCAATTTGTAAAATGGCCAGATCATTTTTTTTATCAGTGGCGATCACTGTAGCATTGTATCGTTTGTTTAAATCGCCATCGATACCACGCACGATGATTTGTTTGCGGTTCTCGATGACGTGATAAGCTGTCGCTATCAATCCATCCGATGAAACGGCAAAGCCTGTTCCAGTTAGCATGCCCGAATGCGGTTCAGATTTCATGTCGTGGGATGTCGGAAAAATCTTGATCCACGGTTGTTCTGGGGTATTCACAAATGACATCAGTCCATCTTTGAAATTGACATAGTCGGAGATATCTTCTTCTTTTGAATCGGTTTTCCAACTGGACTTATAGATTGTGTTGCTGGCGGTTGGCGTTAATTGTCCTTTGATTTCTCCATGATTCCAATCGCGGTGGTTTTTTGCACCATTCAAATAGATAATTTGATATCCTATTTCAGTGCTGACAATACCAATCTGATATTTATGGTCAGTGGATGATGGTTTCATACACTCATAAATACCTTCAATGTTTTCGGTGCCTTCCTGAAGAAATTTTTCACGCAGATTTGATTCGCTAAAACCGGTTGAAGGTTGTGTGATCTTCAAACTATTGCTGTTATGAAACTCAGTCTTACTATAACCTAAAGTGCGAAAAAGACTTCGTTCAACGTCGCCAGAAATTTCCATGGTTTTTGACATGGGAATTTTTTTCCGGCATGGCACCTGAATGATATCGCCCTGACATGAACTAAATGATAAATGGAGATTCACAATCAAACCATTTTCCTTGTCCCATTGTGGTGTTACAATGGTCAACTCGCAGAGTGAAGGATATGTATCAGGCGCGTCTTCTTTTCCTCCGACGGTGACAGCTTCAAAACCATACTTTTTGAGGAAATTTTCTACTCCTTTAATGACCAATGCATGGTCATCATCTTTTACGGATCGGTAATACTTACGGTATTCAGAATCAACAATGTGGGCATAACGAACACCTCCCATAAAATTGCGAAAACTGATTTCCTCATCGGTATGCGGCGAATTTGCCTGACCGAATGAAACGCTATAAAAAAACAGCGCCATGAGTATGGTGTTGAGGAAAGACTTCAATTTTGGTTTTTCAGTGAAACAAAGATAGTACAAATTGCGTAATAGTTTCGACGAAATTAAAATATTCTTCGATTAAAAATTGATTGAAGGCGTATCAACTGAATGGAATTGGTGTACTGCGTGTTGGGTAAATGCCAGAAAATCAAACTGATAATGTGACAATTTTATATTGGCATTTGGTTTTTGGCCAATCGACATGATGCTGAATGGATTTAGAACCGAAGAACATCCATGGATTTCGGCTATAAATCCGAATAACTCAATTTTGTATTGACTTTTTAAAAATGAATAACGAATTGTCAAAACTTCCGTACAACTTTGTTAATACTGAATTAACTTTGTGGCTTTCAGTCCCGCTACCTGACTTTTTTTATTACCAATCAAATCTTCGAATTAAACCGCAATGAGGAAAATTTACCTGTTGTGCACAATGGTCATGTTGTCCATCGTGTCGTTTTCACAAAACAATGAAAGCAACTTTATTGTTGCATCTGAATTTCATGTAACACGTCCAATCTCAGAAATTTTCAAAGAAAATCCAGTAAATGAGGACGAAGTTTTCTTGAAACGCAAAATCAAACGTCAGGGGCGTGAAGAAAGTGGTGATAGGCTTCACCGCACACCTCAGAAGTTTCCTTACACCGTGGAAGAACATGGTGAGAAATACGGAAACTCCGAAAAGCTTCTGCAAAAAATCAAAGGGGTATTGCCTTCTGGCGAAATGAAAGCGAGTTGGTCAGGTCAAACAGCCACTGGATTTCGTCCGATGGACCCATCTGGTGCCGTTGGTCCGAATCACTATGTGCAAATGATCAACAGCACAACATTTAAAGTCTACAATAAAACAACTGGAGCAGTGCAGCTTACGGCCACTTTGGGTAACCTTTGGAGTCCTGCAACTGCAAACGCAGGTGACCCGATTGTGATGTACGACAAAGCGGCCAATCGTTGGTTTTTGGCGCAATTCGGTTCAGGAAACAACAATATTTATATCGCCGTTTCTACATCAGCTGATCCTACAGGTTCATACTATACATATACATTCACCTCACCACAATTCCCAGACTATTTGAAGTTCTCAGTATGGTCGGATGGTTATTACATGACATCAAATCAATCCACCCAGAAGGTGTTTTGTTTTGAACGTGATGCCATGCTTGCTGGATCTGCTTCTGCCAGATCTGATTATGTCAACTACTCTCCACCAGATGGTGGTGGATTCTTTTGTCCATTGCCTGGAGATGCCGCAGATGGCTCTCTGCCTGCAGTAGGTACACCTTGCCCAATCTTTTCTTATTCGGACAATGGTTGGGGAGCTGGTTTCACTGATGCCATCAATATTTATAACATGAGTGTGAACTGGGTGCCAACAACACCAACTGCGACAATTACTTCTGTTGGTGCAATTCCAACTGATTCTTTTGATGCATCATATAATGCAAGTTGGAATGACTGTTCACAACCAGGAACAACCCAAAAGCTGGATGGTATTGGCGGCGTTTTGATGTACCGCGCCCAGTATAAAATTTGGGGTGGATACAATACTGTTGTATTGAATTGGGGTGTAAGGATCAATGCAAATCAACGCAGCATTATGTGGTGCGAAATGCGCCAGAATCAATCAACAGGAACATGGTCTGTCTATCAGCAAGGTATCTATACACCTGATGCAGCTACACGCTGGATGGGTGCAATTGCAATGGATAACAACGGTTCTATTGGTTTGAGTTATATCAAGTCTGATGCAACCTCTATTTATCCTGGTCTCTATTATACTGGTAGAAGAACTTGTGACCCACTTGGTACACTTCCTTTGACGGAAGTACAGGTGGTGGCTGGTACTGGTTATCAGACAGGAACAAACAGGGTTGGAGATTACTCGCACACTTGTCTCGATCCTGATGGTATTACTTTCTGGAGTACCAGTGAATACATGGGGGGTACAAGTGGAGGCAGTGCTGCCCGAACGCATATCTTTTCGTATCAAATCCAAAGCTGCACCACGGATGCCAGTGTCGTTATTTCTCTAACAAGTGGTAATAATCCAAAATGTCCTGGTGAAACATCTGTGTTTACCGCAACTCCTGTCAATGGTGGTTCATCTCCATCTTATCAATGGAAAGTTGACGGAGCCAATGTGGGAACCAACAGTCCAACATATTCAACTTCAACATTGACTGCTGGTCAAGTTGTGACTTGTGTGATGACCTCAAATCTGGCAGGTGTTACCAACAATCCAGCAACGTCAAATGCCATCACCATGTCAACTACAACTTTGGTTACTCCAGCAGTATCCATTGCCATTACTGGAGGTTCGAATCCAACATGTCCGAATATTGGTGTGGTATTTACTGCAACACCAACTAATGGTGGAGCAACACCTTCATATCAATGGAAAGTGAACGGAACCAATGTTGGCACCAACAGTCCGACTTATAGTTCTGCTACTTTAACCGACGGACAGATAGTTACTTGTGTCATGACCTCTTCAGTGGCATGTGTGACTTCATCAACTGCTACCTCAAATGCCATCACGATGTCGGTAAATTCTGCTGGTTCAGCAACCATTAGCGTAGCACAGACAGCAGGTACGAATCCTATGTGCAATGGAGTTAGCGCGACATTCACTGCTACGACGACCAATGCCGTTTCCCCGATTTATCAGTGGAAATTGAATGGTAGCAATGTGGGAACAAATAGTACCACCTACACAACTTCAGCATTGGCCAATAATGATGTTGTATTATGTCAATTGACCTCTGCGGGTTCTTGTCCTTCGATTGCCAAACTCGGAACAGGTACTACCACAAATGCGACAACAAGTGCTCAGGGAGCTGCTTATCCAACATATTACGGTAATGGCCGTCAACAATGGATTATCCGTGCATCGGAATTGACAGCACTCGGTCTCGCTGCTGGTAGTATTTCTTCTTTGGGATTTGATGTAGCAGGAACAACGGGTGATCCAGCTACTTTGAATGGTTATACCATGAAAATGGCGCATACTACCGCAACTGTCGCTACAACCACCTTCCAAACCCCAACATTTACAACAGTGTATGGACCAACAAACTACACACCAGCGCTCAATACATTGAATACACATGTATTTACAACCCCTTTCAACTGGGATGGAACAAGCAATATCGTCATTGATATTTGTTTTTCTAACCAAGTTGTCGGTACGGCAGCATATCAAACTTACAGAACGGCAAGCTCTTTTGTAGCTTGCACTTATTATCAGGCAGACGATGTAGCTGGTGCAGGTGCTTGTTCTGTTGCGACAGGTACAACTGTTTCTTACAGACCAAACATCACCTTTACGATTGGTGGAGGAACAGCAACGATTTCATCGAACAGTATTACGATGACAGTCAATAATGCGGTTACTCCAGCAGTATCCATAGCACTCACATCTGGAAACAATCCTTCTTGTGCGGGATCATCATTGACTTTCACTGCTACTCCAACCAATGGTGGCGCATCTCCATCTTATCAATGGAAAGTGAACGGCTCGAACGTAGGCACCAACAGTGCAACATATACTACTTCATCATTGACCAATGGTCAGGTGGTGAGTTGTACGATGACATCGAATGCATCTTGTGCAAGTCCAACAACTGCTAACTCAAACAACATCACGATGAACGTTACTTCAACAGTAACACCATCAGTGTCAATTGCATTGACAAGCGGAACAAATCCAACTTGTGCAGGAGCTTCATTGACCTTCACTGCAACACCAACCAATGGTGGCGCATCTCCATCTTATCAATGGAAAGTGAACGGCTCGAACGTAGGCACCAACAGTGCAACATATACTACTTCATCATTGACCAATGGTCAGGTGGTGAGTTGTACGATGACATCGAATGCCGCTTGTGCGAGTCCAACAACTGCTAACTCAAACAATATCACGATGACGGTTACTTCTTCAGTAACACCATCTGTGTCAATCGCATTGACAAGCGGAACCAATCCAACTTGTACAGGTTCATCATTGACCTTCACGGCAACACCAACCAATGGTGGTGCATCTCCATCTTATCAGTGGAAAGTGAATGGCTCGAACGTAGGCACCAACAGTGCAACATATACTACTTCATCGTTGACCAATGGTCAGGTGGTAAGTTGTACAATGACATCGAATGCATCTTGTGCAAGTCCGATAACTGCGAACTCGAACAATATCACAATGACTGTTACTTCAACAGTAACACCATCTGTGTCAATCGCATTGACAAGCGGAACCAATCCTACTTGTGCGGGAGCTTCATTGACCTTCACTGCAACACCAACCAATGGTGGCGCATCTCCTTCTTATCAATGGAAAGTGGATGGTTCAAACGTTGGTACTAATAGTGCTACATATTCAACTTCATCATTGACCAATGGTCAGGTGGTAAGTTGTACAATGACATCGAATGCATCTTGTGCAAGTCCGACAACTGCGAACTCGAACAATATCACGATGACGGTTACTTCTTCAGTAACACCATCTGTGTCAATTGCATTGACAAGCGGAACAAATCCAACTTGTGCAGGGGCTTCATTGACCTTCACTGCAACACCAACCAATGGTGGCGCATCTCCTTCTTATCAATGGAAAGTGGATGGTTCAAACGTTGGTACCAATAGCGCTACATATTCAACTTCATCATTGATCAATGGACAGGTGGTAAGTTGTACAATGACATCGAATGCATCTTGTGCGAGTCCGACAACTGCGAACTCAAACAATATCACGATGACGGTTACTTCATCAGTAACACCATCTGTTGCAATTGCATTGACAAGCGGAAGTAATCCAACTTGTGCAGGGGCTTCATTGACCTTCACTGCAAC
Organism: Flavobacteriales bacterium; assembly: GCA_016722445.1. Lineage (GTDB taxonomy): Bacteria > Bacteroidota > Bacteroidia > Flavobacteriales_D > Sanyastnellaceae > JAIBBG01. The sequence goes on along the minus strand of JADKIZ010000017.1, from coordinate 25,218 downwards.
ACCAACCAATGGTGGCGCATCTCCTTCTTATCAATGGAAAGTGGATGGTTCAAACGTTGGTACCAATAGCGCTACATATTCAACTTCATCATTGACCAATGGTCAGGTGGTAAGTTGTACAATGACATCGAATGCATCTTGTGCAAGTCCGACAACTGCGAACTCAAACAATATCACGATGAACGTTACTACATCAGTAACACCATCTGTTGCAATTGCATTGACTAGTGGAAGCAATCCATCTTGTACAGGTTCATCATTGACCTTCACTGCAACACCAACCAATGGTGGCGCATCTCCTTCTTATCAATGGAAAGTGGATGGTTCAAACGTTGGTACCAATAGCGCTACATATTCAACTTCATCATTGACCAATGGTCAGGTGGTAAGTTGTACAATGACATCGAATGCATCTTGTGCAAGTCCGACAACTGCGAACTCAAACAATATCACGATGAACGTTACTACATCAGTAACACCATCTGTTGCAATTGCATTGACTAGTGGAAGCAATCCAACTTGTGCTGGCTCATCATTGACCTTCACTGCAACACCAACCAATGGTGGCGCATCTCCTTCTTATCAATGGAAAGTGGATGGTTCTAACGTAGGTACCAACAGCGATACATATTCAACTTCATCATTGACCAATGGTCAGGTGGTGAGTTGTGTATTGACATCGAATGACGCTTGTGCAAGTCCTTCAACAGCTAATTCGAATCAAATATCCATCACAGTTTCTGCGACATCTACTTGGTATGCAGATACAGACGGTGATGGATTTGGTGATTTGGCCTCGACCAGCACTGGCTGCACGCAGCCTATTGGTTATGTAGGCAACAGCACCGATTGTAATGATGGCAATGAGAACATTTATCCGGGTGCTACAGAAGTTTGTGGCAATGGTATAGATGATGACTGCGATACTTCGGTCGATGAAGGATGTTGCACCATGACTGCCTCTGCAGTAGCAACTAACGCAACATGTGTTGGAGGAAGCAATGGAAGTGTTGATCTTACTGTATCAGATAATCCTGGCCCATTCACTTATTTGTGGAGCAATGGTGCCACCAGTGAGGATTTAAGCAATGTGCAAGCTGGTAATTATTCGGTGACCATAACGGGAGCAGGTGGTTGCACAGCAAACGCAAACGCGGTTGTTGGCAATGATGGTGGCAGTGCCCCTGCAGCTCCAACATTTATCTATGGACCGAATGGTGTTTGTAGAAATTCAACAGGAAATGTTTTCTATGTTGATCCAGTGGCTGGTGCAACTTCATATGTGTGGACATTGCCAACTGGAGCAACTGGAAGTTCAACCACAAACTCGATTACTTTAAGCTTTGGCGCTACTTATGCGACTGGTAATCTTTGCATCAAAGCAGTGAATGCTTGCGGTCAAAGTGTTTCTTTCTGTCGCTCTGTCATTGCACTCACGGCTAATCCTTCCATGCCGGGCATGATTTCAGGACCAAGCTTTAATGTTTGTGCAAATACAACCCAGACCTACACGATCTCTCCTGTTACTAATGCTGCGTCATACACATGGACTGCACCAGTGAATGCATCCATTGTGAGTGGACAGGGAACAACATCTTGCACCATTGCTTTCGGTGCTGCTTTCACAACATCAGGAACAGTTTCAGTGAGATCTGTGAATTGTTTTGGTCAAAGTTCTAATCGCAATATGTCTGTTTATGGTATTCCTGGCACGCCTGGAACCATCTCCGGAACTACGGTTGGAGTTTGTTCGGGTTCAACCCAGACTTATAGCATCGCAGCGATGACTGCTGCTACAAGTTATTTGTGGACTGTTCCATCAGGAGCAGTGATCAATTCAGGTCAAGGAACGAACAGCATCAACGTGACTTTCCCATCCAACTTTACAAGTGGAGTTGTGAGTGTGCGAGGCGTGAGCAATTGCGGAACAGGTGCCATCAGAAGTACCAATGTTTATTCTGTGCCGAATATTTCGGGCGTGATCTCTGGTACGTCTACCAACCTTTGTGCTGGTGGTAACTTCACTTATAGCGTGAGTGCAGTATCAGGAGCTACAGGATATACATGGACATTGCCTGCTGGTTGCACGATGGTAACCAATAATGGTAACAGCGTTGTGATCAACGTTCCTGCGAACTTCATTTCCGGATCTCTATGTGTTTATGCATCTAATGCTTGTGGTAATGGAACAAACAAATGCCTCACCTTGTATGGTAAGCCAGCTACGCCGGCAACCATTGTCGGTCCTACACCTGTGTGCAGTGGTCAGACCGGATTGGTATATTCTACTACTGAAATCAGTGGTTTAACTTATACATGGACTGTTCCTGCAAGCGTTACGATAGCTTCAGGACAAGGAACTGATTCTTTGACGGTGAACTGGGGTGGCGTAAATGGTACGTTGTATGTGAAAGCAACGAACGCATGCGGTACTTCTGCAAACCGATCTAAGTCGGTGACTGTTACTACATGTATGGCTGCGGAGGGCGGTGATGAAGCCATTCTCAAGAATATGGATGTGGATGTTAATTTGAAAATTTATCCTAATCCGAATACTGGTACTTTCATGGTTGAGTCACCTTCAAAAGGTCAATTCTATTTAATCAATCAGGTTGGTCAAATGGTAAGCACTTTTGAACTGAATGAATACAATTTATTCAGAACAGAAATAACAGGTTTGAGTACCGGATTCTATTTTATCCGTGGTGAAAATGCTGATGGCCTTGTAAATCAAAAGGTCATCGTTACAAACTAATTGATTCAAAGTGTTTGGCAAAGGGCAGTGTGAAAACACTGCCCTTTTTTTATGCGGTTGTTTGGATGAAAATTACTTCATAGCACGCATTCTATCGGAAAATTGCAGGAGTTTCTGATAAAACACTTTTCACTTGCAGCAAAGTGTAGTTGATGGGCTTCCTGCAGTCTTGCTTGATCGGTGATCGAGATGACAGGATGTAATTCCACTTTGATAAATCTCCCAGCTTCAGTTCCGCCTTCTATCATGTAGCCTATTGGATTGTCTTCATAAGACATAACGACAATACCTGCATCTGAACAAAGGTGAAGAAACCACAGCATATGACAGGTTGATATGGATGAAAGAAACAACTCTTCCGGATTATACTTCCCTGGATCGCCGCGGAATGCGGGATCTGCAGAACCGTACAAAGTGGTTTTCCCTTTGGCGGAGATTTCATGATCGCGGCGATATTGTGTATAGTCGCTGGTACCAGTGCCGTTATTGCCAGTCCAGACTATTTGTAGCTGATATTCATGGGTTCTCATGTTACGAAAGTAATCGCAGGTTATTTTCGCAGGCATCAGAAAAATACTTTTCATAGCAGCACATCGAAAGGACCGCGCACCAAATCAGCGCTTTCGTTTTGAGCAATATTTCAGCTGGCTCGAAGCTCATGGGTATCATTGTGAGCTATCTTATCTGTTGAATGAATCAGATGACAAGTTGCTGTATGGCAAGGGCAACTACATCAAAAAAGCCTTGCTGATGTTTCGTAAATTCCAACTGCGGCAAAGGGATATTCGGAGAGCGCGGAATTTCGATCTTGTTTTTATTGCAAGGGAGGCTTTTATGACTGGTACTACCAGATTTGAAAAAGCTTTCTCAAAGTCCGGTGCCCGTGTGGTTTACGATTTTGATGATGCCATCTGGCTCAATGATACAAGCGACGCTAACAAACTCTTTGCATGGTTGAAGAAACCAGAAAAAATTGAAAAGAGTATTGCCTATGCAGATTTGGTTTTCGCTGGAAATCGCTATCTGGCCGATTATGCTTCACAGTTTAATAATAATGTGATGCTCGTTCCAACGACCATTGACACCAATGAATATTTGAAACAAGAAGTGATCAAACCAAATGATCGCATAGTGATAGGATGGAGTGGAAGCTTAACGACCATCAAACACTTTGAATTTGCCACACCTTTTTTGAAGAAATTAAAAGAGAGGTTTGGGAAAAAAATCGAATTCAAGGTGATTGGCGATGGCACATACAGGCATGAGGAACTCGGAATACAAGGTATTGCCTGGAGTAAAAGGGATGAGGTGAAAGAGTTATCTGGAATTGATATCGGCATCATGCCTTTACCGGATGATCCTTGGGCCAAGGGCAAATGCGGATTGAAAGGGTTGCAATACATGGCCCTTGGAATTCCAACCATTATGTCGCCGGTTGGCGTGAATTCGGAAATTATTCAACATGGTAACAATGGGTTTTTAGCAACGGATACCGAAGAATGGGTTGATATCATTTCAAGTCTCATTGCGAATGAGGAATTGAGAATAAGAATTGGTCAGGCTGCCAGAAACACCGTCATAGATAAGTACAGTGTCATCGCGAATCGCGAATTGTATCTGAAAGCATTTGACGCTCTTTTGAATAATCCTAAAGCGTGAAGAAGTAATTTGAGCATCAGCCCCCAGGCTTTCCTAATTTTGACACAATAAATTAATCCAATTTCACATACTCAAATGGAAGTGACTACCGACCTTAAGCTTACAGCACTCACACAAGTGCATCAGAACCTCGGAGCTAAAATGGTTCCTTTTGCCGGATATCTTATGCCGGTTCAATATTCTGGACTGCTCGATGAACACAATACCGTGCGAAAGGCTTTGGGTGTTTTTGATGTCAGCCATATGGGTGAATTTCTGGTAAGCGGAAAAGGTGCGCTGGAACTCATTCAGTATGTCACCTCCAATGATGCTTCCAAACTGGTTGATGGTAAAGTGCAGTATTCATGTTTACCAAACGATCAAGGTGGTATCGTGGATGACTTGCTCGTGTATCGTTTTCACGATGAATTGTATTTACTCGTTGTGAATGCTTCCAATATTGAAAAGGATTGGAATTGGATCAACAGTAAAAATACTTTCGGTGCGAAACTCGAAGATCACAGCGAAAAGACATCACTTCTTGCCGTGCAGGGACCGAAAGCGCTTCAAGCCATGCAAAAGCTTACCGATATGGATCTTTTGAGTATGGAATATTATACTTTCAAGATGGGAACTTTTGCGGGTGTAGAAAATGTGATCGTTTCAACAACAGGTTATACTGGCGCCGGTGGTTGTGAAATTTATTTCCCGAATGAAAATGCCGAAGAGATTTGGAATGCTGTGATGAGTGCTGGTGCTGAGTTTGGCATTAAACCGATTGGTTTAGGAGCTAGAGACACCCTCCGCCTTGAAATGGGTTTTTGTCTCTATGGAAATGATATTGATGATACAACTTCACCGATTGAAGCAGGTCTTGGTTGGATTACCAAATTCACCAAAACTTTCGTCAACTCCGAAGCGATCCGTTCACATAAAGAAAATGGTGTGGCTAAAAAACTGGTTGGTTTCGAATTGATCGACAAAGGAATTCCACGTCATGGCTATGAGGTAGTAGATGCCAATATGAATGTAATTGGTGTTGTTACCAGCGGCACACAATCTCCTTCAATGAATAAGCCAATTGGTATGGCGTATGTCCCTACCGAACTTTCAAAACCTGGTTCTGAAATTTTCATCAATATTCGCGGCAAGGCTTTGAAAGCAGTAGTTACAGCTTTACCATTTTACAAAGCATAAGATCTGTCTTGCTCCATAACCTCCGAATCTTTCAGCTAGATTCGGATTGAATTTGAGCATACCTTCTTGTGGTCAAGCATGGGTTTTATGCCGATCTTGTCCACTTAAACCCAGATCATGCAGTCGATTTCGTCAATGAGATTCAAAACACCAAAGAATACGAGCGCTCGCGCAAGTTTCGGGCGCACAAACATGGTCACTCCCATGGTGAGCACCCGAAACGAGCAAGTGCGAGTATTCAAAGTTGTTTTGGATCGGAATAGAAATTCGACTGCATGATTTGGGTTAAACTTGATAAAAGAATTGAATCAAGTGTCTGATCAGTGGCATGAAACCTACATGAGACGTTGTCTTCAACTCGCCCGTTGCGGTGAGTTAAAGGTGGCACCAAATCCAATGGTGGGCTCTGTGATCGTTCACAACGGTTTGATCATTGGCGAGGGTTTTCATCAGTTCTATGGTGGTCCTCATGCTGAAGTCAATGCCATACATTCAGTTCAGGATAAAGCGTTGTTGAAGGATGCTACCATTTATGTCAATCTGGAGCCTTGTTCTCATTTTGGCAAAACTCCTCCCTGCGCTGATTTGATTGTTCAAATGGGAATTCCGAGAGTGGTCATCGGCTCCTCGGATCCCAATCCGAATGTATCAGGTAAGGGAATAGAGCGTCTCAAGACACATGGTATTGAGGTAATCATTGGTGTGCTTGATGCTGAGTGTCGACATCTGAATCGTCGTTTCTTCACTTTTCATGAAAAGAAACGCCCATTTATCACGCTCAAATGGGCTCAGACCCAAGATGGTTTTATCGATAAAAAAAGACAATCGAATGATGTCGGAGTGAATTGGATTACGGGTGACGATGCCCGGGTTTTTGTTCATCATCTAAGAGCGCAACATGTTGCCATATTGATTGGAACCAACACGGCATTGAACGACAATCCAACATTGACTGTGCGTGAAGTTGAAGGCAGCAATCCACTTAGGGTAATCATTGACCGTGAACGCAAAATTCCTTCTGATTCAAATGTGTTGAATCAGGATGCACAAACCCTTGTTTTTACTGAAAAAGAACATGAGGTAACAGGATCATGTCGAGTGGTTTCATGTTGATTTTTCCAATGATCTGCCGGAATTCATCCTGTCTGAGCTGTATCGTAGAAATATTCAATCTGTTTTGGTCGAAGGCGGAGCATTCACCTTGTCACAATTGATTCACAAAGGATTATGGGATGAAGCGGTCGTTTTAAAGGGCAATATTTCTTTTGGTGACGGAATTCATGCTCCGGAATTCAAAGGAATGCTATATTCGGAGCGGAAAATGACTACCTGTGTGGTAGAGTTTTACTGTTAACCAGAATTTACCGGAACTGCTGAAATGATTTTGCGCTATCTGTTATTGTTGATAGGACTATGGCTTTCTTGTAGCTGTCATGTATTCGCTCAGTCTTTACCATTGGATATTGTTCCTCCCGGTGAATTTTATTATCTCAACAATTGGTCTTTAAAAGGGCATGTAAAAAGCTTGAAAGTGCATCGTTTTCAGCCCAGAAATCCAGGCGACCGTTTTTCAACGTTTGAAGCATGTAGAGGAGATATTTCTGCAAGACATAAATACCATGAAGTTGATGATGTTTATCTCTTTAATCGCAAAGGTCAATTGGTCAAACGTACACTTGCCACATCCACAGGTAAGGAAATGACGTTGTATGAGTATAATTTTTTCGATAAAATATCTGTCATCCAACACCCCACTGGTCAGATCAAATTTACTTATGATGTCGATGGTAAATTGACCAATCGGTCGAATTATGAGGGAGTGAAACTGGTTTCATCTACTTCTTTGCAATACGTCGGTGATACAGTCATGAAAGTGACAGAGTATACACTTACCGGCAAACAGGATTCTATCAAGGACGTATTTGATCGCGAAGGCAGGTTGATTTATTCTGCTTCTAAATCTCAGGACTATGCATGGAAATATGAGCATTTTGCTTATGACAGTTTGGGTAGAATGACGAAACACTGGAACTCCAATCAACTCTATTTCGAATACGAGTATGATGAAAAGAATAGGGTAGTGAAAACCTATGTTGGAAAGGACAAAACGTTTTTGAGTATCAGTTCTTACGATGACCTAAACGGAATTTGCAGAACGTCTCGATGTGAAAGACTCACTGATCATTATATCGAAAGAAATTATGATTGTCTCTGCACGGCTATTGACGGTCAAAACAATCCCATTCGCAGGGAGTTTATCGATTGTTCAAAATCCGGCGATGAGGTCACTTTTGGAATGAACGGGTTTCTCGAAGTGGAGTACACTTATTTTAAATGAGCATCCTAGTATTTCTGCAATATTCACCCGGAAAAATTTTCAGGGTATTCACTTCAAAATGATAAAGGCCTTATCATTTCTTGGCCCAAGGAATCGTCACTTTGAGTTTTTCTCTGCTAAATAATTTTGCGAAATCATGAATGGTTGGCTGGGGATGTTTTTCTGAACATGTTTGATCTTCCTCACAGGTGCAACTTTCGTTGGCACATTTGCCTTTTGGAGTAGAGCAACACAACTGGTGATTGCAACCGGAAATACAACAGGCGATATTGTCATGGCATGTATTGGTTAACTCGCTGCGGTGTTCAATGATGTCGATCAGATCTACTGTGTATTCCGGATGTAGATCATTCAAAGGAGCTGGATTGCCAACCAACACATGGAGTTGGCTGCTGCTCACTTTTACGATATCGGTAGATTGAGCAATACTGTCTGGAGTATAAAATGTTTCTACCACCTGAAGGTCTATCGATTGCGCATGCAATTTTTCTGTTCGGATAATAAATTGGCGGTCGCCATGCCACAACAGTAGATAACTATCCATACCCATGTTTAGTTTTACGGTGGAATGGTCTGGCAAACTGATTGTCAAAATCGAGTGACCGGGAATGGGCTTCTGGCAGCCTGCAAGCAGGATGGATGCGATGGCTGCTAAAAAAAAGAATCTGATTTTCATCAACGCAAAGGTTGGGAGAAAATCAGATTCAGGGAAATCAAGTTCCTTTTATTTTACAACAAAGCGCGTTGGCTTTTGTGAAGATTGCGCCAAATGAAGTGTGTAAAGACCTGAGGCGAAATCATAAAGTTCTATTTGTTGAACATTCCGGGTGATTTTTTCTTCAAGCATCAATCTTCCGGTTTGATCAAAGATTTGGAAATCCATACCGATCAGATTCTCTTGTACTGCGAGGGTGATCATACCGCTTGCAGGATTTGGATAAACCTGAATGAGATTTGCTTCGACTTCTTCTACACCATCGGGTGTCATGGTAAGTGAAGCAACATCAGAAAATTCTACACAAGGACCGCTTGTTAAGATGCAACGGAATTGATTGCCGTCCAATTCTGCTCCAGCATTGTTGATATGGAGGACTGCAGAACCTACACCACTGAATACAGCATCGTTTTCGATGTTTTCGAAACCTGTGCCATTGCTGCGCTGCCAACGATAAGTATCAGCAGGGAATTCAGTGATGATTTGGAATGAAACATCATCACCAACAGTTGAAGTAATGGTTGATGGTTGTTCAGTGATCACTGGAATTTCATGTACGTTGATGGTGATTTCTGCTTCACCAATGCAACCGTATTCACTCATACCACTTAGGGTAAAAGTTGTTGTTTCAAACAAATTGAATGGTTGGTTATCGTTCACTCCATTGCTCCACTGGAAATTCTCTCCACCACTACCAGATAATGTGATGGCCGATCCATGACAAATTTCTGTTGCTGTGGCATTGGCGATGATTTCCGGTGCTTGATGTACAATCACGGTAATATCGTCATAACCGGTGCAGCCGTATTCGTCTGTCGTTGCTACTGTGAAAGTAGTGGTTTGATTGAGTGTTACTGGTTCATTATCAGAAATGCCATTGCTCCAGAAAAAGTTTTCTGCACCTGTTGCAAACAATGTCACGTTGTTTCCGTGGCAAATATTTGAATTGGTGGCGTGGGCATCGATGACTGGCAGTGGGTGAACTTCAATCGTGATTTCTGCTGCACCAAGACATCCATTGGGTGACATGGCCATGGCATGGAATGTTCTTGTTTCAGTAATACTCACTGGTTCGCCACTGGAAATGCCTTCAGCCCAGGCAATTTCATCAGCACCACTTGCGGAAAGAATCACTTCGCCATTTCCACAAACAGTGGTCAGGCTTGCTGTGGCAACTATTTGAGGAGTTGCTTCCACTTCAATAGTGATTGCCGCAGTGGATGTGCAGTTTGGACCCTTGGTCGCTTCCACGATGTATTCTCTTGATTCATTGGCTATAAAATTTTCACCATTGATGATGCCATCCTGCCAGGTGATATTGCTTGCGCCAGAAGCTGTGAGCATGAGTGTTTCTCCACTACACAATGTTGTGCCTGGATAAGCATCAATGTTGATTTCTGGAAATTCATGAGAAAGAACCTCGATGCTTGCTTCGTAAGTCATACCGCATGCATTTTGTGTTGTCAGAAGAATTTGGTTCACTGGCTGAGTAAATACAAAGCGCGCTTCAGATGAATTCTGTCCGCTCACCAGTGTTGCTCCTTCTGGAAGACTCCAGGTATAATTTACCAGATATGGTGAATCGATGTATTGGAATATCGCTTCTTGTTCATTACAAACATCTGCGGATCCTGAAATGATGTCCTGAGGCAAAAGGGCATAACAAAGTTTCGTGAGATAGATATCACTTCCGCCATTTGAATTCATGTTATGTGATTCTGATCCCGGATCGAAGTCTGCGCTTTCGCTGAAACTTCCAGTGATATAAATACTACCAGAACCGTCACACGTAACAGAATTGGCATAGTCAACAGAAGTACCGCCAAGTGTTTGTATCCATGCGAGGCTGCCATCCTGATGCAGTTTCTGCACATAGATGTCTATTGCTCCTGCTGATGTTATACCGCTGATTTCCGGAGAATCAATTTCAATGGTTGATCCAAACCAACCAGACACATAATAATTTCCTTCGAAATCGACAGAAACAGATTTTGCTTCGTCGTTGTCGGTGCCTCCAAGTGGAAGTGCCCAATTCATATTACCCTCGGCATCCATTTGCATCACGAATGCATCTGAAAAGCCTGCGGAAATAAATGGCATGATCGCATCACCTGGATCTGCGTCCATGTTATCACTGAAAATTCCGGAGATGACAATGTTACCATTTACATCACTGAGAATCGAACGTCCGATATCATTTCCAGTACCGCCGATGGTCTTATTCCAAATGTAGTTTCCATCGGAATCAAGCTTGAGAATGAAAATGTCATATGCACCATTGGATTCAGCTATATTGCTGACTGCTGATGGGTTGAAATCTGCGGTTTCTTCAAAGAAGCCCGTGATGTAAACTTCGTTTGATGCATTTGTTGCAATCGAGAACGAATCTTCCATACCTGTTCCACCAATGGATTTGGCCCAGATCAGATTTCCATCTGAACTGAATTTTGTGATGAACACATCATAAAATTGCATAGTGGTTGCCGAGTAAGTAGTGTTGCCGACGCCCGGATCGAAATCTACTGTTTCACTATAAAACCCTGTGAGACAGACTTGACCATCTTGACCGATCGTCAATGCACGACCATAATCTGTTTCAGTACCACCGATGGTTTGTATCCACGCGAGATCACCAGAGCTGCTCAACTTGAGCAGGAAGATGTCGTGTTGTCCATGACTCGTTTTAGTTGAGTGCCGACACCCGGATCGAAGTCTACAGTGCCAAAGAAGTGGCCTGTAACGTAGACATTTCCTTCGGAGTCATACACGAGTGCATACGCGCGGTCAATACCTGTACCGCCGAATGTCTTCGCCCAGACTAAATCTCCATTGGAGTTTTGTTTGATCACATAAATGTCTGCAGATCCTGATGAGGTCACATTGTTGACTTCAGAACCTGGATCAATATCAATTGTCCCATAGAAGTAGCCACATGATAAAATATTATCATCTGCGTCTACCATGATGGAGTTTCCACCATCATTACCATTGCTACCGATGTTTTTCGACCAGATGAAGTTCTGGCTGAAGCTTGTGATTGAAAGCTGTAACAGTGTTACAAGCAAAACGTGCTTTGTCATTTGTTTAGGGTGTCAGATTATTCTGTATGCATCACAGCATACCTCCGGATTGCTCCGGTAGCCCGAGCCTCTTCACTGGCCTTTTCATTGTGTTACAGACCGGTTTTAGTTTTTCAGGCTGGATTGATACGCGACGAATCCTTAAAGGGTTACATCCGGTTTGAGAATCTGTGTTGAAATTCAAAAGGTTTATTGTATGCTTGCATTTTGCCGATAGGCGTAATCACCTTGATTTCAAAGCATGAAAGCACTTATTATATCATTCGTACTGCTGTTGTTATTTAACATTGGATACGGCCAATTGAACATTCAATTGGAACATTCCAACCCGTCAAAAGAAATTAAAGATGGAAGTGTAAAGGTCGTGTTGTCAGGTGGTGAAATGCCCTATACCTATATATGGTCTAAAAAGGATATTCCCAATTCATCTGATGTTTGTTCTGGTTTGGATGAAGGAATAGAATATTCGCTTCATGTGACCGATGCGCTGGGAAACACGGGTGACGCCACTTTTATGATTGAAGCCATATCATTGGAAGAAAAACTCAATGCGTTTTTTATTCCTATAGTAAATGCACTCTCTAGTGTATTACTTTGGGATCCTTTTGCGGCTATCGGTATTTATGATCCAGTTGTCTATCAGGCCGATGGTTCTCCACTTCTTCATCCCAATGGTACACCTGTTACACAGGATTGTTGGCTCGTTGTGGTACTATTGATTGTTGCTGCTGCATGGTTTACCATCTACTTTGGTTTTATCAATATCCGCGCTTTCAGACTTGCTGTGCAAATTACCATGGGTAAGTTTTCGAAGCCGGAAGACAAAGGTGAGGTTTCGCAATTTCAAGCACTCACTGCTGCACTGAGTGGAACTTTGGGGTTGGATAATATTTCTCTCGTCGCTGTGGCCATTGCGGTTGGTGGAGCGGGTGCCACGTTCTGGATGATTGTGGCCGGATTCATTGGTATGAGTAGCAAGTTTGTTGAATGTACGCTTGGAGTGAAGTATCGCAATATTGACGAGAAAGGCGAGGTGAGTGGTGGACCAATGTATTATTTGTCGAAAGGTCTCGCTAAAAGAAATCTCGGTGGATTGGGAAAAGTGCTTGCCGTTTTGTTTGCTGTCATGTGTGTAGGTGGAACATTGGGAGGTGGTAACATGATACAGGCCAATCAGGCATTTGCACAAGTTGCACAGACCGTCGGAGCTGAGAACGTGTCATCACTTTGGTTCGGTGTAATCGTCGCTGTATGCATCGGATTGGTGATTGTCGGTGGCATACGGAGTATTGCAAGGGTTACTGATAAGATCGTTCCGTTCATGGTCGGTGTATATTGCATTTTTGCGTTGATCATCATCGGTGCCAATGTCAATCATATCGGTGATGCTTTCGCCGAAATTTGGAATGGAGCTTTTCATCCAGATGCCATGAAAGGTGGATTTATGGGCGTGATGTTGATGGGTTTCAGAAGGGCAAGTTTTAGCAATGAAGCTGGAATTGGTTCTGCGAGTATCGCACACAGCGCTTCAAAGACCGATCGTCCGGTGAGTGAAGGTCTTGTATCGTTGCTCGAACCTTTTATTGATACAGTTGTCGTGTGCACCATGACGGCTCTTGTACTTGTATTCACTGGATACGCTCAAGATCCGCAGGGTCTTACAGGATCTTCATTGACCAATGCCGCATTTACTTCCATGTTCCCTTGGTTCGATTGGGTGCTGATGGTTGCCATCATTTTGTTCGCCTATGCGACCATGATCTCCTGGAGTTATTATGGCATGAAATCCTGGGCTTATCTGTTTGGAGAAAAATGGTGGATCAAACAAACATTCAATGTCATCTTCATGATCTGCACGGTTATAGGAACGGTATCCGGACTTGGCGCTGTGATTGATTTTTCTGATATGATGATTTTGGGAATGGCATTTCCAAATATTATTGGTTTGCTCATCATGAGTGGCGAGGTGAAGACAGATCTGAAATCTTACCTAAGTGATATCAAATCGGGTGTGGTTAAAAGGTATGATAGGGGGTAGTTCATTTATTCATTCTCATTCTGTTTCTGATTCTGTTTCTGATTCTCATTCCCGTGTATCGACCCCATCGGGGTCGGATGTGGAATGAGATTATGGGCCTCACCCCCGGCCCCTCTCCAGAGGAGAGGGGTGACCCCCATCGGAAGTATGTTTGAAAGTTCTGAGTAACTCAGTTCTCATTCACATTCACATTCACATTCACATTCTGTTTCTGATTCTGTTTCTCATTCTGTTTCTGATTCTCATTCCCCCGAATCGACCATATCGGGGTCGCCTCTCTATAGCCCGAATGCAGATGTATGATGTCGCGACCCTGTAGGGGTCGGATGTGGAATGAGAATGAGAAACAGAATGAGAATGAGATTTTAGGCCTCACCCCCGGGGCCTCTGCGCTGCGGAGTAGTGTGGCGACCCGCGGCATGTGTATGTTTGAATGTTCTAATTAGCTAACTCCAAATTCTCATGCGTTTTCTGTTTCTGTATGCTCATTCGCTTATCGCGTCTATACCCTGAAACAAACAACATCCTCCATGTCCCAATAAAAAAGGTCACTTTCCAGTGACCTTTTCCAATGCATTGTTTGAAATGTATTATAATTCCGGAGTAACCATCGTCTTTTCTGTTGATGGCATACATTCAACTTTTTGTTCTTCTGCCAATTCAGTTGGCCAGGTTAGTTTATTTACTCGTTTGCTGCATATAATTCTATTGGTATGCAATCTGGTGTACTGATAATTTGGGACAGTTTTATAAGTAGATCCTGAAGTTTCAGTTTTGTATCCATCTTGAACTCCACCTGATATGGCAAATACAATCGGCCAATTATTGAGTTTTTTCTTTTGACCGATGTTACTGGTATAAGCCATATAACCTCTGTTAAAACCTGGGATATCACTGGCGAACTTTCCTGCTTCAAAAATCATGATATAACCAACTTTTTTACCTTCAAATTTGGTCTTAAACATTTCTTTGGTCATTGTTTTGGTGTACCAAGAAGCGATTGTTGTATCATAATTGACATTGAAGTTTACAATGTCATAAGTGAACATCTCAGGTTTAATTTCAAATGCAAACATGAGATTGTCGAAGTTGTAGCAATCTAAACTAGTCACCTTAGTATGTCCATAGTTTAAGAAGAAACCTGATTTCATTTCAAGTTCCTGGGCGTTTGATCTTAACGAAACAAAGAGTAAGGCGAAAAGAAAAAGGGTGGTGGTTTTTTTGGATTCATGGTATTTGGATCATCTAAATTTCCTACTCGTAAGGCTTTTCGGATGTCGCCCCGTTTTTAAAGTGTGTTCTGGTCTTCACTTTTTTGAAGCAATTTACTTTCAATTTTAACATATCCAAATTTTTCCCTTACTCTGGTTTTTGTTTCTATTGTAAACAATTGTAAATCAAAGATGAAAGTGATGACAAAAAGTTATCCGGTTTTTGATGAACCACTGGTTTTTGGATGGGAATTTCCAAAATTATGTTCCCAGGAATGGCATCCAAACAACTTCATTCACCGCTCATTTGTGGGGTGGGGTGGAAGTGAAGTTCAGGAAAATTTTACAACAAGTGATGAAAGGTGGTGATGGAATATTATAGTTTAAGAAGATCTACATCATTCCACACTACAAATTTTCCAATCTTCCCTCTCAAATGAAGTTCAGTTATGTATTTGTCAATGCACGATAACCAGTTTTTTGGTGATTGACCGACTTGCAGTGTTCATGACCAAAGTATAAATGCCATTTTCAAGTGTTGTAATATCGATGCTTGATTTGTTGTTTACATTGACATTTAACACATGAAGGCCATTCATATCAAACAATTCGAGATGTATGTTCTCTGCTGTATTCGTTTCAACATATAACTTATCGATTGCAGGGTTCGGGTAGAAGTGGATGCCGTCATTCTTATTCATGTTATCTACACCAGAAGTTTCCAGATCTGTTACAGAGACATCATCCACAAAGTAATAACCACGGCCCCAACCGTTGGGATCATATTCCTCGGTTTGGGTGGTAGTGTCATCTAAGAAATTTCCAATTGTGAGATAACTTTCACCTCCGTCCGCGGTGTAGGTGCCGGAAACCAATGTCCATTGAACTGTATCGGAAATGACCTCGCCAGATGGATTGCTGATTTGCGGGGTTACAAGAAGTGGCAAGTTTGTACCGTCACCAGCAACGGAATCCATGGAAATGTAAATTCCAATGCCATCACAACCAACACCTGATTCATCTGCTGCATTCACATACATTTCCACCTGATAGGTGTGTCCAGCAACAAGTGGAGAAGTAAGTTGAACTTCCAAATATTCCCGGGCATTCAAGGCTCCATGGGTGAATATTCCAGCATAGCCAACACCAGTATGCGAATTCTGATAACCGCAAACTGTCGCAGGAACATTTACATATGCGGGATTACATTCATTGAACAAGTCACTGGATGCATTACCTGTGTTTAATGGCATGAACCAAGGGAATGCTCTATCAATCTGACCGGTATAATTGGGACATTCAGTGTATTCTTCAAAACTGTGATTGGGAACAAGATTTTGAGCGCCTGTGATCATGCTCATCAATGCAGAAATCAATAGTAATAAATGTTTCATGGTCTGTGTATTTGGTTAAGCCGGTATGAAGTCTTGTTCAATGCGTTTAGCTTCACAGGAAAAATGCCAGTGCTTTCTAACTTGTCTTGCATTTCGCACGCATGAACTTCCTCTCATTTGACACAGATCCGTGATTCGCTTGTTCTGATACGAATGTAATGCAATGTGATAAAACGATGAAAATAAAGTATTGCGCTGATGGAGTTTTTGTGAGAATTCTTCATGTGGACGCCAGATGTTTCTGATTTCCATTTAACCCAGATTCCAAGAATTGTTGTTCGATAGAATGGCCAATCTAACTTGCTTGTGACATAATGAGAATGTATCGTATAGGACCGATTGATTTGCTCAAAGTTCGCGACTCAATTCAGTGGATGTGCTCATGGATAGCGATTTGTAAGTACTTTTCAATTGCACTGTCATGAGTGCTCAAAAGAGTAGATAGAAGGATAGATTCCTCTTCACTTCGTGAATAGGAATGACAGTGAATACTTGGGAATTTAGGCAGGCCACCTGCGGTGGCCTGCAATCGCATAGGTTTTCTTATCATTCAATTCATTGTTTATACCGTATCTTGTCATTCGAGCCGCCGAAGGCGGCCAATGCTCTCTCTATAGTCGTCATTCCGCTACACGAAGTGTAGAGGAATCTATGCTTATTTTATCCGATAGGAAAAATTCTCGTTCCAAGATTTCTGGCAAGTTTGAACAGCATGGCGAGTAGTTCTTGACTCACTGAAAATGAACTGAAAAAAAAATGTTAGATAGAATTCATTACAGCAATAACAAGTGAATGGGTTTTTCTTCAAATTCAAAATAAGGATCAAGACAAATCGTGAGAGCAAGTTATTCTTCAAATGTGTTTGTCGATGTCGGACAGCATGAACTTGTTAAATTTGACCCATAACCAATTTTACCTCAATTCATTCTTTACAGTCAAACAGCAAATTAATATGAAGCGCATTATTTTGATATGTTTTTCCATTGTATTCGGTGTAGCACTTCGCGCGCAAGCACCCAACAAAATGAGTTATCAAGCGGTCATAAGAAACAGCAGCAATACGTTGTTGACAAACCAATCAGTGGGCATGCAGATAAGCATCTTGCAGGGCGCAGTAAATGGCTTGCCAGTATTCGTAGAATCGCAAACAGCCACTACCAATATCAATGGTTTGGTGAGTATTGAAATAGGAACCGGGGTTGTGCTAAGTGGCGATTTCGGATTGATCGATTGGGCAAATGGTCCCTTTTTTATAAAAACGGAAACTGATCCTACCGGTGGTACCAACTATACCATCTCGAGTGTAAGTGAATTGTTGAGTGTACCTTATGCATTGTATGCTGCCCATGCGGGTAATACAGAACCAGGCCCGCAAGGTCCAATTGGTGAAACTGGGCCTGCTGGACCGCAAGGTGAAACGGGACCACAAGGTCCGGAAGGACCACAAGGTGTGCCCGGTGAAACTGGACCACAAGGCCCTCCGGGAAATGGATTGAATAGTGGGACTGTTTCCAATCAATTGTTGTATTGGAACGGAATAGACTGGGTCACATTGGATCCTGGAAACAATGGTCAAGTGCTTACACTTTGCAATGGAGCACTAACATGGACTACTGGCGGACAGTGCCCAGGTAGCATCAATGCGCTGGATTGCCAAACTATCGTGAACACTGGTACGCTCATTCAAGAAACACTGGCAAGTGATGTGAGTAGTCTCGTTCTTTATGTTGATGGCAATGGTGGTCCTCACAATGGCCAAACAGTGAACTCTACTGGTGTAACAGGACTCACTGCCACATTGGATCCTGGTGCTTTTGCCAATGGATCAGGATATTTGATTTACAATATCTCAGGAACTCCCGCCAATTATGGCTTGGCAATTTTTGCCTTGAATATCGGTGGACAAACCTGTAACCTTTCTCTCCCGGTCATTCCATCTGGAACATTGAATGCCTGTGGAGCTGATGAAGTACATAATCCAAACTTGACTTACGGTAGCCTTGCAGATCGTGATGGCAATGTCTATAAAACAATTGTGATTGGTACGCAAGAATGGATGGCCGAAAACCTGAGAACAAGACATTACCAAAATGGCGATGAGATTCCTCTTGCAACTGCAAATGGTGGATGGTCTTCGCAATCCGAAGGTGCGTTTTGTTGGTACAACAATGATAGTGCAACCTACAATTGTCCGTACGGCAAACTGTACAACTGGTACACTGTTACAGATCCACGCAATCTATGTCCCACCGGTTGGCATGCGCCCAGTGATGAAGAATGGAGCATACTCTTAAACTATTTGGACCCTGCCTCTGATGGTGGTGATGCCTACCCTAATGTAGCAGGTGGACACATGAAAAGTGATGGCGTGGTTTATTGGAATACTCCAAATACGAATGCGGATAATAGCAGTGGATTCTCTGCTTTGCCCGGAGGTTTTCGCAATGGAAGCAATGGGCTGTTTTTTGTAGAACAGGACGAAGGATTTTGGTGGAGTACCACATCGGCAACCAGCAGCAGCAGTTATCGGCGAAAACTGATCTATTATAATGGTATTGGTACGCGAGATTACGTGACCTTCAGAACTGGGTTATCTGTTCGTTGTCTTAAAGATTGATATCCTGAATTTTTTATCCTATTGTTTGATCAATTGAAGGGCGTAGTTCTTCACCACATCAACTCTGTTGAGGTAATCGTCTATGCTTTGTGTTACTTGGTAATGGGGCAGTATTCCAACCTCATCTGGCAAGTTGGTGGCTGTGGATTCGTGTGTATTATTCGCAACTGAAATGATCAATTTAGAATGCTTCAGGCGACAAAGTGTTTGTCCTGCTGTACAGAATTGATTCGAGCCTAACTCTTCACCAATGATGGTTCCTAAGTTATGCGCTTTCACCATACTCATAAAATGTCCGGTGGTGGATTTTCCATTTCCATCGATGAGGAAAAAGACTTTTCCGCTAAATCGATTTTCAAGTGGATAGATCATTTCTTCGCCATAAATCGGATCTGTTTTTCCTGCAAAATCTGCATTGGAGTAATAAGTGAAGGGCTTATCCATCAGATGTTGCAGCAAGTATATACTCGGATATTGAGAACCGCCTCCGTTATACCTTATATCAATGATCAGATTTTCTGTGTTGTTGTGGTGGATGACTTTCATGCTGCTGTCTAAGAATGTTTTGAAAACATGATAGTTGTTCCACTCATAGTAATTGAAAGACGAAATGGTGAGCAAAGCTGTTTTATCTCCCAACATTTCCAGACATAAATCTTGATGACAACTATTTATGGATGCATCATATAATTCAGTGGCCATTTTTTGGGATGGATGCAATTTGATCGGAACACCATTGCCTTTTACAACAATTTCAAAAGTCTTTGGCAATCCCAATGCATAAGGAATTAAAGCAGCGAAATAGGTATTGAAGTGTATTGTTTTAAATGTTTGAATATTCGCTTGTGATGCGATGTGATCGTAGATATCGAAAATGAGTTTGGATGTTTCAACACCGTTAATACTCAGTATCTCATCCTTAACTTTTACCTGATCGGAATTGTTCATGGGATTGACGACGAACAACTGTTTATTGATCCACCTGATCTGCAATGGAAAACTATTTTCCACGGGTAACATCGTGAACTCATGGTAATCATTTTGCATCGTAGAAGACGCTGTATGCGAGCAACCGATGCTTGCAATGATGGCGTTACAGTGCCAAGCAAATTCTGCATATGTTGTGTTTTCTGTAATGAGTGATTTTTTATCCTCGATATTTTTCCAAAATTGTTCTTTGGAAATGAATTTGAGCGCATGGGGATGAATGGCCAAAAGCTTTTGACCCAATTGATCTAAGTCTGATCTGTATTCTTCCTGGAGATAAACTTTTGAAAATTTTTCCCGAGATGATATAGGCTTGAGGTTTGGATATTTTATTTGTTCGATGACATCTTCAGCGTGAAAATTGTCAGGATTCATCTGCAATGATTTCGCATAATTTTCAAGGGCTTTCAAGCTGTCTTTGGCTTGTAGATATGCCTCACCCATACTGTCATACGCATTCGATGAGTTGGGAAATTCGGAGATGATGAGTTTAAAAACAGCGATGGCTTCTGGTAAATTGTTTTCCCATAGAAACGAATATCCATAAAGGGTTAGTTCTGTTTCATCTTCAAAATCATATAGTCCGGGATTTTCTGCTTTGAGTTGATGATAGAGCGCAATTCTCTTTTCTATGGATAGATGCGAGTTTTCTTTCAGCTTGGTGACAATCGATAGTTTGGTAGAACTGCCTTCCTGTGATGGTAAGTCACTCGCTGAAGTTGTTGAAATGGGCTTATTTCCGCAAGATGCGAATAGGATGGAGGATAGGATGATAGAACATATCGCAAATAATTTCGTCATGTATTCATGGATTAAACAATACCTGTTTTGTTTTCGGGTGCTGAGGTGCGGGCGCTCTAAATTACGGACAAACAATCGACGCTGGCTTGTTTGATCAGGACTAAATATCAAAGGAATGGGTCATGGCTAAGTGGATGTATAGATTTCTGGGCGATGAATTTCATCGCATGAATCGCTGATCATCACTGATGTATGAAAGTTTGTGAGAGTGGGTTTTTCCAGTGGTTCAGTGTGAAGATTTGAATTTTTCTAAATAAGTCTTGGGTCATATTTTATTCTTCGACATCATGTCCGAAAAAAATGCAGCATAACTATTAAGACTAAATATGCCAACAGCGCACAAACAGAACTGTTGTTACTCGTTCAATTTTTATTGATTCGATATTGTCTGCTCCATTTAATAATCAAAGGTGTCAACAAAGCGGACGGCAATAACCAAATCAAATAACCAGGTATTTGATCTGGAAAAAGTTTTGCGTTTACGACCAAAAATGCGGTCAATGCTGCAATAAAACCTCCTATCATTCTCTGCAAGTGTCCTATCAGCCAGTAGTTTTTTAGGGGTGATTTGTCCTGGTAATTTTGAAAGTCTTGACGAACAAAAAGAATCCCTAAACTACCAAAAGTCACAAATACAAGTCCGAACAGATTTGATTTGCTGATGGAGAAAATGCCCATGCCGATGAACAAAAGCGAAGCACACAACATGAGAATGGTGATTGTCCATTCTATGCCTTTGGCGTCGATGTTGTTTTGTTGTTGGTGTTTTAAGTAGCGTTGACCCGATAAAACCATATAAAGTGTAAACACACCAACCATAAACAAGAAGTAGTTTGGGTGAAGCGAAGCAAGAGCAAGCGATGAAACACCTGCCGTGATCATAGCGATAAAAATCCCCGTTCGTTTATGGTTTTTGTCGCCTTTTTTTCTGAGCATATTCATCATTCCTGTGAGTAGTCCTAAGGAACCACCAACAATGTGAAGGAATAAAAATGTTTTGAAAATGAGGTCCACTGTCTTGTTGTAAAATGAGTGCTGAAGGTATGATGATGAATATCGGGGGAAACTTCGATCTTGTATGTGATTTTCCCTTCGAATTCAACCCTCTCAGGCATTTGACAAGCCATGAACAGGAATAGAACAAGACAATGTGATATATGATTCATGATTGGGGTTTTCGCTAACGTTTGGCGACCGCCAGCAGTTGGCGACTTCTGGCACTACTTTTCAAATATATCGATGAACTTTCTTCCAGTACAAATCTTCTAGAAAGCACGGAACCGCCAATTGCTGGTAAGTGCTGTTATCGGATGTTCAAATCTATCACCACAAAAACATACTATAGCAAGGATAGTTTAGAACCTCAACTTCAAAATTACTCTTGTCAAAATTAAAAACGTACACAAAGACAAATGAATGATAAACCAATTTGTTTGGGTTTTCTATATCAATTTTGATTCGCTCCAAATTTTTTAGTACACTTTCCTGGCAATCCTGATTGTAAAATGAATCTAATTGAATTGCCTCCGCAAAAGCGCCAATTTTTGGCAAATCATATCTCGTTGTCTTGGTACAATTTAAGCATGAACTCATTAGGTTATCAATGATGCATTTCCTGTATTCTAAATTAACAGGTATGGTTTCAAACAATCTATTTAACTCTTTTTCAAAGCAAAGTTTTGGAACAATATCCTCGAATGATTTTGGCTTATCAGAAGCAGTCAAGTGAAAATAATAATTGTCAAGTAGTGGCAAAATGTAGTTGACGCTGTCATTGTAAATGTATGCGACTTGATAATTCCAACAACCCCCGCATGGGCTGAATGACCTAAGCTCGTAGTTCAATTCTGGTGTGCCATAGCAAAGCCCATTCTCGGCAAAATAGGTTCGTTTGATAACTTTAAATGCTTTATCATACGAAAAATCCTTGCTTTGTTTTTTTATATCGGGCAATTCCGGATACTTAATCACGAGGTTCCGCATAAGACTGTCAAACCGATATTCCGAATCAGAAGAATGCGATGCATTGTACTTTCCATTTTGACATGACGACAATGCCATAGCCACTAATTGGACAATGACAGCTATAGTTGGAATTTTTATGCGCATGTCGAAAGAACTATGAATATCCGATACGTTTTCGGGCTTGGCCAAGGTGGCGATTTCGAAGCACTTCACTATCAACCAAGCAGAAACTTTGATAGAAGCACAAAGCTTGATTTAACCACTGAACCGCCACTTTTGGGTAGGTGCTGTTAGCCATAGTTAAGTAGTTTTATAATTCCCAAGAACTTTAATTATTGTCATTTTTTCTCTTTCAAGCAAGAGTGGAGCTTTCTTCACAATTTCAATATGAAATTCTGGTGTGAACGTATCTTTATTTATATGCTCGTTCAAGTCGGGTAATAAGGCTAATCGATTTAAGGAATCAATAACTAATCGAATCATATCGTCAGACTCGGCGGCAATAAATTTATCCAAGGCAGATGCCCACCAATCTATTGCGTTTTGAATATCGTTAGTGTTTTCACAATGAATAGCGAAAATTCTTGCGAGGTCAGCCTCCGTGGTAAGCATTTTCCTGTCGTATTTGTCCTCGAGCTCTTTTACCTTGTCCTCAATAACTTTATCATACTTTTTATTTAGACTTTGTTCGACACTTTTAACTTGAGTAAGTACAGCATTTTTTATCTGATTCTTTGCAACTAAAAAGTTCCATAACCAAGTACTTCCAACGAGTATAGCTGTTAATGCAATAAAGGCAGTAATTAGTATCGAGTAATTCGAGGATTGATTTTCTAAAAGAGTTTTATAGAACTCTACGATTTTTGTTTCTTCCATGTCTTTTTGTTAATTGTGGCTAAAGTCAGACTGTGAAAATACTCCCCAGTCTGTTTGTTCAAATTTTTCATGATAAATATATCAAAGGAATTGAATCATGTAGTGGTATGCTTGAGATTTTTGGTTTGTGAATTTCATTCTACCTCAGAATAGATCACAACTTACGTTTAGCAGCCTGGAGGACTTCGTGGTTGCCGACATTCCGGTTCAGTTGTTCGATGCCTTTGCCGAGCAACTTGATCTTAAATGCATGGGATTTGGCGTGAAGGTAAGGAGGAGAGTGGAGGATTGACGAAGTGAATGTGCAAAATGACCTGAGAAGTAAGCTTTGAAATGTCTTTAATCATGACGGTTTACAACTTCAAGCGTGTGATGAACAGCTTCAACTTTGACGACTTCCTTCAGAAACTCAAAAATTGGAAGCCGGACTATGAGAAGATCATCCTGACTCTTTTTAAAACTGCCTTCATTAGATTGCAGATGCCGATCTCATTTTTACAAATCGAATTTTCTTTTGCAAAAAAATGAGTAGAATAATGAGGCTCCTATGCCTCATCGTCAAATCTAATAATCCCGGATATGGATAATTGATTGAGTAGAGAGGTTAATTCACAGCCTGACGGTTCACGGCTTGGCGATGTGGCGGATTTTTAGCACAAAAGTTCAATAGAACTGCTGTTGAGCCTTGCACAATTGTTTCATAGATGCACTTCAGCCGACATATTGCTAAACCAATGTTAGCGGTAGTTATTTTATAATATTAGTCCACGAGTTACTAGTTGAAAATTCGTTATAACCTTGTTCAGAGTCAGATTCAAAATGACCAATGTATTGATTTGACAAATTGAAAATACAATAACCACTCATATTGTGCTTAACCCCAAATCTTGTATTTCTCATTTTTGAATCGAAAATTTGAATAATTCGGTCATTTACGTTAATTACAAATTCCTGAAGCATCAAATTTCTGTCGAAGATAAATAATCCTTGATAGTTGTAGTTTATGTTCGGATTTTTATTACCGTTAATAAGTGGGTTTATATTTCCATTTATTCTGGGATTTATATTTCCATTCAATAATGGGTTTATATTTCCATTGATTAAAGGATTTATATTTCCATTGATTAAAGGATTTATATTTCCATTGATTAAGGGGTTTATGTTTCCATTGATTAAGGGGTTTATATTTCCATTTATCAAGGGACTGATACGTCCATTTATGAATGGGTTCAATCTGCCATTTACTATTGGATTTTTATTTAAGGAGATAATCATAATTAATTCATCTTCTTAAATTCAGCCTTTGCTAATGAAAGATACTCAAAATTGTTTGGGTCAATCAAATTGACAATTTTGTCTATTGGAGCGCATATTGAATATCCAGAGTTCGAAAACTCAACATGTGAAATCTTGGGTTCCCGATTGTTCTTCCAGATTGTAGAAAACGGTATATATCGAAGAACAATTCCAATGATATTCTGGTTTCCATTTTTGTCAATCTCCAATATTGCCCCACCACTATTTCCATAGTATGCGGAACAATCAATAATAAAGCTGCAATCCTTAAAATTCAGTCCGGCAATTATACCTTTTCTTAATACTGGCC